>NZ_CP097121.1:745676-1491353 GCF_024029675.1 Fructilactobacillus carniphilus | reverse complement strand
ACTGTTAACATGATTCCTGACGCAGAAAACGGAAATTTAATGGTCATGCGGTCTTACCAAATTCAAGCTACACGAGCCATTTTAGAACGAATGAAAACGATGGATAACAATCAATTGATTGAACGTGAAGGTGGCTACGTTTGGCACACCACGGGTTCTGGAAAGACCGTTACATCATTTAAAGTTGCTCAGCTATTAGCTTCTATGCCTAAGGTTCGGAATGTTCTGTTTATCGTGGATCGAGTGGATTTAGTTGATCAAACGCTTAGTAATTTTAGAAGTTTTGCTTACCAACAATTTAAAAACCGCATTAAAAAAGTTAAAGGGCACGAATTAAAGCGGGATCTTCGTTTGAAAAACAATGGTTCACATATTTATCTAATCACGGTTCAGGGCTTACATCGCGCAGTGAAAAGAGAATTAAAATCAGATGAACGAATGGTAATCCTCATGGATGAAGCCCATCGTTCTGCCAGTGGTGACGCTGTAAAAGAAATTAAATCAGCTCTTCCGAATACCACCTGGTTTGGATTTACTGGTACCCCTAACTTCTACAGTGATGAAATCTATGACATTAAAACTAGTCGTGATGTTTCTACTCACGATATTTTTGGTCCCCGACTCCATCAATACACCATTAAAGATGCCATTGGGGATGGAAATGTACTTGGTTTCGATGTAACCTACTATGAAACTGACATTGAAAAACAAGAACATCCTAATTATAGTGACGCTGAACTGGAAAAAGCGGCTTACACTAGCAATGCTTATCGTGAGGCCGTGGTTCAAGACATTGTTGCTCATTGGCACGAAAATGCAGATGGTCCCCTAGAAGCCGGACAACGCCAGCCCAATCAATTTCATGCGATGCTCGCTGTTTCCGGAAAACAGGCCGTGGTGGCCTACTACCACCTGTTCCAAAAACTAGCTCCGGAACTGCGGGTAGCAATGACATTCTCTCGTGATGAAACCAATGGTAGTGGTTCTTCTGACTTACAAGCTGAATTAAAACGGGCGATGAAAAACTACCAACAAACCTTTGACACCCAAGATTTCCTCGAAAGTAAGCACCCAGAACAGGATTATGTTAGTGATATTACACGTCGGCTGGCTCACAAAAAGCCCTATGATCGTAAAGACGATGGGGATCGTTTAGATCTAGTAATTGTTTCTGATCAATTACTTACTGGATTTGATTCCAAATATGTAAATGTGATTTATATGGATAAGATTCTGAAAGAGGGTCTCTTAATCCAAGCCATGTCGCGAACCAACCGGGTTATTAATAAGAATGCTAAACCATATGGAAAAGTCAGATTTTACCGGCGTGGTGCTGACATGGAAGAGCACGTTAAAAACGCACTTGTAATTTACACGTTGGGTGGTAACGATACAATTACGGATGCGGAGAAACATGCTTCCGATAAAGATGATAAAGGATTAATTGACAGTGGTGTTTTAGCTGATAAATATGCTGAACAGATAGAAAAAATAAATCCGAAACTGGAACGACTAGAAGAAATTGCTGGAACAGATTTTTCCCAAATTCCAAGATCATCCAAAGAACAAAAAGAGTTCTCGCAATTAGCCGCTGAAGTAAATGGACCAGTACAGCAATTAATGCAACAAGGTTATCAGCTAGGAACCCCAGCTGAAGTTTACAATGAAGATGGCGTAAAAACGGGAAAATCAGTTAGTCTAAAGTTAAATTCAGATGATGACTTTAGCGCTCTCCAAGCTCGTTGGAATGACGTCAACGAGAAATTAGCACCCGAAGATCGAATTGATTTAACCAACTTAAAATTACATCTACAACAACAAAGTCAAGAAATCATTGACTATGATCGGTTGGTTGATCTTTTGAATGCCTACATGGATAATCAAACAGAAGCTAATCGGAAGGCCGTTGAGAATCACATCACACCGTTAGACGAACAGAGTCAAAATGAAATTAGCGCCATTATGGATAAGATTGATGATGGTGATTACCAAGAACATTTCGACACGGAGAGCTTGAAGCAAGCCCGGAAAGCAATTCGGGGTGAACTTCAGGAACTACGAATTAGACGATGGGCCGATGATCAAGGTTACAGCGGTAACCAAATCATGAAATTGTTTGCGGTTTATCGGCCTAGCACTGATTTAAACGATAATCCGGAATTTCATCAACTTATTAAAAAAGTCGAAGACGAGGAAAAACTCGGTTTCTTTGATCGGGCTCAGTTTGAACAAGCGGTCCAAGATTTCTTTACTAGTTTGCACTAATCAAATCACTTTTAACAAAATACGTAAAAAGTCTTACGAAAAATTAATTTCGTGGGACTTTTTTGACTATTTAATTTCAAGATCTTTAATTTTAATTCTGTTTTCTAAATTTAATTTATGCAACAAATTTTTACCTTTAGCATTACCCATTGATTCACCATATTCATTAATTAGATTCCAAATATTATTAATATTTTGGTTAACAATTTGGGATTATCTTTCTGGAGCATAAACAGAATAATAAAAAAATAGATTTAGATTAGAGTCATATAAATTATAATAATCAAAAATTGATTGAAAATAAGAATAATCAGCCTCAGCTAAAGAATGACCATAAAAATAAATAGTATCAATATCGTTAGGATTGGGTAAGACGTCTTTATGATTTTCAGTGTTAGACATAATTTGATACGTTTTTGTGAATTGTTTAAAATTTAAATTATTATCTTCATTAACTACATCTTCAATTATTTAAGCATCTACACTAACAATATGATTATCTGTATCACCATGAATATTACTAGCGATATTGCTTTGATTTGAAAATGGATTAGTATATTTAACTTTTCAGCATTATTTAAAAACTGATTATTTTCTGACTGTTCCTTAATATATTCCCCTAATTTATGCTCAAATTTATTAAATTCATTAATTATAAAGGTAGTAAAATAATTATATAAATTCCTATTAACTTGATATTCACATATATCTAATAAAGAATAAACAAAGACTAAAACCTTATCGAATTCTGAACTAAGAAGATCAAAATTTTCATATACTTTATTCGATTTATATTCAAAATTTTTAATAGAGTAATAAATTTTTGTGAATACAACACTAATTATCATATTCTTTATTTGATCTTCTACATCAGACCAATTTTTAATATTATTTATCTCAATGTATTTAAAATACATATCAAAAAAGCAACCCACCATTATTAATCAGTGGATTGCTTTTATTTTGTCTTATCTATACAACATGCTTGACATCTCTAAGTCCGAAATCCGTTTCATCAAATCCTTGTTGCGTGGTTGTAGTTTCCAAATAATTCTCTCCCCATCTCTCGTATTATTAATAATTACGAATTAAAGACCAAAATTAATCACAACAATCAACAATGTATAACCTCTGTTATAATTACTAATTAAGCTCCTTGATTACATAGTTTTGGAGCAGAAATGGAGGAAAATTATGGCTTTAAGTGAAAAAAGAGAAGCACTGATTTGGAAGGCTCTCAACGAAACTAGAGGGAAAATTGAGCCATCCGAATACAAAAATTATATTTTTGGAATCATGTTCTATAAGTACTTGTCGGACCAAGCCCGCAAATGGTGTCATAACCAACAGCCCAGCTGGAGCGACCTTTGGCGACAAGACCCGCACCGGGCCAGCAATTACATGAAGGAACAGCTCGGTTACGTCATTCAACCCGGCGATTTATTTTCAGATTGGCAGGCTGCCATCGATCACCAGACGTTCAAAGTCACGATGGTCGCAGACGCATTACAACGTTTTAATCAGCATATTGCTCCCCAAGCACAAGAGGCATTATCCGGAATTTTTGCTGACATGGATCTAAACTCCAATCGGATTGGAAGTGACACTTCTGCCCGAACTGCAACACTTACTAACATGATTAATTTAATGAGTCACATCGAAGTAGACGACGATTCTGACGTCATCGGTGACCTCTATGAATTCCTGATTGGAATGTTTGCAGCTAGTGCCGGTGCTAAAGCTGGAGAGTTCTATACTCCGCATCAAGTTTCTGAGATTATGGCTCGCATTTTAACCACTGGGCGCGAGGACCTCGAAAGCTACACGCTCTACGACCCCGCCATGGGTTCCGGTTCCTTACTGTTAACAACCGCCAGCTACATGCGGAACGCAGCTCACACAAATCAGGTGGAATACTACGGGCAAGAATTAATCACCACGACCTACAACCTGGCTCGAATGAATCTTTTGATGCACGGCGTGGCCTATGATGACATCCATCTTCGGAACACCGACACTTTGGCTGATGACTGGCCAGATCTCGTTTTCAATGGTATCCACGTTCCAGAACGTTTTGATGCTGTTATGGCTAATCCCCCTTATTCACTACACTGGGATAATGAAAACCGCAAAAAGGATCCTCGGTTTCTAATGGGAGTCGCCCCCAAGTCTCGTGCCGATTATGCTTTCCTATTACAAGGCCTTTACCATTTGAATCATAACGGACGCATGGCAATTGTCTTACCACATGGAGTCCTCTTTCGGAGCGGTGCCGAAGGCGAAATCCGCAAAAACTTGGTAAATCATCACAATATTTCGGCCATTATCGGCTTACCGGAAAAAATCTTTACCAATACCGGAATGCCAACTGTGATTTTAATTTTAGAAGCGCAGCGCACAACTGATGACATCCTCTTCATCGACGCTTCAAAGGAATTTGAAAAAACCAAAAACATTAATAAATTATGTAAGCAGAATGTTGATAAAATTGTCCAAACGTTCCTTCAACGAAACGACGTTCCCAAATACGCTCACGTCGCTTCCATGGCGGAAATTGTGGAAAATGACTACAACCTCAATCTGACTCGTTACGTTAATACTTTTGAAGCAAAACCACAGGTCGCTGTGCCCAAATTAGTTGATGATCTCCAGGAATTGAATCACCAGGAAACTGAGTTGACTAGTGAGATCCAAGCGATGATGAATGAGTTAAGTGGCTCTACCTCCGACGAACAAAAAACCCTCGAACTATTGAAACAGGTATTTAAACAATGACGAAAAATGAAGCAAAAAGAGTTCCAGCCATCAGATTTAAGGATTTTTCTGACAAATGGGATGAACAAAAATTAAAAAACGTGACCGTTAATTTGGATAAACTCCGAGTTCCCGTCACTAAAAGCAAACGAATTCCGGGACCAACTCCCTACTACGGGGCCAATGGCATCCAGGACCACGTTAAGGGCTTTACTCACGACGGGAAACTGATTCTGATTGCCGAAGATGGCGCCAACGACATCAATGACTACCCAATTCAAATCGTAACGGGTAAGGTTTGGGTCAATAATCACGCCCACATCTTAATGGCGTTAGAAAACATTTCTAATTATTTATTCATTGGGAAGAGTCTAAAAACCATTAACATTAAGCACTACCTAACTGGCTCTGGGAGAACGAAATTAAACAAAGGTGAATTAGAAAAAATCACTCTTTCTTTGCCTTCTCTTCCGGAACAAGTAAAAATTGGAACCTTCCTGCAAAAAATTGATCAGCTCATCACTGTCAAAAAGTATAAGTTAGCTAAACGCCTTCATCTGAAAGCCTTGCTACAACAGCGATTAGGCTCATATCAAAATTGTTTTACTCGATCACTTTATTTTACTTACTTTACATATAAAAATAAGCAGCGGCAGTTCCGCTCGCCGTTAACAATCCCAAAGTAACCACCAAAATTTTGTCATTTTGGTGGTTTTAATTTACATTAATTTTGCCATTTCCTCCATAATCCGCTCACTATCCTTGGCCTCTAATTCCCGAATGATGTGAATGTAGGTTTCCTGAGTGGTCGTAATACTAGAGTGTCCCAATCTTTGAGCCACCGTTGCAATCGAAACGTTACCATACAATAAAATCGAGGCATGCGTATGGCGTAATCCATGTACAGAAATAACTGGAACCCCAGCTTTATTACACAACGATTTCAAATGTTGGTTAATCGTCGAGTTAAAGATTCGTTTATCAGAAACAAAAATTGGTTGATCTTCTGGCAAACCACTGATTAACTGCGAAAATTGCATGGCCAGCTTCCAATCAATCCGTACGCTACGTACTGATGATTCGTTTTTGGTTTTTTGAAAGCTTCCCTGAACGGACTTGTAATCCCAGGTTTTGTTAATCCGAAGCATTTGGGTTTGAAAATCAAAATCATTTGGAGTGACTGCGAGGGCTTCCGAAAAACGTAACCCCGTTTTAATAATCAACAGTAAAAACCAGTCCCAATTAATTTCTGGACCTAAATCCAATTGACGAATTAATTTTTGGAGTTCGGCTTCATTTAAAAATTTTAGTTTTTTTTCGCGCGGCTTTTTTCCTTTAATTACCGCATTTCTGGTCGGATTAATCGGAATCAGCTCCTCATCAACGGCATCTAAAATGGCCCCTTTAATTTGATGGTGAAAATCTAGAGTCGTTTGGTGTTCGTGTGTCAGTGCATATTCATTAATAATTTCTTGATAAGCTCGTTTGTTAAGGTCCTTCAGGTATAGGGAGGGGGCAATTCGACGGACCCACTTTAAGCTAATTAGATATTTATTTAACGTTACCGTTCGAACTGCATCACGCTTATAGAGATCAATCCATTCGGCAAAGTACTCGTAAAATAGTTGTTGTTTGTTTCTTTTCATAATCATGAAACTCCTTAATAAATATATTTTGTACAATTAAACGCACGAATAATATTATCTAGGAGTTTTCTCTAATTACAAAATCATCTTGTGTAAAAGTAAGCGACTAACTTTCCTTAAAAGCGTAAGTTGATGTTCCGCCAAGTTGATTCGTTTTTCCACTAATTTTAATAAAGTTGATACTTTTTCCTGCTCTTTGTAACTTTTAAAGGGAAACTTCATTTCAGCTAATTGCGAAAAGGAAAGCATCTTGCGCACACTTCCCTCAGATAATCGTTGTCGCTGGGATTGAAAATGATCCGTTTTTACCCAGTCTAAGAAGTAATCATTGTTAATCCGTTCATCTGTGTAAAAAGAAACATATAGGGGCGACACCAAACTAAGCTGATCATCTCTTTTATAGTCAATCGATCCAATGTCAATCCGTGACGGATTATAAGCAAAATAGCCTGGTTTAATGACGTAGTAATTAGAAAGATCTTGGCTAGCTACCGAATAATTATTAAACTGATCAGTTTGTTTAATGAAGCCCACCTGATTAGAAATGGATTCTACGTTAGTGACCTTTAGATCCTTGTTTCTAACTCCGTTTCGCGTAATTAAATCCCCTAACTTTCGCTGTTGCGATTTATCGTCAAAGTTAGTGAAGCGTAGACCTGGACTAGCCGCCCCCGGTTGGGGAAATAATTGCTGTAACAATGCCATTTTCGCAGAACGAAGTTTGGCTAACTTACGCTTTTTGACAGTGACAGTGTTCAAACCGTTGTTAGTTGCTGAGCGCAAATTAAAAAGCCTCCCACCATAACCGTGGAGGCCCTTCGTGTTACCCCGATTAGCTTACAGATTAAACCTTTGTTTTAGCTTGGTTTCACTTTGTTCCAATAAATCAGCAACGCTAAGATTATAATGATCACTTAAAATCAGGACTTGATCCAAAACATCTGCCATTTCTTCTTTAATGTCAGCTAGCCGTTGCTCATCACTTTCAGCTGCTTCGCCAGGATGATCTCGGCCAATCTCGTAGGCCCTGATTGCTCTACTCAATTCACCGGTTTCTTCGTTTAGAAAATTCATTCTAATAATTGGAGAATAATCATACCAATCTCGCTGTTTGTAGAAATTAATTAACCAATCTTGATGACGATTAATGTCCATGTTATGGCCTCCTTGTTCGTTATAATGACCTGCTCATCCTCGGTTGCATTATATCATTCCCAGGTCCTTTCTCCGTCCATCACCAAAACGATCCACCCCTTTATGGAGTGGATCGTTTTAGTTAAATTAAAAATTAAGCAGCTGGTTTAATCGTCCCAAAAAGCGGGTACTTATTGTTTTCCGCATAGCGCGCCGCGACTGGTGTCGCATACAGATTCACGCCATCTTTTTTAAACATTTCCAGATCTACAATCCGTTTCATCAAGGCCTCCACCTGAGCCGCTTCAAGATTTTGGTCCGCGTAGTTCAACTGTAAGGTTCGAACTTTACGTTGTTCTGTATTAAAAACTAATTCTAAAATTTTCATGTGCTTTCCTCCTTGGTTACGCTGCAATGACATTGGTATCGTTCAAGACTACCTTTTCCACCGTGTCTCCGGTTAGTTCTGCTAAAATATTGCCAAACTCGGTCACCTGGTCCGCGGTCAGATCTTCCGTTAGATTTGCGAACCCACGTCGCATCCCCTTTTCATGTCCCGCGCCTACCATCGTGTAAGTTGCCGTCGTTTTTAACCAACTTTTTTTCATAATTAATTCTCCTCTGTGTTTTCAATAGTGATAAGTGGTTGGCCAACCCTTACATCTATTAATAACGTTTTAGCTTGCCAATGTGTTACCTGAAATCACAAATAATTTTTGCTAGGTTCCTTTAAAGAACTAAATAAGAGATCTCCCATTATTCAAATTGATTATTTTAAATTTTTGTAGTATTAATAATTATATAAATACAAATTTAGTCATAATTGTGAAATCATTAAGGTGTAAAATATGAAACTTACTAATTATGAAATAACCCAATCCTGTCTCAAAGAAATAAGTGGAAAAAATCTTCAAGAAAAAATCAAAAAAATTAGAAGTAAAGTTAATCCTTATGAACAAATAAACTGGAAATTTATTTTATCGGGAGCCATTAGTTATTTCAGCAATTTAGATCAAGAATTTTTAGGGATATCTCCAACCATGCATGTAGAAAACATTTCATCAGAAATGGATCATTTCTTTAACTGGATTTATAGGCTAGAGAATGTGTTTACATGGTTCAAATACCAAAACACATCTTCATCTTTTAAAGAATTAATTGCTCTAAGAACTTTAATTTATCATGCGGGTCAACAAGTTAATCTAAAAGAATTTAATCTTCAACAATTTAAAAATACTGAATTTGATTACATAAAAAATTATGATGAAAAACAAGCAATACCAAATCTTTGTAATGACAAATATGATTATGTTTTTAGTTTATTATCTAGGAAAATAAAGCCTAAAGATATGGCTAGACTCGATTCATCTTCAGACGTTAGCAAACAAAATGAAAATACATGCATAACAATCGTAGGAATTGTAACAAAAGATATCAAAGATGTTCTCTTAAATGAAATTGATAATTTTATCAATTTCATTATTAATGATAAAGAAGATTACGTTGCTCCTAATTTCAATGATCCCAAAAAATTCCCCTCAAAAAATGCAATTATTGCTGATAACAGTATAAACATTGACAGACTAGGCAATGTAATAAGAAATCATAGACGAGGCGGATACATCAAAGAACGATATATAGAAGAATGGGGAGGCTATGGACTGCAAAAAATATTAAACTATGTCAAAAATGATAACTCTATAACAAGTAAAAAAATTAAAGAAGTAATTTCAAATTCTATTTCTAGATTTTACGATGAATATCGTAATCCATCCGTTGATAACATTTATTCTCTTGACTTCAGAAACGTTTTTTCTAATTTTTTACCTAAATATGAAAATGATGTTTATTTTGGTAATAAAATACATGACGCTATTGCTATCTATTTTAATAGTAAAGACCCCAGTCCAATTGGCGATCAAGAATACACCCAGAAATTTATCAAAGAAACAGAACAGATATTAGGAAAAAAATATAAATATTATTTCTCACAAACACCAGATTTATTAATTTGCGAATATATTTATAATTCTGTTCAAAAAATAAATGCTTAATTTTAAACATCAAGCGCTTTCAATTGCTTCAAACCCATTTTTTGCGTTATGATTGAGATATACTACCAATTGGAGGATTTTACTATGGCAAGACATGATCAAAAAGATAAAATTAAAAACTTATTAGACTTAGAAAAACAATCAGGACCAATCGTTACCATCACCATGCCTTTGGATCCTAAGGAAGATAACACTCGCTTAGACCACATCCAAATGGATAGCTTGGTTAAATCTGCTCGGGATGCTTTCCAAAAACTCTACAAACCAGAATTATGGAAGGCTTACGAATTTGAAATCAACAACTACCTTAAGACGTTGAAGGATAACACCACGATTGCTGAAGGTTTGATTTTGTACGTTACGAACGATAGCTTAATTGTGTACAACTTAAACTATGCTCCCCAACCAGAATTCTCCATCAGTGACAAGCTTCCTGTTTTACCAATCGTTAGACAATTGGAATTCACCCCAGACTTCGACATGTTGTTCTTACAACGTGATTCTTACAAGCTTTACTCTGTCAATGGTTTAGACGTTACTGACCCTGACAACGTTCCAGCTGACCCATTTGATAGTGATAGGACCGAAACTAACACCATCAAGGATCCCAAAAAGAACGGTCCTGAATGGGATACACACGAATACTTTGAACAAGTTGATAAGTACGTGCAAAAACGTTACTCAGACGTTGACCACAACCCACTGGTCTTGGTTGCTAACGCTGAAGACGCTGGTCGCTTCAAGAAGGCTTCTCACAACCCTTACTTGGTAACTGACAAGTCCGTTGAAATTGACGCTGCCGTTAAGAATGCTGGCGAAAATGCACAAGCAGTGGCTCAAAAGATTCACGATCAATTCGTAGCTGCCGGCAAGCAAGCCGTTAAAGCTAAGTACAGTGAAATGTTAGGTGCTAAGAAAGCTACTAGCAGCTTAGACGACATCGAACAATCTGTCTTAGAAGACCGGATTGCCAACTTGATCATCGCTGAAGATGCTTACGTTGAAAGCAAAGACAACGGTGAAACGGTTGACGTAACAACGAGCAAAGGTGCTCGTGCCGCTAACGAACTGAACACGTTGGCATTAACTGTTTTAGGTTTAGACGGTGACGTTACTGTCTTACCTGCCGCAGACATGCCAGAAGGTGCTCAAGTTGCTGCCATCTTAAGATGGTAAGCTAACTTTCTAACTTAATTAAAAAGACCCCTTCCAATGATCATTGGAAGAGGTCTTTTTTTGTGCTTAATTTACCTAGTGTCCCTAAATTTATATCTTCATCAAATCAAATTTTAAAAATTACTTAAATTTGCATAGGATAAGTTGCAACTTTTTTCACTAATTTTACACAACAATCAGATAATCAAAGTAAAATAAGATACTTATTGATATATTTGTAACAGTTTATCAAAAATATTTTAAATTATTTTATCCCCCAAAAGCAAAAATAACACACAGATTACCGAAAAACAAGATCATTAAAGTGGATTAAAACGCTGATATAGCAACATTTTATCCCCCTATTTCAGGAAAAGTAGATTACACTTATAATTTTACAAAAATATATTGATTTAGTGCAAAATTTCATAATCCTTGATTGTACAAGTAGTGATTGTACAAAATTTGGTTTCGTTTTATAGTTAAGACGTTATATAAGCCAGTATTATATAACAATTTTAGCATCATACTATATGATTTTAAGGAGGTAATTTTTATGCCGTTTAAAGACAGCAAAACGCATTATAAAATGTATAAAGCTGGAAAACGGTGGTTATTTAGTGCCATTACAGTGACCGCCCTTTCCGCCGGCTTTTTCGCATTTAATGTTAATGACGTTCATGCTGATACTAGTTCTTTGTCGACACAAACGACAGCTAGTTCTAGCACCGACCCCGGCGCTTCGAACACTGCCACGAGTAAGACAGAGAACCAAGATCAACAGGCACAACAGAAGCAAACGGTCACAGCTGAGAATGCTACTAGCCAAGCAGCTTCAAGCACTGACCAAACTACTTCGACCCAAGCTGCTAATGATCAAAAGCAGGCTTCTACTGAGCAGACCAGTGAAACTACTAAGTCCACTAGTCCAGAAGCAAAATCTGAACAGCACTCTACTGCTACCAGCAAGCAACAATCAACTGAGCAGAAGAGTACTGATCAAACTGCTAAACTTGCCAAGGATGACCAGGCAAAGCAACAGGACGATCAAGCAACCAGTCAGGCTCCTACTAGCGAGCAACAACAATCCAACCAACTGACTGGCAACGAGTCCACCAAGATTGCCGATGCTCAACCCCAAGCTGAGCAATCAGCTTCATCTGCCGCAATTACCGATCAAGCTGCTACTGGTGACCAAAAGGCCGCTACCTCAGACCAAACGTCTGCTTCTGCGTCAGAGAATGCTCAAGCAAGCTCTGCAGCATCAGAAGCACAGTCGGCTAGTGTTGCTCAACAAGCAGAAGAACAGGCTCGTGACCAAATCAAGCAGGCTGCTGAACAAGCTAAGTCAACTAACGTAGTTCTTGCTACCAACATTAAATATGATAATGGACTAAAGATTGAAGTTGGCGATCCCGATTATGGTGGTCGTTGGGTTGATCCCGATGAAAGTCACTACACTTTCCAATACGACAAGATCGTGGCTGGATTTAATCAGGCTGGTCGAGTAAGAACCATTGTTTTCTCTACCAATCGGAACGGTGATGGAACTCTCTATGCTTTTGAACTTGATCAAGATAATCGAGTAGTTGGATCATACACGATTAAAAGTAATCCAGGTCAGGAAACTAGAGAAAATTCGCAGAACCTACAAAACTTCTATTACCGGAATAACGGTGATTTCACTGGTGGATTACAAACTAATTCTTCCCACATTCGGTTTAATCGGGAGTGGACGTTAGCTGATCACCAACCAAGTACATTACAACTTGGGGTAGAAAACTTCTCCATTCCTCGTGAAGTTCCTAGTACCGTTCGTTATGTTGACGCACAAACGAAACAAACGGTTTATGAATCTCACTTCAATGGTTTGACTGGTCAAGACTTCAAGGTAACCGGGTTACCTGATAAGGCCGGCGATGGTTACTATTACATTAGTCGAAAACCAGATAATTCTAGTGGTTTCATTTCCCCATTTGGTAAGGTTGGAACGGTTTGGACCACTCACTACGCCAATGGATCAGTTCTAAAAATCACAGAAACTGATGGTCATGGTGGCATGGATGCCAGACTTTATAGCCCAGATGGACAACAATTTGGCGAAACTTACCATATTGATGCCGAATATCGCTTTAACGATAAGACTAGAGAATATGGTTGGGAAGTTAAGAACCCAACGAATAGTGCTAATCTTCCATCTACTGGTTTTTACCCAATTTACCCAATTTATACCCCGCAAACTCGAAACATTGTCTTTGAACTTAATAAATTAAGTAAACTGGTTCCAGTCGACAAAAATGGCACCCCAATTGATAATGGTGGCTACGATGTGCCTTATACCCTTGATCCCAACGATCCAACGAAGGCTAACCCTACTCCATTACCAAACATTCCTGGCTACGTTCCGTTAGATCCAAATGATCCAACCAAGACAACCACGCCTGGAACACCGGTTCCCATTCAAGATCCTGGTGAAGAAACGAAAGTTCCTTATGTTGTCGACCATCAGGATGCTGTCATCCGATACATTGATGATCAAGGGACTGAACTACACCAGGACCAAGTTAGCGGTAAGATTAACGAACGATCTGACTATTCTCCAGCTGGAGAAACCAAACTTCTTGAAGAACAAGGATACAAGCAGATCAGTAGTGACTTCCCTCAAGATGGAATTGTCCTCTCCTACAATAATGGTAAACAACTGGTTTACACCATTCAGTTTAAGAAAGATACTGAAGCGGTAACTGATAATTCTGGGGTTTCAAACGTAAGAATTCGTTACATTTATGATGACGGATCTCAAGCTGCTCCTGATAAAACCTTTAAGTTTACTTACCATCGAACCGGAACGAAACATCTTGAAAGTAATACTATAACTTGGAATGAATGGATTCCAGACCAAGAAAATAGTTTTTATGTTCCATCTCCAAAAATTACTGGTTACACCGCTGATAAGGCTGACGTTGCTTACACAAACATTCCAGAAGCAACTAACGACACAGTTGACGTTGTCTACAATGCTAACGCTGAAAAAGCACACGTTAATTATGTAGATCAAGATAATAACGGTAAGGTTATTACAAGCGATACTTTAACTGGTAAGTTTGGTTCCACATCAAACTACTCCACCAAAGATCAAATCGCTAAACTGGAAAAACAAGGTTACGAACTCGTCAATGACGGCTATACCCCTAATTACAAATTCAGCACTGACGAACCAACGTTCACGGTAACCTTGAAACACAAGACCAAGACGGTTACCCCCGAAAATCCTGGTCAACCAGGTCAACCAGTTGATCCGAATAACCCGGATGGACCAAAGTACCCGAACGGGACTGATGAATCCAACTTGGTTAAGAACATTACCCGGACAATCCATTACCGTTACGCTGATGGTCGTGAAGCAGCCAAGGATGTAACGGAAACGGTTAAGTATGCTCGCAACATGACCTTTGATGAGGTTACGGGACAGATTACGGAAACCGGTAACTGGACCAGTGATAAGACTAGCTATGATGCCGTTCAATCACCGATGATTCCTGGTTACACACCGGATCAAGCAACGGTTGGGGCTACTCCAGTTACTCCAAATGATTCTGATAGTGCTGTCACCGTTACGTACAACGCTAATGAAGAACAAGCTCACGTTGAATACGTAGACCAAGACGAAGATGGCAAGGTCATTACAAGCGATACTCTGACTGGTAAGTTTGGTTCCACATCAGACTACTCCACCAAAGATCAAATCGCTAAGCTAGAAAAACAAGGTTACGAACTCGTCAATGACGGCTATACCCCTAATTACAAATTCGGAACTGACGAACCAACCTTTAAGGTAACCTTCAAGCACAAGACCAAGACGGTTACTCCTGAAAATCCTGGTCAACCGGGTCAACCCGTTGATCCGAATAACCCGGATGGACCAAAGTACCCGGATGGCACTGATGAAGCTAACCTAGTTAGAAACATCTCTCGGACAATCCATTACCGTTACTCAGATGGAAGTGAAGCAGCCAAAGATGTAACGGAAACGGTTAAATACGCTCGCAACATGACCTTTGATGAGGTTACTGGTAAGATCATTGCTACCGATGATTGGAAGAGTGATAAGACTAGCTATGATGCCGTTCAATCACCATCAATTACTGGTTACACGCCTGACAAGCCAACTGTTGATGCCGCTCCGGTAACGCCTAACGACACTAATAGCTCTGTCACAGTTGTTTATACTAACAACGAAGAACGAGCTCGTGTTAACTACGTTGATCAAGACGACAACAACAAAGTAATTACGAGCGATACCTTAGCCGGTAAATTTGGTTCTACGTCAGATTACTCTACGAAGGATCGGATTGCTGAACTTGAAAAACGTGGTTATGAACTCGTTCACGATGGTTACACACCTGGTTACAAGTTCACGACCGACGAACCAACCTTTACGGTTAGTTTCAAGCACAAGACCAAGACGGTTACCCCTGAAAACCCTGGTAAGCCTGGTCAACCAGTTGATCCAAACAATCCAGATGGTCCGAAGTACCCAGACGGGACTGATGAAGCTAACTTAGTTAAGAACATCACCCGGACGATTCACTATCGTTACGCCGATGGTCGTGAAGCAGCCAAAGACGTGACGGAATCAGTTAAGTACACCCGGAACATGACCTTTGATGAAGTTACTGGCAAGATTATTGAAACTGGTAACTGGAACGGTGATAAAACTAACTACGATGCAGTTGACTCCCCTGTCATTCCTGGTTACACCGCTGATCAACCAACGGTTAGTTCTGCTACGACCACGCCAAATGATTCTGACAGTAGCGTTACGGTTACGTACAACGCGAACGAAGAACATGCTCGCGTTAACTACGTGGACCAAGACGAAAATGGCAAGATCATTACGAGCGACACCTTATCTGGTAAATTTGGTTCTACGTCAGATTACTCCACCAAAGATCGGATCTCGGCACTTGAAAAACAAGGTTATGAATTAGTTAACGACGGTTACACACCTGGTTACAAGTTCACCACCGACGAACCAACCTTCACGGTTACCTTGAAACACAAGACTACCACGGTTACCCCTGAAAACCCTGGTAAGCCTGGTCAACCCGTTGATCCGAACAATCCTGATGGACCAAAGTACCCAGATGGGACCGATGAATCCAACTTAGTTAAGAACATCACTCGGACCATCCATTACCGCTACGCCGACGGTCGTGAAGCAGCCAAAGACGTAACGGAAACGGTTAAGTACACTCGGAACATGACCTTTGACCAAGTAACGGGCAAGATCATTGAAACTGACGAATGGAAGAGTAGTAAGAATAGCTACGACGCCGTTGACTCTCCTGTTATCAGTGGTTACACCGCTGATCAACCAACGGTCGGTGCTGCTACTACCACTCCAGAAGATTCGGACAGCAACGTGACGGTAACTTACAATACCGATGCCGAACGGGCTCACGTTAACTACGTTGATCAAGATGCTAATAACAAGATCATTAAGAGTGATCTGTTGACTGGTAAATTTGGTGACACCTCTTCCTACTCTACTAAAGACCAAATTGCCGCTCTTGAAAAACAAGGTTACGAACTCGTTCACGATGGTTACACACCTGGTTACAAGTTCACCACTGAAGACCCTACCTTCACGGTTACCTTGAAACACAAGACTACCACGGTTACCCCTGAAAACCCTGGTAAGCCTGGTCAACCAGTTGATCCAAATAACCCAGATGGTCCGAAGTACCCTGATGGGACTGACGAATCCAACTTGGTTAAGAACATCACTCGAACCATCCATTACCGATACGCCGACGGTCGTGAAGCAGCCAAAGACGTAACGGAAACGGTTAAGTACACCCGAAACATGACCTTTGACCAAGTAACGGGCAAGATCATTGAAACGGGTAAATGGACTAGTGACAAGACTAGCTACGCTGCCGTTGACTCTCCTGTTATCAGTGGTTACACTGCTGATCAACCAACGGTTAGTGCAACTACAGTCACTCCAAATGATTCTGATAGTGCTGTGACGGTTACGTACAACGCTAATGAAGAACATGCTCACGTTAACTACGTTGATCAAGACGCTAATAACAAGATCATTAAGAGTGATCTGTTGACTGGTAAATTTGGTGACACCTCTTCCTACTCTACTAAAGACCAAATTGCCGCTCTTGAAAAACAAGGTTACGAACTCGTTAACGACGGCTTCAAGCCTGGATACAAGTTCACCACTGCTGAACCAACCTTCACGGTTAGTTTCAAGCACAAGACGACCACGGTTACCCCTGAAAACCCTGGTAAGCCTGGTCAACCGATTGATCCTAACAACCCAGATGGACCGAAGTACCCTAATGGTACTGACGAATCCAACTTGGTTAAGAACATCACTCGGACAATCCACTACCGTCTCTCTAACGGCCAAGAAGCTGCGAAGGACGTTACAGAAACGGTTAAGTACACCCGGAATATGACCTTCGATCAGGTAACTGGTAAGATCATTGAAACGGGACAATGGACTTCGCAAGGTGGTAGTTGGAACGCCGTTAAGTCACCAGTTGTCACTGGTTACTACACTAGAACTCCACTAGTTAACGCCGTAACAGTTACCCCTGAAACTCAAAATGCCGAAATTACGGTTGTTTACTTCCCACTTGGTCACTTGGTTCCAGATGTTCCAGGAACTACTCCTGAAACTTACCCGAATGATCCAAACGATCCAAGTAAGATTCACGACCCATTGATTCCTGATATTCCAGGTTACACTCCTGTTGACAGTAATGGTAACAAGTTGGTTCCAGGAGACCCTTACCCAATTGCCCCTGAAAACATTGGTAAAGATACTCCAATTCATTACGTTAAGAATGAAGTTCCTACTAAACCAAGTACTCCAGCAGAACCTAAGCAACCGGTTGCTCCAGCTGAGACTCCATCTGAACCTACTCCTGCTAAGACTCCATCAGCACCAGTTCAACCGGCTGCTCCTGCCGCACAGCCATCTTCTCCAGTGGCTCCGGCACCAAAACAAGCTGCCCCAGCACCACACAAACAAGTCTTGCCACAAACTGGTGAAAGCCAGTCAACTGGAATTATGAGTTTGATCGGCGCATTGCTTCTTTCCTTCCTTGCTTTCTTTGGATACAAGAAGAAAGAAGACAAATAAATCTAATCAAGTTCATCAGCAACTTAATTAGCATTTAAGGTGCAGGACAAGAGGATTTATTCTGATTAATTTCGGAATAAATCCTTTTTGTTTTACATATGATTTAAAATATAGATAATAAAATAGTTTAAAATAATAAGTATATTAAAATTAGAGGTAAAAATTGATAAAAATATTATACATTCTTCTTATAATTTACGTATTAATTAGAATTACACTATTATTTTGGTATCTTAAGGTTAACAAGGACATAATAATAGATATAGATAATAAAAATAATCATACTCCATCATATCTTCCATCCTTACCAAACAAAAACCTAGTTAATTTATGGAGAAAAATATACAAATGGGATAACATAACTAAAAAGATTAGAAGTATACTACTAGCTTTTATCCCAATAATTTATTTTATGTATAAATCAAGTACTGGTACAGATGTAAACAATGTACTAATCTTCATAACATATCCCGTTTTAATACAGGTATTTAATACTTTTCTAGAAACATTTGGAATAGATAATAATTTATTCATATCCAATATGTACGAGGAAAGAATATTAGCAAAAATTTATAGATATAAAAATAAAAAAGGACTCCACCAACATCGGTGAGGTCCTTTATCATTTAGCTCTTTACTGTAACTCAGCCATTTCTTTTTTAACAATTTCTTCTTCATGGCGCATCCGCATGCTCATGACCTGTTTGAGTACCATGATAATCACGGTCACTACCACCGTGGTGAATGCGACTGTAAACAATGTAGCTCCTAGTTGAATCCCGAACTGGTGAAAGCTTCCTCCGACCAGCCAACCATTGTGCGCAACGGCCGGATTAATCGTCTTAGTAGCAAACAATCCAGTTAAGATACTACCAACAATTCCAGAAACCCCATGGCAACCAAAGGCGTCTAGCGTGTCATCAATCTTCAGTTTGGGTTTAATTACAGTAATGAAGCCATAGCTCGCCATCGTGGCAATCGTGCCAATGATCATCGCACTTTCAATTGAAACAAATCCACAAGCCGGTGTAATCGCAACTAATCCACAAATGGCTCCAGAACAAATTCCAAACAGCGTCGCATTTCGCTTCATGAAGACGTCCAAGATCACCCACACTAACATGGCAGTGGCAGTCGCTACCGTTGTGGTTAACATTGCTTGCATGGCAATGCCGTTGATGGCAAAGGCAGAGCCAGCGTTAAAACCGTACCAACCAATCCAGAGAAAAGTGGTCCCCAGTAGCACCCAACTCAGGCTCTTAGGACTACCTTTTTCTTTGATTAACCGAGGTCCCAGGAAGTAAGCCAACAATAAGGCTGTGACCCCAGCATTGATATGAACCACCAGGCCTCCAGCAAAATCTAATACACCGAGGCTCTGGAGGAATCCACCACCCCAAACGATGTGAACTAATGGGTAGTAGACGAATAATGACCACAAAACGACGAACAGAATCAAAAAGCGAAAGTTAATCCGTTCCACGACTGCTCCCACGAACAAAGCGGGCGTAATCAACGCAAACATCATTTGAAAGATTAAGAAGGAGATGTTGGTAATGCTCCCTCCAGTGGTTGGAGCTGGAGCATTTAACTTCACGTTATGTAAAAAGAAGTTATGCAAATTTCCAATGACGTTCCAATTGTTACCCGAAAACGAGAGCGAGTATCCACAAATTACCCACAATAACACGGGCACACAACACATAATGAAAACGGCCATTAACGTATTGTTAATGTCACGCCGTGGCACCATTCCTCCGTAAAAAAACGCTAGTCCTGGCGTCATCACAAAGACCAGAATCGAACACAAGAAAATAAATAACACGTTAACCGCCATTGTAAATCTCTCCTTCTTTGTTTTTTCTCAGTATAGAAATCAGTATAAGAACCCGCCGACCATTTGTTTAGGGTTAATGTTGGGTTATGTAACATCGAAGAAAAAAATTAGTGATTGACAGCTCCTAGGTGCCGTTCTATACTTATAAAAATTACTGAAAAGGAGTGACAATCATGGCACAGCATCAACAACCATCAATGTTTATTTTATTATCCGTCATTTTGAACCATGCGGATGATAAAGTGATGTTTGCCTAATTAGTCACCCTACCGTCCGCACAGCTACAGACTGTGAGGACGATCGAGATTTACAATAGCAGCTCATCTCCTAAAGCCTCCAGTCAACCTAGCTGGAGGCTTTTTTCAGGATTTGGTTGTCAAATTCAAAGGAGGAACTGTTATGTCAC
Organism: Fructilactobacillus carniphilus; assembly: GCF_024029675.1. Classification (NCBI taxonomy): domain Bacteria; kingdom Bacillati; phylum Bacillota; class Bacilli; order Lactobacillales; family Lactobacillaceae; genus Fructilactobacillus; species Fructilactobacillus carniphilus. Next base: position 1,470,934 of record NZ_CP097121.1, on the reverse strand, counting down.
AGAACGAATCACTATTGCACCAAGAAGCACAAGGACTCGCCCCTGCCAGTCGAATTAAATTTTTTGACGTGGTCCTTAAATCAGGAAAAGGAGCCATCCTCACCGATGCCGATGGCAATGATTACATCGATTTACTGTCCAGCGCTTCGTCAACCAACACTGGTCACGCTCATCCGCACGTAGTCAAAGCCATCCAGGACCAAGCCGCGCGGTTAATTCAATACACCCCCGCTTACTTTGCAACGGAACCTGAGATTGAATTAGTTAAACGCCTGACCGCTTTAGTTCCCATCGTTGGACCAACAAAACTGGCGTTTGGAAACTCCGGTTCCGACGCAAACGACGCCATTATCAAGTTTGCCCGGGCATACACCGGACGGCAAAACGTGGTAAGTTTCACTGGCGCTTACCACGGCTCGACCTACGGATCCATTACCACCTCAGCCGTTAGTCTGAACATGGCACGCAAGATTGGACCGCTCCTCCCAGGGGTAGTTAAGGTGCCCTTCCCGAGTCACTGGGACAAACTTCCTTACGAAACAGAAGATGAGTTCTGTGATCGAATGTTTGCGGCCTTCAAGCAACCGTTTGAAACTTACCTGCCCGCTGATGAAACTGCGCTCGTGGAAATTGAAGCCATTCAAGGAGATGGTGGTTTTTGTAAGGCCCCAGAACGCTACCTCAATCAGGTTTACCAGTTCTGTCAGGACCATGGAATCTTATTCGCTGTGGATGAAGTTAACCAAGGACTGGGACGAACTGGCAAAATGTGGAGCATTGACCATTTCCCGGATGTGCATCCTGACTTAATTGCCGTGGGTAAGTCGATTGCTTCTGGACTCCCACTCAGTGCCGTGGTTGGACGTGCTGAAGTGATTGACTCCCTTGCTGCTCCCGGCAACGTTTACACTACCGCTGGAAACCCCGTCACTACGGCGGCAGCCAATGCCACCCTCGACGTGATTGCAGATGAACACTTAGTGGAACGTAGTGCTCGCCTAGGTAAGAAAGCTCGCCAGTTCTTCCTGGACTTACGGGATCGCTACCCTTTTATTGGTGACGTCCGGATCTACGGTTTAAATGGTGGAATTGACATCGTAGATCCCACTACTAAGCAACCAGATGAAACTGCCGCTTCCATGTTAATCACCCGCTTGTTTGAACTTGGAGTCCTCATGATTACAGTGCGTGGCAACATTCTCCGCTTCCAACCACCGTTGGTAATTCCAGAAGCAACACTCGATCAAGCTTTGCAAACGATTGACCAAGCTTGCGCTGAATTAGCAGCTGGTAAACTTGCTAAGCCGAGTCATAAGATTGGCTGGTAAAAAAATTGTGACGTTATATCCGATTTTGTAACAAATTGTGGTGGAAATTAAAAGCTGAAATTGCTATTATTAAACTAATTACAAAATAATGAAGGAGTTGTTCATCATTCGTTCCATTCACCGTAGTTTAAAGCTTCTGGTTGGTCTTGTTACCATTTTCACCCTAACAATTGTTACTTCTTTGGTTACAAACGCTCGAGCTACTAGCCATTCTGCCAAAACAAAAACGTCCCAGGTTAAAAAAACGACGCCTAAAAAACAACATCACAAACCAAAAAAGCATAAGAAAACGATGCAATCTGCTTTGCCAACAAAGTCAACATCGACTAGTCCAGCTACCACGGATCAAACTACGGCGGAACAGAATCAAACTGATGCCAAACCTGCTTCCAATTCACCAGCAACTGGAACCATAGTCGGAAATAGTCGGACCATGGTTTACCATACCCCCGACCAATCAAACTATCACATTAACAGCGGTAACATTGTTTCCTTCCATTCCGAAGCAGAAGCCCAAGCCGCTGGATATCATAAAGCTGCCCGTTAAAAAGGAACCGCCTGTGCGGTTCCTTTTTTGGTATGATGAAGCTGAACCAATTTTATTAATGAAGAGAGTTTTATCTATGATCAATCAATTTCGTAACAGCCAAGACTATCGTATTTTAAACGAGATTCTCAGTGCCCTCACCCATGGGATTGGCGTAGCCCTTAGCATTGCCGGACTAGTGATGTTAATTATCCGCGGCATCCAAGAAGGCGGTGCCCTAAGAATCACCTGCTTTGCAATCTATGGCTCCATTCTGGTGCTATTCTATCTAGCTTCCACCCTATTTCACAGCCTCTCGTTCACTCCGGCCAAACACGTCTTTCAGGTCTTTGATCATTCCGCGATCTACATTCTGATTGCCGGAACCTACCTGCCCTACTGTTTGATTACCATCGGTGGATGGCTGGGTTGGACCACGCTCATCGTGATTTGGCTGATGGCAATTGCGGGAATCATTTACAAGGCCATGTACGGCAATCGGTTCCCCATGGTTTCAACCGTAATCTACATTATTATGGGCTGGGCCTGCTTAGTCGACGCCTGGCCCTTATGGCAGAACCTTAGTCATCTGAGTTTCTGGCTCCTCTTTGCCGGTGGCGTGTCCTTCACGCTGGGGGCTGTAATTTACAGTTTTAAGCAAATTTTGTTTGGCCACGTCATTTGGCACCTGTTTGTGATGTTGGGGACGATTTTAATGTACTTTTCGATTTATTTGAGTGTTTAAAAATAAGGTTATAAAAACAACTATAAAATTTAGAAAGCGTGATATAGAATTTGGAAAATAATGTTATAAATTTCTATAAAGATAAATTTAATGAAGATCCCAAGGGAAGGCCTTTTGGTGCTACAGCAATTTTAACAAAACATAATTTAATTGAAGAAGGTAAAAAAAGACACGGTTCAAAATTTAAACCTTTAGGATTTGAAAATGATTACTATAAAACCAGTAAAGGGAATATTTTTGTTTACAATCGGGGCCACATAGTTCCATTTAAATTTTTAAATAATATAAACGACGATGGTTATGAAGAAAAAAATACTCACGGGACTTGGGCAAATAGATGTAATATTTTCACTCAAACCCAACATAGTAATCAAGTGATTTTTCGAAAAATTGAAAGAAAAATGCTTAAATTATTAGAAAATTATGATGAAGAGAGCATATTATATGAAGCTAGACTTCAATACAATGGAAACGAAATAGTTCCACGAGGAATTTTAATCAATGTAACTGCTATGAAATCAGAAGAAACGTTCCAAGAATACGTTCCAAACTTTCAGCCAGAAATTTCAATTAATTATAATAACGGCAAAACATATCAAATATAAACAAATAATAAAAATGGGATATCTACCTAATTGGTAAACATCCCATTTTTATTTAGATATTACTTAAAATTGATAAACTAACTAATTTTCACTTCGAATCCTCACGCTTAACCACCTTGACCTGGTCGCCACCAACAACCATCTCATCACAGATGTTTAGGAACAACCCGTGCTCCACCACCCCAGTTTGTTTCTTGAGGTTTTCGGATAGAGCTTGTAAATCAGCATCATTAGGAATTGTGATATCAATCAGGTAGTTACCCGAATCGGTCGCCATGATGTCCCCGTTTTCCTGGAAGCGGAAAGCAGGATGGTACCCATTGTCACGCAAGTAACGGAAGACCCCCATCCCTCCAAACGGAATGACTTCTACTGGCAACATTTGACCCTCGAGCGAGTGCCGTGGTTTGCGTTCATCCACAATCCAGATGTTGCGTTTCGACATGTTAGCGACTAATTTTTCAAACAGGAGCGCTGCTCCACCGCCTTTAATTCCATCGAGGTGATCATCAACCACGTCAGCCCCGTCGACCGTCACGTCAACGGCATCAATTGTGTTCACATCCAACATCCGCATTCCTAACTTCTCAGCTAGTTGTTGCGTCCCGACCGAAGTCGCCACACACTCGATATCCAGGTGTTCCTTCTCAATCCGATCGTGAATCGCCTTCACAAAGTAAGCCGCCGTGGTTCCAGAGCCGAGGCCCAGCACAATGTGATCTGGAATTCGGGCTGCCACGTATTGGGCTGCTTGTTCCTTTTCGCGTTCAATCTGTTCTTTAGAGTGATTGGTCTTTTGGTTGGCAGCCTCAATTTGTTCTCGAGTTGGAATCGAGTTTTGAGCACCCGCAACCTGCACCGTTAATGAAGAAGCGCGGTTGGCGTACAGCATGGCGTCTTCAATGTTGCTGTTATCCATCTCTAATTGCGAAGCCAGGGCCCCGATAAAGGTATCCCCAGCAGCAGTCGTATCCACTGCCTTAACCTTAAAAGCGGGAATAAAGCCGTGTGCTTGTGGCGTCGCGTAAAACGCTCCCTTAGAACCAACCGTGATAATTACCATCGAAATCCCCTTGCTAAAGAAGGCCATGGCATTATCCAGCATTGAAACCTCATCAGCGACCTCGATGCCAGTCAACGTTTGCGCTTCCGTTTCGTTCGGCGTAATCACGTCAGTTAGACGCAATAACTCTTCCGGTAACTCCTTGGCAGGCGCTGGATTCAAAATGGTTTGCACCCCATGTTCTTTGGCAATCTTAAAGGCAGCAATAATCGCTGAGAGCGGAATTTCCAGTTGGGCAATCACCCGATCTGCCTTGGCAATCACTGATTGGTGTGCTTCCACGTCATCAGCTGTCAATTCCATGTTGGCCCCACCGTAAACGTAAATTGAATTTTGGCCGGATTGGTCGACCGTTATGTATGCTTTTCCCGTTTGGGCTTGATCAGTTGTAACTAAGTGATCCACGTTAATGTGGTCATTTTGAAAACCAGTTAGCATGCTTTGACCGTCTTCATCGTTTCCTAGTTTCGTAATAAAGGTAGTTTGCGCTCCCGACCGGGCTGCCGCAATGGCCTGGTTTGCTCCTTTACCACCACCGTGGGATTGTTGGTAACTATTAATCGCCAGCGTTTCCCCAGGCAGCGCGTATTTTTCCACGTTTAAAACCTTATCAACGTTGGTAGATCCGACAACAACAACATTTTTCATCTCATGACCTCATTTCTATCTCGTTTTCGCCTCGATTATACCACGTTGTTGTAACCGCTTACAAACACTGATAACCCTGTGCACATTGCCGAGATTGTGAAAAGTTACATTAATTAAAAGGAGGTTTTTGCTAAAATAAGCCAGCTCATGCACCCGTAAATTAACTTGCGCACTATTTCACTTGTGAAATTAAGCAAATTTAGAAAAACTCTTCAAAACCCCTTGCAATAATAATGTAAACGGTTTATATTTTAAGGTGTAACGTTGAGTTTGATTGTTAATGAGAAATATCATCATTTTAAGGGATTATCTCAGGTTAATAATTATGCTCAAATTATCACTTTACTTTATAAGGAGAAAGATTATGGCTGACAAGATGAAAGCTTTAGTAATGACTGCCAAGCAACAAATGGAAATTGAAGAACGCGAAGTTCCTACTCCTAAAGACGATGAGGTCTTAGTAGAAACTGCTTACGCAGGGATTTGTGGTACTGACAACGCCCTCTTTAACGGGCTTCCAGGTTCTGCTGATGCCGTTCCTCCGATTGTTTTAGGTCACGAAAACTCAGGTGTCGTTCGTGCCGTGGGTAAGAACGTGAAAAACTTTAAGGAAGGCGACCGGGTAGCCGTTGACCCTAACATCTACTGTGGCAAGTGTCACTACTGTCACATCGGCCTTTACGAAGAATGTGAAAACCTTTCTGCCGTTGGGGTTACTCGTGATGGTGGTTTGGAACAATACTTCACTGCTCCTGAAGAAGTAACTTACCATGTTCCAGATGCCATTTCCTTAAAGGCTGCTTGCTCAATGGAACCAATTTCTTGTGGTGTTCACACGATGCACATCACGGAAGACATTCAACCAAGCATGAAAGCTTTAATCATCGGTGATGGTTACATGGCTAAGTTATTCGCCCAATTATTGCGTGCTTACGGAATCCAAGACATCACGATGACTGGTCGTCACGATGACTTACTGGCCCAAGAAAAAGAACAATTAAACTTAAACCACGTCGTTAATACGACTAAAGAAGACATTCCTGGTAACTACGACTTTGTAATCGAAGCCGTTGGTAAACCAGAAACCCAAGAACAAGCCGTTGAACACACTAACCCAGGTGCTCAAGTATTTATGTTCGGGGTTGGTGCTCCTGGCCAAACCTTCTCAATGAACACTTACGAAATCTTCAAGAAGCAATTAACGGTTAAAGGTTCTATGATTAACCCGCATGCTTTCGTGGACTCCATTGCATTACTTGAATCAGGTGCCGTAAAGGTTGAACCTTTCCAAGCTAACGTAATTTCGTTAGAAGAAGTTGAAGGTGTTTTAGACCACTCTACTCCTAAGACTGGTAAAACCATCGTTGCCGTTAACCCTGACTTGAAATAATCTAACTAAAGGAGAGAAACATGGCTTATCAAAAACCCAAAAAAACGCCACGGACGATTTCCATGAAGACGTCCATCATGTTTTTTATCCTCTCTTTGGTAATTAACTCGTTGGGTAACGTACTTACGTTGGTTTCTAGTTCAAAAGTGCTTCCTTCTTTTTTGGGATCAGCCTATTGGACGGCGACTGAAACAAACCTAGGGATTGCCTTTCACTGGAACTTGTTTTGGGCGTTCTTAATCCTAGGAATTTTAACGACCATCTTAAACGCGATTCTAGTTGGTCACTGGGATTGGGGGCGGGCCTTGGGAAACGTAATTTTCATGGTGCCGTTCTCCTTCCTGATTCAATTCTTTGATAACTTGTTCGTGGGTGGTGACTTATTTGGCTTCCACATGAGTCCCATCGTTAACATCCCGGTTGCCAGCGCTCATGCCGGTGACTGGTGGTTAATCGCCCTCTACATCTTGATTAACTTTATCGGGGTGGCTTTCATCGCAATTGCCATTTCAATTTATCAGCGGGTTAACCTCGTGTTGCACCCAGCTGATGACTTGATGCAGATTCTGCGGTTCAAATACTTCAAAGGTCATGCCGCGCGAGCAATGTGGGCTTCCTACATTCCCCCTACGATCATGGGAGTGATTGCCTTTATCATCACCCGTCAGTTTACCTACTACGGAATTGGAACCATTTTTGCCTTCCTCTTCCAAGGAAACATTACTGGTTGGGCTGATAAGATGGTCTTCCCACACCTGAAACACCAAGCTGTGGATATTGCGGAAGGTGATGAATCCATTATCGCTGAAGAAATTGATAGCGATATTGAGGAACACGAAGAAGAAAAAAAGATTAAACAATAACTTTTAGCCACGTTACTAATTTAGTAACGTGGTTTTTTTATGCTTATTTTCCTAGCAAAGTCGGACTATTTCGGCTTTTTTCTTCTATATAACAATCCGCACAAGCGTCACTTCCATGAAGTGTTTTGTGACATAAACAATTGTTTATTTTACGTTGACAGCAATTATTCTTCGTGCTATCGTTAGAAAAATTTAATTTTCACACCGTAAAGGAGGAATTACCATGCACGGTCTCTTTCGTAAAAAAGACATTAATACATTACTTAACCAATCAACCCCGCTGAAACGGAGTCTAACCGCTAAGGACCTCACCCTACTCGGGATCGGGGCCATCATCGGAACCGGGATCTTCGTTCTGACGGGGAAAGGTGCATTGACTGCGGGTCCGGCCCTCTCCATTTCATTTCTGATTGCCGCCATCTGTTGTGGGTTCGCGGGTCTCTGTTACGCAGAATTCGCCTCCATGGCGCCCATTTCTGGTTCGGCATACACCTACTCTTTCATTGCCTTTGGTGAGTTAATTGCCTTCATCATTGGCTGGGATTTGATTTTAGAGTACGCCCTTGCAGCCGCCACCGTGGCCGTCGGGTGGTCCGGATACTTCGTTAACATTTTAGCCAATATTGGGATTAAGGTCCCGACGGCTTTAACCGCGGCCGCTGGAACAACTCCGGGCGTCCACACCATCTTTAATCTCCCGGCCTTCCTGATTGTCCTAATCATCACCTGGGTTATCTCGCTGGGAATCAACGAAACCAAACGGCTGAACTCCATCATGGTGTTCATTAAGTTGGCCGTAATCTTACTCTTCATTCTCTTTACAGTTTGGTCGGTTAAGGTAGCTAATTGGAAACCATTTAACCCATTTGGCTGGTACTCCATCCACAACGGGACGGCTGCTGGAATCATTCCGGCCGCTTCAATCGTGTTCTTCTCTTTCATCGGATTTGATTCTGTTTCTTCCAGTGCTGAAGAAACGATTAACCCGAGCAAGAACCTCCCACGTGGGATTCTCTTCTCGCTAATCATTTCAACAATTCTCTACATCGTAATGACCTTAATTATGACTGGAGTAGTCAAGTACCCCGTTTTTGCTAAATACCTCAACGCTCCGGTACTAGCCGTACTCGCCCAAACCGGACAAACGTGGCTCGCTGCGGTCGTAAGTCTTGGAGCCGTAGTTGGAATGACCACTGTCATTTTAGTAATGCTGTACGGTCAATCTCGGATTAGTTACTCGATGGCGCGGGACGGTCTCTTTCCGAAAGTCTTTAGTAAGGTGGACCAAAAACACCAAACCCCTTACGTAGTAACCTGGTTCTTTGGAATCATTACGGCCCTTGCCGCTGGTTTCATTAACTTAAACATCCTGTCCGAACTGGTGAACATTGGAACCCTGTCAGCCTTCATTCTAGTAGCGGCTGGAATCATGTTAATGCGCTACACGCAACCCAACGCCAAACGGGGCTTCAAGGCTCCCTTGGTTCCCTTCACGCCCATCATGTCAATTCTCTTCTGTTTCATGTTAATTGCAGGTCTGAACTGGGAAACCTGGGTGCGGTTCTTCATCTGGTTAGTGCTCGGATTAATCGTTTACTTCGGTTACAGTCGTCGTCATTCAGTATTAAATAAATAACATTGCAGCAGTTCTAATTGTGGAACTGCTTTTTGTATGATGAGTAATTACCCTTAATTTTCTGATTTGAGTCTATTTTAGGTGAACAATTGTCCTCATTAGCATTCAAACCAGCTAATTAGCAAACATTGCCTTTCTTTCCCCGTCAGGCGTTCGCAAACCATTCCTTAATATCCTCATTAATTACGTGAATATTAATATTTTATGTTTACATTTGCTTTTCATGGGGGGTACAATAAGAAAAACTTAAGTTTTTGAACTTTTTTTGGAGGTAGTCACTATGAAATTTTTTCGGCACCATAAACTAATTTCGGTTGCGCTCGTTGGTGCCGCTGCTCTCACGCTGACTGGGTTAATTAATCCAGCTCATGCTGCTGATGGCGGTGACAAAAAGACGCTCTCAGTTAGTGCCAAAGCTCCCATCAACACCATGGACTCGTCTTTAAACACTGATGCTTATGGAGCTCAGTCTTTAAACAACACCATGGAGGGAATATATCGCTTCACCGGTAAAAACTTAGAACCGGCTGTTGCTAAATCAATTGCAAAACCCACCAATGATGGGAAACGCTACACGATTGATTTGAAAAAAACCAAATGGTCAAACGGTGACCCAGTAACCGCCAACGATTTCGTGTACGCTTGGCGACGGATTGTGGATCCTAAGACCGCTTCGCAATATTCCTACATCTATAGTGGAATTAAAAACGCAGACGCCATTACAGCCGGGAAGAAAAAGCCCGACCAACTGGGAATTAAGGCGTTGGGTCCTTACAAGTTGCAAATTGACCTGGATCACCCCATCCCATTCTTCGACACTTTGATGGCTAGTTCCCAATTCTACCCATTGAACCAAAAAGTGGTTGAAAAGCTCGGTGACCAATACGGACTAGCCAGCAAGGGCATGGTCTTCAACGGACCGTACAAGTTGCAGAACTGGAAGGTCGGCGACACTGAGTGGACCGATGTGAAGAACGACAATTACTGGAACGCTAAAAACGTGAAGTTAAACAAGGTGAAATACTACACCATTGCTGATCCAAATACTGGCTTGAACCTTTACGACACCAACGTTTTAGACCGGTACCAAGACCTGAATGGTGACACGGCCCGGCAATTATCAAACAGTAAAGAATTTAGCACTGATCCTTCGAACTCAACTTACTACCTAGAGTTAAACCAAAAGAAAATTCCAGCGTTGAAAAACGCCAAGTTACGACAAGCTATGTCTTTAACTATCAACCGAAACGATCTTTCTAACGTAATCTTAGGAAAGACCGGGATTCCGGCTCACAGCCTGGTACCAAGCAAGATGAGCAAGGATCCCCAAACTGGGCAGGACTTTACTAAGACCGATCAAGCTATGGCTGATCGCAAGTACACGGCTTACAACCCCACCTTAGCGAAGAAGCTGTGGCAAGAAGGAATGAAGGAAACTGGGCAAAAAGAACTCAACCTGACCTTCACGGCGGATAACACCGACACCACCAAGAAACTCGCTGAATACCTGCAAAACAACATGGAAAAGGACTTACCTGGTCTAAAGATGACCATCAGCTCCGTTCCATTTAAGACCCGACTTCAACGGGAAGCCAGTGGGGACTTTGACATGGCCACCTCTGCTTGGAACGCTGATTATCCTGACCCAACCAACTTCTTAGACTTAGCAACGACCGGCAACCCGCAAAACAACGGAAAATGGTCGAACAAAGCCTTTGACGAACAAGAAAAGGCAGCTACATCTACCAATGCCAACAATCCAACTGCTCGTTGGCAAAACATGCAAACCGCGCAACACATTTTGACCCAAGAACAGGGAATTATCCCAATGTACCAAAACACGACTGCTTCTTTAACAAAACCAGACGTGCGTGGCTTTAACATTACCCCAAATGGTCAATATGACATGGCAGCCGTTTACAAAAAATAAAGGAGGTTAAAAACGATGACGAAGTACATCCTAAAACGAATTTTTTATCTGTTTCTCACGTTACTAATTATCGCTTCCATCACCTTCTTCATGATGAAAGGGTTGCCGGGGACGCCGTACACGAACCAAGCCAAAATGTCTCCAGCCCAATTAGCCATGATGAACCATAAGTATGGGTTTGATAAGCCACTCTACGTACAATACTTTATCTACATGGGAAACCTCTTACACGGTGACCTGGGAACATCTTTCCAATTTAACAACCAACCCGTTACGCAATTAATCGGGGACCACATTGGACCTTCGATGCAATTAGGACTGCAAGCCATGATTGTTGGAACGGTCCTTGGAATCATCCTTGGAAGTATCGCTGCCATCCGGAAAAACTCCTGGGTGGATGCAACGGCTACAATTGTATCGATCTTAGGATTATCCATCCCTAGTTTCGTGTTAGCCATCCTGTTGCAATACTACCTTGGTTACAAATGGCAACTCTTCCCCGTGGCTCTCTGGCACGGCTTTAGTTACTCCATCCTCCCCACGCTTGCTTTAGCGGCCTTTCCATTGGCCAGTATCGCGCGATACATGCGGACGGAAATGGTTGATGTGCTCCACAGTGACTACATTGAGCTTGCCAAAGCTAAGGGTGATACCAGTCGCCAAGTGATTATCAAGCATGCCATTCGAAACTCCTTAATTCCCATCATCACGGTAATTGGTCCGATGGCTGTTTCCATCATGACCGGTTCCATGGTAGTTGAATCAATCTTCTCGATTCCTGGGATTGGGAATCAATTTGTGCAGTCAATTTTAACCAATGATTACCCAACCATCATGGGCTTGACGATCTTCTACTCGGTCTTGATGGTTTCCATCATTCTGATTGTTGATATCCTTTACGGAATCATTGACCCACGGATTAGACTTGGTAAAGGAGGAAAAGCATAATGGCACAAAATTTACCACCCCAGGAAAGTGAATTCCAATTTGTCAGCAATGATTTATCGAACTTGCCCATTTCTGGCGAAGTCGTTGGTGACTCACGGACCTACTTTCAAGACGTTAAACGGCGTCTCTTCCACAACAAAATCGCGATGGTTTCCGGAATCATCCTCTTACTGATCGTGTTAATCGCGTTCCTTGGACCAGCCTTTGTTCCGACTGATCCAAACGCGCAAAACGTTTTATTTGCTAACTTGCCACCCAAGATTGGGAACTTGAACATTCCTGGTTTTAATGGAATGCAAACGGTCGCTGGTCACACGGTGGACGCCTATAAACAGGCTCACGTTCCCCACGGTACTTACTATGTCTTTGGGACCGACTACCTAGGTCGGGACCTCTTCGCTCGGGTGCTTTACGGAACCCGACTCTCAATTATCGTCGCCGTCGTTGCGACCCTGTTGGACCTCTTCATCGGGGTTCCTTACGGAATCGTTTCTGGATTAGCCAGCGAACGTGTTGATACGTTCATGCAACGAATTATCGAAATTATTTCTTCTGTTCCTGACCTCATCGTCGTAATCTTGTTGTTAATCGTGTTGAAACCAGGTTTGACTTCGATCACGATTGCGATTGCCTTTACCGGTTGGATTACCATGGCTCGTTTGATTCGGGCGCAGGTCTTCAAACTGAAGGAAAACGAATACGTGTTAGCTTCCCAAACTTTAGGTGAATCAAAGACTAAGATTGCTTGGAAACACTTGATTCCTAACTTGAGTTCGACCATCATCATTCAGACGATGTTCTCGATTCCAAGTGCCATCTTCTTTGAAGCCTTCCTAAGCTTCATCGGGATTGGGATTCCGGCACCAAACGCTTCTTTAGGTACGTTGATGAGCGACGGACAAAAAGCCTTCCACTTCCTGCCTTACCAGATGTGGATTCCTGCTTTAATCCTGAGTTTGATTATGATTACCACGAACCTCGTTGGGGACGGCCTGCGGGACGCCTTTGACCCACAATCTGATTAGAAAGGAGGAGTACCGATGACTGACAACATTTTACAAGTGAAAAATTTACAAGTAGACTTTTCCACCTTAAACGGAACTGTCCACGCCATCCGAGACGTTAGTTTCGACCTGAAAAAGGGAGAAACCCTCGCCCTCGTGGGTGAATCTGGTTCCGGAAAATCAGTAACCGTGCGTAGCGTGATTCAACTGTACGCTAAGAACGCCAAGGTTACTGGTGGTTCCGTCCAGTTTCATGACCAGGATCTCCTCCATTTAAGTCCCAAGGAAATGGATAAGATTCGGGGAAAAGACATCTCGATGATCTTCCAGGATCCAATGACCTCATTGGACCCCACCATGACGATTGGTAAGCAAGTGGCTGAACCGTTGATTACTCACGGTGATGCTTCAAAAGAAGAAGCCATGAAAAGAGCGCTCGAGGTCTTAGAAATGGTGGGCATTCCGAACGCCAAGGAACGAATCAAGGACTATCCTCACCAATTCTCTGGTGGGCAACGGCAACGGATCGTGATTGCGATGGCCATTATTGATAACCCCGAAATTCTGATTGCCGACGAACCAACCACAGCGTTGGACGTGACTGTGCAAGCTCAAATCATTAGCTTATTAAAGGACCTGCAAAAGAAGATTGGAACTTCCATCATCTTCATCACCCACGATTTAGGAGTGGTAGCCGGAATTGCTGATCGGGTCGCCGTGATGTATGCCGGAAAGATCATTGAATACGGATTGACGGACGAAATTTACTACGATCCAAAGCACCCTTACACGTGGGGACTCCTCGACTCAATGCCTACCCTAGACATTCAAGGTCAACGACTGAAAGCCATTCCCGGAACTCCAGCTAACTTGATTAACCCACCCAAGGGGGATGCGTTTGCTCCCCGGGATCCCTATGCCCTAAAGATTGACGAACGGTTACAACCACCCTTCTTTAAGGTGACGGACACCCACTACGCCGCTACCTGGCTGCTCGATCCCCGCGCTCCCAAGGTAACTCCGCCAGAATCAATTCAAAAGCGGTTTGCAAAGTACAAAGAACTGCGAGGTGAAGAACAACATGACTAATTCAGAACAAAAGCCAATCGTAAAGGTGCGACACTTAAAGCAGTACTTTAACGAAGGCAAAAAGGATGAAGTCAAGGCCGTGGATGACATTTCCTTTGACATCTACGAAGGTGAAACCCTTGGTTTAGTGGGTGAATCTGGTTCCGGAAAAACCACCACCGGCCGAAGTATCATTAGGCTGTACAATCCAACCAGTGGTGACGTTTACTTTCACGATGAAAACATTGCGAAATTAAAAAACAAACATCTCAAGGACTTCCGGAAGCAGATGCAGATGATTTTCCAAGATCCCTACGCTTCTTTAGACCCCCGGATGAAGGTTAAGGACATCATTGCCGAAGGAATTGACATTCATCACCTGGCCCAAAACAGCGAAGACCGGGATCGTCAGGTAGCCGACTTACTCAAGAAGGTTAACTTGAACCCTGAATTTGCCAACCGATATCCCCACGAATTCTCTGGGGGACAACGACAACGGATTGGGATAGCCCGCGCATTAGCCGTACAACCTGACTTCATCATTGCCGACGAACCGATTTCGGCCCTTGATGTTTCAATTCAAGCCCAAGTGGTCAACCTGTTACAAGACATTCAGGAAGAACAAGGATTAACCTACCTGTTTATCGCCCACGATTTGTCGATGGTGAAGTACATCAGTGACCGAATTGCCGTGCTTTACAAGGGTAAAATCGTCGAGATGGCGGAAACGGAAGAAGTTTATAACCATCCGCTCCACCCCTACACTCAGAGCCTGCTATCAGCGGTTCCAGTTCCTGATCCAGAACTAGAACGCAATCATCACGTTAAAGAGTTTGATCACTCGCATCCGTTTAAGGAAGGCGAGGAACTCCGTGAAGTAAAACCCGGCCACTTCCTCTACTGTGACGAAGCGACTGCCAAAAAGTATCAATAACCACAAAAAGCCCCTCCTAGGAGGGGCTTTTTGTTTACAGTTTTAAACTGAGCCAACCGTTCAAAGCGGGTTCAGAAATGATATAATGAACCAAATTACTTAGTAAAGGAGTCTGCTCATGAAATACAATCAATTGAGCCAACAAAATGCTAACTTACAAGCCAAGCTCGACAAACCTCATCAGCGTTATTATCAATCCCTGCTGTTCTACGTCCGGTTCTTCAGCCTCTTTGTCCACGAAACGGAGATTGAATCCGAACTACTAGGAATCCTCTATCGGCTCTTAGACGGACAAAAACAGGGCAAATCTGGACAGGCTACCTTTCAGATGAATCCGAAAATTTTGGCTTATCAATTAACCCAGGCCCAAAAGCTCAAACCGAAGTCTCTTTTACATTTTCTGTGCATAGTAACCTTCTGGTTGGTAATCGCCCTGTGTGTTCCAGTCCTACTGATTCCTCACTTGCAACTCAACGTAGGAAGCTTACTGTTGGCCGTGGCCTACATCTGGGGCTTTGGCTGGCTCGTTACTCGTCCCTTCATGATGCGCTTCTTCTTACGGTTACCGACCTGGGCTACGATTGTACTCACCGTGCTCTTGTGGCTGATCCTCTTTTATCCGCTCATCTTGTTTCCCATTATCAGCCCTACCACGACGGATCCAATTGGCTTTTCGCGCTTAATTCGCTTCGTGGTGCTGGCCCTGATTATCATCCTCATCCTGGGCGCCTATCTCTACCACGAAAAACACCAAACCCACAAAAAGGAGTAACTCATAACGAGTTACTCCTTTTTAATATCCATTAGCGAATTAATTGATCCCGTTGATTAAAGAAGCTCTTGTAGCCTAAGTAGCACCCAATAATGGAACTAATTGAGGTGATCCCCAAAAGCATGAACGTCACCATAATCTGGTATTTGATGGCTAATACTGGATCAGCTCCGGCAAAGATCATCCCAGACATCATCCCGGGTAATGCTACGAGTCCCACCGTTTTGGCACTATCAATTGTGGGTTGGAGCCCCGTCTTGATGGCATCACGGATAATCCCTTTACTAGCTATCATCGGGGTTGCTCCCAACGCTAACATTTCCAAAACCTGGGAACGACGGTCCTTAAACATCGAATTCATTGTCCGGAAACAGAGGCCCATCGAAACCATTGAGTTACTAACAATCATCCCCGAGACTGGAATAATTTGGGAAGGAATGAACTTCAAAGCACCGTCAAGCACCAGTACCAGTAAAATCACTAATGTACTGGTGGCAATCGCCGTTAATGAAATCCAAAAGGCATTTCGCAAGCCACCACTACGACCCCGCGCGTTATAAGCCCCGTTGAAGATGATGATTAAGATTAGCAACATGGTGAGCAACCAGTTGTTGACTTGGAACACGTACTTTAACACGTATCCCACTACGAATAACTGAATCACACACCGAATCGTAGCAACAATCAAGTCCTTGGTAATGCCCAGGTGTTCCCGGTACCCAATCCACATGGCAAAGACCACAAAGACCGCCGTTAACGCGAGGGCCGTATTAGAAACAATTAGATTATGCATGTTTAGCAACCTCCTCCATTTGACCGGCTTTGATTTGGTAGAGATGTTGGGCCGCCTGAATTTCTTCGTCATCGTGCGTAATCATGATGACCGTCATTTGGTACTTCTGGTTAAAATAATCCAGCATTTTGTGAACACTTTCTTTACTATCACTATCTAAGCCAGTGGTAACCTCATCCGTAATTAAAATCTTCGGCGGAAAGAGCACGTTCCGCAGTAATGCAACCCGTTGTTTTTCTCCCCCCGACAAGCTCGTAACCTGGCGATCTAGGTCCGCTTCCCCGAGATCCACCGTCTTCAGCGCTTGGATGGCGTGCTGTTCGTCAAACGGTTGCTTGCGAATTTGGTACGGAAACTCGAGGTTTTCCCGCACGGTATCACCAAACAAGGTTGGCTGTTGCACCGCATACGAAACCTCGCGTCGATACGCAATTGGATCTAGTTCGGTAATCGGTTTGCCTGCAAAGGTAATCGTCCCACTAGTGGGGTTTAGTAATGACGCCAACAGCTTGACAAAGGTCGATTTCCCGCTTCCGGAAGGACCAGTAATCGTGACCACGGCGCCTTGATCAATCGACCAGTTAATGTTGTTAATGATGTTACGATCGTCAATCGTATAGCACAATGCTTGTGTCTCTAACTGATGCATGGCAATCTCCTCTTTTCTTAAATCTTTTTTAATTATACGCTGATTTACCCATGACTCCAACTAGAAGCCAACCCCTGCGGGAACACGCCTAGAAATGATATAATTAAACGGATTAGTTACATAAGGAGAAAAAATGAAAAAACAACGAAACCAGTCTCACCAGCGGTCCACAGACGTCCAGGTGCAACTGCACCAACGCGTGACCGTTACCATCAAACGACTTGGCATTAACGGCGAAGGGGTCGGTTACTACCGCCGCAAATTAATCTTCATTCCCGGCGCCCTCCCGACGGAAGTCGTCCAGGCTGACATTAGTGAAATTAAACCGCGCTACCTTCGGGGAACGCTGCAACAAATTGATAAAAAAAGTCAGTTCCGGATTGCTCCTCGTGACGCCTACGCCAACGAAGTCGGTGGTTTAGAACTTGAAGTGCTCGACTACCCCCAACAGTTAAAGTTTAAACGGGATTTAGTCAAACAAGCCCTCAGTCGCTTTCATCCCCGGGGGTTTGAAAAATACGACGTGCGCCCCGTGATTGGGATGCAAGATCCGTATGAATACCGGAATAAGGCCCAATTTCAAATTCGGACCGATGAAGACGGTCGCATAATTGCTGGGCTTTATAAAGAAGGGACACACGAAGTGGTCGACATGGAAACCTGCGCGGTTCAAGACCCACTCACGATGAAGGTCATGCGCGCCGTGGTCCGGATGGTAGAAGACCTCCAGATTCCGACCTATGACGAAGAATCTAACACCGGGATTTTAAAGACGATTGTGGTACGGGCCGCTCGAAACACCGATCAGGTACAACTAGTTTTTATTACGCACTCTAAGAAGCTTTTAAAACAACACCAGTTAATCTGGCGGATTGCCGAAGAACTCCCGGAAGTGACGTCAATCATGCACAATGTCAATCCCGGTACTTCTCCGCTAATTTGGGGTGAACAGACCATGAGATTGGCTGGAAGTCCGACGATCACCGAAAAAATCAAGGGCTTATCATTTTCCCTTTCGGCCCGGGCTTTCTTACAATTAAACTCCATCATGACCCCCAAGCTCTATGACTTAGCTGGTCAAGCGTTAGAATTAGCCTCAACTGATCGGCTGGTTGATGCCTACGCGGGAGTCGGAACCATTGGACTGACCTTGGCTAATCAAGTGGCTGAGGTCCGAGGAATGGAAACGATTCCGGAAGCAGTGGAAGATGCTAATCAAAACGCCGCTACCAATCGGATTGAAAATGCCCACTACTTTACCGGAAAGGCCGAAGAACTCTTGCCCGAATGGGAACAAGCGGGGTGGTATCCCGATGCGCTCGTAGTTGATCCGCCCCGGGTCGGCTTGGATCAAAAATTGATTGATACCATTCTCGCCACCCGACCCCGGAAATTTGTCTACGTTTCCTGCAACCAATCCACCTTGGCCCAGGACCTGGTCCAGTTAACCAAGGAATACACCGTTGACTACTTACAACCCGTCGACATGCTACCGCAAACGGCACACGTCGAAATTGTGGTTAAATTAACTCTGAAATAAAGGAGATTGTTTATGAATCAATTTAACCTTAATGACGAAGATGATGACCAATTAAAACAACTGCTAACCATGCTCCCGGATAACTACGCGGTGGTCTACCGCAAGGACGGACGGGTGCGGATTAACAAGGTCGGTTTATCCTTTACTGCGCTGTTTTTTGGAATCCTACCGGCTTGGTTTAGAGGTGACTGGTATAACATTTTCTGTATGCTCGGGATTGAAGCCGGCTTCACCATGCTATATAGTTATCTCACTCGAACCGACTTAGCAACCGCTTCTTACGCCCTCGGGGTTTTCTTTAACTTTTTGTGGTGTGGGATTTACAACTTAATGTACTTCCGTCACTCGCAAAATCTTGGTTATGAACCGTACGACCAACGTTCGGAGCAGTTGTTGAAACAACATCGTTATTATCGCTAACCAAAAACACTTCCAGTTTGCATTACGCAAAGTGGAAGTGTTTTTTAGTTAATTCGTTTGTTGTAACTTCTGTAACCCGAAGCGAGAAATCGGTCCCACCAACAGTAGTTGTAAGGGTAAGGCCACGATGATGTTCAAGCCCCAGGTCATCAGATATGCTACACCCCAGTTTGATGGTGTGTCAGTGCTCATCAGCAGTCCAAATAAGGACATGCAGGTCACCATCCCCAAGACCATCAGGACCGAAATAGTCATTCCAATCCGAATCGGACTGGTGTTTGCGGGGTCCTTAATCAAGAACTTGAAAACCACGGCCTTGACCAGTGGTCCCACTAACAAAAGATCTAATAGAACCGCCACCAATAAACCCAGTGGGTAACCAGTTAAGACTTCCGTCCACACGTGACTGGAAAAGCCGTCCGTTTTGACAATGTTATAAAAAGTCATCCCTAAGACCATTAAGCCGGCCATCATACCGGTAAAAAATAATTCTTCTTTCCAATTTTTAGGCATTTGCTTCCTCCTCTTTGTGCTAACTGTTGCTTACTTTAGCACAAAGCGAGTCAGCTTCGTAAGCATTTTTTGCCGCTCCAAACAAAAAATCCTTAAACCAAATTGGTTTAAGGATTTTAATGGTAGTTAATTAGTTTAAGAAGGCCGTAACGGCAGCGGCAACAATAATCAGAGCCAATCCAATTAAAGTAGCAACCATTTCCTTGTGAGTCTTCTTTTGGCCTAACATGTAGATTCCGGTTAACGTAGCGATTACTACACTAACTTGGGAAAGCACGAAGGCTGTAGATAAGCCTAAGCCACCTTTTGAAACTGGTTGAGCAGCAACTAAGTAAGCTAATGCGGCAATTCCAAAGAAGAAACCGGCAATAATTTGTTTGTAAGAAGTTGCTTCTTTGAAGACGTTTTCTTTACCAACTTGAGTCAAGCAGTAGATGACAGCGACTAACACCATCCCAATGGTTTGGGGAAGGAAAGCTTGTAATCCACTCATTGGAGCAGTCCGTGGAATGAATCCTTCGGCCCACTTCAGGTTTTCTACTTGCGGAGCAGCCGAGTAGAGCCAGTAACCAATCACACCAATTAATTGGTAAATGATGGCTTTCCGTAAAGCAGCAGCGTTGGTGTTTTCCTTGTTTTCGTTCCAAGTGGTCAACGTTGCCCCGATAATGATAACTACTAAGGCAATCATTCCGATGATTTTGTTAGTAACCCCAGGCCAACTACTTAAAGCAAAAGCACCCCAGAGAGCCGTTACAATCAACTGAAAGGCCGTGGTAATTGGCATTACCCGGGATGATCCAATCAATGAGTAACCCTTGAAGGCCATGATTTGACCGAAGCCCCAACCGCATCCAGATAAGATTCCTAAGACCAAGTTAAGTCCCGTTGGGAACCCACAACCGGTTACCAAGAAGACCACAAAGCCGACAATCAAGGCACCAATGGTTGCCCCTAAAATTTGGTTAGCTGGTTTCCCACCAATTTTAGATGAAACCGTGGGGAAGAAACCCCAACCAATCACGGGAATAATCCCGATTAATAAAGCTAATGCACTCATAATTAATACCCTCCAATGAATCAATTTTCGATTCCTTTTAACGGTTTTAAGTATAACGCATTTTAGCAGAAATGAAAACGATTTCACAAACTTTTTTTACAAAATTTTAAGGGTTGCTAAACCCCTTGTTTGCTAGCTGTGCAATGAAGCCGATGCTCAAGCTGATTTCCATTTTTTCTTTATTCAAGATGATCCAAATTTGATTTACTTACTGATCAGCAGTAGTTCTTTGTAGCGTCAGTCACATAGTTTTTAAGCCTGTAATGCCAAATAAAAAAGGAGGAATTAACTTCCCACCTTTGTTTTCCTGCTTAACGTTTGATTTGAACCCGAATGTCACAATCAATTTCGGCTGGTTCAACTTCTTCTTGGTAATCAAAATTGGCTTCGTTAAAGTAGTGTTTCATCTCGTCGTTAATCACGTTTAAAGCACGAACATCTCCCGTTTGACGCTTGATTAACAGGGTGTATTCCTTGGTATCTTCATCCACGTTTTCAAAGTCATAGATTACATCAACCGTGTTTAAAATCTCTTGAATTAATTGGCGTTCTGTCATTTCCATCAGTGTCATTCCCCTTCGTTTGTTAATTACCATAAGCCTAGTGCACTTAGGTTCGTTTGTAAACTATTATTATGCTTCAATTCCCGAATCTGTCAGTGATATAATGGTAGTATGACAATCGAGCAAAGGACGTGAACCAAATGAAAAACGAACGCATCATTAAACTTAACTCGACAGACAATCTGCGCGAGTTGGGTGGCTATCAAACCACCGACGGCAGAACCATCAAATGGCATAAATTACTGCGTTCCGGTAGTTTAGGCATGCTAACTAACGCTGACCTGAACTTTTTAAAGGCCTATGGCGTCCGCTATGACGTTGATTTACGCTCGGGTCAGGAACGTGCTGATGTTCCAGATGCCCTCCTCGATCACCAAAACAACCAGGTGGAATACATTTTTGATCCGGTCTTTGACGAAGACCGAACCGATAACTCCCAGGATCCAGAAGAATTCAGGCAAATGTTAGAGGACAATCCCAACTACGGTCACGACCACATGGTTTCCGTTTACAAACGGATGGTTCAAAATGATGGCTGCCACCAGGCCTACCATCGCTTTTTCCAAGTTTTACTGCAAAACAATCAAGCAGACAGTACCGTCCTTTTTCACTGTACAGCGGGAAAGGATCGAACCGGGATGGCTGCAGTCTTTCTTCTATACGCCTTAGGGGTTGATTTAGACACCATCAAACAGGATTACATTCTGACTAACCAAGTAGTAAAACCGATTGTTGATCAAAAGATGGATGAAGCTCGAGCCAACGGCTTTTCAGAAACGGCCATTCGAAGTTTGCGATCCCTCTATACCGTTAACATGGACTTCTTAGACGCTGCCTTAGCCACCATCAACGAGCAGTATGGTGGCTTAGACCAATTCCTAACCACCGAATTAGGCGTAGGACCGGCCGAGCGCGAACAATTACAAACCCTTTACCTAGCATAATTTCAGTACCCAGGAGGTTTATATGAATATCATTGAAGATTTACAGTGGCGGGGTGAAATAAATCAGCAAACCGACGCTGAAGGTTTAGCAAAAACGATTAACGAACATCCCATTGCCCTCTACTGTGGGGTTGATCCCACTGCGGACAGTATGCACATCGGGCACTTACTTCCCTTCATGATTATGGAACGATTTGCTCGAGCTGGACACCATCCCTACATCGTAATTGGTGGGGCCACTGGTTCCATCGGTGATCCCAGCGGTCGTAAAACGGAACGCCAATTACAAACTAAAGAACAAGTCCAAAAAAACGTCGCAGCATTAACCGCGCAGATGACAAAGTTATTTGGCGATGCTCCCAACACGCACATCGTCAATAACTACGATTGGACCAAGGACATGACCCTGCTCGACTTTTTGCGCGACTACGGAAAGCTCTTTAACGTCAACACCATGTTAAATAAGGAAGTCGTCGCTAGTCGGTTGTCACAAGGGATTTCCTTTACCGAGTTTACGTACCAAATCCTGCAAGCCTACGATTTCTTCCACCTGCACGAGAAATACGACGTGCAACTTGAAATTGGTGGCGCAGATCAGTGGGGAAACATTACCGCCGGAATTGATTTAATCCACAAGTTACGCGGAGCAGACACTAAGGTCTACGGCCTCACGATTCCATTGATGTTAAAGTCTGACGGAACTAAGTTCGGAAAATCAGCCGGTGGCGCGGTTTGGCTCGACCCGAAGAAGACCTCACCCTACGAATTTTACCAGTTCTGGTTTAACCAGGATGACCGTGACGTCATTAAGTGTTTGAAGTACTTCACCTTCTTGGATCAGGTTGAGATTGACAAATTAGCCAACCAGGTTAAGGACGAACCGTGGAAACGGGCTGCGCAACGCCGTTTAGCTGAAGAAGTAACCAAGTTTGTGCATGGACCAGAAGCAGTTGAAAATGTTGAACGAATTTCCCAGCTGCTCTTCACTGGTAACGTGCAAGAATTAAGTACTGAAGAAGTCGGCCAAGTTTTCAACAACGTTCCCACCACGGAAATCACCGCTGGTCCTCATAACGTGATCGACCTCTTGCTGGAGATGGGCGTCGATAGTTCCAAACGCCAGGCTCGCGAAGACGTCCAAAACGGCGCCATTACGGTTAACGGAACAAAGATTACGGACGTGAACGCTACAATTGACCCGGCCGCAAACTTTGACGGACAGTACGTGATTGTCCGGCGCGGTAAGAAGAAACACTTCCTAGCCCGGGTAAATAACTAATTAATCCAAACAAAAAAGCGTACATCAGAACATGATGCACGCTTTTTTAGTTGGACTTAAGCTTAAGAACATCCTTTGCTTAATCTAGCTCCTTAAATTTTTCGTAATATGGCTTTACGGCTTGATAAGCAGCCCGATACTTTTGATACTCCCGATCATATAACTGATGCTTTGTCTCATTAGGCGTAACCGTTTCATCAATTTGCGCCCATCGTTGGGCAGTGACTGGATTTAAGTTTCGTGTTCCGATCCCTGCCAACATAGCACTCCCCAAGTCTGCTTCTCCTCCCGATTGAGTCGTTTTCACCGTTTTACCGGTGACGTCTGCAATTAAATGTAGCATTTTGGTCGAGTTACTAACTCCACCGACCACCGTGATGGAATTTCCAACTTGATCCCCAAATTGTTCAATGCTTTGGCGTACCGAAAAAGCGATGGCTTCTTGAAAAGCATTGTATAGATCAAGCTTCGAAGTCTTTAAGGAAAGCCCCAAAATCGTTCCTCTCACGCTTGAATCCCACAACGGGCTTCTTTCACCCATGAAAAACGGTAACACGGTCAGTCCGTTACTCCCAACTGGAACTGACTGACTTAGTTCGTCTAATTGCTCTGAGTCTTCCGTCACAAATTCCTGAGTAAACCAGGCCACAATGGCTCCCGCCGTATTAGCTCCCGCAAAGTTGTAATAATATTTCTGGGGCTGGTAGGCGTACGGCCAAATGATCAGATTTCGGTTTAAAAGTGGTTGTTCGGTCACAAGGGCCGCATTCATAGACGTTCCAATCGCAATCGTGACCGAGCCAGGTCCAAAGACACCAGTTCCCACCGTGGCAGGTCCAACATCGACCCCGTTATTAAAGATTGGGGTCCCAGCATTCACTCCTAGTCGTTCTGCCCACTCTGGTAAAATCGAACCTGCCACTTCTGTACCTTCCACTAACTTGGTGGGTAATTTGGCCACATCAATTCCTAACTGACTCGCTAAGGTAGAATCCCACTGGTCCGAATTAATGTTAAAAATCCCTGCTAAATTACCAGCGGCCGAGTAGTTGATGCTCTCTACACCAGTGAGTTCCTTAATCACATACGATTCTGGTGGTAAAAAGCGAGCGGTTTGCGCGTATAACTCCGGTTGATGTTCTTTAATCCACATAATTTTAAGATATCCATAGTATGGGTCGGCTAAATTCCCGGTGGTTTGCATTAGTTCCGTTGGATTTACACGAGCGTAAACTTCATGAACCTGTTGGGTTGCCCGGCGATCCATCCAAATCAAAGCAGGACCTAAAACCCGATTATGCTTATCAACTGGGACTCCAGATCCGCCGTAAAGACCGTCTAGACCAATCCCAATTAACTGGTCAGGATTAATTGCTTGGACAAGTTGCTGAATGACTGCTGTTACCGCTTCTAGCCAATCCGTGGCATTCCCTTCTGCCCAGCCGGCGTGCGGAGTCTTAATTCCATACGAATGCTTCGCCTGTTTGATAATTTTGCCAGTGGTAGTCAAAAGTAATCCTTTGGTACTTGAAGTCCCAATGTCAATTCCCATTAGATATTTTTCCATTCCGTTGCCCCTGCTTTCTTACAAACCCAATTATAAAGTCATTTGCTGGCTAGGTTCCAAGCTCCATCCCATTAAGAAGCGGTACGTCTCCTTTAAAGATAACGCTTTCATCAAACGGTGTAAATACTAGAGATTCCCTTAAAAGAGGATAAAAAAATACCCAAGCAATTAGAGACTCCCTTCTAATTGCTTGGGTATAACCCACCGAAATGGGATTTATTTAATTAACAACTTTTTACCAGTAGTTGTGTGAGTTCCGGTAAGCAACGGCGTTCGCAACTGAACCGTAACGACTAATTGCGTATTGACGAGCAACGCGTTCTTGGTTAGCTGGTGAGTAGTCACCGTTTAAGTATGAAGAAGATAATTGGTATTTACCAATGTATTGACCGTTCCGGGCCGTGTATGAACCACCTGATTCAACGGCAGCGATAGAATCTAATGAACCATCATTTTCAACAGCGGCGTTGTTGTTTGAAGTAGCTGGTTGTGCAGCAGCTTGGCTAGTTTGGGCAGCTGGTTGTGCGGCAGGAGTTGCTTGAGCAACTGGTGCTTGAGCTTGAACAGCTTGTGATTGTGAAGCTGGTTGGCTAGCTTGAGTAGCTGGCTTAGCAGCAGCTTGTTCGTTGTCGTTAGCTTGGGCTGCAACTGGTTGAGCAGGAGTAGCAGTCTTAGCTGCTTCACTCGTTGCGCTAGCAACCTTAACGTTTCCGTTATCACCAACAACAAAAACTTCACCAACATAAATCCGGTTAATATCTTTGATGTTGTTAGCTTTTTGTAAGCTATCAACGGACACTCCGTAAGTTTGAGCTAATTGTGAAAGCGTATCACCGGATTGAACAGTGATCTTAGTGGAAGCGTCAGCTTGAGAAGCACCAGCTAATAAAACTCCGGCTGATACGGCTGCAACTGCGGCAATGGACTTAAGACCTTTTAACTTCATAAAATAAATCTCTCCTTAAAAATAAAAAATGTAAAATACAGGTCATGATACTAGAATATTCGAAGGACGATTACCTCGTCTCAATCAACAATAGCTATACTAAAGGGTAAGTGTTACAGAAAGATTACAGAGCAATTACCAAAAACGAACTTTTTGTAACATCGCAACAATTTAGACATATTTTGTTACTTAACTAACTTCTAACCTGGCTCATTCCCATCAGACCGGGATAGAAATATGTCAATTATTACTGCATCAATGTCAACTTATCTAACAAAATCATTAAATTTTTTTCATTAATTTTAAAATTAAAGCTTGTTTTTACTTTTACCACTAACTTTAGACGTCTAATGTATAAATTTCCTTATTTTTGCGCACAAAAAAAACGACTCCTTGCAGAGACGTTTCTACTATAATTATGGTAATAATTTATTGCTGAGCTCGTTTGAGTCCAATTCCCGTAAATCCGCTTAGGACTGAGAAGACTGGACAAAGTAAACTAAAGAAAACAAATGGAAGGTAACTAAGGGTTGGGACGTTCAAAGTATTGGCAACGAACACCCCGGCGACTCCCCACGGAACCAAGTAATTAATGACGGCGCCACCATCTTCTAACGCCCTTCCGAGCGCTTCAGGAGCCAAATGGGCCTTTTTAAAGTCCGCCTTAAAGGCCGTTCCAGGCAGTACCACCGATAAGTATTGTTCTCCAATAAACAGGTTGACCCCGATGGCAGCTAATACGGTACTTAACACTAACATTCCATCTGAGTGAATGTGCTGGGAGAAGCGAGTCATCACGACGTCAATGATGCCTAACTTAATTAATAATCCCCCCAGGGCTAGGGCCAGGATAATCAATGTCATCGTTCCCGTCATCGAACTAATTCCGCCCCGATTAAGGATTTGGTTCACTTCGGCACTGCTCGTTTTAATTGTAAAACCATTTTCCATCACGTCGGCAACTTTGGCAAACGATGGGTGATGGGGTGTAAACAACGTCATGATGATGGTAACGGTAATGTTAATGAACAAAGTGGGAATGGTAGGAATTTTAGTCCAGGCGCAGATTAACAGCAGAACCACCGGTAATAACATCCACACTGAAACCGGAAAGTTACTGGTTAAAATGTGAGTGGTTTGAGTAATCTTGGTTAAACTGGCTGCCTGGTGATGATTACCTAAAACCGTAAACAGGATTAACGAAATTATGAAAGCGGGCACCGTCGACCACAGCATGTTCTTAATGTGGCTGTACAGATCATCGCCGGCAATCGCAGATGCCAGGTTGGTGGTGGCAGATAGCGGCGACATCTTATCACTGAACACGGCTCCTGAAACGATAGCTCCAGCAATCATAGCGGGATCTAGACCCATTGTGACCCCAATTCCCATGGAAGCAATTCCGACCGTGGAAATAATTGTAAAGGCACTTCCGATGAAACAGCCCACGAAGGCACACATCAGAAAGACCGACGGTAAGAACCACCGGACGCTCAGAATGTGAAAACCGTAAACCATCAGGGTCGGAATGACCCCCGCCATGATCCAAACTCCGATTAAACTTCCAATTAATAGAAAAATAAATAACGGGATAATCCCGTTACGAACTCCAACCACAATTCCCGCTTGAATCTCATCCCAGGAAAAGCCGCGCACTTTTCCCCAAATCATCAAAACAAAAATCACGGTTAAAATGGGAACGACGGGGGTCAAATGGAAGCCAATAATTCCGACTCCCATGACGACGAGCATTCCCAGCAAAATGAAAACGGCTTCTAGGAGCCGTGGTTGCTTCTCTGTTTGCATGGTCATCTCCTAATTTGCTGCTAACTTCCGATTTAAATAATGTGCTAATTTTTCCTTAGAATAAACCCCGGTTACCTTTTCGACTCCGGTTCCATTCACAAATAATACATAACTAGGGAGGCCTAAGACTTGAT
Source organism: Fructilactobacillus carniphilus (assembly GCF_024029675.1). Lineage (NCBI taxonomy): Bacteria > Bacillati > Bacillota > Bacilli > Lactobacillales > Lactobacillaceae > Fructilactobacillus > Fructilactobacillus carniphilus. The sequence continues at coordinate 1,443,260 of NZ_CP097121.1, read as the reverse complement.
ACTGCTGGGCCAGCTCCTGGTTCTGATCGACGTTTAACTTAGCGAACTTTACCCGCCCGCTAAATTCTCGTTCTAGTTGCGCTAATACCGGGTCCATCGTTTTACACGGTCCACACCACGGAGCCCAAAAGTCGACTAAGGTCATGGGTCCTTGGACTTCCGCCGTAAAATTAACTTGATTGAGCTCCACTGCCATTAGAGTTCCTCCTTTGTCGGATAAAATGAATGATAAGCGTGACTGCAATCGCGGCAATCACAAAGATTCCAAACCAGGTAGCCGGAATTTCAATGTCAATCGCGGGAATCGAAAGAAGTAACTTCACTCCAATCATGAAGACCAGCACGTACGCCATCGTTTTCAACTCCGGAATTCGTTTCATAATCTTCATAATAACTTCGGCAATTCCCCGCATGGCTAAGATCCCGACCATTCCTCCAATTAACACCACGACCGGATTATTAGAGACAGCGAGGGAGGCCAATACAGAATCAATCGAAAACAGGATATCCATAAATTCGATTTGAATAACAACCCACCAGAAAAACTTGCGACTATGGGGATCACCAAATGCTCTGACAGTCCGCTTTTTCCCTGATTTAGACCGCCGTGGAAAAAAATATTTGACCGAGAGGTAGATTAAATAAATCGCACCCACGACCTTAATTTCCCAAAAATGAATTAGGTACACCCCGGCTCCAATTACCAGGAAACGAAAGATATAGGCCCCCCACAGTCCGTAAAACAGGGATTCTTCCTGTAACTTCTTCGTGGGTAATACCTGGGTTTGGGTCGCGAGGACAATCGCATTATCAACCGACATCACACACTCTAAAACTACTAGGGAAAAGATGATTAACCAGTCATTTCCCGAAGTTAAAACCGTTTCCCAATTGTGTAAATCGAAAAACGGGCCGTACAGTTTTTCTAGTAGTGCCAGCACTTAAAATCTCCTTTATGCTTCAATTTAATGGTTCTTACCTCATTGCTTCCTGATCATACTTTTGTAAGTTGTGGGCCTTAATTACCCGAATCAACTTATTAGCATAGTCCGGATCAGTTGCATAGGTATTCTTTTGTAACAGTTTTGCTTCTTCACGATAATCAGTAATTTTATCGTTACGTTTTAAAAACTTCTCGTACAACGCTTGGTTGTGGTCTTCAATTGCAGACTGCAAGTCAGGGTATTTCCGGAATTGGGCCTTTTCGGTAATGTGCTTGTGATTAATGTATTCCCCAGTTTCGTACATAATATAGTTTCCGTTATAGGTTCCTTTAATTCCGAACGGATTATTGGCTTCCGTGTATAGCTTCGACTTCCCCCAGTTTGATTCCAAAATGGCCTGGGCAATCACGATGCTGGGTAAAACCTTATGATCCTGCTTATACAGTTTCACTGACGGGTCAGCTACCTGCTTGATAAACTTACGTTCGTGCTTTAACACTGGATTATTTTCTTCGTCATACTTCTTTTGGGCCGCAATCATCCGTTGATAGTTAATGTGTTGCCGAACTTTATAGGTCCCGTAGATTGCTAAGCACACTCCGGCAACAATTAAAAAAGCAATCAATGGATACCACAAACTGCTTCGTTCTGATTTCTCTGGTTTTTGTCTCATGTTATCTGCACTCCTTTGTATTCTTCATTATACCCTATTGAAATTAATTTTTAATTACACTTTGACCGTAAATACCCCAAAAATCGGGCTAGATGGTAAACTTTTGCTTAAAAATCGATTATAATTGAAGTTAGTGCATAAAAGGGAGGCAATCACATGATTAAAACGGACAAAATTAATCAAAACATCGACTGGGTGCAGATCACTGATTGTCTTCCCGTCGAGAAAAAAACGTTAAAGCAAGAATATCATCTCACGACTGAAATGCTGTATTACGCGCTGGACCACCACGAACGGCCCCGGATGGAGTACTATGACGACGAACAAATTCTCTTAATTATCTTTGACGTAGCCGAACCAACGCGATTCAACGGTGATATTGCGGCCGAACCAATTGGCTTGATTATCCACGGTAACACCTTGTTTACCTTCACGGCCAACCAAACCAACTTTGTGAACCCTCTGATTCGCTCCGTCGTGGACAAACTGCCTCAGCTACAGCGGGACAACGCCTCTCCGTTAGACATTGTGCTGAAAACGATGTATCAGCTCGCGATTCAATACTTTGATTACATCAATCACATTAACAGTATTCGAACCAGCATCCAACGAAACTTACGCGGACGCACTAATAAAGCAGCGATTAACCAGTTGCTAAACTTGCAGACTGATTTGGTTTACTTCTTAACCTCGCTGTCGGCTAACAACGATATGTTGACCATGTTTAAACGCAAGTTAGGTAAAACGCTATCTGATGACGATAACGATGCCCTTGATGACGTCATCGTCGAAATCCAACAGGGGCTTTCCATGGCACAAATGGCTAATCAAGCCGCGCAACAGGTAGCGGGCGCCTACTCAAACCTGCTAGACAGTAACCTAAATACGACCATGAAGTTTTTGACCGTCTTCTCGATTGTCCTGACGGTTCCGAACATTGTCTTTGGTTTTTACGGGGAAAACGTCAAACTGCCATTCATGGATAGTCCCCTGGCCTGGCAAATCACCATTGTGATTACGGTCATTTTTGTCGTGGTGGTACTACTCATTATGCGCTTCAGTGACTTCTTTAACCGCTAATGCCAACCGTGTTGCAACAACCATTCTGTGATTCGCTTTCTAATCGGGTCATCACGATCCGGTTGATATTCATTTGTTGGTAAACTCCGGTTACTAGCTGGATACAGCCAAACTGGTTTTAGTCTTCGCTCAATCCGTTCACTTTGATAGCGTGGAAACACATGGGCATGTAAAAACTGATCGGTGTTTCCCAAAATATCATAATTAATTCGGTAGGGATGACAAACTGCTAATAAGGCATCGCCTAATTCCGTCATCGCCATTAAAAAGGCATTCCGTTCTGCCGTGCTCAAATCATTTAAACTACTAACTTCGTGTTTGGGGAGAAGCACTGAATAACCAGGTAAAAATTGCACGTCGCCAAAGGCTGCATATCCACCTTCAGTTTCTGCCATTACCATGGGATTTTCTCCTCGTTGCGCCGCAATAATTCGTTGGGTTTGCCAATCCTTCATCTTAGAGACCCCCTGTATTCAGTAGTTAAAGTAATTTTATTAAAGTTCAACATTGCAAATTTTTACTAATAAACAAAAAGGCCTGCCGTTTCTCCAATGAGAAACGGCAGGCTTTTCTAATTAATGACGTTTATTGTTGGGCTTTTTTCCGCGTCGTGTAACGGTGCAGGTAGTAAACTGGCACGCCAATTACGGTAATGCCTAACCCAGCAAAGGCTAAGCCGGGTTGGTTAATTAACGTTGTTACCACGATGAAGAGTCCACCTAAGATGGCAACGGCGGGAACGAGTGGGTACCAAAGCACCCGGTACGGCCGTTCCAAAAGCGGTTCTTTCTTTCTAAGGATGAAAACGGCCAGGAATAGCAAGCAGTTAAAGATCCACATTACAAACACCAACATGTCAGTCAGCAAGTCAAAGCTGCCTAAGCAAATCATAATGATGGCAATCAACAAAATAAACAAGCTGGCTACAAATGGTGCCGCTGCCCGGTTTAAGCGTTGGAATAGGTTACTAAACGGTAATAAATCTTGTTTGGCTAAGGCGTAAGGAATCCGAGCTCCCGTCATGGTGTAACCATTGATGGTCCCAAACACCGAAACCAAGATTCCAATCGTAACTAACTTACCTCCGAGGTTTCCAAACAGTTTGCCCGCTACTTCGGCAGCCGTGTTCGGGTTCCCGGCGATTTGACTAATCGGCATGTTTTTCAAGAAGACCCAGTTTACCAATACATAAATGATCATGATAAAGGTTAATCCCAACACCACAGCCTTGGGAATATCCCGTTTGGGGTTCTTCATTTCACCCGCAATGTCTCCCACGTTGATCCAACCTTCGTAGGCGAACATAGTAGCTAACAGTCCTCCTGAAAAGGCGGTAATCACGTTCGAGTGGTCAGTTGGGGTAACCGGAAAGAAGGTTACATCCACGTGACCAGGCATGAATAATCCAACAATCACAATTAAGAAAACCGGAATCAGTTTAAAAATCAGGGTTAACGATTGCACTGTTCCACCCACTTTTGCCCCTAATAAGTTTAAGCCGGTAATTGTCACTACAACTACAATCGCAATTGGCACCACTAACGACGTTGCCAGGTGCAATAAAATCACTACTTGGGTGGCAAAAATAATTGCCAACGCAGCCATGTTGGCAGGCACGTAAATCAACATTTCCGACCAACCTAGTAAGAATCCACTCAAAGGACCATAGGTATGACGCATGTATTGTACACTACCACCAGTTTCTGGAATGGCGGCTCCTAGTTCAGCAACCGTCAATCCCCCGCAAATGGTTAAAATTCCGGCGACCACCCAGGCTAACAGGGTCAAACTAATGGAATGGGTTACGGCCGTCACACTGGCAATCTTAAAGAAGACTCCGCCCCCAATCACGGTCCCCATCACCATCGCTAGTGCGGTAAAGGGCCCAATGCTCCGCTTTAATTTTTGTTCTGCCATTCTTTATCGCTCCTTTGTCATTCATCTTCATAAAAAATAAAAAGGTCCCAGTTAGTAATTACTAACCAGGACCTTTGCTTAACTAGTCGTAGGAAGGATTCGAACAACTGATGGCCTGGCTAGCAACTACGTGAACTTCTAACCAGGCATCCTAAACTAACCTTACTTAGAGTCACGCAATCCAAGTAGAGTTAGAGGAGGACATCAATTTTTGCATCAATTTGTTCATTATCCTAATTCCTTTCTGTTTTGATACCTTTGATTAAACCATCATTTTTTATGGGTGTCAATCATTTTTTAGTCCGTACTATCCCTAAACCGAAAAAACACAAGAAGGGGTAGCCAAACCAGGTTACCCATGCTATACTATAAAAGTAATGAAACGAGCGGTTAGCTCAACTGTTAGAGCAACGGGCTCTTTGTCCGTGAGATTGGGGTTCAAGTCCTTGACCGCTCATAATTAAAAAGAGCAGCCTTGGTGCTGTTCTTTTTTTGTACTCAATCAACTGAAAAAGCAGTCGATTTCCTGGTGGAAATCGGCTGCTTTTTTACGTCGCTATTCTGCTGATTGATGAGCATCATCAACATCACTAACCGTGTAGACGATCTCTTGATTTTCGTCAAGATAGCCGTAGAGGCGTTTCGTATGCTCTTTATCAAAGTAACCCATGTCAATCATTTGGTGCCCGTCTTTTTGAACTAGGCCATGGTGCATTTTTAAAATGAAGGCGTAGGTCGACCGCACAATTTGCATGTGGTGTTGAGCTTTTTCAAAGGCCGTACTCAACGAATGATCTTGATCTAAGTAAAATTTAATCAACTTAACCATCATGAAGTTTTCATGGTTAAACACCCGTGACGCCATCTTTTCGTTTCGTTCACTGTGAATGTAGCCTTTTTGTTCCCAGTAGCGTAACTGGCGGGGGGAAACGTTCGTCATTTTACTAACTTCCCCGATGCGAAAAATGTAATTATCTTCGTTACATGTCTTATAAAAAGCGGCGTGATCTACTTGATCTACCAACCTCATTCCTCCCTACTTGTTATAGTCTGTTACCGTCAGCTGGTCGCCGTCGACGGCTAGTTTCGTAATGCTACCATTCGCTGGTCGCGTGCGCAGGTCAAACTGACCTGGTTGTGAAAAGCGATCGACCAAGCTTAACAACGTATTTCCGTGACTTACGAGCAACACGCTATCTCCATCCTCAACGTTGGGATTACTGGTAATTAAATCTAACCCTTGTTGTAGACGATGCCAGTATTCCTCGGCATTTTCCGCCATGTGAAACGGATCAGCTTGTTTTAAGAAATCCTTGGCCACGTTCATATCGTACTGGTCAATAATTTCAGCAAAAGTTTTGGCTCCGTGGGGTGCCCCAGCTTGGTACCAAACTTCGTCCATATTCAGGCCTTCAAAGTAGCCGTAAAATTCCTCCCGGAAAAATGGCGACACAATTGGCGTAATTGAATTAAAGGTTTCGTTTTGGTCAAACAGTAACGACATCGTTTTCTGGGCTCGCGTTAAATCACTACAGTAAGCAGCTTTAAACTTAATGTCCTTGAGCCGTTTTCCGGTGGCCACGGCGTCATCAATTCCCTGCTGGGTTAGGGGCGAATTACTCCATCCCTGCAACTTATTGAAGACGTTATAGTACGTTTGTCCGTGGCGTACTAAGTATAATGTAAATTTGGCCATGTGCATTCATCCTCTTTCTCGTTTAATTAAGTATATCACGCTCCCCCATGCTTCGGTATTCTTATACTTTCCTTAGTGTTTTTTAATTTCAAAGTCTGCTATCATTAAAGGCATGTTATCGAACTAATATGAAGGGAATCTTACCTTTGAAATTCATAAAACAGATTCTAGCCAAGGTTAATACTCGAGTTGGCTTTTTTGTCCTCTTAATCGCTTTATTCTGGTTAAAAACCATTTACGCCTACTTTGCGGACTTCGCATTGGGAACCGAGGGAACGCTGCAATTTTTGCTGCTGTTCATTAACCCGATTGCCACGACCATCCTAATCTTTGGGCTCGCGTTTTACTTTAAACCGGCCAAACTTTTTTATCCGGCCATCCTACTTCTAGACATCATTGACACCGTCCTACTGTATTTAAACGTGATTTACTTTCGAGAATTCACCGATTTTATGACCGTGTCCACAATGACCGGATACTCCAAGGTCGATCAAGGACTGAGTGGTGCGTCTTTAGCGCTCACAATGCCTCACGACGTGTTTTACTGGTTAGACATCATTATCGTCATCTTCTTGCTCCTATTTCGGGTGATCAAGATTGACAAGCGAAGTCTTTCCAATCGATTCGCCTTTGCAGTTTTCTCCATTGGCGCCTTGTTTCTAACCTTTAACATTACGTTAGCAGACATGGACCGCCCTCAACTGCTGACCCGGGCCTTTGACCGGAATTACCTGGTTAAATACCTGGGCTTAGACGTCTTTACGGCTTACGATGCCTTTCAGACGCACCAGTCCAATGAGCTTCGGTCCCAGGCCAACAAAGCTGAAATTTATAACGTGAAGGCCTTTACCGATGCCCACTACGCCGAACCCAATCCTAACTTATTTGGGACGTTAAAGGGCAAAAACGTGGTGGTTATTCACCTGGAAAGTTTCCAACAATTTTTAATTAACAAGAAAATCAACGGTAAGGAAGTTACGCCGTTCTTAAACCAAATCTACAACAGTAACCATACTTATGCCTTCGATAACTTTTTCCACCAAGTGGGTCAGGGAAAAACCTCTGACGCCGAAAACATGCTAGAAACCAGCACCTACGGCTTGCCGCAGGGATCATTGTTTGCCCAGTTAGGAAGCGACAATACCTTCCAAGGGGCCCCCGCCATTCTCGGCCAAGATGGTTACAGTTCGGCCGTCTTCCACGGAAACGTGGCCAGTTTCTGGAACCGGAACAATACCTACAAAAACCTGGGGTACCAGTACTTCTTTGATGCCAGTTACTACGATACGACTGGAGATAAGGCCACTGGTTACGGTCTAAAGGATAAACTGCTGTTCAAGGATTCCATCAAGTACCTCCAGCACCTACAACAGCCGTTTTACGCAAAGTACATCACGGTCACCAACCACTTCCCGTACCAGCTTGATGATGAAGACATCAAGGACAACAAAATTAAGACTCCAGATACGGATGATAGTGCCGTTAACAATTACTTTGTGACCGCCCACTATCTAGATCAGTCAATCAAGGAATTCTATGACTACCTCGATAAAACCGGTCTCGCTAAGAACACGGTCGTCGTCCTCTACGGAGACCACTACGGTTTGTCTAATTCCGAAAACCCAACTCTGGCCCCGTTACTGGGCAAGAGTGAGTCGAAGTGGAATAACTTTGATAATGCCCAGTTACAACGGGTCCCATTCATGATTAACTCGCCATCCATTAACAATGGCTATGTAGATCACACCTACGGCGGTGAAATTGACGTCTTACCAACCTTGATGCACCTCCTAGGGATTAACTCCCAGAAATACATTCAGTTTGGAACGGACCTCTTCTCTGCCAAGCACGATCAGGTGGTCGCCTTCCGGAATAAGGATTGGGTCTCCCCAGAATACACTTCCGTGGACGGAACCATCTACGATTCCAAGACCGGTAAGGTCATCCATCCGGACAAGAAGTTGAAGAAAAAACTGCAAGAGATTCAAGAAAAGGTTAATACCGAACTATCGTTATCCGATACCTTGAACCAGCAAAACTTACTGCAGTTCTACCATCCCGATGGCTTCCAAAAGGTTGACCCGACGAAGTTTAACTACTCCAACGGTCTTAGTCACGAAAAACGGACCGAAGAGCAGTTAGGCGATAAATCGAAGAGTCTCTTTGACACTAACGGCAAGAAGGATACGACGAAGCTCTACAAGACTGATGCACCCGAAGTTAACGAACCCCGCAGTGATACCAGTCGAATTCAAATTCAAAATCCGGATTCAAACCAGGAAAAATAATCGTTCCTAACTAAAAAATCCATTCCCATAATTGGGAATGGATTTTTTACTGCAATCGTTGGTATAAAGGTAATAAAGTCTGTAACGTCTGTTCTAAATCCACAAGCACTTGGGGCGTTCCTAACCGAGGATCACCACGTTGAATCTGAATTCCAATTAAGACCTCCGCGGCTTTCACATTCTGGAATCGCTCAACTAGTTGCTCATAGTCGGCTACTGGTAAAGTTTGTTCTACCATGTGGTTGGCACTTAACACAAAGTTCCTCGGTAACCGAGCTACTAACGGGGCGAGCGCTTCTAACTTCGGAATAATCGTACTGGTGTACTGGGGCTTCATGTTACTTTCAACCGCTAAATAGAAGTACAAGTGGTCGGCCCAACAACCCAGTTCAAAGTGAGGCAACATTTTGTACCCCCGTGGATTCGTCGAAAAAGCCACCCACGTATTGTCAGGCGGATTCGTGGTCCGCATCCGGTGCTTGGCAACGTGCGCGTACCACGTTTCGCCCGTCGTTGCCAAAATTGGTAAGAAGGTCTGCGCCGCTTCCTCAAATTGAGGATCCAGCACGGACCGGATTCGCTCCATCCGTTCGTTCAACGTGGGCGCTTCAAATACCTTAAAATCACTGTCAGTAAACATATGACTGGTCACCCCTTCTAGCGCTTCAACGACGTACTGTGAATTGGCAGTTGCCGGTCCGGATAAAGGCGTTTCATAATCGTATTTACGGCGAGGGGAGCTTCCCCAAAGCCCGTGGCAATCAGCGTATCCTTCCCTGGATAAATGGCCTGATCTCCCACGCTAAAGAGCAACGGCACGCTACTTTCTAACTCGCGATTAACTTTAACCAAGGAGTGTTCCAGTTCTGGCTGAACGTCCCAAACTTCCAAATCCTTATTGTTGGCAATAAAGCCGTAGTTAACCACCACGTCGTCCACCGTCAGTGTGATGAAATCATCGTCCGTTTTCATCCGTTTCGCTTCGACCTGGAGGCGGTGGTCGACTTCATTCAGTTTTTGAATCAAGTAGGGGGTTACAATCTGGACCGAAGATGCTTCCAGTTGGTGAACCATCTTTTCCAATCCCCGAAATTCGTTGCGTCGGTGGATCAAGGTTACCTGATGGGCCACTGGTTCTAGCATCAACGCCATGTCGACGGCAGAATTTCCGCCCCCAGCGACCAGAACGTCCTGACCAGCAAAGCGGCTCAAATCAGAGATTCCGTAAAACAAATGTTTACCGGTTTCTGCTTCGGCGTTTTCTGCCCGTAATTCTCGAGGGTGAAAGGCACCGTTCCCAGCGGCCAAAATAACTGCTCGGCTTTTACTGGTTCCCTGGGTGGTCTCAATTTCAAAGTAATCATCGTGCTTGGTTACGTTCGTCACCTTAGTATTGAGGTGGCGTTCGACCTCCGGCACCGTATCTAACTGCGCTTCTAGATTCTGCACGAGTTGGCGACCGCTAACGCCGGCAAACCCCGCTACGTCGAGAATGTTCTTTTCGGGATACTGGGCCATCACTTGACCGCCCAGCTGTTCCAAACTCTCAATAATTTGGACCTTAGCTTCCCGTAATCCGGCGTAAAAACCCGTGAACATTCCGACGGGTCCCCCACCAATAATTGTGATATCATAGACAACGTTGGTCATTCTTATCCGTCCTCACTAAATTTTATTTACAAAGGAATTTTAACATGAAACACAAGAAGACATTTATTTTTTTCATCTTTTTATTAGTCGTTGGAACCGGATTCGGTGGCTGGTGGTATAACACTCAAAAAGCCGCCAACTATCACGTTAAGCAATCCCGAACGGCCACGGTCTTTATTCCTGGATTAGGGGGGAATTACATTACCTCAGACTACATGGTTTCTTCGTGGGATAAGAACGGGGCCGCTACCAAGGCTTTGCAAGTCTACGTTAAGGATAACGGGAAGGTTAGCACCGCCAAACAGTTTAATAAAATCGGGAAAAATAATCCGGTCATTCAGGCAAATTTCCAAACTAACAATAAACCAAGTTTTGAAGCAACCCACATGCCGCAGTTACTAGCTTACCTCAAGAAAAACTATGGCATTCAAAAGGTCAACCTGATTGGCCACTCTTCTGGGGGAGAAATTATTTACGACTACCTGACCAAGTACCGGAAAACGGCTGATCAACCAGAAACGGTAAAATTTGTTTCCATGGCAAACACTTACCCTCTGAAGGATCCCAACATCACGAACCTGCCTAAGAACCTGCAGATCTTAAACTTCTGTGGAAACGTCAGCAACACCGGGAGTGATGGTTTAATTCCGGTCCGAGACGTAGTCAAGATGAAGGAACTGGTGCGGGGCCATGTAAAGAGCTACAAACTCTACGTTTATAACGGTGATCCGCAACAAGCGCAACACTCGATGCTCCATGAAAATCCTGAGGTCAACAAGATCATCGGAGAATACATGTTCAACTAAAATCCAAGCGATTATCGAACGATAATCGCTTTTTGTTCGCATTTGACTAATTTTCGGTTGTTTTCACCTGTGCATTACAGTATTATAGGATTAAATAACTAATATTTAGTGGAGGTTAACGCATGAGTGTTCAGAAAATGATTTTAGATGTTGATACGGGGATTGATGACGCGATGGCGATTGCCTATGCCGTGGCTGATCCCGAAGTTGAATTAATTGGAATCCTATCCTCCTTTGGTAACATCGAATCCGACCGGGCTGCCCAAAATGCTCTCAAAATTTTACACCTCGTGGGTGCCGACGACGTTCCGGTGTTTATCGGCCACCAAAATCCGCTAGATCACAACTACCAACGAATTGGCGTTAACTCCCAGATTCACGGTGAAAATGGAATTGGAGAAGTTGAACTCCCGAATCCCACCCAACCAGTGGCCACCCAGGACGGCGTGAACTTTCTCTTAACCGCTGCTCAGGAATACGGCGATCAATTGACCGTTGTAGCCACGGGTCCGATGACAAATCTCGCGGCTGCTTGGGAACAAGATCCAGCAACTATGAAAAAAATTGGCAACATCACCATCATGGGGGGCGCGCTCACGGTACCTGGTAACGTGACTCCCGTGGCCGAAGCCAACGTAGAACAAGACCCCGTGGCTGCCAACCAACTCTTTACCAGTGACCTAAACGTCACTATGGTTGGTTTAGACGTGACCCTCAGAACCCTGCTAACTAAGCACGAAACGAGCCAATGGCGGACTACTGAGGCCGGCAGCAAAATGGCTGACATCGTAGACTTCTACATTGACGTGTATGCAGACCTTTACCCCGAGTTGGGCGGTTGTTCCTTACATGATCCCCTGGCTGTCGGAGTCGCTATTGACCCCAATTTTGTAACCACCATCGACATGAACATGATGGTGACCACCGAACACGACGCTTACTACGCCCGGACGATTGGTGATAAGGCGCGGCTCAACGACCCGAACCCGAACGTTAAAGTTGCGGTGGCCGTGGACAAGGACCGGTACCTCCAGGTCTTCATGGATCACTTTAAGCAACTCTTTAATTAAACATGAAAAAAGGACTGGAAAAATTTCCAGTCCTTTTTTAGTTGGATTACACTTCTTCTAAATGGAGATCGGCCGGCGCCGTCTTCCCCAGTAGCTTCAATAGTTGATAGTAAGCAAAACCAAGGCAAGCCGGAATTACTACTCCAAAGGCCAATAGCAGTACCAAGCCCGTCTTGTCGTTTGCCCAGTACCAGAGTGGCGCAATCAAGGAGTTCAACCCTAATCCGGCAATCGTGTACGGTGCCTGGAAATGAAAGCCCACTACGGAAATCGGGGCCAGCACCATTACGATTAGGAGCGGTCCTACCGCGTACAGTGGTCGTTTCAACAGGTTCGGAAATTGTACCTTCGGCGTTACCAGCGTTTGGGCAATGTTGCCACCCCAGTCATTTTCTCTAAACGACATCGCGGTAAAGATGACGAACCCGATGGTGGTCCCGATCATGGCGGCGCCTCCCGACTTCGGATCGAGCTGCACGGCGATGGCTAAGGCTGCAGAAGAAGCGGGCGTCATTAGGAACAGGAACCAAGCGGTGGCCACTACCATCGAACCCACAATTGGACTGATTTGCATCGTATCCGCCAACCGTTCACTGATCCAGTTCAATGCGGGCGTCGTTACAGCCGCAAATCCCAGTCCAGCAATACAACCAGTTAAGGCCGTCGCAAGCGGGACCAACACCAAATCAAGTGGGGTTCTGCCCGTTAACCATTTTCCAATTAAAGCAGCGACCACTGCTGCTAACACGGCGGACACTGGCTGTCCGATTGTCAAGATGGCCGATCCAGACGCTTGGGGAGCCACCCAGCTGGTCGCCGTCATGGTTTTGGCAACCGGAGCGGTGGTGAAGTACACCGAGTTGGCCCCTACCGTCGAAGCAATCATGGTGGCTCCGGTAACTAACGTAGTCGTTCGGAGCATGACCGCTACGGACATTCCCAATGCAGGAGCTAATAAGCGTTGACCAATCAAACCGGCTTCGTTGAGCGGTTGCCAGTGCAACATGGTTCCGAGGGTACTCAGTAATAATCCCATCCCTAAAACAGCTAAAATCGTATTGGAAACTCCTTGGGAAACTTGATACACCCAACCCTTCCAATTGGTGGGCGTGGGTTCGGTTGTCTTTCGTCGTACCTTCTTCATTTGTGATTTCCTCCCATAATAGTGTCAGAATTCCTATCTTAAAACAAAAACAGCGCCGGTTAAGTTACTAACCAGCGCTGTTCTGCGATGAATCTGTAAGCGAACAAAGGACTGGCCTCAAGCGGGTGAGGTCAGTCCAAAGTACTTGACCTCACTAACGAATAATAATTTCGTTAATTAAGCTCAAGACTAAGACGTTGTTCGTAAAATTCATCGTTGGTTTCATGATGGGTCTCCTTTGCGTTTTTTCTAAATATACAGGAAAAAATCAGAAAGTCAACCGCTTTTTATAATAATTTTCGGTTTATGGTTGTTTTTGTAATCTTATCAACGAAAAAGTTCGTTTATTGCTTTGAAAAATATTGACGTAAAAAAACTGCTACCCCGTCTGCGTCATTCGTGGTCGTGACCTGGTTCGCAATTTGCTTAATTTCCGAGGAAGCATTGCCCATTGCGACTCCCACTGCCGCTTTTTCTAACATACCGGCATCGTTTTCCGCATCCCCAAACGCCATCAGGTTTGAAAAATCCCAACCAAAGTGGTGTAAGAGATCATCTAATCCAACCGCTTTATCCACTTTTGGTGGTAAAAACTCCAAAATTTCGGGTTGGGAGCGCACAATGTGGTATTGTTGTTTTACAGCGTCCGGTAAGCTTTGTTGCAACCGATCTAGTTCAGCTGAAGTATTAGCAAGAATCCCCTTCGCACACTCTTGCTCCAGTAAATCGACAAACGAACGGGGTTCAAAGTCGATCTTTCCGTTTAACTTATCGCGATAAATCGAACTGCCCAGATCACTAACCGGATAAACCCGGTTAAAATCAAGCACATCCAACGGAACGCCCTGCTCCTGCGCAAATTGGTACAAAGGTTGTAGGGACTGCTTATTCATTCCCCGTTGAGCCAACACCTTACGGGTCGTGTTATCCAGCACTAACCCCCCATTAAAGGTGATCGTGGCGTCTTCCGGTTCCGTTAGTCCCAGTTGTTCGATGTAATTCCAAATGGCGTTAATCGGCCGACCGGTACAGAGTACGACCTTCATTCCCGCTTCATGTAAGCACCGCAGTTCCCGTTCGTTTGCGAGACTAATCTGCTTTTGGGAGTTTAAGAGGGTATTGTCTAAATCCAACGCAATCAACTTAATCATGATTTTACTCCAATCAAAAAGACGCCTTAAACAAGGCGTCCGTAGTAATTATTAACTTAATTTTGCTTCTAGTTCTTTGAGTTCTGCTTGCCGAATGCTACGTGGTAAGAAACGCCGAATTTCTTCTTCGTTGTAACCCACTTCGAGCCGCTTGTCATCAAAGATGATGGGCCGCTTGATTAAATCTGGATACTTAACCAATAAGTCAACTAATTGAGTTAAGGACAAGTCATCCAAGTTTAAGTGCAGCTTCTTGAAAATGTTGGAACGAGTGGAGATGATGTCTTCACTCCCATTTTCGGTTAACCGTAAAATGTGTTTTACTTCGGCAGCATTTAATGGTTTCGAGTTAATGTTTCTTTCTTTAAAGGGAATGTCGTGATCTTTTAACCAAGCCCGTGCCTTCCGACTAGATGCGCTACTTGGTGCAACATATAAGTTTAACATTATCAGCCTACCTCCTCATGCAAAGCATGTGACATAAAGTACGTCTGACAAATATTGACTATTTATTAGACAACTCTATCTTATCATAATAATCCAAGAGTTCAACGTGCTTTTTAAAACTTAATAATTACTTTACTTAATTTACACGAACGCTTTTTAATATTATAATTTAAACATTCTACAATCCGATGGAGGGCTGCACATGAAATTGACAATCTTAACCACTAGCGATACGCACGGCTTCTTGGCACCCACGAATTACGTTAAGCCTCACGCTAATCAGCCCTTTGGTCTAGAAAAAGCGGCCACCATTTTAAAGCGGGAACAGGAAAAAAGTGAGTATCACTTAACCCTCGACGACGGTGACTTTTTGGAAGGATCACCGCTTGCTTACTATCAAGCTGAGGTCGAAAAAGCTCCGGCCCCGACTGCGATTAATGCAGCCTTTAACAGCATCAAGTATGACTTTGGAACGATTGGCAATCATGAATTTAACTACGGTCAAGACTACCTGAAAAACGCCATTGCGGGCAGTCAGCGTCAATTTGTGTCCGCGAACATTTTAAATGACGACGGTACCCCTGCATTTGGAGATCCTTACGCCATTAAAACTTGCGGTGATTTAAGGGTCGCCGTGCTCGGACTTACCACTCAATCCGTAGATGCTTGGGAAAACCAGGCGAGCATTCACAATCTAAAGTTTATCTCTGCACTAGAAGCTGCCCAAAAGTACGTCCCCGAAATGCGGGAAAAAGCAGACGTCGTGGTGGTTCTTTACCACGGTGGTTTTGAACGCGATTTAAGCGACGGCAAACCGAACGATAAAATTGACGGTGAAAACGAAGCCTACGCAATTATGCAGCAGGTGCCGGGCATTGACGTGATGGCAACGGGACACCAACACCGGGCGCTCGCCGGCAAGTTATTTGGGATTCCCTACGTCCAACCGGGGCACCGGGGCAGTTACGTCGGCCGCATCCAACTCGACTTGGAGCGCGTGAACGGTCGCTACCAGGTCCAAAAGAGTCACCAAAAATTGATTAAGACCGGGGACGCTAAACCGGATTCCACAACGGCTGAAAGTTTTACGGCAACGGAAGCCAACGTCGAAAAATGGCTAGCCCTGCCCTTGGCTCACATTGACGGCAGCATGACCTATGACGATCCGTTCCAGGTTCGACTCCATGGTTCGGCCTTCGTCAACTTCATTCAAAAGGTCCAGATGGAAACAATGGGTTGCGATGTCTCGGCTACCGCCCTCTTTTCCAACGAAGCCCGGGGTTTTGAAAATCCCATCACAATGCGCAACATCATCACCAACTACGTCTACCCCAACACCCTCTCGTTGTTAGAGATTACCGGGGCCGACTTAAAGGCGGCGCTCGAAAAAACGGCTGAATACTTTACAATTAAAAACGACCAAATTATCGTTGATCCCAGGTATCACCATCCTAAAATTCGTGATTACAACTACGACATGTACGCTGGAATTGACTATACGATTAAGGTTTCTAATCCGATTGGGAAACGCGTCATTAATCCGACCTACCACGGCAAACCGGTGACCAATAAGATGAAACTAAAGATCGTCTTAAATACCTACCGCGCCGTCGGGGGTGGTCACTACCCAATGTATAGTGAAGATAAAGTGATCCGGTACGATACGATTACGATGAGTAACCTGATTGCCAAGTACTTACAAAAACATCCTGAAGTGAAGGCCGATCACACCCGTAACTTTAAAGTAATTAAATAGCAATTAAAAAACAGTTATTTCGCGATGAAATAACTGTCTTTTTAGTTATAAATAGTTAATCCCAATGATTAATACTAGAAGCAATAAGCTCGTACCGATTGTGAGCCAGTCCTTGCTCGTTCGTTGGGGTACCAGGTATTGGGGTAATTGATGCTTCCCATCATAGCCCCGGAGGAGCATCGCTGCAGCTAAATCCTCGGCCCGTCGAAAACTATTCACGAGCACCGGCAAGAACACGGCTAAGAGCGCCTGGATTCGTTGTTTTAAAGGACCAGTGCGATAGGTAATCCCGCGCGCCTGTTGTGCTGCGGTCACCGTTTGGAACTCAGCAGTTAACGTCGGTACGAACCGAAACGCAATGCTGAGGGTTAACGCGACATCTCCCACCGGAATTCCTACTCTTTGGAGCGGGGCCAGTCCTCGCTCACAAGCAGCGGTCATTGCGACCGGATTAGCAATTAACGTTAGAAGGTTCAGCACCACCAGCGCCGTCCCAAACTTGGCCAATAACAACGCCGCCGCCCGTAAGCTACCGGAAGTCACCTGCAAAATCCCCCATTGCCACAAGCTGGGTCCCGTGTGCACCAATAGTAATTGAAAGCACGCAGTTAAGATCAGAAAGAAGACAAATAACCGAATGCGTCGGAGAAAACGGCGTATGCTGAAACCAGCCAGCTTAACCAACCCGAAGCTTCCCAGCAGCAACAGGATTGCCAACCCCAGCTTCTGGTTTAAAAAAACGGCTACCAGTCCCAGGATGGTGCTCAGTAGTTGCGTTCCCGGCGTCAACCGGCGCACCCAATTATCCCGCTGTGGAGCCATGGTCATCATCCTTTCCTAAGCACCGTAAGAGCCAACGTTGTAATTCAGGTTCTGTCAACGGCAGTTCCGAACTGGGCGCAGTCGGAGCGAACTTTTGCGCCACCTGGAGTGGTTCGGGTAGGACTAAATTAGTGGCCTGCACCAACTCCGGTTCGGATTGAAACAGCATTCGCGGCGAGCCGGCAAACGCCAGCTGACCGTTTGCAAGTACCACTACCTGACTAGCTAACTGGGCCACGAGGTCCATTTCGTGGGTCACCATGATAATGGTGCGTCCCGCACTTTGCAAGTCGTGCAGTAATTGCAGCAACTCACGTTGTCCCTGGGCATCCAATCCGGCCGTGGGTTCGTCAAAAATAACCACTTGTGGTTCTAAAGCTAAGACGCCGGCCATTGCGGCCCGCCGTTGTTGCCCGCCAGAAAGTAAGACGGGATCCTGATTTTGCAGCTGAGTAGGAAAATGGACCAATCGTAAGGCCGTTTGTGCTCGTTGCTGGGCTTGGTCCCGTTCCATTCCTAATGCCAACGGACCAGCCATTACGTCGTCCAGTACCGTCTTTGCAAAGAGCTGCTGAGCCGGATTTTGAAACACCATCCCGACTTGCTGGCGCACTCGTTGTAAGTCACGCGCCGAGCTCCGCTGGGTTAACCGTTTCCCTACGATTTCAATTTCTCCGGTGGTTGGTTGTAAAAGACCATTGAGATGCTTAATCAGGGTTGATTTCCCGCTCCCGGTCTTCCCCACGATGGCGGTTATCTCGTGCTCTGGGATGGTTAGCGAAAGTGATTGCAAGGCCGCCGTTGGTTGATCTGGATACCAGTGGGTTAAATTTTTGATTTCAATTGCCATAAAGCGTCCCTCAAATCAGCACTGGTTGCCGCCTGTTGTTCAGAAACGGAATAACCTTGAGTTGCTAGCCAAGTGCGCAACCGGTACAGAAGCGGGGCCTGCAGTCCCCAATCCGCTAGCTGCTCACTTTGACTTAAAACCGCAGCGGGCGTTCCCTGTCGCGCAATTTTACCATCGTGTAAAACCACGACTTCATCGGCTAACATCGCTTCGTTCGGTTGGTGCGTGACCTCAAGGACGGTGGTGCCAAACTGCCGGTGGAGCTGGTGCAGTTGCGTAACCAACTCCTGGCGTCCCTGCGGATCCAGCATACTGGTAACTTCATCTAACAATAACACTGCGGGCCGCCGCGCCATCACACTGGCGACGGCCACCCGTTGTTTTTGGCCCCCAGAGAGTTGGTCCGGAGCTCTGTCTAAGACCGTTTCCATGTCCACTAACTGGAGAGCTGCCCGGACTCGCCGTTGTAACTCCGTTTGCTCTAAATCTTGGTTGGCCAATCCGAACGCCACGTCATCAGCGACGGTCGCCCCCACAAACTGATTATCGGGATCTTGAAAGACCATTCCGACCGTCGGATTAACGGACTGAGTAATCGGTTGGACGGGCTGACCGTTGATGGTAATCGTTCCAGACTGGGGCCGCTCTAACCCCACCAACAGTTTCAACAGGGTCGATTTTCCGCTCCCATTATTACCTAACAATGATACCCAGCTGCCCGTCGGAATTTGCCAGTTAATCGCTTGGAGTACCGGGGTGTCCTGATTCCGATATTGAAATTGAACGTGCTCAAACTCAATTTCCACTTGCTTTTCCATCCTATTTTCCCCTCGTTACCGGCGCCAGAGTTTCAACAACGGGGTGGCAATGATTGGCACTACGATTGCTGACAGGATTAGTTCCGGAATTCCATTCGTTCCGACCAGTGTCATCAATACGTTCCCTAGTAAATCCGGACTAGAAACTCCATACGCGTGCGCCACGGCGGGAGTGCGATATAAAATCCCGATTAAGCCCACTACCAGCAGGGTGTTTAACGCGGAACCCACGGCCCCGGTCCCAATTAACGCCCAGGTTTGGCGCCAGTGAGCCCGCGTGAGCCATAAAAAGACATACCCGGCAAAAAGTCCCACTAAAACCCGGGGGACCACCGAAACTAATGGGTTAGTAAACACCAACGTACTCAGGGGACTCGTGGGCGCCACAAAGGCCCGAACCCAGGATAATAGTCCCCAGACCAGTCCTAAGAGGGCGCCATCCTTTGGTCCTAGCAATACCGCTGCAATGATTACGGTAATCTGCACAATCGTAATGTTAATCGGCCCGACTGGAATGTACCCCAGAAACGGAACAAAACTTTGTAAAATCACAATGGCAATGAACAGGGCTAAAATGGCCAGGTGAAATGCTTTGGTTTGTTTAATCATCAGCTAATAATTCCTCCAGTTGTTTGGGCTTCATTAAACCTTATTATACCGAGAACTGTCCCTAAAACTCAAACTCCGCGGGAAAAGCGCCGACAGAACCAGAAATAAGCGGTCCACAAATTAGAAAATCTGTCACATTCCTAAAAAAATCCGTTCCCACCGGAAACGGATTTTAACTAACGTGTTTTTTCCGTGGGGCTTGTTTGCCACCCACGTACTGAACGGCGTTCGATCGACGAATCGCCGTTACCTTGATTTTACCGGGATACGTCAGTTCAGCTTCGATTTGCGCACAAACCTGTTGAGCTAACTGCTCCGTTTGCTCGTCATCACTGGCCTTCGGATCCACCATCATCCGAATTTCCCGACCAGCTTGAATCGCATAGCTATCCTTTACTTCAGGATGAGCGTTGGCAATTCGTTCCAAGCCCTTGAGTCGGTTCAAATATTCTTCCACGGATTCACTCCGCGCGCCCGGCCGTGCTCCCGACATGGAGTCGGCCACTCGGACTAAGACGGAAATCGTGGTTTCTGAATCAACGTCCCCGTGAGACGATGCAATTGCATCCACCACGGCCTCTTCTTCTCCGTAGGCTTCAGCAATTTGCACTCCCAACTCCACGTGGGTTCCATTTACCTCGCGGTCGACCGCTTTTCCGATATCATGAAGCAGACCGGCCCGTTTGGCGAGGCGAACGTTCACACCTAACTCCGTGGCCATCATCCCACAAAGCTCGGCCACTTCGACGGAGTGTTGTAAGACGTTTTGCCCGTAACTAGTCCGGTACTGCAAGCGTCCGATTAGTTTCATCAGGTCCGGATGTACCCAACCTAAATGGAGGTTCGCGCACGTCTCTTCTCCGGTCAGGCGAAGTTGCTCAATCACCTGCCGTTCGGTACTACGAACCACGTTCTCAATCACCGCGTTATTCAGCTGGCGCGCCGTAATTAATTCGTTAATCGCGCCCCGGGCAATTTCCCGGCGAATCGGATCGTTCGTACTAATGATCAAGGTTTCGGGACTATCTGGATTGAAGATTAAATCCACTCCAATTAGCGTTTCCAACAGACGCAAGCGTTGTTCGTTTTTCCCAACAATTTTATTGCGCATCCCCTCATCTGGGATAATCACGTTGCGGTCAATGTGATCGCGTGGCACATCGATTGGACCATTTTGGATGGCTTCCACCATTAACTGGCGGGCTTCCTTGGTGGCCGTCAGCACGTGTTCTTCGTGTTCATCCCGAACCGATTGGTCGTAGTCCTGTTGTAACGCGGTTTGCGTCATGTTCAACACGGTCTGTTCGGCTTGCTCGGGCAGTAGCCCACTCTTTTCGTGAAGTAAATCGGTGCGTTGTTGAATTAACTGGTCGGCCTGCTGCTGGGTTTGGTCAATCGTTTGCTCTAGTTCCTGCAATTCGGTTTGCTCCCGTTGCACGTTCTGTTCGCTTTTTTCTAACCGACTAGCAAAGCTCTGTAAACTCTTTTCTTGGAGCTCCACTCGTTCCTGGCGCAGTTGGTTTTCGGCCACTTGTTCGTCAATTTCTTCGTTGACCTCGTCCTGGTGCTCAGCTACGTCCGTTTCCACCTTGGTTTGGATGGCCTGCACCACTTGTTTAATCTGGTGCTGGTTCTCCTGTTCGATTTGTTCAGCTTGGGCAGTCGCTTTTGATAGGCGGTGATTCAACTGGTGGTTTTCGCGACCGTAACCAACCACTAATCCCAGAATTAACGTTACCACTGCAATTCCTAAATAAAGCATCCAATCTCCCTCCCTTCTTTAGTAATTTTTATACTTTAATCATACCATTTAACCCCCTAATTTAAAACGGAGCCCCCTATCATTTAGGGATGGATGAAGTATAATATTAAGAAAAAGGAGGTCGTGCTATGTTCCCAGAAAGACTGAAGGCCTTACGGACCGGGAAACACATTACCCTAGCCGAACTAGCCACTGAACTAAACGAAATGTTTCCAAGTGATAAGCGGCACGAAAACACCGCATCCCAAATTGGTAACTGGGAGCGCGGCATCCGCAACCCATCGTACGTAGAGGTCCGCAAATTAGCGACCTACTTCGGGATTTCGATGGACTACCTCAGCGGACGGGTCGACAGCGAAAAAACAGACTTGTCCAAACTATTCATTTCCGGAACGGACCTTTACTTTAACGAGCAACTGTTGACCGGAAACGATCGGTATGAGATTTACCAACTAATCGATGGCTTTTTGCACGGGAAAAAGGGTCGTCACGACGATGGTCGCGATACCCAAGAAGAGCTTGATTTAAACTACTAATCCTAGGAGCAACAATGAAACGAAAAAAACTACTGAAGAACTTTCAAAAGAATCATCCGCCGGTCAAAAAGACTCCGAATTACATTCAACGGTTACAGACCGAACGCACGGCCTTTGACCACTATCCGGAGGTGAAGTTCCTGCTCAACCACGCCCTGATGGCGAATCAACTCCTGCAAGCTGGTCGGTTACCCCAGGACTTGCCTAATCTAACTTTGCCGGATGACATCCAGGACCGATTGTACCAACGGGTCAACGACCAGTATGCGATGGGTGATCCGGCTGGCGACCGCGAGTGGGATCGAATTTCCAACCTGCTGCCTCAGGTAGACAAAGACCTGCGTTCATTTCGGGATTACTTAGAGGAACACTACGGCATGTGGGCCTACATCTCGTCGTCCTTTACCCAACAGTTGGCTCAATATCTAGACGGTAAGCCAGCGTTAGAAGTGATGGCCGGCAACGGCTACATCACCAAGGGGTTGCTGGACCAAAAGGCCAACGTGATTGGGACCGACAGCCTCGAGTGGCAATCGGAAAACGAAACTGGTAAGCACCAGGTGGCTCCGATTGAAAAACTCAGTGCTCTAGAGGCCTACGAAAAGTACAAGGACCAGGTCGACTACGTCATCATGAGCTGGTCGCCCGACGGAGTGCCGGTTGATGACGAACTCTTAGCCGCCATCCGGCGCGACGGTCATCCGGTTAAGCTGATTGCCATCGGTGAAAAGGACGGTGCCACGAATTCCCCGGCTTTCTGGAAACACGTCGAGTTGGTTAACGACCCTGGGATTGAGCAGCTCAATCAGTACCTGCCCCACTTCGATTTAATTAACGACCGCGTTTACTTAGTCAAATAGGAGAAATGCCATGCCTGCTTCCATCTTTTTACAGCCCCTCACCACGGAACCCGCTGATTACGACTTGATTCAAACCTTGTTTCAACAAGCCAGCACCCAACGGTTTTGGTTTCAACCGCCCCTACTGGGTGCAAATGAGGCCAGTGACTTTTTAAAGCAGCATACCACTGATCCCCAGATTGTCAGTCAGACGATTCAAACCACCGAAAATCCCCACCACGGTGTCGGACTAGTGGAAATCATCGACTTAAATCCGGTGGCGCGCGTCGGTGAATTTGAAATTGCCCTGTTAGATAACGAAAATGGAAATGGTTATGCCCAGGCCGCGATGGAACAATTGCTCAACTTAGCCTTCGCCCAGTTGAACCTGCACAAACTCTACCTGTACGTTGACGTCGCTAACGCGCCAGCGCTACACATCTACCAAAAGTTTGGCTTTCACATTGAAGGGACGATTAAAGACCAGTTCTTTGCAGCCGGGGCCTACCGGGATGCCCACTACATGGGCTTAACCCAGGCGGATTATTTTAAAACTACTAGCAACTAAAAAAAGCACCTCTGATTTAAAAATCAGAGGTGCTTTTTCATTTGGCACTTAGTTTCCCAAGCGGACTAGGTCAGTGTTCACATCACCGCCTAGTCAAGCCACCTGCAATTCGGCAGTTAATGTGGTTCCCATCATAAGCTATGCTTATGCGGCTCGTCGCATATCTTTATTATAGCAAACTAACTTTAATTTAGCTAGTCTGCTTCTTCCGCGGCGGCCTGTTGGTTTTCGGCCAGCGTGGTTAACTGGGCTTCGAGCCAGTCCGTAAACTGATCTAACGCTTGGTCGGGATCCTTTACCAATTGCTCGGCCGCCATTAACTCATCGATTCGCAACTTGGAGCGATTAATCTCTGGAGCCGCAATAATCATGTACACGTTCACGTCGACTTCACCATCACCCACCATAATCTTGTGAATGTTTTTTCCGTATGCCAACGGGAGGTTAATAATTGACGTCTGTAGTTGTACTAAGATATCCGCGTCACTGACCTGCAAGTCGGCACTGGCTAACTTATCAGAGTTCACGGCCGCCTCCACAAATTCTACCAACGGTCGCAACGTTTGGCTCGTTGCTTCGTTTAAATCTGCCAACGACGTCGTAACCGTTTTGTGCGCGTACGTTCCAGCTTCTGCTTCCGTGACAAAGTCATTTTCTTCAATCTTCATGAAAATCCTCGCTATTTTCTAAATTTCAGGTAGCGCTGCACTCGTTCCTTGGTTAAGGATTGCCGGACTTGCCAAGCCAACCGGAACCAGTATAACAGTACTCCCAGCGCTCCCACTACCAAGACGAGCCCGCCCCAACGGACCGGCAAGCCTAAGTGGGGAAGCTGAATTAGACGGTACACGGCATTACAGTAGCCCACCACGTAGAGCGCTTGCACCAGCGCTAACACGTAGAGACCCAGGCGAATCCCCAACCAAGCGACCGCTAGCGGTAACAAAATCATGACAACGGCGGCAATTTCAGACCGCCAGAAGGAAGCCACGCTGCTCTGAAAGATCCCCAGACTCAGCACAGCGTTCAGAAGTAAGAAACAGCCTAACGTCAACAAAGTCCACCAGGTGAGTCGTTTAATTTTCATTGCCATCCCATCCTTTTCTCCTTCAGTATACCGAATTTTCGTCAAGCTGACTATTGTCGGTCATTGAAAGCGAAAGACAGGAACTCTTATTCAGCACCTAAATCATTTAACACCTGGGCAATCCGTTTGATTCCCACTTTGATTTGCTCGTCATTCATGTTGGAGAAGTTCAGCCGGAAGGTTCCCGGTTGGGCCTTTCCTGAGTAGAAAGCAGAGCCCGGTACCACGGCCACGTTGGCTTCCAAGCACCGTTTGGCTAACTCATCACTGTCAATGTTACCCGGCACTTCCACCCAGATGAACATGCCACCCTCGGGTTGACTGTGGTAAACGTCATCCGGAAATTCCCGGTCAATCTCAGCTAACATCAACTTCGCGCGGTGTTCGTAAACATCCGTGATTTTCTTGATGTGCGCTGGCAAATCTTCATCCATTAAGAATTGCGAGATGATGTACTGAGTCAAATTATCGGTGTGCAAATCAGCATTTTGCTTCAGCAGTGAGTATTTCTTTAAGAAAGCTGGTTCGGCCGTTAGCCACCCAATCCGGAGTCCGGGAGCTAACATCTTAGAAAAGGAACTGATGGAAACCACGTTCCCCGTGTGGTCGTAGTGCTTGATCGGCGGTAACATCTCACCCGCGTACCGGATGGCTCCGTACGGATCGTCTTCCACAATGGGAACTCCAGCTGCATCAGCAATCTTCGTCATCCGTTCCCGCCGGGTGGCCGTCATCGTCCGGCCGGTTGGGTTTTGGAAGTTCGGCACCGTGTAGATAAACTTCGCATCTGGATGAGCAGCTAACTTTTGTTCTAAGTCGTCCATCTGCATGCCATCATCGTCCATGGCTACTCCAACTAAATCAGCACCATAGGAACGAAAAACGTCTAAGGCTGCTAAGTAGGTGGGGTCTTCCACCAATACTACGTCGCCCGGATTAATCAACATTTTGGCCACCAAATCAATGGCTTGTTGGGACCCCGTCGCAATTGCGATGTTATCGACACTAGCATCTACCTGCCGGTCCTGCATGATTTGTGCAATCTGTTTGCGTAGTTTGGGGTAGCCCAACGTTCCCGCGTACTGTAAAACTTGTTGCCCATATTGATCAAAAACCTTATTGGTGGCCTTTTTTACGGCGGCGACTGGGAATAGTTCTGGAGCTGGTAATCCACCGGCAAAGGAGATTACGTTTGGATTGGCAGCCGCCTTTAAGATGTCTTCGGTGGCATTGCTATCGCTTTTAGGAACACAGTTAGAATAATGAAATGGCATAATTTTGACCTCGCTTGTTTAGTTTTTAGAGTTCCGCATTTGTTCGGCTAAATGAACTTCGTGGGTGACAAATTCGTGCGTCCGGCACGGATAATCGTTTTTCCGGCCTAGCCGGGCGATGTAACCGTTAATGTAGTCAACCTCCGTGGGCCGACCCTTCGAAAAGTCCTGGTACATCGACGGGTAGTGGTACTTTAACTTAACACAGGAATCCAGCACGCTTTGAACCTGTTGGCCTCGATCTTCAATCATTTTGATGCCGGCCCGAGCGGCAGCATCATGGGTTTCGTTAAAGAGCTGTTCGGCCATTTCCGCGGCACCGGGATAGGAACCAAACTGCCCCATGTTAATTTCAAACATGGTACAAAGCGTGTTACAAACGGCGTTAAAGGCCACCTTCGTCAAACACATTCCTAACCAGTTATTGCTCATTTCTGGTCCTAAAGTAGCTCGTTGAAAGTCAGCATAGATTTCTTCCATCGTTTCGTCCGGGGCTTGGTCGTTGTACGGAGCCATGTGCATCGCTTCCCCGTTTTCTGGACCCATGAAATCCACGTCGCCCGGTCCGTTTAAAACGGTGGCAATCATGGCCGTTCCGGCGAGCATCTGGTCAGGATTGAAATACTGGGCTAATTTTTCAAAGTGGCCCAATCCGTTCATGGCGGAAAAGACGTACTGATCATCCGTAAATAAGCCGGCAGCCGCGTCCCGTTTCAGTTCGTCGGCTAATTGCATTTGTTTTTTAAAGACAATCCACACGTCAGGATGGCCGTCGTACTCTTCCGGGGCATAAATGTTAATTGGAACGAGATGACGATTCTCATGATCGCGAGACACGTAGACGCCCCCCTGTTCACGAACTTGTTTGCGGTTCGGATCCCAAGTTTCAATAAAATCAACCGGAACGCCCGCCTTTTCTTGTAATAAAACTCCGTACCGGTAACCCATGGCTCCGGCGCCAATGATTCCATATCGCATCATCAATTCCTCCTCTAACTAACTGAATTCCCGACCTAAACAAAAAGCTCGCCCCCAGCGTGAACTGGTAGCGAGCTTGTAAAGCTTTCTTCTCGAATTAACTTAGAAGAACCGCTCAGCTACAGTCACCTGGTGAATCTAGCTGAGCACTAACAAATCGTCCCTGCGTAGATTCCGGTTAGGAGACAAACGCAATGACTAAAATGGAACGATTGGTAGTTGAATAAGTTCGGTTCTTCATTAGTAAATTCCTCTCTTTTGAGTTGTTCCTATTTAAGCACGGACGCCATTCATTGTCAAACCCTTTTTTATTTTTTCGGTTGAAATGACCCTCCTGTGCGTGTCAATTAGGCCAAAAAATGATATAGTTAAGGAAATAGAATAACGGGGTGATCGTAATGACAGAGAATTACAAACGGATTTTAGCTCCTGTAGACGGCGGCGAAGACACCATGCCGGTTTTGAACCGCGCCGTAGAATTAGCTAAACAAAATAACAGCCACTTAGACATCTTAAACGTCATCCAAGTGACGCAATTCAACCGAAACTACGGTAACGCAGTTTCTGCTGATACAGTTTACAAGTTGACGGATCAAACCAAGGAAATTTTGGAAACTTTGAAACAATCAGCCGTAAAAGCTGGTTTAACCGATGTTTCCATTCACATGCGGTTTGGTAATCCGAAACGGATTATTGCCCATGAATTCCCAGAAGACCACAAGGATGACTTAATTGTCATGGGCGCCACCGGCTTATCTGCCGTGGAACAACTAGTGGTTGGTTCTGTAACTAACTACGTCATTCGAACTGCTAAACCAGACGTTTTAATCGTAAAGTAATTAGAGTTCAATCATTAAAACCGATCACATTTGTGGTCGGTTTTTCGTAACCGCAAGGAGTTAAGATGCAGTGGCACTATGAATTACCCGTTGCAACAGCGACCGGGGCAATCGCACTGCGGGACTTTTTAAAGAAACAGTTGCAACTGCCCAAACGATTAGTGGGCGACTTACGGAGAAACCAACGGGTGTTGGTTAACCGCCGCTACCAACCCATGAATACGATGCTTCAAGCTTCCGATGTTATTAACTTAACCTTTCTCCCCCAGGATTTTCGCAATCCGTTCCCCAAGACGCTGTTAGACGAGCACCTCACGATTCCGATTCTCTTTGAAAACGCTGACTTTGTCATTGTCAATAAACCACGCGGGATCAAGACCCACGCTAACCAACCGGGTGAAAGTGGCGCCGTCTTAAACGGAGTAGCGGCCCACTATGCACCTAATCCGGTCTACATGATTCACCGTTTAGACCAGGAAACCAGTGGCGCACTGCTCTTTGGCAAAAGCCCTGCCGCCGTGCCGATTCTTACCAAGATGATTCGGGAAAAACAAATCCAACGTGAATACTTGGTGCGAATTCGAGGACAACTACTAGCCCCGGCCGGCATCATCAAAGCACCTATCGGTTTGGACCCCACCGACCAGCGCAAACGGCGGGTCAACGGACCAAATGCCCAGGACGCCGTCACCCATTACCGCGTGCTCCAGAGTAGCCCGACGGAAAGCTTGCTCGAGGTTCAGCTAGAGACCGGGCGGACCCACCAAATTCGGGTGCATCTCGCATTTCTCGGTCATCCGATTCAAAACGATCCGTTGTATGATCCGCAAGCAGAGAACGGCCAGGCAATGCAACTACATTCATGGCGGGTTCGGATGCGAACGCCCTTTACTGACCAACCGCTAGCCGTGACGGCACCAGTGCCGCCGGAGATGGAAATTCCGTTTAAAATTTAATTATTCAAACTAAAATAACCCGCTGAAAATCACTCAGCGAGTTATTTTTTCATGCAATGTTACTTAAACGGCAACCATTCCATCATCCGCTTCATCACCGACCCAATTCGGCCCACAATCCGCGCAATCGTCTGGCTATTTTGCTGTTGGCTGTGACTAGCCCAGTAGTACACGCCGACCACCAACACCGTGACCAGTAGCGTGGCGAGCACCACCATGCTCCGGCTCCCAGTTAGGCCGTGTTGAAACAAGTATCCTAATTTTTTAAGAATGATTAACCAACTGTATCCAATTAAAACTACCATGCTATCACTCACTTACTTAAATTTCGCTCTAATTTCCTAGTTTAATTATACGCCGAGTCCGGGAATGGACTAATCAATGTGATTCCCTCCGCTTGCTAGAAAATGGTATGATTATCACAAATTAAAAGCTAAAAAGAGGGAATTACGATGCGCATCAACGTTTTACAACACACTCCAGATGAAGGTCCAGGCACCATTAAAGAATGGGCAGATAATCACGACTACGAGTTATACGTCTATCACCCGTACATGTTTGGGATGTTACCCACGGCCGCAGAAACCGACTTCTTGGTAATTCTTGGTGGTCCTATGAGTCCTAACGACGGGATTCCGTGGATTGAACAAGAACGGGAGCTAATTCAGCAACTGGTTAAAGCCCATGAACCCATCTTCGGAGTCTGCTTTGGCGCTCAACAAATTACCAAAGTTTTTGGCAAACGAGTGGTTAAATCTCCTGCCAAAGAAGTGGGCTGGGCGCCCGTTTACTTACAAAGTGACCAAATTCCGGGTCTGCCTCACCAGCTAACTGCTTTGCATTGGCACGAAGATTGTTGTGAACTCCCCGACCAAGCAGAATTGTTGTTCAGTTCTGATTTAGTGCAACAGCAGGGTTTTTTAATTGGCGACAATATCATCGGCCTGCAGTTTCACCTGGAACCCACCCAAGATAACGTGCACGAGATGATTGTCAATGATGGTCGGTATGCCTTGGATCACAACGATTTACAGCAAACGCCAACGGAGATTGATACCACGCCGGTCCCTAGTGAAAACAAAACCGCAATGTTCCAATTACTAGATTTTCTGACGCACTAAAAAACCGCCTTTCCTAAAAGGCGGTTTTTTTGCTTCCAAAATTTAATAAAGTTCGCTTTTATTTCCTTTACGACGAAAAACACCAAACAAACGTTCGCATTTGTGTTATGGTTAAGCTACCCTAAATTAAATAAAGGAAATTAACTTTTATGACTTACTTACCGGTTTTGCGCAACGCCGCCTTTCGCTGGTTAATCACCGGCAATACGCTCTCAAACATCGCTAGTAGCATTGCTAACGTTTCGTTGGTCTGGATTGCTTACCACCATTTCAATTCGCCCCTCATCATCGCGGTCGTGCTAGGCGCTTTAGAACTTCCATCTCTGCTAATTGGTCCTTTTGCCGGCGGCCTCCTGGACCACTTTCAAAAGACTACTTTAATGACGGTTGCCAACCTAATTAACGCACTGGTTTTTATCTTTTTAATTTTTAATCCCTTACGCAATCCAGTGGATTTAGGTCTCTTTTTAGTTTTATTAATAATTAGTGGCGCCGTAAAACCCTTGTTAATGGGTGGTTCCTCGATGATTATTCAAGAAGTCTTTCCCACTTCTGACCTCAAAGTGACGGCTAATTCCCTCAACACCATGAGCTTTGACTTCACCTATTTACTGGGAGCACTGCTATCGGGATTAGTTCTTTCCCTTGGTTACGGCCTTAAGGTTTATGGGTTAGTGGCCGGCCTATACTTAGTGGTGAGCTTTTGTTATTCGCGCATCAAAGTAAACCAAACACAGATCCAGCAGCAACCGAACCTTAGCTACGTTTCCGATTTAAAAAATGCCTTGCGCATCATTTTCACTAATCATGCGATTGCTGCGGCCCTAATTTTAGACTTCGTCTGGAATCTCTTTCTCTGGGCCGGTTTAACCGTTCTGCTACCGATTGCGGTTAAGTTACTCTACGGCAATTCAGCGATTCAATACGGCTTCTTAGATTCCATGACTTCGGTCGGAATCATCCTTGGTTCACTATTAGTGGGACTCTATCACCGAAAACAATTGCCCTTGCTAAAAATCGTGGCGGGAGCTATTGCTCTTCACGCGGTTTTATTCATCCTAATTGGCTTTTCCACCCAGGTTTACGTCACTGCCTTCCTGCTATTTTTAATTGGTCTCATTGTGGCTCCAGCACTGATTTACAAAAGTACCTTCTACCAATCCATGTTTAACTCAGAATCAA
The DNA here is from genome assembly GCF_024029675.1 of Fructilactobacillus carniphilus. Taxonomy (NCBI): domain Bacteria; kingdom Bacillati; phylum Bacillota; class Bacilli; order Lactobacillales; family Lactobacillaceae; genus Fructilactobacillus; species Fructilactobacillus carniphilus. Next base: position 1,412,397 of record NZ_CP097121.1, on the reverse strand, counting down.
AGGGCTTATTATTTACCCTAGCCGGAACGATGACCTCCGCTAGCTATCCCATCGGAATTGCTCTGACCAGCCTACTCGCAAGTTTAGTCGGTTCCCAGATTGGCAGCTTATTCATTGGATTTGGTGGCGTTACCCTTGTCACAGCGGGATTCGTTTACTATAAGTTACGGCGTGGTTCTGCTTTGCAATCAAAATAAAACTTTCTCTTTGACTTAGAGTGCAGTGGAAGGTTTATATTAGCATTGTTAAGTTAAAAAGGAGGAAAAAATTATGCCAGTTAAAGATAAAGTAGTTGTCATTACCGGTGGTTCGTCTGGAATGGGTGCCGCTACCGCAAAGTTAGCTAACGAACGCGGGGCCAAGGTGGTAATTGGTTCGCGGAACCAAGCCAAGTTAGATGAAATGCTAAAAACAGTGGCTCATCCTGAAAACTTCGCCGTTCAATTAACCGATGTAACTAAGCTAACGGACGTACAAAGTTTGGTTAACCTGGCGGTGGAAAAATTTGGTCAATTAGACGTGCTCTACAACAACGCCGGGATTATGCCTCAGGGAATGGTAGCCGATGCCGAGAAGTTAGATGAATGGCAAGCCATTTTAAACACCAACATCATGGGCGTGCTCAACGGGATTAGTGCCGCCACTCCGATCATGCGCAAGCAAGGGCATGGTTTGATCATGGCGACCGACTCCGTCGCAGGACACGTGGTTTACCCTGGTTCCGCGGTTTACAACGGTTCCAAGTACGCTGTCCGAGCCATCATGGAAGGACTTCGCCAAGAAGAACACCAAAACGGCATCAAAACCGGAATTGTTTCGCCCGGGGCCGTGGACACGAACCTCTACTCAACGGTTCATGATGAAAAAATCAGAAAACAAATGCTGGAAGGCAACAGTGCCAACAAGAATGGTTGGCTAAAATCCGAAGACATTGCTGAAATTGCAGTCTTCATGATGAGTCAACCAGAAAACGTAGATATCAACGAAGTCTTGGTTCGGCCCACGGGACAACCAATTTAAACCATGTTAAAAACTCGACTATTGTAGTAGTCGGGTTTTTTATTTCCTCAAAAATTATGCTTAAAAAAATTCATTGCCGGCAAAACTAGCAATGAATTCTGTAATCTATCTAATTATTAGGAATAATTTTCACCGTTGCTCCAACCGGTCCCTCTTTTAGCATCGGTGGCAAATAGGGGCTCTTAGCATACTTAGTTTGGTAGGCCGCACTAATGGCGTGGTCTAACTCAGGCGTATTGGCAACGCGTTCAAATTTAACCTCGTAGTCCTGACCCGCCAAATGAATCTTACCAGCTCCTTGCTGCATCGCCGCTTGGTACCACGAAGAGTTTTGGCCGTTATAAGCCCGGACGTATAAATTATCATTTGTAACTACGGACCAAATCCAGGTTGGGGTGCCGTAAGTCTTTCCATCACTGTAAAACGGTGAAACCTTCATGTCATCAGCTTCACTAAATTCTTGTAGTTGGGCGGCAGTCCATTTTTCAGCCATTTCAATCATCCTTTCTTTTCGTCTTCTGCATAAACTTCCTTAGCAAGACTCATCGCTGTCCACGCCTTGGGCCAACCCGCGTAGAACGCTAACTGGGTAATGGCTTCCACCATTTCTTCTTTAGTAACGCCGTTCTTTTTCGCCGTTTCTAAGTGGTACTGCAACGGGCCAAAGATGCCCTGGGAAATGAGGCTCGTGCACGTAATTAAACTTCGTTGCTTAGCAGGAAGTTTTTGTTCCCGCGACCAAATTTCACCAAACAAAACGTCGTCGTTCATTTCGGCAAATTTCGGGGCAAAATCACCAAAGTTATCGTGTCCTGCTGTTTGTTTTTGCGCCATCGTTATTCTCCTAACTGATCGTATTCTGCATCAGAAACTGGTTCTAAGAATTCTGATTTTCCACTGGTAATCGCAATGTGGGCGAACCAACTGTCTTTTGTAGCCCCGTGCCAGTGTTTGATGTTCTTTTTAGTGACCACGACGTCTCCAGGAACAAGGTGCCGAGCTGGTTTCCCTTCTTCTTGATACCAACCTTCCCCACCGGTAACTAACAAAATTTGATATCCGTAGTGGACGTGCCAGTTATTCCGCGTCCCGGGTTCAAAGGTCACGTTTCCCACCCCGGCATCAAGATCGGGATCGGTCACTAAAGTGTCCAAAAAGCTCTTCCCGGTAAAGTATTGTCCATACGGATTGTCTTCTCCGACGGGAAAAATCACTCCGTTTTTAACGTTTTCATTTTTAATTTCGTTTGCCATGTTCATACTCCTTTAGTTAATTTTCGGTTTTAAATTGTTTCAAATACTCCGCAAAAGATTCCGAATCCTGAATCGAATGGTCCAATTTACCGTCATACCAATCGATTTTATGGGAAAGAATCTCCAAATGATTTTGCGTTTCCCGAATCTGGGCTAAGCTTCGTTCTCGGACGTTTTGTAGTAACTCTTTACGTTGTTCAATGGTCGCATCTCCCTGCGCCCGCCAGGTAATGTACTGTTGAATTTCATTCATAGACATGCCGGTGCCCTTCAGGTGCATGAGGAAATGGACCCAGCCGACGTCTTGTTCCGTATAAAAGCGCCGTTGCTTCTCATCTCGATGCGGTACAATCAAATTTTCCCGCTCATAATACCGCAGCGTATACGTTGAAAGTCCCGTTTTTTTCGCAAATTCACCGATGGAATAGTAATCGTTCGCGATGCTAACCAACTCCTTTCCTACTCACAACCTAATGGTATTCCTTAGAGTACACTCTAAGTCAACGAATTAAATTATCTTTTTAACGAAAAAGCGAACTACCCAGCTACATATCGTACTGAATAATCCGCTTTAAATTACATGTATTGTATTAAAATCCAGCCTTAGCAATCATTACTAATCACCTAACCCAAATTTCTGCCAGTACCGCGCTAAATACTCAGTGGTTAGGCTAGTCGGATACTGAACTAAAGTTTGTGGCGTGCCAGCTGCCATCAGTTGACCACCGGCTGCTCCCCCTTTGGGACCCAAATCAATCAGATAATCAGAGTTCGCCACCAGCTCCAGATCATGCGTGATGATAATGATGGTGGCCCCGCGTTGTTTAAGCTGGTTCATGACTCCCAGCAAGGTTTGGACGTCGAGGGGATGCAATCCAATCGACGGTTCGTCAAACACGAACAGGGTCCGTTCCTGATGCTTGCCGAGGTGGTTAATCAGTTTCAGTCGTTGGGCTTCCCCTCCCGACAAGGTTGGAGTACTTTCCCCTAAGTGGAGGTAATCAAGGCCAATTTCAGCTAAGGTCTGCAGGGTCCGCTGAATGGTGGGTACTTCTTGAAAGACCGGTAATGCATCCCGGACGGACAACTTGAGTAGATCAACGATGGAATAGCCGTGCCACTTAATTGCTTGAATCTCATCGTTATACCGATTTCCATGACACACCGGACAGGTTTGCTCAATGTCTGGCAGATACTGAATGTCTAAAGTAATGACGCCAATCCCACCACAGTGCGGGCAGGCGCCCTTTTTATTGTTGTACGAAAAGTCCGAAACACTGTAGTGATGCTCCTGGGCGGCCGGTAAACTGGCAAACAGCTTCCGTAAGTTATCCATGATGTTTGTGTAGGTGGCTAAACTGGAGCGAGCGTTCTTCCCCACCGGTTTAGCATCAACGCTAACTAAGTGATCTAACTGGGTATCCAAGCGTAGGACTTGTTCCGGTAGTTGCTGACCCCGAGTTTGCGCCGTAATTGCCGGCACTAAACTATCCAAAATCAAGCTGGTTTTTCCCGCTCCGGAAAAACCAGTGACCGTCGTAATCTGGTTGCCGGGAATCGTAATGGTTACATCGTGCAGGTTAAAGTAATCAGCCACCTGCACCGTGGTATCCAGCTGTTGTGCATCCGGCCGACTAGCCACCTTCTCGTGCATAACTGGTGCTTTTCCAGATAAAAATGGTCCGATTAAAGATTCTGGATCCGATTGCAAGTGCGCTGGCGTGCCTTCCGCAATCACCTGGCCTCCCTGGGCCCCCGATCCGGGACCAATTTCAATAATCCAATCGGCGGTGGCAATAATGTCCACGTCGTGATCAACTACAACCAGGGAATTGCCCTGCGCAATTAAGGCGCGAAAGACGTGGAGAAGTCCTTTCACGTTATCTGGATGCAGTCCGATCGATGGTTCATCGAGGACGTACAAGACCCCGGTGGTCTCGGTCCGCAGGGTTTTAGCTAGTTGAATCCGTTGCAATTCACCAGTCGACAGCGTGTTGCTGCCCCGAGAGAGGGTTAGATAATCAAGTCCCAGTTCTAACAACGGATGCAGGGTCGCTTGTAAGTTGGAAAATAAAATATCGGTCATGTGCTGCATGTCATCCGGCAGTTCGTGCTTGGTCACGCGCTCCCAATCCGCTAAATCACCAAGCGCTAGGTCCGCTACTTCGGCAATGTTCTTTTCCCCGACAATTTGGGTCAATAAATCGGGATTCAACCGACTCCCGTGACAAACCGGGCACACTGAGAAGTGAAAGAACTGGTTAATTTTGTTCAGGGACCGTTCACTCTTGGCTGTTTTTAATGAATCATAAACCGCGGCGTAGGCGTTCTCGTACAGCGTGTTATCGGTATGAAAAACCCGTCCGGTTGACGTCCGAAAATCCACGGGATACTGTTTTTTGGCTCCGTGCAGGACAATATCCTTTTCGTGGTCAGTTAAGTCCTTGTACGGGACATCCGTCCGAACGCCCAACGTAGCCGCTACCGTCGGCATGAAATTACGACCTGGTAAGTGCCAAGACGCCACGGCTCCTTCGTCGAGGGTCAGGTTCTCGTTACCAATCAATTTGCGTTCATCGAGTTCCCGTACCTCTCCCGTTCCGTCACATTTAAGACAGCGCCCGGCAGCATTAAAGGAAAAATCCTCGGCCGACTTGGCTTCAAACTGAACACCACACACCGGACAGGTCAATAAGCCCATCTCGGTGTTGTCTCCTGGAAGATCCATGACTTGGGCAATGTTTAGACTGGGTTTCAACCGGTGCCCGTTGGGACAAACCGGCGAACCCAACCGCGAAAAAATTAGCCGCACTACGTTAAAGACCTCCGTCATCGATCCCACCGTGGAACGTTCGGACGGAACATCGGGTCGTTGGCGCAGGGCTAAGGCCGACGGAATATGTTTGACCTCCTGCACTTGCGGCGCTCCCTGATTCTGGCTAATCCGCCGCCGGGTGTAGGTCGAAAGCGCTTCTAGATAACGACGCGACCCCTCGGCGTACAGAATTCCCATTGCTAACGAACTCTTCCCCGAACCAGAGAGGCCAGAGATGGCCACAAACTGGTTTAAGGGAATGTTGACGTTAATGTTTTTCAGGTTGTGGACGTTGCCGCCCCGGACTTCGATTTGGTGCGGAAGATGCCTTTCAGGTTCCATTTACTTATCTCCATTAAACTCACTTTTTATCGTTTTCGGTTTATTTAAGTTAACTAACTCTCAACATTAAGTAACCCATCAAGTTAGCCTCAAATAATTGTAATTATTTTCAAAGTATAGCATTAACCTTATCTAATTATAATAAAAAATGGTCACCGGTAATTAAGAATTACTAGTGACCATTTTACTGATTTTAGGTGACTTGATTTTCTTTACTTTGATTTTTCAGGAAGAGATAGATGCCAACCAAGACAATCACGCCCCCCAAAATCTGCAATGCCGTAACTTTTTGGTGTAAAAAGATTACCGCTAAAATAGTAGCTCCGATTGGTTCTCCTAACATACTCATTGAGATGGTAGTTGGACTAACAAAATTCAATAAGTAATTATACAATACATGCGCAATCGTTGGAAAAATTGCTAACGCCACAAACATGAACCAGTCATAAATGGAGTATCCAGTCATTTGCGTGTTGGTCATCAAATTAAAGAGATTTAAAAATACTCCTGCCACTAGGAAAACAATGAAACTATATATCCAAAACGAAATATTTTTAATTTTTGCTTGTCCAATTAAAAGGTAAGATACCAGTGCAATTACACTTAAAAACGATAACAAATCACCTAACAAAGCAAGGGAGTTATTACCGCCGAGGTCCCCCCAACTGACAATTATTACTCCAATGATTGACACAATAATGGTCAAGAAACTCTTTAAATCCACTTTTTCTTTATAGATCAAAAAGCCACCAAATAGGGCAACAATCGGTTGGGTCGAGAGGATGACCGTTGAACTGGTTACCGTCGTTAATTTCAAAGACTCAAACCATAAACCGAAATGTAATGCTAAAAATAAACCGGCGATGATTAGATAAACGTAATTAACCTTTGTTATCTTTTTAAAATCACCACGATGTTTTAACACCATTGGAAGTAAAAAGACACTGGCTAAATACATCCGATACATTCCCATCACGGCTGATGGGGCATTAGTTAGTTTAACTAAAATCGAAGAAATTGAAATTGCAATAATCGAAACGATTAACCAAAAATTTTTCCCTTTGAATATAAGATCACTCCTTAAAAAATTAATTTTTCCTAAATTTTACGTACAATGCTAGCTATTGTAACATTTTTGGAGTCTGAATTAAACTATGAATCTTTAATTTATTGCTTGAAAATAATCTATAATCTCATTCACAATCGTCTCTGGAGTTTGGTTAGCGTCCACCACTAAATCAGCACAGCTTTGATAATAAGCCTGCCGGGAGGCTTTCAACGCCGCTAGTTCGGCTAAATCGAGGTTTTTCGCAATCGGGCGATGCTCGTCCGCTTTCACCCGTTCGTAAGCCGTTTCTGGCGCAATCTCCAGTAAAACCACCGGAGCCGCATGGCGCTGTAAGAGTTCTCGATTCTGTTCCTGCGTGGGAACCCCGCCTCCGGTTGCTAAAATCCCCGGTTGATCCAACTGAGTGGCGAGCGCCTGGGTTTCTAACAGACGAAATCCTACTTCGCCTTGTTCGGCAAAGATGGCTGCGATGGATTGTTCGGCGGTTTCTACAATCACCTGGTCTAAATCGGTCACGGGCAGTCCCAATCGTTCGCCGAGTAACTGACTAATCGTGGTTTTGCCGCTGCCCATGAATCCGATCAAAATTAAATCCATCCTAATCCCTCCTCACAATGTGATACTCGGGTGCAAGCGTCGCCTCCGCCCGTTGGGCATCCGCCGCCGTACTAAAGGTCAGCTGTAAAATTCCGTTGACATCCTCACGGACTTCTAAAATCTGCAGGTTAACCAAATTTAGGTGGGCCTGGGCTAATAACGTCGTCACCCGCGCAATGGTTCCCGGTTGGTCCGGAATGTCTAAGAAAAGGTCGTAAAAGCCCGCACCTCGGTTATCATCCTGTTGTTCTAATTGTTGCCGACTTTGCTGGGCGCTTTGAAAGTATTCCCAGAGTGCCGGACCATCCTGCTGGTCAATGGAGGTCTGAACCCGTTGTAACGTTTCGATGTAAGCAGCCACCTGGTCACTTACCACCGGACCATTGTTGAGCAGAATCGACTGCCACATCGTGGGATCGGCCGCCGCAATCCGGGTCATGGATTTAAAACCACCGGCTGCCACGCGCAGTCCCAACGAATCTGACTGCAGTGCCTGCTTACTCTGATTGACCAGTCCGGCCGCCAACACGTGCGGTAAATGACTAACCTGCCCCACCAACCGATCGTGGCGTTCAGGCGTAATCTGGACAAACTTGGCTTTCGTTCCGGCCAGCAAATGTTGTAGTTGCTGGGCTGCAGCTCGTTCGGCACTACTTTGCGGGGTTTGAAAGTAGAAGGCATTTTCAAATAAATCGGCCCGACCAGCGCGTGCTCCCGTTTTATGAGATCCGGCCATCGGATGGCCGCCGACAAAGACCGCAGGGGTGGCCGCTAATGCTTGACTCGCTTCCACCACGCTCTGTTTTGTGCTGCCCACGTCGGTAACAATCACACCCGGTTGAAGTGGCAACTTTGCCAACGCACGCAGTGTTTGCTTAATTTGATCCACCGGCGTCGCTAAAATAATCACATCCGCTTCCGGAGCCCGTTCCAAGCCCGCACTAATGTGGTCTAGCAACTGGTGCTGTTTTGCGTAATCAATTTGAGCGTGATCCTGGTCGCTGCCGATGATGGTCACCGGTTCAGATCCCTGCCGCAGCACTCGCGCCAGCGAACTCCCTAACAAACCAAATCCGTGAATGAAAACCGTTGTCATTAATGATCCTCCCGTAATTGCTCTAAATCAGTGAAAAACTGGGGATAGGAAACCGCCACGGCCTCCTCGTTTTGTAAGGTCAACGGGGTGTGACTCCGTAACGCCGCCACCGCTAACATCATGCCAATCCGGTGGTCCCCGTGGCTATCTAAATCTGAATTCTGGACGTCCCACGCCGGGCGCCCGGTGATCGCCAATCCGTCGGGATACTCGGTCACCGCGACCCCCAGTTTCTCTAGTTCCTTTTTCAGCACTGCAATTCGATCGGTTTCTTTAACCCGTAACTCAGCAGCGCCGCGAATTGTACTAGTCCCGTCTGCCGTAGCGGCTAAGAGGGCCACCAGCGGAAGCTCGTCAATCACCGCCGGAATCTCCGGAGCCGTCAGGTGAATTGGTTGTAACTGACTGCTGCGAACCACTAAATTACCCCGGGGTTCCCCAGTAGTTGGAATCGGTTCGATGGTAACATCCGCGCCCATTTGGTCTAGGACTCGTAGAATCCCGGTCCGCGTTGGGTTTAAGTTAACGTTCGTCAGTTTCACCTCGGACTGCGGAACAATGGTGGCCGCCACCAAAAAGAAGGCGGCCGAGGAGAGGTCCCCAGGCACCACCACGGTCTGCCCGGTTAAGTGTGGCTGTGGTTGCAGTGTGATGGTGCGTTGATCTGTAGCCGTTGTGATGTCCGCTCCAAACTGGCGCAGCATAATTTCCGTATGATCCCGGGTGGGCAGTTTTTCTACCACCACCGTGGGCGTCGGTGCGTTGAGACCGGCCAGGAGCACCGCACTCTTCACTTGCGCGCTGGCGACGTTCAACCGCACCGTCCCGCCGTGGACCGGACCACCGTGGACGTGCGCTGGCAACGTACCAGCTGCGGTGAGGTCAATTCTAACGCCCAGTTCTGCCAGCGGCTGCGTAACCCGTTGCATCGGTCGGCGTTCTAAAGAATTATCTCCTACCAGCTCGCTGGTAAACGACGTGCCGCTCAAAAGTCCCATCAATAAGCGCGTCGTGGTTCCGGAATTCCCCATTGCTAATGGCGTTGCGGGAGCCACGAAGTTGCCAGCGCCTCCCTTGCCGTGCACGATCACCGTAGTTCCCTGCCGTTCAATCGGAACGCCCACGTCCCGCAGTGCTTGTAACGTGTGCTGGCAATCTTCCCCGGCTAACCAATGTTCGATGGTCGTGGTTCCCATGGCCACCGCCCCCAGCATCAGGGCTCGGTGGGAAATACTCTTATCTCCAGGTACCGCGAGCTCTCCGTGCAGTCCGTGGGGAGCTTGCTCTAACTTGCGCATCTTTACTCCTCCTGTTCTTGATAAACCGTCCAGACCATGTCAACGGCCCACCGGTTTAAAATTCGTTCTTGCGGGTCTAAATTAGCTTGATTGGTAATGCAAAATTCCCCGTCGTGCCGATAGGCTTGGTAGGCCGCCCATTTACTCGCAGCAAAACGCAGTTGGTGCTGGTCGTCAATCAACGGCCGAGCTAATTCTGCCGTTGCGGGATGTAAATCGATGAAACCCGTTTGGCGCTGACTCTGGACCAAAACCAACGAATCGAGCGGATGGGAAAAGACATCAACCAACTGCCACCGTTCCAAATAACGATAGTGTAAAGCGCCCCAGTCGGTCCCGTCTGCTAGTTGCAGTGCCGTCGGTAATAAAATTTGCTCCCCGGGGTGCTTCGTGACAGCGGCAATGGCCGCGGCAAAACTGGAATGTAACATGATTTGATATTCATGCTCCGGATGGCGTTTGACATAAGCCTGGGCGGCTCGGTAACAATCAGTGGTTTGTGGTCCCAACGTATGCACCAGCGTCATCTTAATAATCCGCTAGTTCTTGGCGATAAGCGGCTACTTGGTCCTGCAACCGGCCTAACGTACTGCCATCAAAGGTGTCCGTCAGAGCCTTGACCAGTTCAATTGCCACCACGCTTTCGATCACTAGGGAAGCCGGCACAATCGCAGTCGTATCCGAGCGTTCCACGTTGGCTTTCTTGGCTTCCTTGGTGTTTACATCCGCTGTCTGTAACGGCTTATACAGAGTCGGAATTGGCTTCATCGCGGCATTCACGATAATCGGCATTCCGTTCGTCATCCCGCCTTCAAAACCACCGAGGTGGTCACTTGCGCGCGACCAGTGCTCCGTTTCGTCCCAGTTAATCGGATCCATAACTTGGCTCCCGAAACTTTGAGCAGCTGCGAAACCATCCCCGATACTAACGCCCTTCATCGCGTTGACGCCCATCACGGCTGCAGCCAGCTTTGCATCTAACTTAGTGTCCCAGTTAACGTAGCTCCCTAATCCGGCGGGCACGTTTTCAACAATCACCCGAATGATGCCACCAACGGTATCACCATCGCGTTTGGTTTGGTCAATCAAATCGTGCACCGCAGTGACCTCTTCTTGATCGACCATCCGAAGGTCATTTTGCTGAATTGCAGCGGTCACCCGCGCCACGTCATGAGTCGGAACTTGCTCGCCGCCGATGGGACCCACCTGCGTCACAAAGCCCACCAGATCGATGTCTAACTGCCGGAGCAGTTGCTTGCAGATGTTCCCAATGGCCACTCGCATCGCCGTTTCCCGGGCCGACGACCGTTCCAACACGTTTCGGAGGTCGCGGTGCCGATACTTCATCCCGCCTACCAAATCGGCATGACCCGGACGGGGGCGTTCTACCTTTCGCAGCGTGTTCTGCGGTGTTTCTGGAGCGGTCGGATCCATAATCTGACTCCAATGGGCGTGATCGCGATTTTGAATCACGAGTGCCACTGGACTCCCGAGGGTAATCAGGTGCCGAACCCCACCCACGATTTGAACCTGATCGTGTTCGATTTTTTGTCGATTTCCCCGACCATAACCCCCTTGGCGGGCTGCTAACGCGGCGTTAATTTCATCCAAATCCAATTTCAGTCCGGCGGGAACTCCCGTAATAATCCCGGTTAGTTGGGGACCATGTGATTCTCCGGCAGTAACGTAATTAAGCATCCTAATCGTCCTCCATTGTTTGCTGTTCCAATTGTTTCGTCGTTTGCATCAATTTTCGGTAAATTTCTACCACTGCTCTCTGTTCTCGCGAATCAGGAACGGTGGTCTGAACCTGCCGTAAGACCGCTTGTTCTCGCTTTGGGTCAAAAACGGGCCAGCCATGGTGCTGTTTAATTTGTGCAATTTGTTGAGCAGTTGTTAACCGTTTTACCAGTAACGGAATTAGTTGCGCATCAATGCTTTGAATCTCTTGGCGCGCCGTTTCAAGTGAATCCTCCATCCTAATTCCTCCTCTACTACTTTGTTGTTCCGGGAAACGTGGCCAACAACTCACGAACGAGCGCCACATCCAATTGCCCCGGAGCCGATTGTTGTTCTCCAGCGGCAAAGGTCAGCGCCGACCCAAATAAATTGCCGGTAACCCGCGTAACTTTGCCTAATTCTCCCATTGCCATTGTAATGACCGGACACGAAAACCGTTGTCGGGCCTCGTTAGTGGCCGTTAACAGCGTGAGCACATCTCTCGCCGTGTGGGGCATCGTCGCCATTTTCACGACATCCGCTCCGCTTGCCGCCATTGCTTGTAAAGTCTGGCGTAATTCTGCCAAAGAAGGCGTGCCCTGAAAATGGTGTTGACTAAGAATCAGTGGGCACTGGCTCTGTTGCAGTTCTTGCAACGCCGGCAGTGAAATGGTGTTCCACTCCACGTCTACTGCTTGAACCCAAGGAGCCTGAACGAGCCGTTGTAATAACTGCTGATAAGCTGAGCCAGTTAACGTTCCGGCGCCACCTTCCACAACCGTGCGGTAGGTCACTAAGAGGGACAGTGGCGCAAGCAGTTGTTGTAATTGGCTTCCACAGGCGTCAAGTTGCTCCCAATCGGTAACCGCTTGATAGCCATCAATCCGCCATTCAACTAGGTCGGGATTCAGTTTCTTTAAAGTCTGTGCCTGCTTCAATACCACTTCCGTGGTTTCAGCCACCAGCGGAACTGCCACTTGGGTCTCCTCTCCTAACGTTACCGGTCCAATGTGAACTGGTTTAACCATTCTGGCTCCCTTCGTTAAATAAAACTTGGTGAACGTGTGCCACCGGCATCTCCTGTCCGGTCCATAGTTTAAAAGCCGCAGCTCCTTGTTCTAACATCATTTCTAATCCATTCATGACATGCTTCACTCCGGCCTGATGTGCCACCTGCATGAGTTTGGTCGTCCGAGGAGCGTAAACGGTATCATACACAATCAGGTCCTGAGGAAACCAGCTCGGGTCGTTAAGCAAGCTCTGCCCTTCCAGTGGCTTCATTCCCACGCCCGTGGCATCCACCAAGATGCGCGACGTTTGTAGTGACTGCCGTAACCCTGCTTGATCGGAGAGCGGATGCAAATGAGCCGTGGCGTACGTCTGTTCGTTGATAATCTTGGTTAAGCGCTGCGCCGCATCCCATTGCCCATCCTGGCGATTAAATATATCAAACTCACGAACTCCATCTAACGCGGCTTGAATCCCAATGGCCGTTCCGGCACCACCCGTTCCAATCAAGGTCATTTTTTCCCCGCGAATTTCTAACTGATTTTTAGCAAGGGAGCGCATAAAGCCGATTCCATCGGTATTGTATCCGGTCAGTACCCCGTCATCATTCACTACCGTGTTGACTGCATTAATTAATTCCGCGGCGGGATCAACCCGATCCAATAATTCGAGAACAATTCGTTTATTCGGCATCGAAATATTAGTTCCCCGCATTTCTAGCGTGCGCACGGATTGAATTGCAGCTGGTAGGTGGGCTTGATCCACCTCAAAGGCTAGGTAGACGTAATTCAAACCTAAATCCGAAAACGCAAGGTTATGCATGGTTGGTGACATGGAATGGCGAATGGGGGTTGCCATTAAACCAATCAAAATCGTGTGTCCATCAATTTCATTGCGCATGTTAGTGTTCCTTTCTTAATTTAATTGCGACAGTGGCTCCAATTGCTAAGCAAATTCCGAGCACCGCAATTACTACGTTGGCACTAAAAGCTAGTTGCAAGCTGGTTTTGGATAACCAACCACTAATTAACGGAACTAGTAAAGAAGCCAGGCTCCCGAAGAAGTAGAAGGTCCCCGTTACTAACCCGCGGCGATGTGGGTATAAGTTCATGAACCAGGTTAAGCCTAACTGCATGACTCCACTGGCACAACAAAAACCAAACAACAAACTACCAAATTCGGCCACCAGTGGATTCGTCCCAAAGATTACTAATAATAAAGCCACGAGCGTTCCCAAGTTAAACCCGATTAAGAGCCATTTTTCTGATTTTTCCCGTTTTAAATAACCGTACAGGGTTAAGACGCCGACAATCGATCCAATGCTGTAAAGCGATAGCAGCCAATGCGACAACCCGGCAGAAAACTGCAAGTGCTGTTGGGCAAAGAGGGTAATCCACTGCGTGAACCAAATCATCACGGCCATCGCCGTAAATCCGTACAACGCCAAACAAATTGTGGCGACCCGCCGCCGGGTTTCCCCCACATTAGTCTGGTAAGTGGTATCTGTTTCCGTCCCACTTAACGGACGGGGAAAGTGGACGAATAAGAGGTTAATTACGCTAGCTAAAATTAATAGCGCCATTACCACGAAGCTCCAACCAAACCAAAGCTGGTGGGTGGCTAAATTAGTCACCAGCAACGGCAGAATAAATTCTCCAACTGAGATAAAAGCTTTTAAAATGACGGTTCCTGAGCCCCGGCCTTCATTAATCTCTACTAGGGTCGTGTAGGTTCCGGCATCAAGCGCTGAATTACCAATCCCAGCTAATAGGGCCAGGCCATAAGCAATCACTAAGTTCGAGGTCGCTACCATTCCGAGGGCAAAAACGAAATAGCAAGCCAATCCTAAATAAATAAAATTCTTCCGCGAAAAACGATCCGATAACCAGCCTGTCAACGGATAAGCGATTAATCGACCAATTCCGACTCCCGACATAATGTAAGAGACCACTGCAATCGTAGTCTGCCAGCTAGTCGCTAAACTAGTCATGTTTTGGGCTAAGATAATCAGCGCAAACCCATGAATGAAATAATTAAAGTATAAGCTCCAACTTAATCGACGTTTGTGAATTTCCATAAATTACTCCCTCCTTAAACAACAAAAAACCAGCCCGGCTAACCTCAGTTAGTCTGACTGGTTTTAGAATTGCATTCCTGGAATTAAAGGTGCTTCCTGTAGCAATTTGACGATGAGTCCCAGTTAGATTAACTAGAGTTAGCGCATCTAACTGAGTAACTTAAACCTACTCCGCTTAGATACGAACGGTTCCGTTCGCATCTAAATTCTTGCGAACGGCTACTGAAAATAAGCGAAGTTATAAAAGTTGACCCAAATGGTCGTCATCGTTACCTTACGAGTTGGCATGAGTTTAATTCCTTTCTGAAAAGATGATGGCTTTATTAAAACACGAAAATCCAAGGCTGTCAAACTGATTATTATCCTTTTCAACCCCCTTCGAATCATTTAACGGACATAATCATTCGTAATGACAACTTCACCTGCTTTACCATTTAGTTAACCTTAAAATTCTGCTTTCACTATTGAGACGAAACTATTTTTGCTAACCGTAGCAGTATTAATTAAAATTTTGATTTCCTTTTGAACTATATTAAAATGTATTTAGTTTTTATTATAATTATAATTTGATTAAAAGAAGGTCCCGTATGAAAAAACAAAAAAGTAAATTTTCAACCATCTATATTTTAATAATAGTATTTCTACTCATAATTTTAGGAGCTGGTGGAGTTAAGCAAGTACAAAAACATCAGCATAAAGTTGCCATTGAAAAAGCGGAAAAACGGAAAGCTTTGAAGAAGTACGAAACAGAAATTGTGGAAGATTTGGCGAATAACTATGCCGGTATAAAGTCGGTTGAATTTGATAAATATTCAGTTTCCCCTATGGGAACCGTCGAATGGATTTACTATATCAATGGATATAAAACTAATGATGTTTCTTTGTATCAAATGGATGTTGACGACAAGAAACCATATTCAAGCATAATTGGAAAGTTAAATGTCAAAAAAGGAAAAAGTGACTTTAAGCAGATAAAAATTAAATATAACTATGAAGAGGAGCAGCGATGAGCATAGCTTTAATTTATGGGTTATAGCTCAGCTATCTTGTTATGTTTATTCATCTAAAACTAAAAAATATACAAAACAAAATATAGATAACTATTTTATAATAAATTAATTATGATAAAATTTTAACAATCAATTTAAATTATCGTTTGTTTTATTATATAAGCTAATCAGAAGAAGGTTCGGTATGAAAAAAAAGAAGAGCAAAAAATTTTCCATTATCTGCCTTTTAATTGCAGTAGGATTATTGACCATTTTAGGGGTTGGAGGAGTTCATCAAGTTCAAGAACATCAAAGAAAAGTGGCCATTGAAAATGAGCAAAAGCGAAAAGCTTTGAAGAAATATGAAACAGAGATTGTAGAAGATTTAGCAAATAAATATGCCGGTATAAAGTCGGTTGAATTTGATAAGTATGAAATTTTACCCATGGGATCTATTGAATGGAATTACTATATTAATGGATATAAACCAAATGATGCTTCTACGTATCAAATGGATGTTGTTAATGACAAGAAACCATATGCCAGTGAACTAGGAAAATTGAACGTTAAAAAAGGAAAAAGTGACTTTAAGCAGATAAAAATCAAATATAACTATGAAGAGGAGCAGCGATGAGCATAGCTTTAATTTATGGGTCATAGCTCAGCTAGCTTGTTATTTTTATTCATCTAAAACTAAAAAATATACAAAATAAAATATAGATAACTGTTTTATAATAAACTAATTATGATCGAACTTTAATAATCAGTTTAAATTGTAGTTTGTTTTATTATATAAACTAATCAGAAGAAGGTTCAGTATGAAAAAAAAGAAGAGCAAAAAATTTTCCATTATCTGCCTTTTAATTACAGTAGGATTATTGACCATTTTAGGCATCGGAGGGGTTAAGAAAGTTCAAGAACATCAAAGAAAAGTGGCCATTGAAAATGAGCAAAAGCGAAAAGCTTTGAAGAAGTATGAAACAGAGATTGTAGAAGATTTAGCAAATAACTATGCCGGCATAAAATCGGTTGAATTTGATAAATATATGGTTTCACCCATGGGAGGAGTGCAATGGTTTTACTATGTTAATGGATATAATCCTAAGCAACCTTCGTCATACCTAATGTATGACGATGATAAAAAACCATATGCTTGTCGACTAGGTGATTTGAACGTCAAAAAAGGCAAAAGTGATTTTAAGCAGATCAAAATCAAGTATAACTACGAAGAGGATCAACGATGAGCATGCCATTAACGGATCAACAGAATAGATATTTAAGTGATAGGTCTTATGATGTTGATGTAGCTAAAACTGGAAAAGAAGCTATACGTGCGGGTATGGTTTTAACAGACAAAAGTAACCAAAAATATAAAGTTACTAATACTTTAGATGATAAAAAACTGGATTTCAAGGAATGGCAATGGCTCCCTATGTAAATGGGCACCGTGATTATCATAACATTCAAATTGCGATTGCCGGGACGAATGTTAATGAAATTTCAACCAATGTAATCTAAATTTCAACAGCTCAAATCTTTTTTGGTTTGGAAACTTTCATTTATTGTTCATCATCCACTAAATTTGGCATTCGAAAGTTATAATTGAGAATTCATTTTTATATTAAAAATGTTACAATATGATTAAGCAGTTGACTGCTTATTTTTCACATAATTTATTTAAAAGAAGGTCCAATATGAAAAAGGAAAAAAGTAAATTTTCAACTATATATATTTTGATAATAGTAGTTTTACTCATAATTTTAGGAGTTGGAGGAGTTCATCAAGTGCAAGAACATCAAAGAAAAGTGGCCATTGAAAATGAGGAAAAGCGAAAAGCTTTAAAAAAGTATGAAACAGAAATTGTGGAAGATCTGGCAAATAACTATGCCGGTATAAAGTCGGTTGAATTTGATAAATATTCAGTCTCCCCTATGGGGTACATTGAATGGGTTTACTATATTAATGGATATGTATCAAATGATATTTCTATGTATCAGATGGATATTGCTAACGACAAGAAACCTTATGCCAGTGAACTGGGAAAATTGAATGTTAAAAAAGGCAAAAGTGACTTTAATCAGATAAAAATCAAGTATAACTATGAAGAGGATAAACGATGAACGTACCGTTAACTGATCAACAAAATAATGAACTAAGCAACTGGTCCTATAGAGTTGATGCATCTAAATTTGGAAAAAAATCTATACGTTCGGGTCGTGTTTTTATAGATAAAACTAAACAGCAATATAAAGTTATTAATGCTTTAGATGATAAAAAAACTGGATTTCAAGGGATGGCAGTGGCTCCCTATGTGAATGGGAAACCCGATTATCATAACATTCAGATTGCAATTGCCGGGACAAATGCGATGGATGTTAAAGATGATTTTACCGATGCAACTCAGATTCCTGAAGCTCAGAATGCCATTGACACTTTTATATGGAAAACATCAATGTTTACGTCAAAAAAGGGAATTCTTGAATTTATGGTCGTGAATTCAATGAAGAGACAACTAAAACATCCGGTTCGAAACTATGGAGCAGGTGCCACTAAGTCTGGGAAATCACAGTTTTCTGTAGCAAACCGTTTTTATAATAATACCGTTAGTAAGTTAAAGCAGAAAGGCTTTTCAGCAAACGATATTAAGCATGGAACCGGGCATTCTTTAGGAGGAGCATTAATCTTTTATTTGGCTGCTAAACATCACTTCCCCATGACGGCTTTTTCTAGTGCTGATCCAACAAGTAACCTGTCAAGTAAAGACTTGGATTATATCAAAAAGCATCCTGATATGTTTAAAGATTATTATCATAGTTCTGATGTGATTAGTAACTGGCAAGATTCTACTCATTTAGGTAAATATTTCTCAGTAAGCGAGTTTTAGTCAAAAGATGGGAAAAGTTTTATGGGTTTAATGGGTATTATTAATGGACATTTCCTTGATAGTTACCATTTTGAGCATAGAACCGGACAAGTCGTTGCTAGTCCATTTCAAAAATTTGATTTAAAATTACGTTTGCTTCAAGATGAATACCATGATTTGCAAAGCAGTGGAGCGTTAACTGATGCGGATAAGATTATGTTAGATGCAGCGGCAGCAATGGCTTTAACTACTGCAATTAGAGATGGTGCCACGGAAAGTCTTGATGCGATTATTAATAAACTGCACAATGCCGTTAGCGCGCAAAAATCATATTGGCAAAAATTTAAAGAACAAAGTATGATGGCTGCTCCTAATTTATCTTCAGATGAAGTAATGAGTTGTTTAAATGATAATGGCGCTAATTATCATAGTATCGTAGGAAAGTATGAACAGGATGCTAATCGAAGAATTACCAAAGCCCGAACTTTGCGAAATAAATTCACCGAGTGGGCAAGTAAAGTTCAACAGGGAATTAATGAAGTGATCGCTAGTGACAATCAGTTAGCAAAGGAATTTCATTTATGAGTTCAGATTCTAGAAAAAATTACAAAGCAAAAGAACAATGCGAAACTAAATTGGATGATTTAAAGCAAGAATATCATCAAAAACAGGATGAAATTTTTAGTGCGTATCAACAAGGAACCCAATATCTAAATAGACAACACGATAGTGTTTATCATCTGTTAGTTTCGTTGCAATTACCGGATGAAATTAAAAATAAGGCTGGTTATTTGTTTGCTGAATTTGGTGACACGATTATGCGCCAGCGGAATCAAGCTGAAATTAAATTAGACGATGAGTTTCAATTACAACAAAAAGAATTGAACAAACAATTAGATGAATTAGAAGACCAATAGATTAAATAATGAAATGAGCCAATGATGACAATGTTAGATGATCCAATTCTAGATGCTAAAATGATTAAGGATGCAGAGAAAAAATTAGAACGACAGCTAGTTCAGTACATTGGTAGTGGAGCAGTAAGTACAGCTAGCCATCGCTATAAAAGAAAGATTAATGAAGTTAAACATGAGGAAGCAAGGGTTACAAGCAAATTAGATAGTTTAAGCTCGAAAATTGATACTGCCATCAAAGGAAAATGGTCAAAAAAGGTCCAAGCAGTCAGCAAAAAGGAAATCGAAAAAATCACTAGAATTTAAGGTTACCTGATTGCTTTCTCCAGCTATAACTTTATCTACAAAAAATGCCGATACTAATTAAAGTATCGGCATTTTTCATTAAAAACTATATTTGTTATAAAAGAGAGTTTTTTGTTCTCCCCTACAAACTTAGGCAATCATTACTTGTTTAATGGTTCCCATTTCCAGTTTGTTACTTCTGGTAAATCAGTACCAACTTCGCGGATGTAACGGTTGTGCTTGTCTACCATAGCGTTCATCTTTTGGATGAATTCTGGGTGCTTTTCAGCTAAACCAGGCACGTTTTCAACAACATCCTTAGCAAGGTCGAACCGGTCTAATTGGTTCAAGACCCGCATGTCGAATGGAGTAGTGATATCACCGTTTTCACGGTAACCGTGAACATCAACATTGTGGTTAGCACGGTCAAAGAAGATGGTTCTGATGATGTCTTCGAAACCGTGGAAGGCAAACAGAACTGGAGTATCAGTGGTGAAGTAGCTGTTAAATTCAGCATCACTCAAGCCACGAGGGTCAAACTTAGGACTCCGTAACTTCAATAAGTCAACCACGTTGATAAACCGAATCTTCAAGTCTGGGAAGCTCTTGTGCAAGATTGAAATGGCAGCTAATGCTTCCAGCGTTGGTTCAACTCCGGCAGAAGCAATGACGATGTCAGGCTTTTCACCGTTGTCAGTTGAAGCCCATTCTACCTTACCAAGTCCGTTGTGAACTAAATCAGTAGCTTCGTCAATGTTAAACCATTGTGGACGTGGGTGTTTTGAAGTGGTGATCAAGTTAATCTTTTCGTAATCTGAGAAAGCAACGTCAGCAGTAGCTAATAACGTGTTAGCATCAGCTGGGAAGTATTCCCGGATGAAAGCTGGTTTCTTTTCAGCCAAGTGAGTAATCATACCTGGGTCTTGGTGAGTGTAACCATTGTGGTCTTGTTGGAAAACAGTTGACGAATCAATGAAGTTCAATGATGGGTATTGTTTTCTCCACTTCATTTCTGAAGCTTTCCGTAACCACTTGAAGTGTTGGGTCAGCATGGAGTCCACTACTCGACCAAAGGCTTCGTAAGTTGCAAAGAAACCGTGACGACCAGTTAAGACGTAACCTTCTAACCAACCTTCGTCATCGTGTTCGGATAATTGCGAATCAATAATCCGACCGTAGTGAGCCATGTGTTCGTCGTATGGTTCGTCGATTTGACGTTCCCATTGACGGTTAGTGGTTTCAAAGACACCCCAAAGCCGGTTTGACCAAGCTTCATCAGGTCCAAAGGCCCGGAAGTTGTTCGGGTTCTTCTTCATTGTGTCACGAACCCAGTCAGACCAAACGACCATGTCCATTGCTTCAGTAGCACCTGGAGTTTGAACGTCAACAGCGTAGTTTTTGTAATCAGGCAAGTCTAATGGTTGCGGGTCAATTCCACCGTTAGTAATTGGGTTAACTGACATCCGCTTGTCGCCCTTAGGTGCTAATTCTACCAATTCTTCCTTGATAGAACCGTCTTCGTTAAATGATTCTTCTGGTTTGTAGCTTTCCATCCATTTAACAAATTCGTCAGCAGTTTCCATGTTGTCAGAACTTAATGACAATGGAACTTGGTGAGCACGGAAAGAACCTTCGATTGGTAAGCCTTCTGGATTTTCCTTTGGACCAGTCCAACCCTTAGGGGAACGGAAGATGATCATTGGCCATTGTGGACGAGTTGCTGTTTCAGCAGTTTCGTTTTCACGAGCGTTCTTTTGAATGGCTTGAATGTCTTCGATGGCAGCATCCATTGCTTTAGCTAATTTTTCGTTAGCTTCGTCAACGTCAGTTCCGTGAGGTTCGTTCGTTTCAACGAAGTATGGCTTCCAACCTAAACCTTCAAAGTATTTTTGTAAGTCTTCGTCAGAAGTCCGGTTGAAGATTGTTGGGTTAGCAATCTTGAAACCGTTCAAGTTAATAATTGGAAGTGCAGCACCGTCAGTAACTGGGTTAATGAAGCTGCTTGAGAACCACGAACCAGCTAAAGGACCAGTTTCAGATTCACCATCACCGATTTCAACGGCAGCGATTACATCTGGGTTATCCAAGATAGCACCAACCCCGTGAGAAAGTGAGTAACCTAATTCTCCACCTTCGTGGATTGAACCTGGGGTTTCTGGGGCAGCGTGAGAAGCAATTCCACCTGGGAAGGAGAATTGTTTGAACAACTTAGCCATACCCTTTTCGTCTTGGGTGATTTCTGGGTAAATGTCAGAATAGCTTCCATCAATGTATGAGTTAGAAACCATTACTTGGCCACCGTGACCAGAACCTTCAATGTAGAACATGTTGAGGTCGTATTTGTTAATTACACGGTTTAAATGGGTGTAAATAAAGTTTTGAGATGAAATCGTACCCCAATGTCCAATTGGTTTAACCTTAACGTCATCTGCGGTTAAGGGTTCCTTAAGTAAAGGATTGGCACGTAAGAACAATTGACCAACTGATAAGTAGTTGGCAGTGTTCCAGTATTGCTTCATTCTGTCAAGGTATTCTTTTGAATCATAATCTACTGACATGCAATAACACTCCTTTTTAATATTATCAACCTAACGGCTGAAGAAACAGTCTGAATGCGCTCTCATACGCACTCAACTACAACATCTATCTTAACAACTTTTATTGAAAAGTCAAACAATTCAGCAATTGGTACGTATCAATTTATGGAAATTTAACCAAATTATTTCCCCCTAGTTGGGTAGGTCCACAAAGGTGTTATAGCTGAAGTAGGAGTAGTGAACCCGCATCTTCGACAGTTCAAACGGCGTCCCGTTATCCAGGAAAAAAATACCTTCCATGATACCAACCGGTTCGGTCACGGTCAAATGCAACAGTTCCTGATCGTTAGCATTGCTCGGCTCGACCTTTAACGACATCACCGCCTTAGTTCCGGTATGATGCAATTCCTTGGCAAAGTAAGCAAACAAAGACCCGGCCACGATTTCTCTGGTCAACGCCGGCGCAATCTTAATTGGAATGTAACTAGTTTCGATGATAATCGCCTGGTCATTTAGTAAGCGGAGCCGTTTAATCTCGTAGACAAACTCTTCGTCCTGTAAAAACAAACTTTCCTTTACCTCAGTGGGCGCGGGAATCACCTGAAAATCCAACACCCGAATGCTCGGTTCATACCCCTCCGTTTTCAGGTTGTTGGTAATCCCCAGGTTGGAACCCTCATAGCGAAAGATCGATTTGTTCTTTAAGTACAACGGGTTTACAAAGGTCCCCGACCCCCGCTTTTTAAAGATGACCCCCTGTTGGGCCAAAATACTAAGAGCTCGTTTAATCGAACTCCGACTAACCTGATACGTTTCGCTGAGGGTTCGCTCGTCGGGCAAACGATTATTCGTAAACTGGCCGCTCCGAATTTGTTCTTTCAGTTTTTTCATTACTTTTTGATACACTAAATCAGCCACAAACAACCTACCTCATTTTCATTGAATAATTAGAGTATAGCAGAATTAAGCTAATAACTGGAATCCGGCATTAAAAAACGCCCCACTCCTAGATTGGAGTGAGACGTTCCTTTAATTTGTTTTACTCAGCGTCAGCTTGAGCTTCATGTTTGGCTTCCAGCTTTTTGTCCGAACGAATGATATCGTACAGTACCCAAGCCAGTAAGGCCAAGATGAAGATGTTAACCGTCCAGGCAATTCCGTTAGCTAACGAAACTTGACTGGCAGATGGGTTATCTCCGAAGAATCCTTGCACCGCACTCGGCATGTTGTAGATGTTCAAGAACACTAAGGTAATTACAGAAACCCAACCACAAATTTTAATCCACCAGGAGTTCACGAACCGTTTCCCGTGCATTTCCACTGGACTGTTCGTAAACATCAGGACCGGTAACATCGAGAATGGTAAGGCAATCGCCAGAAAGACCTGGGAATTTTCCATCAGGTTGTTGATGTCAGCGTGTTGTGCCAGTTCTGATTTTCCGGCTGACATCAAGACGCAGAGTAATACTGGGATGATGGAAAGCAATCGAGTTACTAACCGTCGCGCCCACAGTGGCATCCGCATGTGAACAAATCCTTCCATGATTACTTGCCCGGTCAAGGTTCCCGTAATCGTGGAGTTTTGCCCGGAAGCTAATAGGGCTACCGCAAACAACGTCGAAAGAATCCCCGTCTTAGCCACTCCAGCCAGTAACCCGTTAGTCATAAAGGCCGGGTTCTTCAAAGCATCGTACAATCCGAAGAAGGAAGTATCTTCTACAACTCCAGATTTAAAGACGGCCACTCCCATGATTAAGAGGAGGGCGTTCACGAAGAAGGCCATTGATAACTGGATGTTGGAATCAAAGGCAGAGAATTTCACGCCACGAGCAACATCGTCTTCGTCACTGTGATCGATTTTCCGCGTTTGGGCAATCGCAGAGTGCAAGTACAGGTTATGAGGCATCACCGTTGCCCCGATAATCCCCAATGTTCCCGTCAATGGTGACATACCGTGGACCACTGGTTTTTCTTTAATCGTGTCTAAACTAGGAACTAACCCTTTCAAAACGCCTAACCAGTCTGGTTTAGACAAGGCCACTTCGTAAGCAAAGACTAAGAAAATAACTAAAATCAAAGCCACCACTAGGGCTTCAATCTTTCTAAATCCAATTGAAGTTAATAGCAACAGGACCAATACGTCCAGTACGGTAATCATTACCGCCCAGACAATCGGAATCCCGAACAGTAAGTAGAGGGCAATCGCACCTCCGATAACTTCCGCGATATCAGTTGCCATAATCGCTAACTCGGTCATAATCCAAAGTACAATTCCGAGCCCCTTACTAGTCCGGGCTCGAATTGCTTGGGCTAAATCCATTTGGGTCACGATCCCAAGTTTAGCTGCCATGTATTGTAATAACATCGCAATCAAACTTGAAATCAAGATGATGGACATCAGCATGAATTGGAAGTTTTGTCCCCCAGTGATGGACGTCGCCCAGTTTCCGGGATCCATATACCCCACTGCCACCAGTGCTCCTGGTCCTGAGTACATGAACAAGGTTTTCCAAAAGCCAATGTTCTTAGGAACTTCGATGGAACCGTTGATCTCATCTAGTGACTTGCCGTTCGCATATTCAACTAAATGGTGTTTCTTTTGTTCTTCTGCCATCCGCAATCTCTCCTTTGTAAATTAAATTGGAATTCAGAACCATTGTACATTATAAAGTAGAGATTGTCATTAAAAATTTCCGGCTGGTAAGTTATGCTAAAATAAAATGGAGGTGAACTACAATGGCGCACAAGAAAAATAAAATTCACAAGACCCTAGTGGAACAAATTTTAAGTCAACACAAGATTCCTTACCAACAAATTATCTTTCCCACCTACAAAGATGGAGACGTCGCCCAATTGGATACCAACGCATCTGATTATCCCGACCACCAAATCTACAAAACCCTCGCGTTAACCGGTAAAAAAACGGGACCCGTCGTCGGCGTAGTGCCCCTGGATTCCCGGTTAAGCTATAAAAAAATGGCGCAGGCTTCTGGCAATAAAAAAGTGGGGATGATTCCCCTCAAAGAGCTCGAACAGACCACTACCTACGAACACGGTGCCAATACGCCAATTGGGATTTACGAAAAGAAGGGTTATCCCATCTACTTTGACGAGAGCGCCCGGAAGCAAGGTGACATCGTGGTCTCCTCAGGTCAAATTGGCCGGTCCGTCCTCGTCAACGCGGAACAAATTGCGGATCTCGTCCACGGTCACTTCGCCGATCTTACCGAATGATTTATTTTCACTCGTTTGCACACTATAGTTAGAAGGAAAACACAAACCAATGGATAAACTAACTCACGTTTTGCCCTCGCAACTTCAAACCGATTTACACGCTGTGGAACAACGGTTACTCCAGTTAAACGTCGAAAATCCCACCCAAAAAGCCGCTCTACAAAAATTAATTACCGGCAGTGGGAAAATGTTACGGGCTACCTTTGTCCTGCTGGCCAGCACCTGGGGACCAGAAACTCCCAACCGTGACCGGGTAATCAACGCAGCGGCCGCAGTCGAAGTCATTCACTTGGCCTCCCTCGTGCACGATGACGTCATTGACGACGCCACCATCCGCCGGGGACAACCGACCCTGAACTCCCAGTTTGGGGAACAAACGGCCATTTATCTGGGTGATTACCTCTTTACCAAGTACTTTGAACTGCTCTTGAGCTATTCAACTGATTTTGCCAACTTGGAATACTGTGTTACCGCCATGAAGGCCGTGCTAGCCGGCGAAATTCAACAAACGGAATTAAACTTTAACTTGCACCGGACGGAAGACGACTACCTGTGTGCCGTCCAGGGGAAAACGAACGAGCTGTTTCGGATTAGCTTTGGTCAGGGCGCCCGGTTAGCTGGAGCTGATCAAGCGACCTGTCAAACGGCCGAGGAATTGGGCAATCAAATCGGCTTTGCCTTTCAAATTTTGAACGACTTGACTGATTTTCGGGTGGATCCCAAAACCGGGTTACCCCGCCTGAATGACGTGCAGGAGGGGACCTACACCCTCCCGATTATTAAGACGCTAGCTAGCGACCGTGGTCCCGAATTAGCCGCCCTATTAAAAAAAGACCACCTCGAACTCGGTGATCTTAATCTAATTGTTCAGTTAGTAACGGAAAGTGGTGGACTAGCAGCCGCGCAAACCATTGGAGAAGGCTACGTGCATAACTCCTTACAACTGTTAGACCAGTTACCCCAAAATTCGAGCACTAAGTTACTGCGTAAGTTACTCCACCGCGTGTTTGCCACACTCTAGTTACTCCCCTAAGTCCATTCGGTACAAGTTACGGTACCGTTCGTTAGTCCGATATAACTCTGCTGGCGTTCCCTGCATCTTCAGGTGCCCGTTTTCCAAAAAGATAATTTGATTAACGTGGTTCAAGCCCTGCAAATGGTGGGTCACCCAAATCATGGTTTTCCCAGCCAAGACGCGGTTAATCGTCGTGATTAACTGCTGTTCGGTAATCGGATCAAGCCCCACGGTCGGTTCATCTAAAACCACCACTGGGTTATCCTGCAATAAAATTCGGGCTAACGCCAAACGTTGCCGTTGTCCCCCAGATAACCGCACTCCATTTTCACTTACATCCGTTTCCAAGCCATTCGGAAGCTCCCTGACTAAGTCAGCGAGACCCACTTCCTGGATGGCTTTTTTGACATCGTCATCCGTGGCTTGCTCATTTCCGATTCGGACGTTGTTCATAATGGTAGTGTTAAATAAGAACGGTTGCTGGTCTAACACACTAAACCACTGATTGGCCACGGTCTGGAGGTCATGCGCCGGTAGCTGGTCAAACCAGACCTGTCCTTGGGTGGGAACCAAACTTCCAGTTAGTAGTTCCAAAAGGGTCGTTTTCCCTACCCCACTCGGGCCAATGATGGCAAGCGACTCGCCCGCCGGAACGGTAAACGACACTTGTTGAATGATGTCCGTGTCCGTCTTGGGATAGTGAAAACTAACGTTCTCAAAGTGAATTTTTTGTAATGAATTAGGCGCTGGTAAACGTTCTGGCTTTACTGGTTGGGGTTTCACCTGGCGGGAGAGATCATTTAACCGGTTCAGTGATTCCTGATACATCGGTCCTTCCTCGGCCGCCTGTGGAACCGCGCCAAAGGAATCCATCAGTGGGAAAATCCCCAGAGTAAAGGCGGCCGCGTAATTGGCACTTTCTTGGTGCCCCGTTAGCGCTAACGCTGCCCAACCAATGGTCACCATGATCATCAGTCCAAATAACAACTTCACCACGAAATCCCGGTTCCATTCAAACAGGTTGGCCTTACGGTTCAACTGGCCAGCAGGTTCATCCTGCTTCCGCACGGTTTGCACGAATTCCGCTTCCCGGCCCGAAATCATCCAGTCGGCAATCCCAAAGGTGGCATCCGTCAGTCGTTGGTAGGAATCCTGTACCAGTTCGCGTTGCCGAACCCGGGTGGCTCCCTGAATCGATTGAGATAGGATGGGAATCACCACCAGGATAATAGCAAATAAAACAAACATCACCAGTGCGTACGGCCAGCTCACGATTCCCATTCCAATTAACAGCACAATTCCAGTTAGATAAGCCACTACGATGGGAAAAATCGTCCGCAGGTAGAAGTTTTCCAGGTGATCAATGTCATCGGCTAAAAAGCCCAGTAGTTTCCCCGATTGAAATTGTTCGCTTAAAAACAAAGCAGAACTTTCCAGGGTCACGTACAGGCGTTTTCGCAGGCTAGACGTAATCTTTAAGACCCAGTTGTGACTGTTGATTCGTTCCAGGTATTTAAACACCGGCCGCCCAATCCCAAACGCGCGGGTTAACAGCACCGGCACGTACACGACCAGGATGTTATAGGGATGAGTTGCCGTTCGGCTGATTAAGTAACCGGCCACAAACATCAGCCCAACCCCACATAAAATCGTGATGACTCCCAGGAAGAAAACCAGGCAGAGCAACTTCCGATACCGCTTTAAGTTGGGACGGACCCACTGGTCTTGTTGCCACTTATTCTGCATTGTTTTCACCTCGAATCTCGTTCACTAGTTCTTGATAAACACCATTCTGTTGCTTTAATTCCGCCGGCGTTCCTTGTTCCACAATCCGACCCTGGTCCATCACTAACACGTAGTCCATCGCGCTCACCCAGTGCAACCGGTGAGTCGAAAAGAGGACCAAATGATTGTGAAAGACCTTGGTCATCGTTTGTTTCAATTCGTATTCCGTTTCCAAATCCAGGTGGGCGGTTGGTTCGTCAAACAATAGAATTGTCCGGTCCGTGTCTAACAACGCCCGGGCCAGAGCAATTCGTTGGGCTTGTCCTCCACTGATTCCCCGGCCTCCTTCACCGATCACCGTTTCTAATCCCTGTGGTAACTCGGCAATGAACGTGTCGAGCCCGGCTTGGTGGACTGCCTGATGAATGGCGACCTGATCAGCATTCGGCTTATAAAAGGCCACGTTTTGGGCAATCGTGCCGGCAAAAATGTACGGGTGCTGGGGAATGTAACTGATGTGCTTTTGCCAGGCAGTTTGCGCCAGACTATCCACGGCCTGACCATCGACAACCAACGGCTGGTCTTTTTCAGAGGCATCCGGTTGTAACCAACCACCCAGCACGTTGAGAAGCGTTGACTTCCCGGCTCCCGACTTTCCGATAATGCCAACGTTCAAATCGCCGTGTAACGTAAAGTTCAGGTCAGATAACGCTGGTTGGTCTGCTTGGGGATAGGTAAAGTTCAAGGCGCGCACGTCTAACTGACTCTCACTCGTCCAGTTTTGAAAATCCACCAGTGGGACTTCGCTATGCGGGGCAGGAATCGCGAGGATCCGGTTAATCTCCGTCAGCGCGTTCTTTCCGTCCAAGGTGGCGTGGTAGTCATCTCCATAGTCACGCACCGGGAAAAAGTAGTCTGGACACAGAATCAGGATGATTAAGGCTGGTAGCAAGGCAATCGAGCCGACGATTAAGGCCTGCCCCAGTAAAACCGCCACGATGGCAATTGAAATCGTGGTGAAGAAATCGAGTGCGAACGTTGACAATAACGCCACCTTCAGCACACTCATCGTACTTTTCCGGTAGTTTTCACTCACCCGGTAGATGTTGTCACCATATTTTTTACTCAAACCAAACAGCTTCAGCGTCTTGAGTCCCCGAATACTATCGACAAAGACGTTCGCCATCTGTTTAAATTCGGCATACTGCTGGTCTGACTTGGATTTGGCTGACAGTCCCAGGATAACCATGAACAGGATAATCACGGGAAACATCAGCAGCAGAATCACGGCCGACAGCCAGTCCACAAAGAAGATGTAAGCCACGATGATCCAAGGAATAATCGCCATGTTAATCGTTTTCAGCACGATTAAATCCAGGTAATTTTGGACCTGGTCCAGCCCTTCTAAGGCCAGCGTGACCACGTGTCCCGAACCAACGTCCGCCACCATCCATGGTCCCAAGCGAAACTCCTGTTGTAAGAGCTGGGCCTTTAACTGATCAACCGCGTGGTCAGCAAAGTTATCCGTAATTTGACTCTCAATTCGGGTAATTAAATACCGAAGGGCGAAAAAAACAAAAAAAGATAGCACCGGCACCACTAGCGCCGCTATCTTTTCTCGCTGCCAAACTACTACGAGCGATCGCGCTAAGAAGACAGCCTCTAACACGATGGTTAGCGCCTGCAGCACGGCAAGCCCACTAAGTTTGCCAATCAATTTTTTAATTCCCGGAATTGATAGTAACTGTTGATCAAACATTTTATCAATCCTTACTGCGGTTTAATAACCGTCTTGGTCTTCTTGAACTTCTTGTAATGAGACCCGGTGCCACTGGGAGATGTAACTCCACGTAAAGTAGGCAATTACGATTGGCAAGAGGATGCACAAGACCACCGTCATCACTCCGAGCGTGTAACTAGTAGCCGAGGCAGACACAATGCTAATCGTGTGGGCCGAGTTTCTGGCAATCAAAACGTTTGGGAACAAGCCCACAAAGATTAAGGCCACGAGGGCTGCCAGAGTGACCGTGCTGGCAATGTAAGCCGACCATTCTCGATCCCGAATCGTGGCAAGGTGCCCCCACACGGTTGTAGCCACAATTACCACTAAGAAGAATAGCGTAGCAATTGGATGAGTCACAAAGAAATCCGTTTGAAAGTAGAGCGCAATTGCAAAGAGCACTTCCACAGGGTAAGCAGCCCAGTACATGTTTCCACACAAAGTGGCGGCGTGGTCCCGCATTAAGCCGGAAGTCCGTAACGTAGCGTAGTGCAGTCCTTGGTAGAGGCACAACGCCGTTAAGGCCACCCCACCGAGCAGTGACAATGGATTGACCACGTCAAGAAAGCTTGCAAAGATGTTACCCTGGGCATCAATCGGCACTGGTTGAATCATGGCCGTAAAGAGCATTCCAAACAGGAAGGCTGTACATAGACTTCCCCAGAAGTTTGTCCACATCCAAGCGTTCCGACCTTTTTTGGTTTCGGCGTTTTCGGCAAATTCAAACGAAACTCCCCGAAAAATCAGAGCAATTAACACCAAGAAGAGGAGCAGGTAGAAACCAGAGAAGAGGCTCGCATACCACATTGGCATCGAGGCAAACATTGATCCCCCAGCAGCAATCAGGAACACTTCATTTCCGTCCCAGTGGGGTCCAATTGTCCGTAGTAACTGTTGCCGTTCGTCATAGTTAAACGCTAAAAAGCGCGTTGCCATTCCGATTCCTAAGTCGGCTCCGTCCAGCACTAAGAAAGCGGCAAATAACAGCCCTACTACAAAGTACCATAGTAATTGTAAAAAACTCATTTGCTAAAGGCCTCCTTTGAGAACGGATCTTCTGTATCGTATTCAATTGTATCGTCGATGGCTTCTGGTCCCTTTTCCAAGTTCTTTTTGGCGTAGACAAACATGAATGCGCCCAAGAACGAGAAGAGAAAGAAGTACACAATAATCGTAAACAAGACCGCTGCGGCACTCGTACTTGGTGAAACGGCGTCCGCGATTGGGAGTAATCCGTACACAACCCAAGGGTTCCGCCCTAATTCGGTCACAATCCAACCACAGCTGTTAATCAAGAATGGTCCAAAGGTGGCAAGGGTCAATAACAGCAGTAACCACTTCTGTTTGACGATCGTATTTTTCCGTTTTCGTGAGAACCACAGTCCTAACAGGGAGAGCATTCCGAGCGCTCCCGCTCCGGCCACCATGATTCGGAAGGAGTAGAACAACGTGTTAACTGGTGGGTAGTAGTTCATGTTTTTCCCGAACTTCTTATCGTATTTCTTGTGCAGGTCTTTGTTCACCTGGTCCATCCCGGTGATGTTGCCACTTGGTTTATGGTAGGTTAACAAGTCCAACATATACGGAATTTCAATCCGATAGGAAGCCGTTTTTTCCTTAGTATTTGAAATTTGCACCACGCTCCAAGCCGCTGGACTTTTCACGTTTTTGTACTCCCCTTCAGCAGCCGCAAACTTCATGGGTTGATCCTTAGTTAAGTACAGCATCTGACCGTCTCCGGACACAAAGCCGCCGAGTAGACCAAACAGCCCGACAATCAGACCAAGGCGCATTGATTTCCGGAAGAAAGCTGGTGATTTCTTGCGAAAAAGCATCCAAGCAGATGCCCCAGCGACAATGAAACTGCCCGTTACGAAGGCCCCAAAGATAACGTGGGGGAATTCGTACCAGAGTTGTTGGTTCTTAATGATGGCAAAGAAATCTGTCATCACTGCGTGACCAGTTTTGGGGTCAATCTTGTACCCCACTGGGTTCTGCATAAAACTGTTGGCCGCTAAAATCCAAAGGGCGGATAAGGTTGAACCAATTACCACCAACCAAATCATTAACGAGTGCCAAATTGGTTTCATTTTATCCCAGGTAAACATCCAAATCCCTAGGAAGGTTGATTCCAGGAAAAAGGCCAGCAACGCTTCGATGGCTAACGGCGCCCCGAAGATATCTCCCATAAACCGGGAGTAGTTGGACCAGTTCATCCCAAACTGGAATTCTTGAATAATCCCAGTTACGACTCCCACGGCAAAGCTCAGCAAGAAAATCTTGCCCCAGAACTTGGTCATGGTGAGGTAAATCGGCTTCTTCTTAATGACGTACATCGTCTCCATGATTGCAACTAACAATCCTAGTCCAATGGACATCGGTACGAAGAAAAAGTGAAAAATCGTGGTCATGGCGAACTGGAACCGCGCCAATGAAACCACGCTCATGCCAATGTTGAACATCTTTCATCTCTCCTCAATTAACTTTGTAGCATCATTTTCAACCCAGATAGTTCGTAACTACTGCGTTTGAAAATGATGTTTTTAATGACAGCGGCAATGAAGCCGTTAATTTTAACGTTCAGGCCTAACATCGAAACGTCAGCAACCGCGTTGTGTGGTCCGAGCGAGCAGACCGTTCCTAATGAATGGTAGTTAAACGGTGCCACGGACTTACCGGCTAACTTATTTTCTAAGTTAGCGACCGCGTTACTAGCTTCATAAATCGAAATTTGCGCCGTCGTGGGATACATCTGTCCTGAAGTAGGATCCTTCACGGCTGAAACGTCTCCAATGAGGTACTGGTTCGGGTAAGCTTGTAAGCTCATGTCGTCATTGACGACGACCCGGTTACGATGTTGGTCGTATCCAGAAGCGGCAATAACGTCGCTCCCCTTCACTCCAGCGGTCCAGAAAATGTTGGCAGCTGGCAGGAATTGGTTATCCTGACCGTAGTAAACTCCATCATCCGTTACCTTATTGACGTTCGAGCCTAGAATGAAGTTAACGCCCTTCTTTTCCAAATACCGCTTTGCATATGTAGATTGCTTCTCGTTAAACATCCCTAAAAAGGCGGGAGCCACACAGGTAATCTTTAAATCATTCGGCTGAAAGCCGTATTTTTTGGCCCAGGTTGGCACCATATGTACTAATTCACCCAACAGTTCGATGCTGGTAAAACCACCACCGACGGTCAAAATGCTCAGGTACTTCGGATCTTTAGTTTGTGCGTATTTCGCTAAGGAATCCTGCAGCGCTTTGGCATCCCTGCTGGAATTTTCAATGTTACTGATTTGGAGCCCATCTGTATCTGCTCCCGGCGTGTTGAACGTTTCTGGTTCAAAGCCCAGCGCGTTAAACAGGTAGTCGTAACTAATGTCTCCGTGGTTAGTCAACGTCACCGTGTTGTGGTCCCCATTAATCACTTGAACTTCATCCTGAATGAACTTGATCTTGGGACTAATGATGTCTTCAATCCGGAACATAATTTTCTCGGGAGCAATGCTACCCGCTGCCACGCGATAGAGTTGTGTGGAATCGTAATGGTAAGGAGTCCGGTCGACCAAGGTGATTTCTAAGTCTTGCTTGCTTTTTGCTAATCGTTTACAAGCCCGGAGTCCGGCAAACCCAGCTCCAATCACTAATACTTTTTTCATTTGACTTGCCTCCTTCTATTGGCTAGTTCATCTAACTAGCAATCTTTTTTACCCATCTAATCTTACCACATTCTAAATCCAACGGAACGCTGAATTTACTAGGCTCAAGTCCATTGTAACACTTTGTCACTTTTAATTAAATCGGGGATTAATTGAAGCAATTATTCCCGTAGGATTCAGAATCAATCACAAAAAAGCTCCCACCTGCTAACGCAGATGAGAGTTTCATCATGACTTATTTTTCTCCCTGCCATTCAGCCAGGAATTGATCTAAAAATCGTTGGGTCGCCGCTAACCGTCGTTGCGCCAGCTGCTGCGCCGTCATGGTGTTTAACTGCTGCATCACCCGCTGGGTCCGCGCTTGGTAGTGATGAAAGGTGTCGGTAGGATGCCGATATGCACTTTTACTGGTCAACTCTGAAGCATCTGCATGCGCTTCATACAATGAAATCCCGTGGACCGCCCCATACGCAAACGTGCGGGCAATCGCCACCGGACCGATGGCGTCTAAACGATCCGCATCCTGCGCCAGTTGCCCGGCCGGATCCAGCTCATAGTGATGTTGCAAGTTAGTGGAAAACGATAAATGGGCAATGTCGTCCATGATTAACCGAATGGCTGCCGTTGAATAACCCCACTCTGCCAGTTTCGTGGCAATTTCTTGTCGTTTCTGTTTTGGATTAGTCGTCAGTTTTTCGTCCGGAACATCATGTAGATAGGCAATTGTCAGCGCCAACGTTGCATCCGCTGATTCCGTCAGTAACAGCGTTTGCGTCAGTTTAACCACCCGCTGAATGTGGGCAAAATCGTGCCCCGTGTGGTCAGACGCCAGTTGCGCTTGCACGTATTCCTTTACCAGTTGCAATCGTTCATCCATGGGTTGCTCCTTTTACAATTCCCACTCCCGCTTAAATTCCGTCACAAAGGATTGCATATAGCGCTTCCGTTCGTTTCCAATCCGCCGAGCGGTCGCCGTGTTCATTTGGTCCGGCAATTTAAACAATTTCTCGTAAAAATGATTAATCGTCGTTTCGGGCTGCCGGTAGTTTCCCTTCGTCAGGTTTTCGCGGGGTTGCACCTTGGGATCGTACATCGCATACCCGTGCACTGCTCCGTACGAAAAGGCCCGAGCAATGCCAATCGCCCCGATGGCATCCAGCCGGTCGGCATCCTGCACCAACTGTCCTTCGGGACTTAATTTCTGGTGCTGTTCCAGGTTCGCAGCAAACGACATGTGGTCAATGATGGCCAAAATGTGGTCCACTTCCTCTGGTTGGTAACCCACCTGCATCAGCTCGT
This sequence comes from Fructilactobacillus carniphilus, assembly GCF_024029675.1. Classification (NCBI taxonomy): domain Bacteria; kingdom Bacillati; phylum Bacillota; class Bacilli; order Lactobacillales; family Lactobacillaceae; genus Fructilactobacillus; species Fructilactobacillus carniphilus. The sequence continues at coordinate 1,377,807 of NZ_CP097121.1, read as the reverse complement.
TCACCACCTCTGCGCGGCGGGCGGCCGGATCATCAGTTAACTTATCATCAAAACAATCGTGTAAATATGCCGCTGTGAGAGCAATTTCGCCGTTAACCGGATTTTCGGCCAGCAACTGGCGGGTCAGATTGACCACTCGTTCAATGTGATCAAAACCATGCCCCGAACGGTCTCCCGTCATCATCTGTTGGGCAAAATCGGCAACTGCCGTTAGTCGTTCTGTCATTTTGCTTCCATCCGCCTTTCTCCATTATTCGTTTAATTCTGCCACAAACGGGCTGGAAACACAAAAAGAGGTCTGCTCCTGGCAGAACCCCTTTCGTAATTACATTTCTTGATTATAGGAAGGTAATGATTTCCATCAAAATTGGCACTACCACGACGAAGAGCACCGTACTGGTAACGACCACGTTGGTAGCGTAGTCGACGTCTCCATGGGCGTTTCCAACTAAGATTGGTAAGACTGCCAATCCCGGTGCGGCAGCTTGGATGACGAAGGTACTTAATTCTGGTCCTGGAACAGAAGCTCCCATCCCATTGAAAGTCATCAAGACCGCAATCATAATGGCAGGTGAGATTACGAACCGACCCACGAGGGCCAAAATCGAATCTCGGTCAAAGTGAATTGAGTTTAATCCGGCATCTGCCAGAATAATCCCAATGTAAATCAGTGACAATGGTGTTACTAAGCCACCAATCATCGTAAAGGTCTTTCCAAGCATTGGGAAAGCTGGTGGTTCTACGATGAAGGTAATGGGTAACCCCAGCACTAACCATATTAAGGCCACTAAGAATCCAATCAACGGTGCCGGCAGTAACTTCTTCCAATTAAACTTAGCCGAGCCACCATCTGACTTGGTCTTGGTCGGATCATCCGCAGAAATGAAGAAGATCCCAATTGCCCAAGTCGAAATTGTATTCATCAGGTAGTACAGCAGGAAGTATGGTAATCCTTTATCCCCGAACAGGGCCATGTTCAACGGCATCCCAATGAAGATGGTATTGGCGTTTACGAACATGTTGATAAAAGTTCCGCGCCGTCCCTTGCGAATCTTAAACAAGTAGGTCAACGCGATGGCGACCGCATATCCAATCACAAAACTGATAAAGACGTACAGCAAGCCGCTGGACAGACTAATCAGTTTATCCCGGTTTAAGTTGGTCACCACGGACATGAAAATAGAAACTGGTAATGCAATGTTCATAATAATGAACGAAATGTTGCCTTTGAAAGTGTCGCCTAATCGGCCTGATTTTCGTAACCAATAACCTAAGGCAATGACGAGGACGATTTCACCGACACTTGACAATGATGTTAAAAACGCTGTCATTGACGTTCAATCCTCCTAAGTTAAAAACAAATTTATTTAGTTGCTAAGTCAGTGAGATCGGTGTAAACCGGGTACCATTTTTCGTTTTCCACGGCTTCTTTGACATCACTGATTGTTTCTCTGGTAACGCCTTGATCCACAGCACTTTGGGCGACGGCATTGGCCACCGTTTGTGAGAACTTCGTGAGTTGATCCACTGGTGGTAAGATGGCTGCTCCCGGTTGTTTAGGATCCACGATTCCCCCTAAGGAGTGCGCAGCGGCACTGATCATGGCATCGTTTAACGTGGTAGCAGTAGCAGCGATAGCTCCTAAACCAATTCCAGGGTAAACCAAGGCATTGTTAGCTTGACCGATTTCGTAAGTAACGCCGTTGTATTCAACGGGAGCACTTGGAACTCCGGTAGCAACTAAAGCCCGTCCGTCGGTCCACTTAATCAAGTCTTCGGCCTTTGCTTCACACAACTTGGTTGGGTTCGAAATTGGTAGGATAATTGGACGATCCGTGTGGGCAGCCATTTCTTTCACAACGTCTTCCGTGAAAGCACCTGGGTTAGTAGAAGTCCCCACCATAATGGTTGGTTGAACGGCTTTTACAATTGAAAGTAAGTCCGTTAGATCTTCACTGTTATCAAATTCAGACCGGCTCCGAGCAAATTCCTTTTGAGCTGGAGTTAAATCAGGCATGTCGTCAAACAAGAGTCCTTGCTTATCCACCATGTAGAAGTGCTTCTTGGCTTCATCTTCAGACAAACCTTCTTGAACCATTTCTTCACAAACCCGTTGTGCAATTCCGGCACCAGCAGTCCCGGCTCCGTAACACAAGTAGGTTTGGTCCGTCATCTTTTCACCAGAGATGTTCAAAGCTCCAAGCACTCCAGCTAACACAATGATTCCCGTTCCTTGGATGTCATCGTTAAAGACCAAGAATTCATCCTTGTACTTGTCCAAGATGTTAGCAGCGTTAGAACGACCAAAGTCTTCAAAGTGCAGGTACAAGTTCGGGAATAAGTCTTCAGCTTCTTGGACGAAGTTATCCACAAAGTTGTAGTACTTGTCGGAGTAGTCCCGTTCTTGGTCTAGTCCCACGTACAACGGATCTTTCCGTAATTCATCACGAGTTGTTCCGGCATCTAAGACCACTGGCAGAACTTTCGCTGGATCAATTCCGGCCGCAGCTGTATATACCATTAACTTTCCAACGGGAATGTCGATTCCTTGGGTTGCCCAGTCACCAATTCCGAGAATTCCTTCCCCATCGGTCACCACTAATAATTCAATGTCGCGACCTTCAGCAGCATTCACTAAGCTTTGCCGAATCGTTTCCCGACTGTCATCATTGATAGATAAGAAAGCGGCATTTTGAGGGTTCACGTACATCCGGCTGTAGTTTTCAATCGAATCCGCGATGGTTGGATCATAAACAACAGGCATGAATTCACTCACGTGCTTAGCGAACGTGGCGTAGAATAACACCCGGTTTTCGTTGAAAATGCTCATTAAGTAAACGCGCTTTTCTAAGTCGTTACTCTTTTGTTGGTATTCAGCGTATACCCGTTCTACTTGTTTATCGAGAGTTTGGACGCGTGGTGGTAACATTCCTTCCAGGTTGAGGGCTTTTCGTTCTGCTTCCGTAAAGGCCGTTCCCTTGTTTAAGAAGGGGTTATTTACAATCTCTTGACTCTTTGTCATAAACTAAGACTCCTTTTTCCGTAGTATAATTAGGTAACATTTACTTTTCAGATTATTCATTGAACACGTCTATCTTAAAAGAGACGGAAAATGATAGTCAAACTCAGATTTTCCATAAATAGAATTTATATGAGGTGTTCCTATCAAACTCCAGGATTTACTCTACTTTAATAAACTCGTTGAACTAAAGAGCTACACGGCCGTTTCCACGTACTTTGGGGTTAGTCAACCCACCGTTTCAATTGCCATTCACCGGCTGGAAACCGAATTTAACGTGGAACTGATTAATCGGAATCAGGCCCACCATCACGTAAAGATCAATCAAGCGGGCCAAACTTTATATGAACACACCCAAAAAATTGCGGAACAGGTTGAAGCAATTAACCATGACTTAAACAACAACGGGCGCGGGCACATTAACTTTGGGATGCCCCCGATTATTGCCAACTACTACTTTCCTGAACTAGCCATCACCCTGCGAAAGGACGGTATCCTCGATAGTTTGGATAACATCGAAGGTGGGTCCGCCTCGTTGCTAGACCGACTGAAGCAAGGCAGTGTTGACGTCGCTCTCTTGGGATCAGCGGCACCCTTAGACAGTGCCACGATTGACGCTCAGGTGGTTGCTCGCAGTGAATTTAAGCTGATTGTGCCCCCGAACTCGCCGTTAGCCAAGCAGAAACAGATTCGGGTCCGAGACTTAGACCAGCAGGACGTGATTGAATTTTCGGACGGTTTCATTCACCAACAAATTTTCAATCAACTCCTTAGGGACCACAGTCTCCACGTTCACACCAGTTATAACACCAGTGACATCGAGCTTTTAAAGCAACTGGTCAGTCGGGGTGTCGGGGTTGCCATGCTAACGGACGAAGCCATCCGGGAAACCGATAACGTGGTCGCTCTACCCATTCAAGATGACGAACTACCTCCGTTTTACGTTTCCGTGGCCTACCGCAAAAGTCACGTACTCACGCCGAAGGAAAAGAACCTCATCAAGGTCCTCACGAAGCAGATTCAAAGCAAATAAGACTACCTTACTTTTTTCCTAAGATTTGCAAAAAAAGCTTTATCCAAATTGGAATTGTAGTAAACTAAAGATGAACCAAAAGAAAGGGTGGAAAACAATGGCAGAACAAGAACAACATCACGTTTATACTGACTACTTTTTCAACGAATCCGCTTATGATTATCATGATGGCGGCTACGTTCCGTTGGAAAAACACGATGCTCCTGAAAGCAAACTGAACATCCCAGAAGTCTTAAAACCAGACAAGGTGGATGGCAACGACGTTTGGTACACTGTCGAAGCACAAACGGGAGAAACCCAGATTTTACCTGGTGAAAAGACCAAGACTTGGGGTTACAACCAAAGTTTATTGGGGAAAACGATTATTTATGAAGATGGTAAGAACTACCACGTTACCTTAAAAAATAGTCTTCCCGAATTAACTACCTACCACTGGCACGGTTTAGACGTTCCCGGTCCTTACATTGACGGTGGTTGTCATGCCCCGGTTTACCCTGGTGAAGCCAAGGAAATCGAATTCCCAGTGCACCAACCAGCTGCTACCACGTGGTTGCATGCGCACCCATGTCCATTAACTGGTTGGGATGTTTGGCACGGTTTGGCTTGTGCCGTGGTCGTAAAAGACCAGCACGAAGCCACACTGCCATTGCCACGTAACTACGGTGTCGATGACATTCCGGTGATCTTACAAGACCGTCGTTTCGACGAACACAACCAATGGAACTACGACGATGACTACGATCCAGATGGAACTGAAGGACCAACGGCCTTAATCAACGGAACGGTAAATCCTTACTTTGACGTTACCACGCAAAAATTGCGGTTACGGTTCTTAGACGGTTCAAACCGGCGGGAATGGCGTTTACACCTGAGCGATGACATGGTGATGACCCAAATCGCTTCCGATGGTGGTTTACTGCCAGAACCCGTTTACCTAACCAAGTTAATGATGACCTGTGCCGAACGGACGGAAGTGGTCTTAGACTTTGGTAAGTACAAACCAGGCGACGAAGTGACCCTGTACTCCGACGATACGCCAATCTTGAAGTTCAAGATTCACGAATTCGCTAAGGACAACACGGAAATTCCTGACCACCTCGCTGACATGGACTACCCTGATCCTGACAAGGACTCATTAGTTCACCAAGTTGTGATGTCTGGAACTGACGAAGAAGTCGAATTCAACGGAAAGAAATTCGGTATGATGCGGATTGATGACCGGCAAGAACTCGGCAAGTCCGAATACTGGGACATCACAAACACCAACGATTGTTGTGGGGGAATGATTCACCCATACCACTCTCACGGTGGCCAATTCATGGTGGTTTCTCGAAACGGTGAAGCTCCATATCCAAACGAACGTGGTTACAAAGATACCATCGGGGTTAACGCCGGCGAAACGGTTCGGGTTAAGATGAAGTTTAACCACCCGGGAATCTTCATGTACCACTGCCACATCATCGAACACGAAGATGGTGGAATGATGGCGCAACTGCAGGTTTACACTAAGGATGATCCATACAAGAAGTACAAGTTGATGGACATGAAGACCTTGATGGATGCCCTGGCTGAAGAACGACACTGTCGTCCAGAAGACTTAAAAATCAAGAGTTTGGAATCCTACAAAAAGATGGGCATGGACATGTGCTAATTTAAACGTAAACTAAAAAGAGTCGTAACTGACGAAGGTCGGTTGCGGCTCTTTTGTTATACAAAAATTAATCCTCAAAATTCGTTAGTTCATGCAAAAAATCATACAGTGAAATGGCTAAAGTAACCAAAGCAATTGCAAAGGTCGTTAGCGAAATAATCTGTTTTTTGTTCATAAGTTTGCTCCTTTTAAAATGATGCTTTATTTAATTTGGATTGTGCTTGTTTCACACTCTTCCTGTATTCTAAACTTTTTCTAGTTTGTGCGGAAGGACGAATCACATCTAGCATCCGTTTAAACTCTGTTTTGGAATTAGTTTTAATTCTAATCGTCTGATTCAGATTATTTACAATCATAATTCTCCCTTCTTTCAGTCTAAATAAACCCAGTTTCTTTCTATTGATAGGCATCCTTTTGTAAGCTATAGAGATCAACATGAGATATAAGTTAGTTCGTTGCTTTCTAATACTAGCACCTCCTGGTTATAAAAAAACCCATAACGATTTCATCGTTATGGGTCCAAAAATTAGAAATTATTTGGTTTCAGTTTGCGTAAGTTGCAAGTTACTAAATGCGTTGTCACCATCAGCTGGTTTAACGCTGTAACCCTTAACCCGCTTGTTAACTGGTTGCCAGTCTAGAGAGAACGAAGCAGGAGCGTAAGCCGTTTCCTTGTTCATGTATTCTTGCCAGTCTTTAAATTGTTTAGCCCGGTACTTTTCGTTCCAAGCCTTGTCGTTGTTCATGTTACTCATCAGTTGCGTGTTTTCTTTCGATACAAAGTGACCCATGTTGAATGGTGCGCTTTTACCGTACAATCCAGTCGGAGTTGGTTCGGAACTAACACTAAAACCACCTCTCCAGACATCAATATCCTTGTTATCTGGTTTTTGTAGAGCTTCAAAGTAACTGTTTGTTTCCATTAACTTTCCAGTAGTAAACTTCACATTCAAGCCTAACTTACGCCATTGTTGAACGTAGTACTTACTAGTGGCGTTAGCTGATTCAGAACTGTTTGGTGCCGCAAAGTTAATTTCCAATGGTTTCCCATTTGGTTGAGTCCGCCACTTACCCTTCTTCTTGTAACCAGCTTGGTCTAACAGCTTTTCCGCCTTCGCTTGATCGTAAGTAAACCCTTTAGCATTCTTGTCGTAATACTTCTTAAATACTGGTGGAAGCAGGGTATTAGCTCGCCATGAAACTCCGTTCCCAAATTTCTTAGTAACTTCGTCTTGATCGATGGCGTACATCATGGCTTGCCGCAAGTTCTTGTTACTCATCTTCTTGTTCTTGTCAGTAACCTGCGTGTTCGTCTTGGTATCTAAGTGACCCAAGTTAAATCCAAAGTAGTAGTAACCTAGTTCTGGTGCACCAACCACCTTGTAATTACTCAACTTCGAAATCTTTGGATAATCAGCTGCAGCTTGAACTCCTTGAGTAAAGTCGTATTTCTTGGCTTTCAACGCAGAGGTCACGTTACTTGGAGAAACAATTTGGATATTAATGTGTTTGATGTGAGCCTTCTTGCCCCAGTAGTACTTGTTTGGACTCCAACTAGTCGATTCCCCTTCAACCACTTTGTCCAACTTGTAGGCACCGGTAAAGATTGGCGTTTTCCGGATTTTTTCCGACGATACCAAGTCAGGAATCTTAACGTCCTTCAAATATTCGTATGGTTCAACCGTTCCCCACATAAAGTCATTCCCAGCGTATTGCATGGCTGGGGTAACCCGATCAAAGTGAATCACAGTCTTCTTCCCTTTTTCACCATCTGGGAAAGTAATTCCTGAAATACCAGCAGCCTTTCCTTCGTGGTAGTCCTTCATTCCCTTAATGTTTTCAAAGTTTTCGGAATATTGTTGGGACTTCGTTTGGGGGTTAGCCAACACCTCGTAGGCGTATTCAACGTCTTTGGCCGTTACTGGCATTCCGTTAGACCACTTAGCATTATTCCGAAGCGTAACTGTGGCGGTATTGTTCTTCCGGTCTAAGCGCAGGTTGGCCAAACCACCGTCCTTAATCTTGTAATTATTGTCGGTGGCAAATAAGTTGTTTTGACCACCAGGTAAGAAAACATCCTGGTCGGTTTTAGCACTAATCAACAGTGGATCAGAAATCCCTGTAAATGGTGATGGTGAAACTTCCCCAATCTTCAAAGTTCCGTTATTAGCGGATTCACTTGCTTTCCCTGAAGCACTAAAAGTTTGTGGCAATTTTGGCGTTTTCGCCGTGGCACTGTCGCCTCCATTAGAACAGGCGGCCAGTGAAAGGGCAACTAAGGCTGCGCTTCCCCACATGGCAAGTTTGTATCGTTTCTTCATTTTCTGCTTTTCCTCCCTTAATTTTAGATGCTGTGAACCGCGTAACTGATGTGAAATTCGCAACCACCTCCCTCAATGATTAATTACTTTAGTTACTCCGCCGTTGGGAAGCATTGGCGGTCCGCCGTAATACTTGGCCCACGTAGCTAATGGCTAAACATAACAAAATAATTTCTAAGGCAGCTGGTAACCAAGTCCACCAATACTGCGTGATGTTGTTTGGATCGTTGGCGTTCGCGATTAACGTCCCCAGTGAAGGAGTGCCATCAGGAAGCCCGAACCCTAAGTAAGATAGTCCCGTTTCCACCCCGATGTTTTCCGCAAAGGATAACGTGGTATCAACGATGATTAAAGATGAAATGTTCGGTAAAATTTATCGGAACATAATCTTGAAATTACTGGTACCAGAGACCTTGGATGCAGCAACGTAATCCTTTTGCGACTCGGCTAACGTACTAGACCGAATCAACCGCGACGTTCCCATCCAGTAAAAGATGGATAGTAATAGGGTTAACGTAATCGCGTTGTAGTGTGGGATAATCGTAACCAACACGATGATTGTCATTAACATCGGGATAATCATCATGAAGTCATAAACCCGTTGCATGGTTAAATCAACGTAACCTCCGTAGTATCCAGAAACTAATCCATATACCACCCCAAAGGTGGAAGAAATGGCGGTTAGCCCAATCGCAATTAAGATTGAGTTCCGTGACCCTACAACCAGTTGCGACAGAATTGGTCGCCCAGAGGAGTCTCCCCCTAAAATATAGTTCGTAAATGGTTTCGCATAGTAGCCCATCAAATCCGTTTGCATGATTTGTGGAACGTTTATAAAGAAGGAACCAATTACCACTAATATGATAAAGGCCACGATAAAGATTGCCGAGGCCATCGCGACTTTATCTGCTTTGAATTCGTTGAACATTACCCGAATGGTACTGGGCGTAGCTTCATTTTCGGCTTCACTAGATAACTCTAGCAATTCGGCATCCGATAACTCATCGCGTCCGTTAAAATCATATGCCATCTTCGTTCCTCCTTCCTACTCAATCCGAATCCGGGGATCCACGATACTCAAGACGATATCTGAAAGTAGGGTCCCTAAAAGGTTCAAGAATCCGTACAGTAACACTAACGTGGTGATAACCGTGTAATCACGGAAGTTAACTGCGTTTAAGAATAGTTGTCCCATCCCTGGATACGAGAAAATCATTTCGGTAAAGATGGAACCAGCTAGTAATCCAGTAATTGAGTAGCCGGCGAAAGCGGCAATTGGTAACACGGAATTTCTAAAGATGTGGTGCCGGTAGATTGCCTTGCTAGGAACCCCCTTGGCAACTTCCGTCTTTACAAAGGCGGAGTGTTTGGAGTCAATTACTTGGGAACGTAAGTACTGAATGATATTTACGGTTCCAAATAAAGCTCCCAAGAGACCCGGTAAGATAATGTGCCCTAGTCGAGATAAAATAGTTGGTCCTAAACCAGAAACACTCGGTGAGACAGAACCTGAAGTTGGGAACCACCCTAATGCGTATCCAAAAATCCAGATTCCAATCACAAGAACCACGAAGAATGGAATCGACATCGTAACGTACGTGTAAATCCGAATTAAGGTATCCGGCCATTTTCCTTCATTCTTCCCGGCGTAAATTCCGAGTGGTAATCCAATCGCGTAGGTCAGAATCATTGTGAAGACCGCTAACCAAAGGGTGTTCATTCCCCGTTGTTTAATCAAGTCCACCACGGGCATCTGGTACTCATAACTCATCCCTAAGTTGCCGTGGAACAAGTTAACCACCCAGTGCCAGTACTGTACGTACCACGGATCAAACAATCCATTGGCCGCCATCAATCGGTGAATTTCAGCGGGGTTACTCTTTGGGTTAATAGATCCAGTAAATGGATCCCCCGGCATCGCCTTCGCCATCAAGAACACCAAGATACTCAAGACAATTAATTCGGGAATCATAATCAAGATTCGGCGTAAAATTGTTTTCCACATGATTAATCTTCCTCCTTTAATTGCTTGTAATGCAGTGCTTCTTTGGGTGGTAATGAGACCAGATGTCCGGGACTAACTTCAACCATGGGGTAGGCCCGACCGTTTTCATCGTAGTAGTCATCTTTATGTTCCTGATATTGTTTTTCAATCTCTCGTCTATGTTCCAAGTTACTCTGCCGTTTTTCGAGGTTGGTACTAGGAATGGCAGCGAGTAAGCGTTGGGTGTAAATGTGTTTAGCATGTTGATAAATATCGGCTCGACTACCAACTTCAACGATTTGGCCCCGATTCATAATCGCGATTCGGTCACACATGTGTCGCACCACCCCGAGGTCATGAGAGATAAAGAGGTAGGAAACCCCAATCTCACGTTGAATCTTCTTCATGAAGTTCAAGACCTGCGCCTGAACCGATAAGTCCAAGGCAGAAACTGGTTCGTCCGCGATAATCAACTTCGGGTTCGTGGCTACGGCGCGGGCAATTCCAATCCGTTGCCGTTGGCCCCCAGAAAATTGGTGGGGATACTTGTACAGCATGTCAGGAGCTAGCCCCACAATCTTCATTAGTTGCAAAACCCGAATTTTTTCTTGTTCGGGAGTTAATTTTTCGAAGTTTTTCAGTGGTTCGGCGATGATACTTTCGACCCGTTTGCGGGGGTTCAAACTCGAAAAAGAATCTTGGAAAATCATTTGCACTTCTTTATCGTAGTTTAGCTTTTCCCGTTCGTGCTTCGTATCAACCGGCTGCCCGTTAAATTGAATCTCACCGGACGTGGATTTTTCCAGTCCGATGATGGTCTTTCCTGTCGTTGATTTCCCCGAACCGGATTCTCCAACTAATCCAAACGATTCTCCTGGTTGGATTTCAAAACTCACTCCGTCGACGGCGTAAACTTTGTCGACCACGCGGTTGAAAAAGCCGCCGCGAATGGGAAAGTGAACTTTTAAATTGTTAACCGTTAACAAGCTCATTATTCACTTTCCTCCTTAAAGTAAAAGTTCTTGTAGCAGGTACACCGGACTTCGTGACCATCCTCTAAGCGGTGCATCTCAGGATGTTCTTCGTGGTCACTAGCCGGAATCCAAGGAATCCGGGGTGCAAAGGCATCTCCGGTCCGCGGCATCTTTTGCAATGACGGAACGGAACCTTGAATCACGTAAAGATCATCGTTTTCACTGTCCGCTTGCGGAATTGATTTTAATAATGAACGAGTGTAAGGATGTTTGGGGTCGTTGAAGACTTGGTCAACCGATCCCTTTTCCACAATCTTACCAGCATACATAACGTGCACGTAGTCGGCGGTTTCGGCCACCACCCCTAAATCATGAGTGATTAGGATGATGCTAGCGTGGTTTTCAGTTTGGATGCTCCGCAACAAGTCCAAGATTTGCGCTTGAATCGTTACGTCCAGCGCGGTGGTTTTGGTTCATCGGCAATGATGAAATCCGGCTTACATGCAATTGCAATGGCGATTACGACCCGTTGGCGCATTCCCCCAGATAACTGGTGGGGAAATTGGTGCGCCGTCCGCTTCGGATCCACAATTCCAACCTGGTCTAACAATTCCAACACCCGTGCGTGCCGTTCGTTGGCGTTTAAATCGGTATGATAGATCAACGTTTCTTGAATCTGATCCTCAATCCGTTTCAGGGGATCTAGGGCTGACAATGGATCCTGGAAGATCATGCCAATCTTGGCGCCCCGAATTTGGTTGTATGTATTCTCATCAATTTGGGTTAAATCTTGTCCTTCAAAGTCGATTTCGCCGCTAATCTTAGTTTCGGCAGGATCTTGTAATCCCATGATGGAATTAACCAAGGTACTCTTACCACAACCAGATTCACCCACAATTGCCAGAATTTCATCTTGTTTAATCTTCATATTAATTTCAGAAATCGCCGGATAAAACTTCCCATCGATTTTAAATGAGGTGGTTAAATCCTTAACCGTGAGAAGCGTTTGCCGTTTTGTTGTCGGTGCTGTCATAAAATCGTCTCCAAATAAATACCTTAACTTTAATTTAAATTTTACTCATTATAGGACGCATTTTCTTAACTTACAAGCCGTTTTTTTGTTTTTCAGCAAGAAAATGACGAACCTTTTTATTTTTTCTTAGGCTTGAATTCGCTTTCATCCTATTATTATCGCCAACTGTAAATGATCATTAAACAAGGGAAAATTTTTTATTTTTTCAATAATTCCACACTTAAAAAAATTAATTATTCAGTGATTATTCCCTGACTAAAACTAACTGTTAACAAAAAAGCGTTCCTGAAATTAAATTTCAAGAACGCTTTCTACGTTAATTTTTAGTTGTTATTTCCATCGTCTTTGTTGTTATTACTATTAGTGTCTGAGTCAGAGCTATATAGTACTTTATCATTGCAAAAATCGGCTTCCAATTAGCAGGGATAAATTCAACAAAGAGTGGAGCACAATGCAATTTAGCACATTTTCCGTCTTAAACTGAACGTAACAAAGAATCAGTGAAATCAAAACGAACTCTACAATCTCAATTAGATTAGTGGAAAAATGAAGTGCCACAAACAAAACTGTGGAAACTAAAGTTGCAATGACAAGCTGTTCGGAAGCATAGTTACCAAAAATTACACCCCGACAGATAACTTCTTCCATAATAGGCGCAAAAATCAGCACCTGTAACACCTGGTAGGGGAGTAACTTAATGGAATCACCTTGATCTGGTTCCAACAGGACTGAGCCAATCATAACGATTAACCCTACCCCTAACGCCAGTCCGTCCAGTTTAAAATTCAAGCCCCGAAATTGAACTAAGTGAGCGTGAAGCGTATACCACAAAATCGAGCCAATAATGAGGAGATCACGAATAATTTTTAAAAATGGTTCGTTCCAATCCGGTCTGATTTTCAGCAGTAAAGCAGTTGCTAACGACACCCCAAAGATGATTAAAAAGATTAGTAAAACGGCCTTGCCAAGGTCAATGATTTTCATTTAGCCTCCCGAGATTGGATCACCGATTTTCCCGTTAACTTCCAGTAGACAAACGAAATCATTGAGTTGAGGACGTAGTAAATGTACTTACCAACGTTGGCCCAGTTTCCCATCGTTACGTTCCGGACCAACTGGAGGACGTTATAGACACCCCAAGCGGTCCATTGTGACTTAACCTTAAAAACGTTCAAAATATCTGCCATTAACGAAAATGAAAAAACTAACGATGTCATGATGAACAAAAAGTTTACCTGGCGAAACGCCCAGTAGTTAATTCCAAAGCTAATAATTACGGCAAATACCGCAATTAACGGCATCACAACTTTAGCGTGCGGAACCGTTCCCTTCCGATGTTTAAAAATCGTCCGCCATGTGAACCAAGCCAGCATATTAAGCACGAAGGAAATTGGATAGGTATAAATCGCCCCAAAGTTTCCCAACGCATAGTCCACGAACCCCGCAATCACAATGTTAATGAACCCAATCAGATTTCCGAGGTTATTAATCTTACCCACGTACCGCGTGGATAGCACAGATAGAACTGCTGAAATTGTGGAGACAATTCCTAAGGGGAACCACTTCCAGGTACTGTCGCGGAGCCACGGAATCGGTGACTGCGCTAACGTGGTGGCGTAATAACCAGCCGAAATGGTTGCTGCTAATACGATAGCGACTCCCAATAAATCGAACCAGTTCGAACCTGCCGTTCGATAAGCCCAGTTGATGATTTGGTCTTTGCGTTTTGGGGATAACTGCATGATCTAAACTCCTTTTGTTTTTTAAGTGGCGTGTCGACAAGCTAGTCGACTTGCGGATGGCAACCCACTAAGTAATTAGATTTGACCCTAGTTTAGCACAATTCTATTGTTCTAACTGGGAAAATTTGATAAATTACTAACAAAGCTAAAATTTGGAGGTGATTTCCTTGAAAAAAACGTATTTTTATTTTCTCTTAGCAATTACGTTGATGAGCTGGCTCGTACAAATTTACATCTTGGTAAATGCCATTAAAACCCAAGCAGTGCTTGGCCTCCTGCCCGTGATTGCCTATAATTCGCCGCAAGGAGCCTTTGGGTGGTCATTGTGCATCGCGTTATTGCTGACTATCATCACAATTGTGGCCCGTGTGTTTACAAAAAAATAAACAAAAAAGACCGGGTCTGCAGTCATACAGATCCGATCTTTCATTTGAACCAAGGGATTAAAATTAACCTTGGTCGTTGTGAAGCCGCTTGTCAGCTGGCTTCGTCTTAGGAATACCACCCATTGCTTCTGGGTTTTCTTGGTAAGTGAATTTCTCACCGTCTTTAGCAACTTGTCCTTCAAAGGCCTTGGAACCTTCACCATCGGAGAAGTTCATCAATACGTGAGAGAATTGCTTGTGTTCAATTTCTTTCATATCACCTGGTACGATTACACCGTACTTTTCTTCTAATTCTTCTTGAGCCTTCATGAATTGAAGTTGGTGTTGAGTTTCACGAGCTAACAAGAACTTCAACATGTCACGAATTCCTTCGTCTTCAGTCATGTAGTAAAGACGACTAACTTGTAAACGAGCTTCTGATTCACGCGTTACGTTGAACCGCATGTCAGCAACCAGGTTACCACTAGAAGTAGCGTAGCCGGCGTTCCAACCAAAACCGTTCGGGTTGTTTAAGCTAGCAGTCATACCGTGAACTAAGGCGTGTTCTGGGTCCATCCCAGCCATAACAGAAGCTAAAGCAGGATCCTTTTGGTAAGCAGCGTCTTGTTCGCTAAATGGTGCTCCTTCTAACAAGTAGGCAATCATAGTAGAAATCATTTCTACGTGGGCAATTTCTTCAGTACCAGTGTCTAATAAAAGATCTTTGTACTTTTCGTCACCAGTTGAAGACCAACCTTGAGATAGGTAAGACATCATACCAGTCACTTCACCCCATTGGCCTCCCAATGATTCTTGTAAGCGACGTGCCATTAATGGATCTGGACGATCCGGCTTGGCGTTGTACTGTAGTTTGCGTGTGTGTTTAAACATAAGAAACATCCTTTCTGTTTTTTACCGTAGCTAATTCACATTAGCTACTTCCCAATAGTTTTCATGCCGCACGTTAAGCAGTTGCCCACTTGTGTATCGCACGCAATTAAATATATCACGATGAATTACCATTGTCTATCAAAAAAGCTTATTTTTGGCGAAAAAAATTCAGAAAATTATTTTAATTGACAATTGAGGTTGCTCATAAGCATGATTAACCGGTCTTTTCAGCCTGTTTTGGATGAACATTGTGCTATGATTAACTTGTGATAAATTATTTTGTACCAGAAAGGAACCTTCATCATGCCAGAAACTAAAAATTTAATTGCCTACTTTTCTAGAACCGGAAACACGAAAGCCATTGCCGAAATGATTCAAGCACAAGTGGGCGGTGATTTATTTGCCATTACCACTAAAGAACCACTACCAAAGACTTTCCAACAACAATTAACTGCTGCCCAAGCTGATCAAGAATCCCACCATGACCCTGAACTGGCTGACCAAGTAACTGATTTTGCTCAGTATGATCACATTTACCTGGGAACTCCCACTTGGGACATGGCTTTACCGCAACCAGTGGCTAGCTTTTTATCCAGTTATGACTTTAACGGTAAAACGGTGCTTCCTTTCGCCACCAACTCTGGCTTTGGAACGGGAACGGTCTTCTCCCAAATCAAGGATCTCGCGAAGGGTGCCAACGTGCTCCCTGGGTTAACCTTAAAGGGTGGGAACGAAAGCGATGGCGAAGATTTCGTCATTACTGGTAATTACCAACAAGAAGTTCAAGATCAAATTAATGATTGGCTGAACCAAAACTAATCCGTAAAAAACTCAAAGAGCTATCATCCGCATCGATGATAACTCTTTTTACTTAATAATTATTTAGATCGTGCAAAACGGTGCTGCAGCTGGTGGTACCACGTCTGGACAACTGGGGTAACCCGATCGACCAGTCGTTGTAGTCCCAGAAACAGCGGATTAATTAAGAGGATTAAGACCAATCCCACTGCCCCCAATGGCCAACTGAAGATTGAGTCAAAGCCAAAGAAGTGACGTAAAAAGATAAAGGTTAACAAGAAGAGAACAATGCTACTCAAGACCACCGTTGACTTATAGGGATTCAGCGGTCGACTAACCAGAATCAATGCTTGCCAGCAAACAAAACCGGTAATCAACACACTCAAAGTGGACAACTGCAATTGATTCCAGTGCAGTAACACCCCAATCCCATTGATCACTAAGATATTAATGACCACCGTCAAAGCGGACGGCAACGAAATCCCGGTAATCCCAGCCACAAAGCGGTCCTTGATGGGATGAAAGGCCGGCGCTAATGCCAGTAAGAACGAGGGAATCCCCACCATCAAGCTGTTAATCGGAGTTAACTGAATCGGTTCGAAGGGATAGTCCTTGGCCAAGAACAAGAAAATAATACTGAGCATCACCGAAAACATCGTCTTAATCAGGTAGAGTGAGGCGATGCTATCTATGTTATTGATGACCCGCCGTCCCTCTTTAAGCACGTTAATGAGCGCCGAAAAGTTCGAGTTCATCAACACAAAGTCCGCAATACTCTTGGTACTTTCGTTTCCACTGGCCATCGCAATTCCACAGTTCGACTGCCGCAACGCCAGGATATCATTGACCCCATCACCGGTCATGGCAACCGTGTGACCGTTGGCTTGTAAGGCCTTAATTAGTTGTTCCTTTTGGTCCGGTTTGACCCGTCCAAAAATCGTGTACCGGTTGGTAAGTTCTCGATAATCGGCATCGTCTGGCACCTGACTCATATCCACTAATTGCTCCCAACCCGGAATGTTCGTGGTGCGGGCAATTTGGGCCACCGTCGTCGGATCATCACCAGAAATCACCTTTACAGTAACTCCCTGATTGCGCAGGTACTCTAAGGTCGACTCTGCGTCCGGACGAATTACATCCGTAATTAAGATGAACGCCAATAAACGAGTTCCCTGTAATTCCGTGGTCGTCATGTGGTCCGCTTGAACTAGTGCCAACACTCTGTTACCAGCTTTGGCAAACGTCGCCACTTGCTCTCGCTGGGCAGGCGTTAGATCCAACACAAACTGGGGAGCACCCAAGGCAAAGTTCCCCGTCGTCCCCAGCTCCGCACCACTCCACTTGCGAGCCGAAGAAAACGGCACCACGTGGCTAACGGCGTAGGGATGTTCGGTAAAGTGCTGCTGCAGAGTTTGCGCTGTTTCGTTGGTATCGGCAATCCCGTTGACCAGCGATCCCAAGATGGCACTTACCTCTGCTTCAGAATATTGGTTTGTGGCTAGTTGTAGCTCTTTAAATTGTAACTTCCCCGTCGTAATCGTTCCCGTTTTATCGAGACAAATCGTATCAACCCGGGCCAGCGTTTCAATCGACGCTAAATCCCGGACCAATACGTGTTGCCGGGCCAAATTATACGCGGAAACTGCCAGCGTTACCGAGGATAGTAACACCAGTCCTTCCGGAATCATTCCCATCATGGCAGCAACCGTCCCTAAAATGGCCTGGTTGTAGCCCACGCCGTGGAAAAAACGTGATGCTAACAGAATGGCCCCGAGTGGCACAATGATAATGGTGAGAATCCGAATAATCCGGTTGATTAACCGCAACAAGCGACTGTTATTTTGCTTAGTTGGTTTAAGCTTGGCAGTCAAGGAGTTCACAAAGGTCGCATCGCCCACCTTGGTTACCTGAACGTATGCATTCCCGCTCACCACAAAACTTCCCGACGTTACGGAATCACCAACTGCTTTGGTAATTGGATCGGCTTCCCCCGTAATTTGTGATTCATCAACTTCCAGTTCCTGGGTGGCAATGATTTTACCGTCCACCGGCAGTTGGTCACCCAACGTAATCTTTAACGTATCGCCCTCCACAATCTCAGCTGGGGCAATCGACTCCGCCGTTCCGTTCCGGATTACCGTAATCGGTGAATGTGACAACAGCGCCATTTTATCAATCTGGCGTTTCGAACGGAGCTCCTGAAAGATGCCAATCAAGGTGTTCACCGTGGCAATCAATAAGAAGAGCATGTTTTTGTAGCTCCCCGTTGTAAAGACCATGACTGCCAGCACCACGTTAATTAAGTTAAATAAAGTAAAAACGTTCTCGGCAATAATCCGACCCGTTGATTTGGTAAGGGGTTTAGGTTCCGTATTCTTCAATCCTTGGTGCACTCGCGCTTGGACTTCCGCACTGGTTAAACCCGTTAATTCTTGCATGCTGAATCCCCACTTTCGTCCTTTTACTACCATTAGTATACAGAAATCTAACTTCGGCGCGGGCCCCAAGCTCTTGTTTCCGTCAAATTTAAGCAAAAATAAAACATCTCGTCCGAACTGGGACCAGATGTTTTATTAGGTTTAATTATTTAATTTCAATGTTGTTACTGCCATCATCAGCGGAAGCAACCTTCGGTAAGGTAACTTTCAACAAACCATCGTGGTAGTTGGCATCAATTTTGTGGTCATCCACGTCTGGCAGGTAAAAGGATCGAGTGACGTCCATGGAACGCCGTTCTTGACTCAAGACGTGTCCATCCTCATTTTGCATTTCTGCGTTAATGTCATTTGTGGCATGCACGTTCAAAGTGCCATCGTTGTAGGTCAGATGAATATCCTGTTTCTTAAATCCCGGTAATTCCACGATCACTTCGTAATCGGTTTGATGTTCAATCACGTCGGTCTTCATTTGGTTATCGCCAGCCACTGAAGTCAACAAACTCTTACCAAAGTTCCCAAAGAAATCATCTAACGGATTGCGACCGTTATTTTGCATTTCATTCCGTGCCATTTTAAAAACCCCTTTACCAATTAATCTATCAGTTACCTGACGCCTATATTTTAGGTCCAGCCAGCCAGCAAGGCAACTAATTAGCCCGAAGTTTCAGAGTCGTTTTCTACAATATTATGGTAAAATAAGAGATAACTGTTTAAAATAGGATTAGTTAGCAACTATTACTATTTTTATTTACTTACATCAACGAAAAGAGGAATGCTACTTTGGTTACTGGATCGATATTTATCGACTTAGTTATTATTTTAGTCACATTCTTTTGTGCCGGCTTTTTCGTGGCCTGTGAGTTTGCCCTGGTGCAAACCCGGACCACGGCCCTACAAGAGGAACTCGATGACGAAAACACTTCTACCAAACGAAAACGGAAATTAACCCGTGAACTGCACATGGTGAAAAACCTGAATGAATACCTATCTACCACCCAAGTGGGAGTTTCGTTAGCCGGAATTATCCTGGGATGGATTGGTGAATCCTTTGCAATTGCTGTCTTTGTCAGAGTACTCGGTCACGACGGAATGGGAACCCCGAGCGCCACGGCGCACGGAATTGGCGCCATTTTGGGAATTATCGTGTTGACCTACTTAGAGGTGGTCTTCACAGAAATCCTGCCCAAAAACCTGAGTATTGATATGCCCCTCAAGGTATTAAACGTGGTTAGCACGCCCTTACATTACTGCCACGTCATCTTCTATCCCTTCGTTTGGTTACTGAACGTTTCCGCCTCTGGAGTAGTTAAGCTACTGGGCTTACCAGTTGCCAACGAAAACGACGAAGCATTATCACAATCAGAAATCCTCAGTGTTTCCAAAGCCGCCGTCCAAAACGGGGACCTCGAACAAAACGACTACCTGTACATGCGGCGGGCCTTTGAGCTCAACGATAAAACGGCCCGCGATATCATGATTGATCGGACGCAACTCAAAACCATCGACATTAACGATACCGTTAGCGATGCAATTGAGACTTACTTAAGCACAAAGTTTAGTCGGCTTCCCGTCGTCAAAGATAACGATAAAGATGACATCCTCGGCTACGTCTACATTTACGATTTAATCAAGCAATCGCAAATTAACCCGGATAAACCAATTACCACTTTGATTCGGAAGATTGACACCACTTCAGAAACCACCACGATTTCGATCGTGTTACAACAAATGATTAAGAATCACCAACCCATCGTGGTCGTCATTGACGAATACGGGGGAACTTCCGGGATCATCACTGACAAAGATATCTACGAAGAACTCTTTGGAACGGTCCGCGACGAAATTGACCCATCGAGTCATACCTACATCTTTAAGCAACCCAATGGTTCTTACAAAATCAGCGGTAAACTCAATACTTACGACTTTGAGAAGTATTTTGATACACAAATCAAAGAATTTAATGAATCAGACATCGTGACGATTGCCGGGTTTGTGATTGATCACTACCCGCACATCGAAGTTGGTGACGTAGTGCAAATTGGTCACTTTAACTTTAAAGTTCTTGATTACGAAAACTCATTTATTAACTGGTTCGAAGTCACCGAAGCTCCCGTGACCACGGACGATGATTCCGAAGAGCACTAAGATTTACACTAAACGAGGAGAACCTCGTTTTTTTATTGACAAGGAGTTCATTTGAGATGGAAAAGCTGCGAAAAATCCCCGTGTGGGTGAGTTATACGTTTTTCTTTGCCGTCATCATCGCGGTCTACTGGTGGACGTTTCACCTCACCAACCGTTCATTAATCTGGAGTCTTGACGGCATTGCCCAACACTATCCGATTTTAGTAAACTTTCGGAACTTGTTGACGCACTTTCTTACCCATCCGAGCCAGGGTTTAACTCACTGGTCCTTTAACATTGGCCTCGGAGCGGATCAACTAACCAGTTTTTCCTACTACGTCGTCGGCGATCTGTTTAACTACTTAATCGTCTTCTTTCCCAAAAATCAAATTGAACTAGGCTACAGCGTGCTAGTGCTCTTACGGCTGTACTGTGCCGGGCTTGCCTTTCTGTTCTACCTGAATTGCTTCCGGTTCCGCAAAGTTAGTCGGCTCATCAGTACCCTAACCTACACTTTCTCGAGTTTCGCACTCTACGCGGGCATGCACCATGCTTTCTTTCTGTTACCCTTAATTTTCTTTCCACTGTTAGCAGCTGGAATTGAACGAATATTACAGCAACGCTCGTGGTTCCCGCTCTTTTTAGCAGTCCTAATTACCTTTTTAAGCAACTTTTACTTTGCCTACATGTTGGGATTGGGCTGCCTGGTGTACGTCGGGATCCGTTTCTTGATGTTACGCAAAACCCCTGGATTTAAATGGTTCCGTTCCTTATTACAACTGACGGGAACAGTCGTGCTTGGCATTTTAGCTGCCGCGGTACTGTTCATTCCCACCATGCTGTATGCCTTTCAGTCAACCCGACTGACGGGCGCCTTTGCGAACGGCTACTGGTTCTATCCTCCGAACTACTACCTCAACTTACCTAGTAAAATCCTCGGGCTCGGAGGTCCCTTCTCCTTCTGGCTAATCATCGGCATGAGCGGAATCAGTTTCTACGCCGTGGTCTACGTCTTTGCGCACTTTAAACGTTATCGTTATGTCACCATGGCCCTGATATTAGTCGGAATCGGAATCCTATTTCCCGCTGTCAGCGCTACCTTTAACGCCTTGGCCTCGCCTTCCAATCGCTGGTTGGCCCTCGCCTTATTGCCGCTGGGCTTAGCAACGGCCATCTTTGCCGATCACCTGACCCGGTTAACCCGACGGGATTTGCTCACCATGGGAATCAGCACGGTCATCCTGCTCTTCTTACTGTGGGGGAGCCGGGGTTTCTTACTCCGCCTGCAACGTCACGATGTGGTGGAATACCTGCTGTTGCTTACTTTACTGGCGCTCTTCTGGCTCGCTAAGGACTACCACTGGCGTCCCCGGACCATTTACCTAAGTGTCCTCGGAATTGTCACCGTTAACCTAATGGCGCTGGGGCTGGGCTACTACAGTCCTAACAACAGTGGCTTTACCAAGGGAATGTTAGCAACCACGAACGCAGCTACCTACACCCAGCACTACTACGACGGCGCTAACAACTACGTAAAGCAGCGCCTGGGTAACTACCGCACTAGCATTGGTCCCCGGTATCACTATTTCCCAGATGACCGGAATAATTCTTTAAACACCGATTACTTCAACGCTAGTTCAAATGCGCCCATGAATCTGGATACCCACGACATTGCGTCCTACCTGACCGTGGAAAATGGCTACGTGGGTAATTTAGAACGCGCCGTTCGCAATAACCAGTTCACCCCGAATGACCCGGTCGCCCAAAACGACTACCGTTCGACCTTATCAGCCTTAATGGGGGTTAAGTATCTCTTTATCCGTTCAGAAAAAGCGCACCATAGCTTACCGGCGGGTTTCCAGATCGTGCGGGATCACAAACGCGAACCCCTGCTCTTTGCCCAGCAGAATCCAATGCTCCCGCCCGACCAACAACAAGGGACAGTCTTAGCTGAGAACCGGAACGCGCTGCCCCTGATGTACAATCAAACTCGTGCTATTGCTCCGGCAACTTGGAACCGCTTGAATCCAGTTGAAAAGGAACAGGCCCTCCTGGCTGGGACTGTCGTTGACTCGGCGAAAATTAAACCGGCAAAACTGCGCCCAACAGCTAAGTCACTTTCCTACACGACGCACTTCGACCAAGAAGACTGGATTACCACGCCCAAGCAACTGGCCGAGTCCGAGTGGGCCAAACCGGATGCCACTTTTAGCGTGCACCATCCTACCAAACAGCAGTTGGACCGGGTTTTAACTGCCAACCAACAACGCCAAACTGCGTTACAGCAACAAAACCGGCAGGGCTTACACGAGTTGAAAACGGACGTCTGGGGTAAACATCAGCCCGTCACCATCAAAATTAAGCGACCACAAACCACGAAACAAACGGAGCTGTACCTTGAGTTAGAGGGAATTCAAGCCAGTGGTCCGAGTGCTACGGAACAAAACCAGGTCGAAAAGAACCTGGCCTTAGTCAGAAATCAGCCGTTGACGGGCATGAACCGCCTCAACGAATGGCGTAAAAACCTGCAAACGGCTAACAACGGTAGTTTCAAATTAATTGCGAAAACCAAGGGAATGAGCAACGCCGTTACCCAGCTGGGAACGGACGAACTCTCAAACTACGTGCCTAAGCACTCCGCCCTGTTAAACCTTGGTTACTCGAGTAAGGTTCGTTCCAAAATTACGTTGACCTATCAGGGTGTTGATCAAATTAACTTCAAACGGGCGCGCGTGATTGCGGTTCCAATGAAACAAAACTACACTCGGCAGATTCGTCAGTTACAAAAACAACGGTTACGTCACATTCAGCAAACTTCTAATCAGATCACCGGGATTAATAACCAACCGCGGACGACGGTCTTAACCACGTCGATTCCATACTCAACTGGTTGGCAGTTACACGTCGACAATCGACCCGTGACAACTAAACGGGTCAACGACGGCTTTGTCGGTGGCATTATTCCAGCGGGCAAGCACCGTGTCACTCTGCAGTACCACACTCCTGGTCTTTTAATCGGCAGCATCCTGACGATGATTAGTGGTATCCTAGTACTCGGAATCAGTCTAATTACTTGGCTCATTTTCAAACGGAAACATGCATAACGGAGGCATCATCATGGAACCAATGCGAATCTTATTTATTTCAATCGAAGGCAACACGCGCAACTTCGTCAATAACCTCACCGCGTACGCGCAAACCATGCACCAGCAGGATCCTGCTCATCCGCTAGTTGAGGGCGTGGAAATTAGCGATCAAACGGACTTTGCCCAGGAAACCAAGCCCTTCTTCGTAACCGTGCCCACCTATCTGGACGGTGGCGACGGCATTGGCAGTGGGGTCACCGAACTATTAACCACCACCCTCGGCGAATACGTTGGTTACAAGGACAACGCCAAGCTTTGTTTAGGCGTCTTTGGGAGTGGGAACAAGAACTTCAACGCTCAATACTGCTTAACGGCTAAGCGTTACTCGCGGATGTTCCAAGTTCCGTTTCTAGCGGACTTTGAACTGCGTGGAACCGACCGGGACGTCCAACGAATCTACCAGGACATGGTCGAACGCAGTGCGGAAGTTTTAACCGCACAATAATCACTCATTAACTAAAAAAGGACTGCTTTCACGTTATCGCCGAAAGCAGTTCTTTTTTAGTTGTGCCAACCCACTTCGTCGTACGGGATGCCCCGTTGGTAATTTTCCAGCGCCCGTCGACGATCCCAAAGTAAATCCTGAGGTAAATCATGGACAGAATACCAGTCGAGCTGGGACGCCTGGTCCGGCTCCGCAATCCAGGGTGTCCCCTGGTAATCCTTAACCACGAAGTAACCACAGTAATACACCGTGTCATTCCCATAGTTGGCGTGAATCAAGGTTGCAAACTCCAGATCCGCTGGCTGGACCGTTAAACCCAGTTCCTCGTGCAGTTCCCGCACCAGTGCTTGTTTCATCGATTCCTGCGCTTCCACGTGACCACCCGCCGCTAAATCATAGTGGCCATCGCCAATTCCGGTTTGAAACCGTTGTTGAAGTAAAACTTCTTCCTGATGATGTCGCAACAGCAACGCAAATACCGCTGATTTGGTTCGATATCGTTCCATCTGGTAACCTTCTTTCTGTAGAACAATTTAATTTTAAAATAACTAACTCAAAGGCGGTTTAATTGCGATACCGCGGTTTTTTTGCTATTTTAAGTTTAGCATCACAAGTACAGTTTACTGTTAAAAAAGGAGAGTAACAATGGCAGAACAAAAATATCAATTTGACGTGCTTTACTTAGGAAGTGGACACGGTGCTTTTAACGGTGCCATGCCACTGGCCCAAGCTGGTTTTAAGCTCGGGATGATTGAAGCAGATAAAATTGGGGGAACCTGCCCAAACCGGGGTTGTAACGCCAAGATTTCCCTCGACATGCCGGTTAAGGTTAAAAACGAAGTGGACCAAATGCAAGGTCACGGATTAACTGGAACGACCAAGATTGACTGGAAGGCCAACTACGAACACGAACATGAAGTGATTGACGCCCTTCCCAACGCCATTGGTTCTGGTCTTGAAAGCCTTGGAATTGAATTAATCCACGGTAAGGGAACCTTGGTGGATGAACACACGATTGCAGTTAACGGGCAAAACTACACCGCTGACAAGATTGTGATTGCCACCGGAGCTCACTACCACCAGTTAGACATTCCAGGTAAGGAATACTTACACAACGGAACTGACTTCTTAAACTTAGCAGAACAACCAGACCGGCTTACCATCATCGGTGGTGGTTACATTGCGATTGAATTCGCAACAATTGCTGCGACGGCTGGAACGAAGGTAACGTTAATGTTGCACCACGAACAAGCTTTGAAGCAATTCTACCAACCATTTGTGGAAGAATTACTGAAAGACTTGGAAGCTAAGGGAGTTACGATTATGAAGAACGTGACTCCTAGTGCCGTTACTCAACAAGCCGATGGTTACGAAGTTGAAACTGACCAAGGCAACGTCGCTAGTGACTGGATCTTAGATGCTACCGGTCGTTTACCAAACGTCGAAGGCATCGGTTTGGACGAAGTCGGCGTGGAATACGATCCTCACAAGGGAATTGAGGTTAACGATCACTTACAAACCTCCGTCGACAGCATCTACGCTTCTGGAGACGTGCTGGACAAGGAAGTGGGTCGTTTAACTCCAACTGCCATTTACGAAGGTCTCTACCTGACGAAGCTCTTTACCGGTAAAACCACGGATCCGATTAACTACCCAGCCGTTCCAAGTGCCGTCTTTGCTTCCCCACGGATTGCCCAAGTTGGAGTTACTCCAGACGAAGCTAAGGCTCACCCAGATCAATACGACGTTAAGGAAGTTGATTTGAGCGAAGACTGGTTCCGGCTGGCCATGCGGGCTAACCAAGGAAAGACGATCACGGTCTTTGATAAAGAAGGTTACCTCGTCGGAATGACGGAAATTAGTTCCGAAGCTGACAACTCCATCGGAAGCGTTCTGCCATTCATCGAATACCACATTGATCCAGAAAAGATGAATGACTTCATCACGTTGTTCCCAACCATTGAATCAGAAACGAAACACCACCTGTAAAAACAAGCTGACGGTGAGGAGGAAGCTCCATGCAGCTAACGATTGAGCGAATTTACACTAAACCCGTAGATCACGACGGTTACCGGATCTTAGTCGACCGTCGCTGGCCCCGGGGGATTTCCAAGGTCAACGCGGCCCTAGATGAGTGGGCTAAAGAAATTGCCCCGACAACGGAACTGCGTCAGTGGTTTAACCACATTCCGGAACGGTTCCCCGAATTTCAACAACGCTACCGTCAGGAACTGGACCACAATCCAGCAACCGCTGCTTTCGTAACGAAGGTGGCAGCACAGTTAGAAACTAGCAACGTGATTCTGCTATACGGTGCCAAGGACCAGCAGCATAACCAGGCCGTCGTGCTGCTGGATTACCTCCATCACCAACCTGCGATTCAATCAGTTTTACAGTCAAAGGAGTAAATTTATGCAAACAGTTAAAATTGGAAAATCAGACGTAACTACCACCCCATTAGGCTTAGGAACCAACGCCGTCGGTGGTCACAACCTCTTCCCCCATCTGCACGATGAAACGGGGATTAAAATCGTTAAAACGGCCCTCGATAACGGGATTACATTGTTAGACACGGCCTATGCCTATGGACTGGGCCGTTCCGAAGAATTAATCGGTCAAGCAATCAAGGACTACGACCGTAGCAAGATTCAAATTGCTACCAAGGGTGGGCAAAAAGTAACCGATCAAGGTGACATGGTAGTTGATGACTCTCCAGAACATCTAAAACAAGCCGTTGCAGAAAGTTTAAAGCGTCTACAAACTGACTACCTAGACATCTTTTACATTCACTTCCCCGATGGTAAGACGCCGTTGTACGAATCAGTGGCCGCCTTACAAGAGCTAAAGGAAGCCGGCAAGATTAAGGCGATTGGCGTTTCTAACCTTTCCATGGATCAACTTCGAGAAGCTAACCGCGATGGCTACGTGGACGTGGACGAAGAACAATACAACCCCTTCGCCCGTGATGCTGAACAGGAACGGTTTGCTTACTTGCAAGAAAACCAAATCTCCTTTGTCCCATTCTTCCCCCTGGCTTCTGGTTTGTTGACCGGTAAGTACAGTGAAAAGACAACCTTTGCGGAAGACGACATTCGTCACGACGACCCGAACTTCCAAGAACCGCGCTTCTCCCAAATCATTAAAGCAGTCGAAACCTTACGGCCAATGGCAAAAGCGCATGACGCTACCATCGCCCAATTAGTGTTAGCTTGGTACATTAAGAACCCCAACATTTCCGTTGTGATTCCAGGGGCTAAACACCCTGACCAGGCTTTAAGTAACGCTAAGGCGCTTAACATTGAGCTAACGGATGAAGAATACAAGGCCATTGATGCAAACTTACGGTAATTAATGATTTAAACCCCGCACTGATTTTAGCAGTGTGGGATTTTTGTTTAGACAGATTTAAAGGGGAATGAGCCCCTTCTCTTTTGTTTCTAACGCTCGTTTGTGGTAAATTACCGATATGACACTACAAAGTGAGGTTATTAAATGAATCCAGAATTAATGTTTAAATTACAAAATTATCTGCAAAAGTGGACCACGATTCGTCGTAACATCCAACGACTCAAGTGGGTTTTTCTCGCTCCGGCGCTACTGTTAATCCTTGTGGGTTTGGGATTGGCAATTTACTTCAACGCCTTTAGTAGCTTTTTCATCCTGCTCCTGGGACTGCTCTTAGGTTTAATTGTCGGCGGAGTTGCCATCTTTAACTACGCCTTTACCGACATCAAATCATTGCTCCACCTCCTGCAGGGTTCCGGATCAAACGTCATCAACGACGCTAATCCTCAGATTGAGCAACTCTCAACCTCTATGCCGGTCATCAGCAAAACCAGAAAAATCATCAACGTAATGGTGGCCATCATCATCTTCGTAACGATTTTACTGCTGGTTCTTAACGCTGCTCCGCTGAGCTGGTTAACCTTCCTGTTTGGTTTCATTAGCGGGAATTTGTTAACCATCGTGGCCCTCGGAACCGCCAAGATTAAAATTGCTAATGGCGCTAATCCGATGATGTTTAAACGCTAACTAAAAAAGCTTCTAACCATTGCGTTAGAAGTTTTTTTATGCGCGAAAATACGGATGTTCTTGGTGCTTCACCACGTGGTCACTGTGTTGGTAAGCCATTTCCACCATTGTGAGGACGTGCGGATCGTTGAGACTGTACAGAATCCGTTTTCCGGTCCGCTGCGCCGTCACCAGTTGATGTTGTTTCAATAACGCCAGCTGGTGCGACACGTTCGGCTGGGTTAAGTTCAGCCGTTCCACAATTGTCGACACGTCCAACGGATTGTTTTCTAACAACAGTAAAATCCGGAGCCGTACCACGTTCCCGAGTAACTTAAAAATCTGGCTGGCTTCCGCTAGGTCTTGTTCGTTCATCGTGCTTCACCTCACCTACAACAGTTTGATTAATCCCATTATATGCGTAATGAAGCCACTATCAAAGAGCACGTACAATCCAATCACCAGATAACTGAACCGCATCAACCGGTCTCCATATCGCTCTAAGATCTGGTTAACCACCGCTAGCTGACTAATCCGTTTTAAGAATACGATGACTAGCACGGTTAGCACCGTTAAATAAGCTACCGTTTCTAAAAACGCGACCAGGGATTGTCCCAGTAAAACAGGAATGAACACCGACAGGTTACAACCGGCACACACGGTTAAGTAGGTTAAGAGCACCGTGATTACCGCGGAATGGCGCTGCTCGGGTTCCGCGTCCTCATCCTCATCACCTCGGATGGCCAGGTAAATCGGTAGAAACCCTAGTCCGCCCAATAGCCACTCTGGGAGCCAGTGCTCCAATGTTTGTCCGAGAACGTAACTCAACACTAATAAGCTGAGCATTCCCAACCAATAGCCGGTTAGCACTGCACGAAGCGAGAACCGCTTTAAAAAGAACAGCAGTAAAACAAAGAAATCTAAGTTAACCGCGATAAAGGTCAACGTTAACAGCCACCAATTCATATTATCATCCTTTCATATGAAAATAATAACATGTATAAGCGACTAGTCAATGATAATGATAATGAAGGCAAAAAAATAACTTCACCAAATTTTGATGAAGTTATTTTACATTATTAAGCTATTTAATTAGGCTTTGGAACTGTGATCAACCCAACGAGCCCACACGTCTCCGACGACTTGAATGATCAGCACCATAATCACCACTAAAATCGTAGCGACCAACGTCGTATCGTTGGCGAACCGGTTATAACCATAGGAGATGGCCATGTTACCTAAACCACCGGCCCCAATGGCACCAGCCATGGCAGTTAATCCGACCAAACTAATCAGCGTTACCGTCGAAACCCGAATTAATTCCGGAAAGGCTTCACTCAGGTAAACTCCCGAAATAATGTCCCAGTTACTGGAACCCAGTGATTGAGCAGATTCAATCGTTCCTTGGTTCACACTCTGCAAGGCCACTTGCACCTGACGAGCGTAGAACGGAAAGACTCCGACTGACAACGGCACCAAGGCCGCCGTCGTTCCGATTTGAGTTCCCACAATTTTTTGCGTTACCGGCGCAATGAAGGCCAGCAAGATGATGAACGGAATGGCCCGGAATAACGAAACCACTTTGTCCACGATGTTAAAAATAATCTTGTTCGGCATAATCCCATCCGAATCAAACAGCACCAGGGCAATCCCAAAGATTAAGCCGGCGATGCCCCCAAAGATGGCGGACCAGAACGTCATGTAGAGGGTTTGCACGATGGACGTCCACCAACCGGTTTCCCCGGTCCACCCCTGTTGCACTACGTTGGGGAAGTTTGTAATAAACCATTCTTTCATTGCGTTACACCTCTCAATTCAGTCACTTGCACGTCTAAATTCTTCAGGTAATCTAAGGCATCCTTAATTTGTTGGTCGGATCCACTCAGATCCACAATCATGATTCCAACTGGTTGTCCCTTAAATTCTTCGATATCAGCATACACGATGCTAGCGGAAACTTGGTACTTGGAGTACAGGTCCACGATGATTGGTTGTGAAATTTCTTGAGAGAAGTACACCAACTTAACTAGGTTCCGTTTCTGCGCATCGATATTCATGGATTGCAGAATGGACAAGGCATCGAAGTCGTTTCCGACAATCTTGCGGGCCACTGGGTTCGTGGATTCCACGAAAACATCGATTAAGCTACCGCTTTCAATCACTTTTCCTTGGTCCATGATTACCACTTGGTCACAAATCCGCTTAATGGCGTCCATTTCGTGGGTAATCAAGATGACGGTTAATCCCCGTTTTTGGTTTAATTCCTGCAGTAAGTCCAAAATTTGGTTGGTGTTTTCAGGGTCCAAGGCAGAGGTTGCTTCGTCAGAAATCAAAATTTCAGGATCGTTGGCTAACGCCCGGGCAATCGCCACCCGTTGTTGTTGCCCCCCGGAGAGTTGACCAGGATAATGCTTGGCGTAATCGGAAAGACCCACGTCTGCCAGTAAATCCTTGGCTTTCTTTTGAACTTCTTTGTCTTTTAGGCCACTGTGTTTAAGCGCAAAGGCCACGTTTTCAAGCACCGTCTTTTGATTTAAGAGGTTGTAATGCTGGAAAATCATGCCAATTTTGCGCCGTTCTTTCCGTAATTCGCCGGTACTAATCACTTTTTCTTCGTGATCATCCTTGGAAAAGAACTGTTCGCCAAGCACCGAAACGGTTCCGTTCGTTGGCTTTTGTAATAAGTTAATCGTCCGTACTAGGGTCGATTTTCCGGCCCCAGAGTAACCGGCAATCCCAAAGATTTGTCCGGCCGGAATGCTAAAGCTCACGTCCGAAACGGCGTGAATGGTTTGTTTGTCTTGGGTAAAATCAACCGAGACATTTTCAAATTTAACGCTGGTTTCCGTCATCGGAAATTCCTCCTTCTGCGTGGTGCGGTGTAAATAAATGTAGTTTCCCAATCCGGTGACAGGCTTCCTGGAGCCGTTCGGGACTCGTAAGCAAGCCGATCCGAACGTATTGATCCCCTTCGGAACCAAAACCCTTGCCAGGAGCAACCGCCACCGCAACTTTGTCTAACAACAAGTCGGTAAACGATTCGGACGTGTACCCCGCTGGCACTGGCATCCAAGAATAAAAGGAACCACCGGCCGGAGTTGCCTGCCAACCAATTGCGGCGGCCGCGGTTTCAAACGCATGTCGTCTGGTTTCATACAAATGGGCCAACTCTGTCACAGAATCCTGCGGACCGGTCAAAGCGGCAATCGCTGCTTCCTGAACCGCTGGAAATACGCTCACAAAGAGATGCGCTTGAATGGCATTAATGGCAGCTACCAAATCTGGATTTCCCACCGCAAAGCCAATCCGCCACCCGGCCATGTTATACGTTTTCGAGAGGGTCGAAAATTCGATTCCGACCTCTTTAGCACCAGGTGTTTGTAAGAAACTCAGCGGCTGTTGGTGATCACCCAGTGCTCCGTAGGCAAAGTCATGGACAATGCCAATTTGATTGTCCCGGGCAAACTGAACCGTCTTTGCGAAGAAATCTGCCGTTGCCACCGCTCCCGTCGGGTTATTGGGATAGTTTAAGTAAAGCAACCGCGCTGCTTGCTTACTTTTTGTACTAATCGTATCATAATCCGGCAGAAAATGGTTACTAGCATGCAAGGGAACTAGTTCGACATCAACATCCGCCAGTCGAGTTCCGGATAAATAGTCCGGATAACCGGGGTCCGGGAGTAGCAGTTTTTCGCCGGGATTCATGACCGCCAGTGGCAGTTCTACCAACCCGGTTTTCGAGCCTCCCAAAATGGCAACTTCCGTTTCGGGATCCACGTCCACTTGATAGTGGTCGTGATAATACTTAACCACCGCCTGCTTTAAGGCCGGGAGCCCGGAAAAGGGAGAGTACTTATGATTTTCTGGTTTAGCCACGGCCACTTGCATCGCTTTGACAATGTTATCCGGGGTCGGTTGGTCAGGATTCCCTTGTCCCAGATTAATCACATCTGCGCCCGTCGCAATTTTTTGGTTCACCTTCTGAACTAACGTGGCAAAGAATTGTTGGGGCAACCGTTGCACCGCCGCTGATTCTGTAAAATGCATATTACTCCTCCCCGCTCATTGAACTAATCTAAATTATTTAAACTTCAGGTTCCAAGCTGGAACTTCTAGTCCGTTGTAGTTCTTTTCAATGACTTTTTCAGTTTCCTTAGTTTGGAAAGCCTTCACAACCTTTTGTAAGTCCTTGTTATCCTTTTGTTCCTTGTTAGCAGCAATCAGGTTAATCCAGGGCTTCGATTGCTTGTTCAAAGGTTCTTTAAAGATTGTCTTGTCAGGACTCAAGTGAGCTGTTTGTGCGTAGTTCGTGTTAACCACGGCGGCCGCTGCATCGTTTAAAGTCCGGGCCGTTTGCGAAGCGTCCACTTCTTTGATGTTTAGGTTCTTGGGGTTAGACTTGATATCTTTTACCGTCAGCAATTTGTTGGGATTGCCACCCAGTTTGATTAAACCAGCTTCCTTTAAAACGAGTAAGGAACGACTTTCGTTCGTCGCATCGTTGGGAATTGCAATCGTGGCACCATCAGGAATGTCCTTCACATCCTTGTACTGCGTGGAGTACAACCGGATCGGCGTAATCACCGTGTTTCCAATTGAAACGATGTTAGATTTGTGTTGTTGGTTCCAGTTTTTCAAGAAGGCATAGTGTTGGAAGGAGTTAACGTCCACTTCGTGTTGACTCAACGCCGTGTTGGGTTGCGTGTAATCCGTAAAGTGCACGAACTTCAGCTTAATCTTGTACTTGTCCTTCGCCGTCTTAGCCACGGACTTCCAAATTTCATCGTCCGCCTTCGATCCACTCATCAAGCCGACCTTCACGACCTTTTCGTTCTGCGTCGATGACTTCGGTGCAAAACTAAACCAGCCAATCACACCAATTACCAGTAAAACCACGATTCCAATGATCCATTTTGTTGATTTCTTCATGATCCTTCACCTCATATTTTTTAATTTAACTTTAAATAAACAAAAAAAGCATCCATCCTTGTTATCAAGGACGAATGCTTTCGTGGTACCACCTTAGTTCACAAAACCAGTTTTTCAACTTGGTTTTGCCTCAGAAACTGCTCCAATTGACGCGTCTCGATTAGAACAATTTTGCTGAGATATCGGTCGCAACCCCGCCACTAGCTAACAGTAACCTGCTCACCAATGATTGATTCAGAACCCATCTTCTTTGCCTGCCTTTCATCCCTTTGCACCATCCAGGGACTCTCTGAGAAATTTCAGCAAATACTCAGTTCCTCAACTTCGTTTATTTAATTGTTCCTTATGTTAGTTGACTACCCCGTAAATGTCAACCACTAATTTAACTTTTTCTTAAAAAATCTTACGGGATTATGGAACCGAGTGTTGTTGGTGTCTCCCTTCCCGTTTTTTGGTAAGCTTAAAGATGGTAACAAACTCGAATTTAACGATTGGAATGAAGCACATGAACTCCCAAACGACCGCGTTCTTAGCGGATTTTGATAATTATCACACTGCCGTTTATTTTTCTGACCCCCAGCACCAGGTGGAATTGATTGGGCTGGGAGAAACAAGCACGTTGCATCACTTTACGTTAGCAGAACTAACGGCCTGGCACGCCCACCAATCCGTGCCCGTCTTTGGTGGCTTGCCCTTTGACCAACAACTCCAACCCACCAGCAACCTTATGAACGGCATCATGATTGCCCCCGCTTACGTGATTAACTTAGCCTCTGGGGAAGAATGGGGCACTCGGCCCGCACCGGATTATAAACAATCACCTCGGACCCACCCGCTCCACATCCTTAACCACACGACCGAAACTGATTGGCAAGCGCGCTTGCAACCGGTCTTACATACGCTTCAAACAGATCCGCAGAAACAGAAAGTGGTCCTCGGGATGCAGGAACACTTCGACCTAGACGGACAATTATCCGCTAGTCAATTAATCAAGACGCTCATCCGGCAACAGCCTCAGACCTATCATGTCGCCATTAAGCACGGCGACGAACTCTTTGGGTCAGCTACACCCGAACGCCTGGTGAAATTAAACCAGAACCAGCTTGAAACGGCAGCGGTGGCTGGTTCCATTGCCCGGGGCCAAACGGACAAGGCAGATCAAAAACTAGCACACGAGTTACAACGGGATGCCAAGAACCAACGAGAGCACCAGCTCGTGGTGACGGAAATTGAACGACGGCTACAACCGTGGGCACAACTTGATTCTGTTGCTGCTCCAGAAATTCTAACCACACCCCAGATTCAACACCTGTACACGCCGATTACCGGGACGATTAAGCAGACGGCTTCCGTTTGGCAAATCGTACAGGCCTTACACCCAACTCCCGCGTTAGGTGGCCTCCCGGTTGACTGGGCGCTGGCGACCATTGCCAACGTGGAAAGCCAGCCTCGGGGCCTCTTCGCCGCTCCAGTTGGATACGTCATGCCTGATGGAAGTGGGGAGTTCGTGATTGGCATCCGCTCTCTGTGGAGCAAGGATCATACCGTTAACCTCTTTGCGGGTGCAGGCATCCTGGCCGCTTCTGACTTAACTGCCGAAGAACGCGAAATTCAGCTCAAAACCACTGCCATGGAAAACATTTTAAAGGAGCAACTCGATGACGAACGTCATGACCAATAACCTTAAACATTTAATTAGTGCCTGTGAAAATCAAGGGGTAACGAACTTTGTGCTTTCGCCGGGGTCACGTAACACCCCGCTGGCACTCCTCCTCGCCGAACGAAACGTGAATCTGACGGTCGCAGTGGACGAACGTTCCGCCGGCTTTTTCGCATTAGGCCTAGCAAAGGCCAGTCGCCAACCGGTGGCCCTAGTAGCCACTTCCGGGACCGCCACCGCTAACTACGCGCCCGCGATTGCGGAAGCCCACAGTTTTCACGTGCCCTTAGTGGTGCTAACCACCGATCGGCCCCAGGAACTGCAGGAAATTGGGGCGCCCCAAACCATTCCCCAAGCCGGGATGTACACCACTAACGTCAAGCAAGCCCTCACCATTAATGTGCAGGAAGAGTCGCCAGACGTAACGGAATACATTGATTATCAGGTCCAACAACTGGTGCGCCAAACTAAGTTAGCACCGCGGGGTCCCGTGCAAATTAACCTGCCACTCAGAAAACCATTGTTGCCCGAATTAGGCACCCCTTGGCCCGTTGTGGTTCAGCAGGACTTTGGTCATATTACTGCGCAATTGGATGCGGCTTCACTGGCACAATTAACCCAACGATTGGAGCATAAGCGTTGCTTAATTACCATCGGTCCCACTGATCACCCGCTGCCAATGCAATTGTTACAAGAAGTTGCCGACCAATTAGACGCGCCCATCATCGCGGACGTTTTAAGCTCGGTCAGAGGGAGCGCTTCCACGGTTCCGGTTCAGCAGCTCTTGAAGTTACCGGAACAGTTGCAACCCGAAATCGTCCTCCGCTTCGGTGGCACTCCAGTTTCGGCCAGCCTGTTGCCATGGTTAAAACAGCAGCACGTTCCGGTAATCCAGATTGGTGCCGACTACCTGGGTAAGGATCACAGTCGTTGGGCCTACACCAGTTACAACTTGTCGGCCACTGACTTTTTGCAACAGTTAGCTACCACTGACATCCAGGGAACGGCGCACTACCGCGCCGACTGGGAACACTCCTTCCAACCGACGCTTGCTGCTGACCAGAAACAGCTTACCGCTCAGGAATTGCCCCGCCTGCTCTCCCACTTGACTCCCGAACACCAACTCTTTTTAGCGAACTCACTCACCGTCCGCAATTTTGATCAAGCCTTTGCGCCAGCTCATCCAGTGCAGGTTCACGGGAATCGCGGGGCCAACGGGATTGACGGTACCATTTCTAGTGCGGTCGGAATGGCTAATCAGCAGTCCACCTGGCTGGTTACCGGTGACCTGGCTTTCTTCCATGACCTAACCGGTTTGCAGTTAGCCCGCCAAACTAATGCCCACCTAACTATTGTGGTGGTAAACAACGATGGTGGCGGCATTTTCTCCCTATTACCACAGGCCGAAGCGCCTTATTTCGAGCAACTCTTTGGCACCCCGCAAGCGCTCAATCTAAAGGCAGCCGCAGCGTTCGTAAATGCACAATACCACCAGGTTACTACTGTATCGGCTTTCCAACGGCTAGTCCAGGAACCATGGGAAGGCTTACGAATCATTGAAGTCCCTGCCAACCGTGCGCACCTCTCGGCAGAATATCCGGAGGGCTTGGCCTAATGCAAACTACCATCAACGTTGCTGGCTATGACTATCACGTTACCATTACAGGAAACGGCGCCCCGTACTGGCTCTTTTTCCACGGCTTTTTAGGCAACCAGAGTGATTTTCAGGCCATTCATCCGAAAGGAACCTGCGTCTACGTCACCCTTTATGGGTTTGGAGCGCACGATCTGATGGTTCCGGCTGCAGGATTTAAGGCGGACCAACAAGTAGCATCCCTCCAGAGTTTAATTACCCAGTTAGCTTTGCAACCAGTTAACATCGTTGGTTATTCAATGGGAGCCCGCTTGGCCCTTTGTCTCGCGGTAACGGCACCCCAGTTAATTCAGCATCTAATCCTAGAAAGTGGCACGCCCGGATTGGCAGATCCGCTGGCACGGCAAGAACGACAGCAAGCGGATACGGCACGGGCAACTCAAATTGAAGCGACTGGGTTAGCTGCT
Organism: Fructilactobacillus carniphilus; assembly: GCF_024029675.1. Lineage (NCBI taxonomy): Bacteria > Bacillati > Bacillota > Bacilli > Lactobacillales > Lactobacillaceae > Fructilactobacillus > Fructilactobacillus carniphilus. Next base: position 1,341,182 of record NZ_CP097121.1, on the reverse strand, counting down.
TTTGTAGATCATTGGGAACAATTACCATTGTTTCACAGCCAACAAGTAGTTCCATTATCACAACAACAGCGGATGCACGCCATGCGGATGGCACATCAGCCTATCAACATGGCTAACTCATTGCGCTACTTTGGGACCGGAACCATGCCGAACCAGTGGCCAAATCTTTCGCAATTAACGCCTAAAACTACTATCATTACTGGTGAATTGGACCATAAATTTACCAACATTGGCCGCCAAATGGTGGCATCCATGCCGACGGCGACTCAAATTATCTTCCCAGCTACCGGGCATAACGTCCACTTTGAACAACCACAACAATATCAAGCAGTGTTGAACCATTTCAGTGAAGGGGGCACTCCATGAAAATTAATCAAATTACCTTAATTCCCTTAACCATCCGTTTAAAGGAGGCGTTTCGCACCAATCACGGAACAACTGCAGAGCGCCCGCTCCTTTTGGTCGAAATGAAAATGAGCAATGGAATTACTGGTTATGGTGAAGTTCAGGCCTTTGCCGACTCAAGTTATGCGCCGCAATCCCAAGCAATTGCCCTAGCCGAATTACAGGACGGTCTGCCGGCCCTAATCAAGCGTAGCTGGCAAACTCCCACGGATTTACAACGCCAACTAACCCGCTTCACTTCCTTTGCGCGGGCGGGAGTGGAAATGGCATTGTGGGATGCATACGGAAAGTTAGTCCACCAACCGCTTGCCCAGTTACTGGGTCAACCCGCTGCCACGGTCCCAGTCAGCGTGGCTTTAGGGATTCAAGCTAAAGATCAGCGCACCATTCGGCTAGCTGACGAAGAGTTGCAGGCTGGTTACCAACGATTAAAAATTAAAACGGATAATCTAGCGGTGGCGCAGCGGTTAATTAAAAAGCTCCAAATTGCGTTTCCTCATCAGTTAATTTCGTTTGATCCGAATGCAGCGTGGCCTGTTTCTAATCAAACCGTTGCTGCCCTAACAGAATTAGAAGCCGCTGGTTTGAGTATGATTGAAGAACCCTTCCATGACGCCAGTTTAGCGGAATATGCTAGCGTTCAGGCTCAACTACCGCAGTTGAAAATTAGCTTGGACGAAAGTATCAATTCGTTGACGGACATTCAAAACGCGGTGCGCGCGCAAAGTGCCGCGGCCTTTACACTTAAACCCAGCAAACTCGGTGGGATTACGCCGACCATGCAGGCTATTCAGTACATTACTAACACTCCATACTTGCCGTGGATTGGGGGCATGCTCGGCAGTGGCCTTGGCCGTGCGGTTGATTTAGCCTTAGCGGCACAACTCCCGCAACCAATTTTCCCGGCGGACATTTCAGATAGCAATCATTATTTTGAGCTAGAACCGATTAACGAATCCTTTACCGTCACGAACGGATCCTTGCCGGTTCCCACTGGCTCCGGAATCGGAGTTACCCTGAATTGGGATGCCATTAATCAATTACAAACTGGTGCAAACATTACATTTAACTAACAAAAACCGACCTCAGCTTGGAAAAGCTGGGGTCGGTTTGCTTATCTTTTGCTTTTGATTAGAAAAGTCATGATGACTAGTCCAAAAATGATGGTTAGACTTCCGGATCCCTGCCACAAAACTGGAGTATCGACTTTGATCCAAGCAGCTAGGTAACTCGTAACCGAGCAGAAGGCGAACGTGGAAATGGCTAGCGCATGCATCGCAGAAATGTTGCCAACGTTAAAGGACCGGTACATTAGTTTTTCAAACACATTGCCAGACATGCCCATCCCAATCCCCGCAATTAGCAACAACCCTAAGCGTACCACGTTCGGAACGGGTAACGTAAAGCCAATTAGACAACTACCAGATACCAAGTAATCCACGACAAAAAAGGTCGTCGCTTGCCATTTTACAAACGGGGCCACTGCGCCCCCGATTAAATCACCGGCTTTTTGGACAGCACCGACGGCCGAAAATAAAGCAACTGCTAGTCCTAACTCTTTCATAGTTAACGGTAATAATTCGAATAACAGGCCGGTAATCCCGCCCAAAATAGCTTCAAACAAGATAATTAAAAAGGCTGGCATCGTGTGGGTAAACTGGTATAAATCTGCTAACATTTGCCGGAGATAGGAACGTTCCGTTTTAGGGCTAGTTTCCGGTGCACTATTCTGAAGTTGAAAACTCGCATCATAACTAATCAGATTGTAAAAGATAATCCCGATGGGGGCGCTAACTAGGCTGGCAATGAGAAGTCCCTTACTTCCATTCGGAAGCAATAAAATCGCAGAGCTAAGAAGACTGGTAACGATGGTTATTCCCGTACTCATAAAATATTGAAAATCCACCGATTTTTCAATTTCCGCTTCGTTTTCCTGAAAAACAACGGGGATAAAACCAACTTCGACGGATCCCGAAATGGTATTAACTAAACTCAGGAAGAAATATAAACTCCCAATTATGCCTAAATTAGCTTTTTCCAGCAAACAAAAGCTACCTCCAAATAACGAGACGGTCGCCATTAGTTGCAGGATAATCAACATACGCTTGTTATTTTTCAGATGTGCTAACCAGGGTGATAATAGAATCATCAGGGCGGGCGGCAAAGCGGCTAGAACACCGAAAATAGCTAACGTATGAGCAATAGCATGGTAGCGTTGGACTAGCAAGTAGAGTAGGACGGTTGTGTAGGTACTAAATGCAATTAGTAAGAAGGATTGTCCGAGGACTAACTTCACTAGATTGGGATGTTGGTGAAATTTTTTCATGCAGAACCTCCTACTGGAATGGAACTGACCATGGTTGTTTAAGTGGCATAGATATATTGCCCCATTATACTGTTTTGAATTGTTATGTAAATCTTTTTTTTAATTATTTCTTTCAACAGACAGTTGATCGTGTTTTAGTTAATTTAATGCACAAAAAAAGACACCTTCGAATTGCTTCGAAAGTGCCTTTACTGCGCGTGGCAACGTCCTATCCTCGCAGGGGGCGATCCCCCAACTACTTTTGGCGTGCTAAAGCTTAACTGCTGTGTTCGGCATGGGAACAGGTGTATCCTTTAGGCTATCGCCACCACACTCTGAGTGAACTTCGTTCCCTCAAAACTAGCTAATATTATTTCCTGCTGAGTTTCCATTCTGCTTTTCCTTGGTTAAGTCCTCGACTGATTAGTATTAGTCCGCTTCACGTATCGCTACGCTTCCACTTCTAACCTATCGACCTGATCATCTTTCAGGAGTCTTACTTCCATATAGGAATGGGAAATCTCATCTTGAGGCGAGTTTCACACTTAGATGCTTTCAGCGTTTATCTCATCCATACATAGCTACTCAGCGGTGCGCCTGGCGGCGCAACTGATACACCAGCGGTATGTCCATCCCGGTCCTCTCGTACTAGGTACAGCTCCTCTCAAATTTCCTGCGCCCGCGACGGATAGGGACCGAACTGTCTCACGACGTTCTGAACCCAGCTCGCGTACCGCTTTAATGGGCGAACAGCCCAACCCTTGGGACCAACTACAGCCCCAGGATGCGATGAGCCGACATCGAGGTGCCAAACCTCCCCGTCGATGTGAACTCTTGGGGGAGATAAGCCTGTTATCCCCAGGGTAGCTTTTATCCGTTGAGCGATGGCCCTTCCATACGGTACCACCGGATCACTAAGTCCGACTTTCGTCCCTGCTCGACTAGTCAGTCTCACAGTCAAGCTTGCTTCTGCCTTTACACTTACAGAATGATTTCCAACCATTCTAAGCAAACCTTTGAGCGCCTCCGTTACTATTTAGGAGGCGACCGCCCCAGTCAAACTGCCAACCAGACACTGTCTCCGAGCACGATGAGTGCTCAGGGTTAGAGTGTTCACATAGCAAGGGTAGTATCCCACGGGTGCCTCCACCGAGACTAGCGTCCCGGTTTCAATGGCTCCTACCTATCCTGTACAAGCTATGTAAACACCCAATATCAAGCTACAGTAAAGCTCCATGGGGTCTTTCCGTCCTGTCGCGGGTAACCTGCTTCTTCACAGGTATCTTAATTTCACCGAGTCTCTCGTTGAGACAGTACTCAAATCGTTACGCCTTTCGTGCGGGTCGGAACTTACCCGACAAGGAATTTCGCTACCTTAGGACCGTTATAGTTACGGCCGCCGTTTACTGGGGCTTCATTTCGAGGCGTCGCCGAAGCTAACCTTTCCACTTAACCTTCCAGCACCGGGCAGGCGTCAGCCCATATACTTCATCTTACGATTTTGCATAAACCTGTGTTTTTGATAAACAGTCGTTTGAGTCTCTTCACTGCGGCTGACCTGACGGTCAGCACCCCTTCTTCCGAAGTTACGGGGTCATTTTGCCGAGTTCCTTAACGAGAGTTCTCTCGCTCACCTGAGGATCCTCTCCTCGACTACCTGTGTCGGTTTGCGGTACGGGTAGTTAATTACTCACTAGAAGCTTTTCTCGGCAGCGTGACATCGGTTGCTTCTCTACTTTAATTTCGATCCTCATCAACGCTTGTCAACCCGGTCAGAAGCATTTCACTCCTCACCTGACTTACGTTTTAAACATCCTTTTCCAGCCGGATGCTCAACCTAGCCTTCTGCGTCCCTCCATCGTTCCAACATAATTAACTAGTACAGGAATCTCAACCTGTTATCCATCGCCTACGCTTCTCAGCCTCGGCTTAGGTCCCGACTAACCCTGGGTGGACGAGCCTTCCCCAGGAAACCTTAGTCATTCGGTGGACCAGATTCTCACTGGTCTTTCGCTACTCATACCGGCATTCTCACTTCTAAGCGCTCCAACAGTCCTTCCGGTCTGCCTTCATTGCCCTTAGAACGCTCTCCTATCACGCAACGTAGTTGCGTCCGCAGTCTCGGTAATATGCTTAGCCCCGGTAAATTTTCGGCGCAGAATCACTCGACTAGTGAGCTATTACGCACTCTTTAAATGGTGGCTGCTTCTGAGCCAACATCCTAGTTGTCTAAGCAACTCCACTTCCTTTTCCACTTAGCATATATTTAGGGACCTTAACTGGCGGTCTGGGCTGTTCCCCTTTCGACGATGGATCTTATCACTCATCGTCTGACTCCCGGACATAAATCAATGGTATTCGGAGTTTATCTGAACTCAGTAATCCAAGACGGACCCCTCGCTCAAACAGTGGCTCTACCTCCATGATTCTAATTCCGAGGCTAGCCCTAAAGCTATTTCGGAGAGAACCAGCTATCTCCAAGTTCGTTTGGAATTTCACCGCTATCCACACCTCATCCCAGCACTTTTCAACGTACACGGGTTCGGACCTCCGGTGCGTATTACCGCACTTTCATCCTGGACATGGATAGATCACCTGGTTTCGGGTCTACGGCAACATACTAATTCGCCCTCTTAAGACTCGCTTTCGCTACGGCTCCGCTTTTTCGGCTTAACCTTGCATGCAACTGTAACTCGCCGGTTCATTCTACAAGAGGCACGCCATCACCCCTTAACGGGCTCTGACTGCTTGTAGGCACATGGTTGCAGGAACTATTTCACTCCCCTTCCGGGGTGCTTTTCACCTTTCCCTCACGGTACTGGTTCACTATCGGTCACTAGGGAGTATTTAGCCTTGGGAGATGGTCCTCCCGGATTCCGACGCCGTTTCACGTGTGGCGCCGTACTCAGGATCCTGAACTGAGGGAATTCAATTTCGCTTACGAGACTATCACTCTCTTTGGTGCAGCTTCCCAACTGCTTCAGCTATCAAATTCTTTTGTAACTCAAATGTTCAGTCCTACAACCCCGAACCACGAAGGTTCGGTTTGGGCTATTCCCAGTTCGCTCGCCGCTACTTTGGGAATCGAAATTTCTTTATCTTCCTGTGGGTACTTAGATGTTTCAGTTCCCCACGTCTGCCTCTGCGTAGCTATGAATTCACTACGTAGTGATTAGTCATTACACTAATCGAGTTTCCTCATTCGGAAATCTCCGGATCACAGCTTACTTACAGCTCCCCGAAGCATATCGGTGTTAGTTCCGTCCTTCATCGGCTCCTAGTACCAAGGCATTCACCATGCGCCCTTTCTAACTTAACCTATAATCCGACGGATTATAAATTATTGAGTTTAGCGATTAAACACATTAAAAAACTCAAATTACACAATGGTTTTCTCGGTTAAAATTATATCAATCAATATAATTCTTACAGAAAATAATATTATCTAGTTTTCAAAGAACTAAGTTTGAGAGTAATCCTCTCAAAACTAAACAAGACTTTGATCGGTGTAAGGTTCCGTATTATTCCTTAGAAAGGAGGTGATCCAGCCGCAGGTTCTCCTACGGCTACCTTGTTACGACTTCACCCTAATCATCTGTCCCACCTTAGGCGGCGGACTCCAAACGGTTATCCAACCGACTTTGGGTGTTACAAACTCTCATGGTGTGACGGGCGGTGTGTACAAGACCCGGGAACGTATTCACCGTGGCATGCTGATCCACGATTACTAGCGATTCCAACTTCATGCAGGCGAGTTGCAGCCTGCAATCCGAACTGAGAACGGCTTTAAGAGATTAGCTTGACCTCGCGGTTTCGCAACTCGTTGTACCGTCCATTGTAGCACGTGTGTAGCCCAGGTCATAAGGGGCATGATGATTTGACGTCATCCCCACCTTCCTCCGGTTTATCACCGGCAGTCTCTCTAGAGTGCCCAACTCAATGCTGGCAACTAAAGACAAGGGTTGCGCTCGTTGCGGGACTTAACCCAACATCTCACGACACGAGCTGACGACAACCATGCACCACCTGTCATTCTGCCCCCGAAGGGGACAACTAATCTCTTAGGCTAACAGAAGATGTCAAGACCTGGTAAGGTTCTTCGCGTAGCATCGAATTAAACCACATGCTCCACCGCTTGTGCGGGTCCCCGTCAATTCCTTTGAGTTTCAACCTTGCGGTCGTACTCCCCAGGCGGAATGCTTAATGCGTTAGCTTCGGCACTGAGAGGCGGAAACCTCCCAACACCTAGCATTCATCGTTTACGGCATGGACTACCAGGGTATCTAATCCTGTTTGCTACCCATGCTTTCGAGCCTCAGCGTCAGATGCAGACTAGACAGCCGCCTTCGCCACTGGTGTTCCTTCATATATCTACGCATTTCACCGCTACACATGAAGTTCCACTGTCCTCTTCTGCACTCAAGTTTCCCAGTTTCCGATGCACTTCTTCGGTTAAGCCGAAGGCTTTCACATCAGACTTAAAAAACCGCCTGCGCTCGCTTTACGCCCAATAAATCCGGACAACGTTTGCCACCTACGTATTACCGCGGCTGCTGGCACGTAGTTAGCCGTGACTTTCTGGTTAGATACCGTCACGCCGCGAGCAGTTACTCTCACAGTCGTTCTTCTCTAACAACAGAGTTTTACGAGCCGAAACCCTTCTTCACTCACGCGGCGTTGCTCCATCAGACTTTCGTCCATTGTGGAAGATTCCCTACTGCTGCCTCCCGTAGGAGTATGGGCCGTGTCTCAGTCCCATTGTGGCAGATTACCCTCTCAGGTCTGCTACGTATCATCGCCTTGGTGAGCCATTATCTCACCAACTAGCTAATACGCCGCGGGTCCATCCAAAAGCACTAGCACAAAGGCCAGCTTTCAAACTAAAACCATGTGGTTTTAGTTGTTATACGGTATTAGCATCTGTTTCCAGGTGTTATCCCCTACTTCTGGGCAGGTTACCCACGTGTTACTCACCAGTTCGCCACTCGGTCCGATCTAAAGTCAAATCTGTGCAAGCACGTCATTTCATTTAGGAGACCTCGTTCGACTTGCATGTATTAGGCACGCCGCCAACGTTCGTCCTGAGCCAGGATCAAACTCTCATTTTAAATGAGAACTTTACTAGCTCTACTTTATTTGTTTCTTTAAGCGAATTGACTTCGCAAATGTTTAATTTTTAAACGCTAGTTTAAAAATTCCTTACACTTTTTGTAATCAAAATCTTGTTCAGTTTTCAAAGAACTACTCAGTCATCAATTACTTGACAACTCAATTATCATAGCACGTTTTAGTCAATCAAGTCAAGAAATTAATTTGATTAATTAAAACGACATTGATTGCTTAATTAGCAACAGGAATTACTATATCAGGCTAAGCAGCCCACGTCAACCACCTTGGTCAAATTAAGTCAAATTATTTTAATTTCCCCTTCACACCCTAACTAACTGAATTATGGTATATTAAAAAAGTACTGTTTTAGTACAACTAAAATTTTTTGGAGTAGGATTTAACGCGTTAAGTGCCAGCGGAACGGAATGTGAACGCTGGACGAAAAGCAGACTGCTTGCGATGTTATTTCCGCATTCGCCACTAACCTCACCATTTGGTGGCAGCTCCAGTCAGGAGATGTCAAATTGAATTTTTTACGGAAGTGGGGACTCCGTCCTCTCAGTTTAAAGGGAATGACCTACCTTGCCATTCTAATGGCGATCGAAATTATCGTTGGTCGCTTTGTAATTGGAAGTAGTAGCGTACAATTCTCCTTTACCTTTATTGTAATTGCCTTAATCGCCAAATGGTACGGGCCGTTCTGGTCCACCGGGGTTGCTGTAATTGTTGATTTCATCTCAACCCTCTTTAGCGGGCAACCTTATTTTCCGGGGTTTGCCCTTTCCGCGATTCTAGTTAGTTTAATTTACAGTATTGGCTTTTTTCAGCAAAAACGGATTAGTTGGCCCCGCGTCATCATCGTCGTTGCTCTGATTACTGTCTTCATTAACCTAATTTTGAATTCGTGGTGGGTGTCAATTATTGCCCACACCCCGTTTTCCTATTTCTTCGGGGTTCGGCTCGGGAAAAACTTAATTTCTTTCCCGATTCAAACGGTCTTGTTATATTGGGTCCTGAATAATCGAACCATTCAAAACTTAAAACCAACCATTTTTAAATAAAGAAAGATCCGGAGCTATTGGTGGTAGCTTCGAATCTTTTTTAGATTGAATAACTAATTTTTAATTTAATTAGGAGCCACAATTTATAATACTTACTAACCACTACTCGGCCCCGCAAAACGTTGTAATCTCTTCGGCGGAGCTTTTTCAAAATAGCCTGGTATCCCTCAATTGCTAGTGCTAAGGCCAACCGAGCTTGCCGTTCTGGGACTAAAGCAATCACCGTTGGACCGCATTGATAATCAGAAAAAGCAATTCTTCCAATTCTTTTAACCAAGTCGGAAAAGGCAGCAGGAATTCCTAATGCTGGTTGCCGCAAAAACTGTAGGTCTATTTGCGCAGCCATAAGCAATGATTGGGGCAAATAAAGATAATGGCGAAGATAATCCGCCCGTACGTCCCGCAGAATGTTCGTTAACTGCATCGCAACACCCACGCGGATAACGGCCTTTTTTTCTGCCGGTTGCAACGATTCTTCCCGTAAAACGGCCATTAACATTAAGCCCACCGTTCCGGCAACCTGATAACAATAATTGCGTAAATCTGTCATCGTCTGGATCCGTTGCTGCCGCAAATCTGCCCTTTGTCCAGCAATCATCTCATCCATCAGTTGAAACGAAATCTGAAAAGTTTCAAAAACAATGGCGAGGTTCATGCCCAACTGGGACTGGGGCTTGCCAGCCTTGACGTCGTCCCACTCCTGGCATAACCGTTTAAATTCCTGGGCATCCTGCTGATCTGCCGCGTCATCAAGTTGTCGCAAAAAGGAATACAAAACAAAGATACTCAACGACTGATACTTGGGCAAGCGTGAAAATGCAAAGTAAAAGGTCGTTGAATTTTGCTTAATCATTAGTTCGCTGGCTGCCATTCCGGCTAGATAAGGGGCCAAGCGTTGTGCCCTATTCATTAGACAGATCTTTCTCTAGTTCCTGAGCAGCTAGTTCTCCACTCGTAACCACGATGGGAACTCCCGCGCCCGGATGAGTACTAGCTCCCGCAAAGTATAAGCCCTGAATCTTACGGGCCTTATTGTGAGGCCGAAAATAGTTACTCTGCAGCAGGGTGGGCTTCAGCCCAAAGGCAGTTCCGTACTTACTGTTATAGAACTCCTTAAAATCACTCGGCGTAAAAACGCGTTGGACTTGAATCCACTTTTGTAAATCAGTCAATCCAAAATCAGTTTCCATCCGCCGCAAAATCTTTGGCACGTAATCTTGCACCTCTGTTTCACTGAGTTGTTGTTGCTGTAAATTAGCCACCGGAACCAAAACGTAAAGCGCCGAAGCTCCCGCTGGTGCCACCGAAGCATCAATGGCACTAGGATTATATAAATAATACGAAGGATCGTTAGGCAAAACGCCTGTTTCAATTTCCGTTAGATTACGTTTAAAATCAGTAGCCATTTTAATCGTATGTACTCCTAATTGTTCGTACTGACAATCTACTCCTAGATATAACAGCAAACACGACATTGAGTACTGCATTTTTTGATTAACTTCTTTCTCGCTAATCCGTTCCAAGCGTTGAGCTGACTGGTCCAATAAATGTTCTACGGCATACGGATAATCCGCATTGACAACAACTGCATCACTTGCCAGCGTTTGTCCAGCCACTTTGATTCCAGTGACCTGACTCCGGTTCGTTTCAATTGCTTCCACCGGTTGATTCAGTTTAATTGTACCCCCAAGCTCGGTAAAGCGGCGCTGAAGTGCCAAGGCATACTGATACATTCCCCCATCAATGTACCAAACCCCATAGAGCAACTCGATCATCGGAATAATGTTATAAATCGATGGCCCGCTAAAGGGAGAAATCCCAATATACAGGGTTTGAAATGATAATAAATACTGCAGTTGCTGGTTGGGAATAAACTTTTGCATGTCGTGATAGGACGAGGAAAAGGTTTTTAATTGCAACGCCTGTTTTAAGGTCTTCCAATTAAAGAAGTCGCGGGGCGTGCGAAAACTCTTGTAAATAAAATTATCCTTTGCGTTTAGATACTTTTGATAAATATCCGCTAAATAATTAAGGAACCCCGCCATATCGGCGTCACTGCTCCCCTCAAACAGCTGGGTTAGGCGCACTAAATCACTAGAAATCGGATATCGTTGCTTTGCAATTTCAACGGTCATAAAGGGATCGACTCGTTGCATCGTGAAGTAATCATCCGGATCTACCCCGGATTCTAAAAAGGGCTTGCGATAAATGTCAGGCATCATCACAATCGTCGGACCCATGTCAAACCGATAACCGTCTACTTCTAAACGATTCATTTTTCCACCCACTTGGTGGTTCTTTTCAAAGATCGTAACTTCATATCCTTGAGATTGGAGCTTCAAAGCGGCCGTTAACCCACCGACACCGGCTCCAATAACACTTACTTTTTGCTTCATCTTTTCTCCTTAAAAACCAAAATCGGAACGGGCCCAGCCCGTTCCGATCTCAGCTTCACTCTCATTTACTTTTATTTTGATGTTCACTGCTTATTCCCAGTCTAATTAGTTCTCGTAGTTCTGCGCTGTTGCCACCAATTCAATAACCGATCCCACGCAGATTGCAGTTGGTTTTTGGGTTGGGGTTGCACAGCCAATTCCTTTAAAAAGGTTTGTTGGGCAGAATGACCTTTGGGACTTTCATATTTAAAGTACTTACCTTCTTTATTCATAAAGAAGCCGTCCACATCATCTTGGTCATAAACGGCAATAATGTGTTCTAACGCCTGGTGCATTTGTGGGTCCAAAACCGGAGCTGCTAATTCCACCCGGTTATCCATGTTCCGGGTCATTAAGTCGGCCGAAGAAATCCAGAGCGCGGTCCCTTCGTCGTAAAAGGCGTAAATCCGACTGTGCTCCAAAAATTGACCTACCACACTAGAAACCACAATGTTTTCCTTGGGTCCACAGACGCCAAGTTCCAGACAACAGGCCCCCCGTACAATTAAGCGGAACGGCACCCCAACGCTCGCCGCATCGTAAATGGCTGCAATCACGTCCACATCCGTTAGAGAATTAACCTTGAGGAAAACGTGACCCTGACCGGTGCGTTGGTAATATTCCTTCACCTTTTGAATGTTTTGAATTACCATGTCCTCAATTCGATGTGGTGAGGCTGCCAGAACCTTGTATTTGGGCGGGTTAGCTCCAGGTTGTTCTAGGTAATTAAAGAACGACGCCAGGTCACTCACGTAGTCCTTGCGACTGGAAAAGAGGCTTAAATCAACAAAGCCCTTGGCCGTTGATTCATTATAATTCCCGGTTCCAATCTGGACGTAACCCTCCGGATCTGCACCATCCTTGGTTAGAACCAAACAAGTCTTACTGTGAACCTTCATGTATTTCTTCCCAAAGATGATGTTACAACCGGCATCTTCCAGTTCTCCCGTCACCTTGAGGTTATTGGCTTCGTCAAACCGGGCCCGCAATTCAATCATCACGGTGACTTCAATCCCCTTTTGCGCGGCTTCCTTAAGTAAATCAATGACCTTAGAATTATTAGCCACCCGGTAGATAGTTTGCTTAATTGCCACCGTTTTCGGGTCAGCAATTGCTTCTCGTAAGAAGGTCAAAAATTGATCAAACGAATCATCCGGATACTGCAATAACAGGTCATGTTCCTGTAAATACTGCAGCATGGATCGTTGAACTGGCCATTCACGGGCCTGAAAGTCTGGATAAACCAGCTGGGGCTGCGCCTTTTCCCATGATTTTAACAACGGGAACAAGAAAGTTAAATCCAGTGGACCTGGGATTCGGTAGAGCGCTTGTTCATCAATTCGAAATTTCTTTAAAAATTCCAACACAAACTTATGATTAACGTCTGGTAAAGCTTCGATGGCCAACATCGTAATTCGACCGCGTTCCCGATCGGCCAGGTAGTGCCGGAGATTTTGCACCGTATCTTGGTTATTGTCATCTTTATCAACGTCCAAAGACGCATCCAAATCCCGGCTAACTCGGAATGTCAGAATATCTTCTACTTTGCCATCATCAAACAAAGTATTCAAATTATTGCGAATTAAATCTTCAACCCGCAGATAAATGATTTGATCATCAACGCGCAGGCGAATCGTTCGTCGAATCTCTAACGGCACTGGCACAATTCTAATCGCGTGCTTGCCTTTGAGCTTCATTTTAACTGCTAGCGCCATCCGTTTGTTCTTCAAATAATCCAAATTGTAATTATTTTCGTACGTAGTTGACGTTAAGAAGGGCAGAATCCGTTGGTCAAAAATTTGATCGGCCTTTTCACGTTGGCGCTCATCCAATTGATTGTAAGTGGAAATTTTCCCTAGACCTTCTGCTGGCAATTGTTCACTCAAACTCTTGAAGTAACTGTACTGAATCTCAAAGTTTTTTTCATTACGTTTGTGTAATCGTTTTAAAATTTTGGAATAGTGCAGTCCCGACTTTTTTTCAACCCCGTCATCAGTGACTTCCATCTGACTTTGCAAACTCGGTACCCGCACGCTGTAAAATTCATCCAAGTTATTGGCGGCAATTGCCAAAAACCGGAAACGATCCAAAAACGGGGTTGTCGTTTCATTAGCCAGTTCAATCACTCGACGGTTAAATAATAACCAACTCAAATCGCGGTTATAGCATTTGCCGTGGTAGTTAAACTCACTTACCATCTTTTTCCCCCTTAATAAAAGTTTTGTAATCCAGTTCTACTTGTTTAACGTACTCGTTCGCAAAGTGCACAAAGGCCCGATCCATCCACGTTTGGCTTTGGAGAAATCCAATGACCATGGGGAACGTAGAGGAGCGACTGTGAGCCCGGGCCAAGAGGTTCATACAAACGGAAACGTAGTCCCGATAGGCTGGCCAGTCTAGCTTGTTTAACTTCACCGATCCCTTCATGTCCTTGAACTGCCGGACGTAGAAACTATATTTTTTGGTATCAAAGTAACCCAAGAACCGATCCGAAGAACTCTGCAGAATCCGTTGACACTTCACAATTTCTTCTCCAGAAGAATGGTGCTTGTTAAAGTAAATTTCTTCATTTTGGTAAATCGGGAGCGCCTGCTTAATTTGCAGTACTAGGTAGTCACCGTTACTGTTTTCTAACAAAATGAGGTAACACAGAGTCCCCACGCTTCCCACTCCGACACTGTGGCGCACAATGTCAACAATGTGAAATTCGGATAGAAACTGGTGCACGTCGCTGCGGGCGTGATGGCGGTAATCATAGTAACCGTTGACCAAGCGTTGGTAGGTTTTGGCTCCCACGTGCTTCGTCACCGGATCATTTTCAATGAAATGACGCTTGCCATCCACCACCTCGGTATATTTCTTTACTGCATAATCAGAGTTACTCCGGACGGCCTTTTTAACCGTCTTGCTAACAATTTTTGTGAATGATTTATCAAATTTATCCCGATCATCGTGAACCACGTTAAACGCCGAGGCAATGTTTTCCAAGGTATTTGGTGCAATGAACCGTTCCATGGCTGGTAATTGGTTCAAATGAATCAGGGAACGTATGTAGGTCTTCATCACCTTATGTAAGAAGGGATTAACGTCTTTTTTGATGTCAAATCCTTGTTGTTTAGCCACTAACAAGGAACTGACCAGTAGTCGCTTGACGTCATAATCCCAATAACCAATGTGTGATTCATCGAAATCATTCATATCAAACAGTAATTGGCCTTCGGCAGAACCATAGTAACCAAAATTTCCGATGTGGGCGTCACCACCAATTAAGGTTTTAATCCCACTATTAGGGTTTAAATCCAAGTCATGATTCATGATGTCAACCGTACCCCGGAAAAACGCGAAGGCGGATTCAGACATCCGTTCCCGTTTTAAATTAAGGATTTTTTTGTATAAAAGCGAATTCCGAACGTCCATAATTTTTTCTACGTTCCGTTTATGGGGATTGTAATTCGCAATGTTTCCGTATTCTTGGTCTAATCCAAGTCGTTGTCCTTCCGCAATCAGTTCCGTGCTCGTTTTAGTGGTAATGTCCATCTGATTAAATTCATAAGGGACTAAACTTTTTTGGTTAATTTTTTTATCTTTACTCATTAGAAATGGTTCCTTTCTCTGCTTAGCAGATTTACTAACTTTATTATAACAATCACAAACGACGGAAGGAACTTAAATTTGGACAATTAAATTTTTATCGTCCAAATAAAAAATGTGCCCCGCGTTAATTCGGGACACATTTGCTGATTATTGTTCTAATTGTTTTTGAATCCGAGCAAAGAAATCTAAAAAAAGTTGCTCATCGCGGTGGTCGACTTCCCACATTAACTCGGGATGCCATTGAACTCCAACAACAGTCGCACCATCATTTTCAGCTGCTTCAATTACTCCATCAGTAGCACGAGCAGTGACGTGTAATGGTGCTGCCACTTGTTTCAATGCTTGGTGATGAATGGAGTTGACCTGGGGATTAGTCCCCATTGCATGGGCAATGCTGCTATCCGTATCAACCACAATTTCATGAATTTCCGCCTGTGGCTGGTTAAATTCCACGTGTTCAATCTCAGAACTAGGAAAATCAGTGGCAACGTCTTGGTGCAAACTACCACCTAATGCCACATTAATGATTTGCAGACCCCGACAAATCCCCAGAATCGGCTTACGTTGCCGCATCATTTCTTCAATTAAACCCATTTCCCAGCGATCATGAGGTAAATAATGAGCTTCATCTGCTTGAACAGAATTTTCGGAAAAGAGTTGCGGGTGCACGTCTTGTCCCCCTGGAATAATTAGGCCGTCAATTAAATCGACGTAATCGGGAATCATTTCGGGACTAGCCATCGGGATAATCACAGGAACAACCCCGTGTTTCCGCAAGACGTCAATAAAAACGCGAGCTGTGTAATTAGCATAATCAAGGTTAAAGTTATCGGTTTTAATGCGATTAATATTGGCCGCAATTCCAACTTTCACACTAACGACCTCCTAATTATCAAAGTAACTAACTGGTTTATCAACGTCAATCTTAGTTCCAGAGAACTTCTTTTCGATGTAACGTTGGGCGGCTTTACTGTGGTATAACTTCACTAACTTCTTGTATTCCGGCTTGTTTTTGTTCTTTTCGGCCGTGGCAATCACGTTAATGTTACCCTTCGTTGATTGATCCAATTTTTCGTGGTAAATGGCATCTTTTTTCACGTTTAAATGACTTTGTAGCGCCATCGTGTTTCCAATTAAGACCGCTGCCACGTTTTTATCTTGTAATAACCGAGGGCCGGTATGATCATCAACTTCTTGGAACTTCAGATCTTTCCGATTTTCGCCAACGTTCTGTAAGCTGTACAAGCCCGCCTTGGGTTCCCCCTTCAAAGTGATTAAACCCGCACTTTGTAAGAGCTTCAAGCTTCGAGATGTGTTGGCCGGGTTATTTGAAATTGCAATCGTTGCCCCGTTCGGAATTTCCTTCACTGATTTGTACTGCCGGGAGTAAATTCCCATGGGCTCCAAGTAGGTAGTTCCTAAAATAGCCAGTTTCCCCTTGTTACTGTGTTCGTTAAAGTACTTCAAGTAACTTTCCATTTGGAAGGCATTCACGTCCACTTGTCCTTGAATCGTAGCCTTATTCAAGCTAACTCCATCAGAGAAGTCCTTCACCTGCAAATTGATCCCAGCTTTCTTGGTTTCTGGTAACTTGGCAATGTATTCCCAGACCTGGGTATCAGGACCATATGAACCAATGGTAACCGTCTTTTGTTGGCTGTTATGACCGCCAAATTGATAAAATCCTAAACCAGCGATGACCGCCACAACGGCAATCCCGATGATCCATTTCCATGCTTTTTTCATTGGTAATTCTCCCCTTTTTAAAGTTAATGAAAAATTTACAATTATAGCCAATTTAAGCATAGCACTTACTAATAGTCAATTAATTGCATTGCTAATAGTTTTGCTAAATTAATTAGTATAGGAGAAGAATCTGCTGATTACTTGATTAACCATCAATTTCTCCTTATTTCGTGATAAATAATTACTTCTATTAATGCCAAGCTTTTAGAATTTTATCAGTAATATCATGCACAAAAAAAGACACC
Organism: Fructilactobacillus carniphilus; assembly: GCF_024029675.1. Taxonomy (NCBI): domain Bacteria; kingdom Bacillati; phylum Bacillota; class Bacilli; order Lactobacillales; family Lactobacillaceae; genus Fructilactobacillus; species Fructilactobacillus carniphilus. The sequence continues at coordinate 1,324,282 of NZ_CP097121.1, read as the reverse complement.
CTCGAATTGCTTCGAAAGTGCCTTTACTGCGCGTGGCAACGTCCTATCCTCGCAGGGGGCGATCCCCCAACTACTTTTGGCGTGCTAAAGCTTAACTGCTGTGTTCGGCATGGGAACAGGTGTATCCTTTAGGCTATCGCCACCACACTCTGAGTGAACTTCGTTCCCTCAAAACTAGCTAATATTATTTCCTGCTGAGTTTCCATTCTGCTTTTCCTTGGTTAAGTCCTCGACTGATTAGTATTAGTCCGCTTCACGTATCGCTACGCTTCCACTTCTAACCTATCGACCTGATCATCTTTCAGGAGTCTTACTTCCATATAGGAATGGGAAATCTCATCTTGAGGCGAGTTTCACACTTAGATGCTTTCAGCGTTTATCTCATCCATACATAGCTACTCAGCGGTGCGCCTGGCGGCGCAACTGATACACCAGCGGTATGTCCATCCCGGTCCTCTCGTACTAGGGACAGCTCCTCTCAAATTTCCTGCGCCCGCGACGGATAGGGACCGAACTGTCTCACGACGTTCTGAACCCAGCTCGCGTACCGCTTTAATGGGCGAACAGCCCAACCCTTGGGACCAACTACAGCCCCAGGATGCGATGAGCCGACATCGAGGTGCCAAACCTCCCCGTCGATGTGAACTCTTGGGGGAGATAAGCCTGTTATCCCCAGGGTAGCTTTTATCCGTTGAGCGATGGCCCTTCCATACGGTACCACCGGATCACTAAGTCCGACTTTCGTCCCTGCTCGACTAGTCAGTCTCACAGTCAAGCTTGCTTCTGCCTTTACACTTACAGAATGATTTCCAACCATTCTAAGCAAACCTTTGAGCGCCTCCGTTACTATTTAGGAGGCGACCGCCCCAGTCAAACTGCCAACCAGACACTGTCTCCGAGCACGATGAGTGCTCAGGGTTAGAGTGTTCACATAGCAAGGGTAGTATCCCACGGGTGCCTCCACCGAGACTAGCGTCCCGGTTTCAATGGCTCCTACCTATCCTGTACAAGCTATGTAAACACCCAATATCAAGCTACAGTAAAGCTCCATGGGGTCTTTCCGTCCTGTCGCGGGTAACCTGCTTCTTCACAGGTATCTTAATTTCACCGAGTCTCTCGTTGAGACAGTACTCAAATCGTTACGCCTTTCGTGCGGGTCGGAACTTACCCGACAAGGAATTTCGCTACCTTAGGACCGTTATAGTTACGGCCGCCGTTTACTGGGGCTTCATTTCGAGGCGTCGCCGAAGCTAACCTTTCCACTTAACCTTCCAGCACCGGGCAGGCGTCAGCCCATATACTTCATCTTACGATTTTGCATAAACCTGTGTTTTTGATAAACAGTCGTTTGAGTCTCTTCACTGCGGCTGACCTGACGGTCAGCACCCCTTCTTCCGAAGTTACGGGGTCATTTTGCCGAGTTCCTTAACGAGAGTTCTCTCGCTCACCTGAGGATCCTCTCCTCGACTACCTGTGTCGGTTTGCGGTACGGGTAGTTAATTACTCACTAGAAGCTTTTCTCGGCAGCGTGACATCGGTTGCTTCTCTACTTTAATTTCGATCCTCATCAACGCTTGTCAACCCGGTCAGAAGCATTTCACTCCTCACCTGACTTACGTTTTAAACATCCTTTTCCAGCCGGATGCTCAACCTAGCCTTCTGCGTCCCTCCATCGTTCCAACATAATTAACTAGTACAGGAATCTCAACCTGTTATCCATCGCCTACGCTTCTCAGCCTCGGCTTAGGTCCCGACTAACCCTGGGTGGACGAGCCTTCCCCAGGAAACCTTAGTCATTCGGTGGACCAGATTCTCACTGGTCTTTCGCTACTCATACCGGCATTCTCACTTCTAAGCGCTCCAACAGTCCTTCCGGTCTGCCTTCATTGCCCTTAGAACGCTCTCCTATCACGCAACGTAGTTGCGTCCGCAGTCTCGGTAATATGCTTAGCCCCGGTAAATTTTCGGCGCAGAATCACTCGACTAGTGAGCTATTACGCACTCTTTAAATGGTGGCTGCTTCTGAGCCAACATCCTAGTTGTCTAAGCAACTCCACTTCCTTTTCCACTTAGCATATATTTAGGGACCTTAACTGGCGGTCTGGGCTGTTCCCCTTTCGACGATGGATCTTATCACTCATCGTCTGACTCCCGGACATAAATCAATGGTATTCGGAGTTTATCTGAACTCAGTAATCCAAGACGGACCCCTCGCTCAAACAGTGGCTCTACCTCCATGATTCTAATTCCGAGGCTAGCCCTAAAGCTATTTCGGAGAGAACCAGCTATCTCCAAGTTCGTTTGGAATTTCACCGCTATCCACACCTCATCCCAGCACTTTTCAACGTACACGGGTTCGGACCTCCGGTGCGTATTACCGCACTTTCATCCTGGACATGGATAGATCACCTGGTTTCGGGTCTACGGCAACATACTAATTCGCCCTCTTAAGACTCGCTTTCGCTACGGCTCCGCTTTTTCGGCTTAACCTTGCATGCAACTGTAACTCGCCGGTTCATTCTACAAGAGGCACGCCATCACCCCTTAACGGGCTCTGACTGCTTGTAGGCACATGGTTGCAGGAACTATTTCACTCCCCTTCCGGGGTGCTTTTCACCTTTCCCTCACGGTACTGGTTCACTATCGGTCACTAGGGAGTATTTAGCCTTGGGAGATGGTCCTCCCGGATTCCGACGCCGTTTCACGTGTGGCGCCGTACTCAGGATCCTGAACTGAGGGAATTCAATTTCGCTTACGAGACTATCACTCTCTTTGGTGCAGCTTCCCAACTGCTTCAGCTATCAAATTCTTTTGTAACTCAAATGTTCAGTCCTACAACCCCGAACCACGAAGGTTCGGTTTGGGCTATTCCCAGTTCGCTCGCCGCTACTTTGGGAATCGAAATTTCTTTATCTTCCTGTGGGTACTTAGATGTTTCAGTTCCCCACGTCTGCCTCTGCGTAGCTATGAATTCACTACGTAGTGATTAGTCATTACACTAATCGAGTTTCCTCATTCGGAAATCTCCGGATCACAGCTTACTTACAGCTCCCCGAAGCATATCGGTGTTAGTTCCGTCCTTCATCGGCTCCTAGTACCAAGGCATTCACCATGCGCCCTTTCTAACTTAACCTATAATCCGACGGATTATAAATTATTGAGTTTAGCGATTAAACACATTAAAAAACTCAAATTACACAATGGTTTTCTCGGTTAAAATTATATCAATCAATATAATTCTTACAGAAAATAATATTATCTAGTTTTCAAAGAACTAAGTTTGAGAGTAATCCTCTCAAAACTAAACAAGACTTTGATCGGTGTAAGGTTCCGTATTATTCCTTAGAAAGGAGGTGATCCAGCCGCAGGTTCTCCTACGGCTACCTTGTTACGACTTCACCCTAATCATCTGTCCCACCTTAGGCGGCGGACTCCAAACGGTTATCCAACCGACTTTGGGTGTTACAAACTCTCATGGTGTGACGGGCGGTGTGTACAAGACCCGGGAACGTATTCACCGTGGCATGCTGATCCACGATTACTAGCGATTCCAACTTCATGCAGGCGAGTTGCAGCCTGCAATCCGAACTGAGAACGGCTTTAAGAGATTAGCTTGACCTCGCGGTTTCGCAACTCGTTGTACCGTCCATTGTAGCACGTGTGTAGCCCAGGTCATAAGGGGCATGATGATTTGACGTCATCCCCACCTTCCTCCGGTTTATCACCGGCAGTCTCTCTAGAGTGCCCAACTCAATGCTGGCAACTAAAGACAAGGGTTGCGCTCGTTGCGGGACTTAACCCAACATCTCACGACACGAGCTGACGACAACCATGCACCACCTGTCATTCTGCCCCCGAAGGGGACACCTAATCTCTTAGGCTAACAGAAGATGTCAAGACCTGGTAAGGTTCTTCGCGTAGCATCGAATTAAACCACATGCTCCACCGCTTGTGCGGGTCCCCGTCAATTCCTTTGAGTTTCAACCTTGCGGTCGTACTCCCCAGGCGGAATGCTTAATGCGTTAGCTTCGGCACTGAGAGGCGGAAACCTCCCAACACCTAGCATTCATCGTTTACGGCATGGACTACCAGGGTATCTAATCCTGTTTGCTACCCATGCTTTCGAGCCTCAGCGTCAGATGCAGACTAGACAGCCGCCTTCGCCACTGGTGTTCCTTCATATATCTACGCATTTCACCGCTACACATGAAGTTCCACTGTCCTCTTCTGCACTCAAGTTTCCCAGTTTCCGATGCACTTCTTCGGTTAAGCCGAAGGCTTTCACATCAGACTTAAAAAACCGCCTGCGCTCGCTTTACGCCCAATAAATCCGGACAACGTTTGCCACCTACGTATTACCGCGGCTGCTGGCACGTAGTTAGCCGTGACTTTCTGGTTAGATACCGTCACGCCGCGAGCAGTTACTCTCACAGTCGTTCTTCTCTAACAACAGAGTTTTACGAGCCGAAACCCTTCTTCACTCACGCGGCGTTGCTCCATCAGACTTTCGTCCATTGTGGAAGATTCCCTACTGCTGCCTCCCGTAGGAGTATGGGCCGTGTCTCAGTCCCATTGTGGCAGATTACCCTCTCAGGTCTGCTACGTATCATCGCCTTGGTGAGCCATTATCTCACCAACTAGCTAATACGCCGCGGGTCCATCCAAAAGCACTAGCGCAAAGGCCAGCTTTCAAACTAAAACCATGTGGTTTTAGTTGTTATACGGTATTAGCATCTGTTTCCAGGTGTTATCCCCTACTTCTGGGCAGGTTACCCACGTGTTACTCACCAGTTCGCCACTCGGTCCGATCTAAAGTCAAATCCGTGCAAGCACTTCATTTCATTTAGGAGACCTCGTTCGACTTGCATGTATTAGGCACGCCGCCAACGTTCGTCCTGAGCCAGGATCAAACTCTCATTTTAAATGAGAACTTTACTAGCTCTACTTTATTATTTGTTTCTTAAGCGAATTGACTTCGCAAATGTTTAATTTTTAAACGCTAGTTTAAAAATTCCTTACACTTTTTGTAATCAAAATCTTGTTCAGTTTTCAAAGAACTACTCAGTCATCAATTACTTGACAACTTAATTATCATAGCACGTTTTAGCCAATCAAGTCAAGAAATTAATTTGATTAATTAAAACGACATTGATTGCTTAATTAGCAACAGGAATTACTATATCAGGCTAAGCAGCCCACGTCAACCATCTTGGTCAAATTAAGTCAAATTTCATTGATCTTGATCTGTATAAAGTACAATTCCTGCCTGTGGATGCTGCTTTAGATATAATTTAGTAAAGTCATTCACGGCCTGATGGTCTTTCACATCAATTCCTTCACGTCGCATGGCGGCAACTAAGTCCCGATAAAAATCATCGAACTTAGGATTGTACAAAGACTGTAAACCCTTCGCGTTAATGTTAACCCAGTCAATCAGATGCGAAGCATTGGGCAACTTTTTTTGGGAACCCAGATAACCAAATAACTTTTTCAAAGCGAAAGGAATCAAATCATACAGTTTCTGAGTCTGATCGTCTTTTTCTAATAAGACGACAAACCGGGAGAACATTACCTCACCCACCAGTTGATCATCCCATTGCTCTGGTTGTTTGCCTAATCCGACGACCGCAATTTCCACAAAGCTATCAATAATAGTATCTAAATCTTGTTGTTGTGCCGGGTCTAAATGCGCCACGTCTGGTTCTTGCATAATTTGTTCCAGCCACTGGTCAATTTCTTTGCCAACTGCTTGAAATTGTTCCATTTTATCCATATAACTACCATCCTTTCGTCTCATCAATTATACTATCAAAAGTGCTCTCGATAACATAGCTAATCCCAAAATTCATTCACCCAAGGAGTGATATATATTATGAAACAAGTTGCAGTGATTAGCGCCAAACGAACCCCGATTGGCAAAATTAACGGCCAGCTCAGTCAGCTGACCTCCGTTGAACTAGGAACGATTGTTACCAAAGCCGTTTTGGCAGATAGTGGCCTTGCAGCCCATCAAATTGACCAAGTCATCTTTGGTAACGTGATTCAAGCCGGTGGGGGCCAAAACGTGGCGCGTCAAATTGAACTAAACAGTGGCATCCCAGCTAGCAGTACCGCCTGTACCATCAATCAGGTCTGTGGTTCAGGAATGAAAGCAGTCCGCATGGGGCAAACCGCCATTCAAACTGGCGATTGTGACATTGTCATTGTCGGTGGGACGGAAAGCATGTCCAACGCTCCCTACCTCAATCGGCAAGTCCGAGGTGGTCATCCGTTTGGTGGTTTCACCCTCGAAGACAGTATCGAAAGTGATGGTCTCAACGATGCTGATAGTCATCAGCCAATGGGAACGACGGCCGAAACGGTTGCCGAACGTTTCCACGTTTCTCGAGCAGAACAAGATCAATTTGCTCTGCGATCTCACCAACAAGCAGCTCAAGCGACTGCGGATCAAACTTTTGCTGCAGAAATCGTCCCCGTTACGATTCACCACAAAAAAGAGGACGTGACCATTACAACTGACGAAACAATTCGGACCGATACTAGTCTCGACAAACTAGGTAAGCTCCGGCCTGCCTTTGCTAATGAAGGAACTGTCACTGCCGGGAATGCAGCCAGCCTCAATGATGGTGCCTCTGCCCTGCTTTTAATGTCAGCTGAGCGAGCAGCTGAACTGGACCTCACCCCGTTAGCAATCCTTGACGATTACGCCGAAGCCGGATGTGATCCCCAAATTATGGGCTACGCGCCCTTCTACGCCGTTCACAAGCTTCTCGACAAAACGGATACTGACATCAACGACTTCGATTTAGTCGAACTCAACGAAGCCTTTGCCTCCCAAAGTGTAGCAGTTGCTCGTGATTTAAAGATTGATCCTGACAAACTCAACGTTTCTGGGGGAGCAATTGCCCTTGGTCACCCGCTCGGTGATTCAGGTGCTCGAATTCTCACCACTTTGATTCACAACTTACAACGAACTAAAAACCGCCGCGGACTTGCGACCCTTTGCATTGGAGGTGGCATGGCAATGGCGTTCAGCCTGCACCTCCCAACGGTACAATAGTAGTTGTCATTGTCACCGCAATTCTTTATAATGGAAAATCGTTGACTTAAAAATAGTAAGGGAGTGTTTGATTATGACTTGTATTTACGTTCGTAAAGCAACTGAAAAGGATTTGGATGCCATCAGCGACATCATTAACGCTGGAAGAGGTTTCCTGAAGGAACAAGGAATTGACCAGTGGCAGGGATCATATCCTTCGCGCGACGACATAAAACGCGACGTCGACAACGGAATTGCCTACGTCTTAGAAGTCGATGGTAAAGTAGCGGGTTCTGCTACCCTCCACCTAGGAATTGATCCAGATTACCTTGAAATGGAAGAAGGAGAATGGAAATACGGCTCAGAAGCCCACTACTCTGCCATTCACCGGGTTGCAGTTTCTAATAACTACCGAGGCCAAGGACTTGCTTACAAATTAATTAGTGGTCTGCTCACCATTTCCGGGCTACTCGGCTTCAAAGATGTCAGAATCGACACTCATCCGAAAAACAAGGGAATGCAACACATCATCGTAAACAGTGGCTTCACCAAACGGGGCATCATCCGAACCAAGATTGAAGAAGACGACCGCTTTGCTTACCAAATCGAAATACACTAGGAGAATCAAGCCATGGGAACTACGGCAGTAATGTGGAAATTAATTATCATGATCAGCACGGCTCTATTAGTAACGGTGGCAGCCTTAATTTGGGTCCTAATGCATCATCCCAAAACGCAAGTCACCCGGCTGGTGATCCTGCTGATCATCTTGCTGTTTTTAGTGCTCGGCTGGTGTACGTTAATCTTCTAGACCAAAAAATAACTCCGAAAGTCAATCAACTTTCGGAGTTATTTTTTGTTAGTAATTAATATATGAACTAATTTAAAGTTAGTTAAAAACTCACTATAAGAATAAAATAGAACCAAAATATGGTAAATTTTATAGAATCAAAAATACAAAAATCTGTTTAATTATCCCAACCAGTAGTATACGTTCCATTTTTTTTAACTTGATATATCTGCACCATTCCACTTCCACCACCTTGTTCTTGAGTTGACTTAGATACGACTTTAATTATGTACCTGTCATTAGGAGATGTTAGTAATTCATAGCCGTAATCAGGGTTGTCACCAGAAGCTTTTCTTACAATATCAATTGCTTCATCTGAAGAATTAATAGATTTTACTTCCTTATGACTATCATCGCTATCGTGATAATTACTACTTGTTTTATTCATATTAGCTGTATTGTTTTGTGATGTGGAATTAGAAGTATTTGAATTACTGCTATCATCTGCGCCTTTTAATTCCGTGGAAGTTTTGCTATTACTTTTTGAATAATCAGATTTCTTTTTTTGCTTATCACTTTTATCTTTATTATTTTGATTATTACTCTTTTTTGTTTGCTTCGTTTTTGAGTTATTATCGCTATTATTATGGTAATTATTACATGATGTCAAACTAAATAATAAAATAAATGTCAACGGAAATATAAAAATCTTTTTGTTAAACATAGTATTGCAGTCTCCTAAGTTAAAAAAATTAATATAAAAATCATTGTAATTATTACATAACCATAAATATAAAATCAATATCTAATATAGTTAAAATTAAACTACGAACCGAATTATGGCCAGGGAAACAATTCCCACTGCTACGATGACCAACAAGTTTTTACTAATAACGGCTGAAATCACCGTGGGTACGGAGGCTACCAGATTTTGCCAGTCCAAAGTCGGCAGGTGCCCGAGGTGTTGGTGAAATAAACCAGTAAACCAGAGGGCAGCCATAATTACAACCGGGACAAAACTGAGGAACTCGACCGCTGCCATCGGTAGTTCAAACCGTTTTAACAGTAAAAATGGAATAACCCGATTCAGCCAGGTCACCACTCCACAGCCAACGATAACCAGCAGAACAAATTTAAAAGAAAGCATGTTTCAACAACACCCCCAATCCGCACCCAATCAGGGTCACTAGGATTAACAGCAAATTGCTCGGGACAAAAATCATTCCCACGTAGACTAAGACCAGCGTAATAAGAATCATGATAACTTGAAGCCGGCGATCAATAGTTCGATCTGCCGCCACTTGCAGGTACAATAACCCAATAAACATCGCAATAAAGGCAAAGTCCAATCCAAATTGATTGGGATTGGGAATCAAACTGCCTAACGCTCCCCCAATTCCAGAAGAAATGATCCAGGTTAGATACGCCACCAGGTTGGAGGTATTGAGCCAATCAAAGGATAACTGGCGGTTAGTGTAATTTAACTTGTTCATGCTTAGGGCAAAGGTTTCATCCGTCAATAATGAACCAATGATAACGTTGCGCAGTAACGATTCCTTTTTCATGAACGGCGCCACTGTCATCCCCATCAGTAACATCCGGGCTGACAGCAAAAAGACCGACAGCACGATGGCAGAAAATGAACTTCCCGCTAACAACATGCTGACGATCACAAACTGAGCGGCTCCCGAATACGTAATGGCTGACATTAGCGTAATCATTAAGACGTTGAGACCGGCTGCTTTAGCTACGATACCAAACGCGAGGCCCACGCCAATGTAGCCCGAAAGGGTCGGAATCGTATCCTTAAATCCGGCTTGAGCGCTCAAATCATTCTTCACGAACTAGGCCCCTCCTTGCTCAGATTGACCATGCGCTGTTTTTGAATGACGGGCGCCGTAAAAAATGTAGATTAGCAATCCAATAACGAACCAGGCCAGCGTCAATAACTTAGCATCATTACTTAGTTCCCAGAAAATCACAAACGAAACTAGCGCTGACAAAGCGGGTAGTACCGGATATAACGGCATCCGGAACTTCGGAACCGGTAAATCCTTACCTTCCCGCGGCCGAAGCGCGTAGATTCCTAGTGAAACGAACATAAAGGAAATTAAGGTTCCAGCAGAAACCAAGTTAGCCAGGAACGTGAACGGTAGCATTGCCCCCACCAACACGGCAGCAACCGTCACCACTAAGAGGGCATTCGCCGGGTTATGCTTCTTGTTTACGCGACCTAATTTCCGGGGCAATAAGCCGTCCCGACCAAAGGCATAGACCAACCGTGAGCTAGCTAGCTGGGTCCCAATTAATGAAGCAAAGATTCCCACGATGGCAACTAACGAGAGCAGGTTAGCCGTCAATAGGTGACCAGTTTGCCGCAAGGCCCAGGCCGATGGTTCGGCATTGCCAGCGTAAGTACTGTATTTGAACATTCCGACGAGGACCAGCGAAACGCCCACAAACAACAGACTTCCGATGATTAACGTCCCTAGAATTCCGCGTGGCATGTTCTTACCGGGATCCTTGGTTTCCGCAGTATTCGATGCAATCACGTCAAAGCCTCCATAGGCCACAAAGACCTGTGCTGCTCCGGCTAAGATTCCAGTAAAGCCTCCAAAGGCCGTGCCTGGACGGTGAGCCGGAATAAACGGATGATAGTTAGCGGGGTGAATGGCAGTCAATCCGACCACAATGAACATCACAACCACAGCCACCTTAAGAATTACCAGCACATTTTCTAACTTGTTAACCCCCGCCATTTTGCGGCTTAACAGCAGACTAACTAAGATAATCGAAAGCGCGGCAAAAAGGTCAAAGACCCCACCTGTTTTCGGGTTATACCCTGAGGCTAGGTACGACGGGAGATGAATCCCAAACTCCCCTAAAAAACCCTGGACGTAAGCTGACCAACCGGATGCCACGAAGGTAATTGCCAAAAAGTACTCGGACAACATTAGCCACCCGGCAATCCAGCCAAACCCTTCGCCAAACAACACGCTAATCCAAGAAAAGGCCGATCCGGCCACCGGTAACGTCGCTGCCATTTCGGCATAGGCTAACGCTGCGAGCCCCGCACCAACTCCGCCGACGAGGAAGGCTAAAGCTACCGCAGGCCCCGTATGTTCCGCTGCCACAATTCCAGGTAGAGTAAAGATAGCGGTTCCAACCACCATTCCTAGTCCCAACCCCAGCAAATCCTTCGTTGTCATATGGGGTTCCAGGCGCGAATCTTGATCTAACAAGCCTTGGGCAGATGCCTTCCGGGTAATCCGTTCCCAAATTTTATTCATAAAAAAACCTCCTTAGCCAAACTGATTAATTATTGACTCATTATAATAGTTAATTTTTTGCAAAGATACACATTTTTCCAAATAAGTTATAATTAACGGAGAGCCAGGCAAAATATTTCCGTTAATTAGCTTAAAACTGAACCGTTTTCGGTTGGAATTTCGTACTTAATAGCGTAGAATAATTATTATTGAGGAACCAAACATACGTTCACGCCAAACAGAAAGGGTGCTTTGAATGGCCACAAATTCAAAAAAGAGCGCGCAAGATGCTCGTCAAGCTGAACTTGACAAAGCTTTAAAACAAATCAAAAAAGAATTCGGAACTGGAGCCATCATGCGGATGGGTGAAACCCCTAATTCTAACGTTGAGGCCATTTCCACGGGGATTCTCTCCCTGGATATTGCCTTAGGAATTGGTGGGTTCCCTCGCGGTCGGGTCGTGGAAATTTTTGGAGCTGAATCTTCCGGAAAAACCACAATTGCCCTGCAGGCCGTGGCCGAATTGCAAAAAAACGGTGGTACTGCTGCCTACATTGATGCCGAAAATGCGATGGATCCGGAGTACGCCAAGGCCCTCGGAGTTAACATCGATGACTTATTACTATCCCAGCCTGGAACCGGTGAGGAAGGTCTGCAAATTGCAGACGCCCTAATTGGTTCTGGAGCCATCGACCTCGTAGTGGTAGACTCCGTGGCTGCGTTAGTCCCGAAATCCGAAATTGAAGGTGACATCGGTGATTCCCACGTGGGACTCCAAGCCCGGTTAATGTCACAGGCTTTGCGGAAATTAACCGCCAATATCAATAAGACCAAAACCGTCGTGATTTTCATCAACCAACTTCGAGAAAAAGTCGGGGTCATGTTTGGAAATCCGGAAACCACTCCCGGTGGTCGGGCTCTGAAGTTCTACTCAAGTGTTCGATTGCGGGTAAGCGGTAGTAAGCAATCAAAGGAAGGCCAAGAAGTCGTGGGGAAAGAAACCAAGATCAAAGTGGCTAAGAATAAGGTGGCACCACCATTCAAGACCGTTGACACGTTGATGAGTTTTGGGCACGGAATCGAACCGGTTGCCGACATGGTGAACCTGGCCGTTGATAAAGATATCATTAACAAGTCCGGGTCCTGGTACTCCTATGGAGAAGAACGACTCGGTCAGGGATTGAACAAGACCGTGGCTAACCTGAAGGAAAAACCAGAACTTGTGGATGAATTAACCCACAAGGTCCGGGTCGCTTACGGGATTGAAAAAGAAGACCCAGAAGCAGAAAAAGATGCCGTAAAAGCTAATGCTAAAGAAACAGCTACAACCAACACTTCAACTAAATCAGAAGAAACCGATTTAGACGTCTAGAGTTACGAAGAGCCCCTTCCAAACGAAGGAGCTCTTTTTGTTTGTCCTAAAAATGGGGCAACAAGCGGTGTCGAGCTAATTGATCCGCTACGACCGCCACGACCAACGCTTTTAAGGCATCACCGGGCAAAAAGACCAGGCTGCTAACCAGCACCTGGGTGAACGGTAAGTTACTTTGCCAAGCCAGATAGCCGGCGCCCACGAGGTTCATCAGCAACATTCCACCCACTAAGTTGGCAACTATAAAGCGCCAGAATAATGGAACGCGGCGTAGGTGCTGCACTAACCAGCCAATTGCGTAAGCACAAATCGGCCAGCTAATGAGATAACCAGCGGTGGGTCCAAAGAAGACCCCAACTCCCCCGCGAAAACCTGCTAACAACGGTAATCCAACTGCCACGAGCAGTAAAAAGAGCGTGACGCTCCAAAAGCCGAGTTTCCGGCCCAAACAGGACCCAGCTAGCATGATCCCCGCCGTTTGAAAGGAAATCGGCACGGGTAAAAAAGGAATCGTAATTAACGGAATCAGTCCTAAACAGGCAATGATTGCAATCATCAGGGCACAATAAGTCATTTCTTTCAGCTTCATAAACAGTTTTCATCCTTTACACGTAGTCTGCTTCTGATTGTGCCAAATTAGGAGAACTTTGCCCACCCTCATTGAGTTAGATGGATTAAAACCGCTCTTTTCGGGCAAACAGTTTCGGCTAAATGTCACTTTTGCTGCCCGACCACCAGCCAAAATCTGGTATACTTAACCTAATCGAATAGCTGGGGTGCCCATTTACGGCTGAGATAATACCCGTTGAACCTGATCTAGGTAATGCTAGCGGAGGTAACCTGACACACAGTTGTCGCAAAAAATTCAACCGTCCCCCAATTTTGGAGGGCGGTTTTTTCGTGGAGGAAGCTATGGAACCAGCAGTCACACTGCAACATTTTAGTTTTAAATATCCGAATCAAACTGAACCCTTGTTTCACGACGTTCAGTTAGAAATTCCCACCGGCCATTTTTGGCTCTTAAGCGGTCCATCCGGTTGTGGAAAATCCACCATCTTAGAATTGATCGCCGGACTTAATGATCAATCCTACCAGGGTGAAATTACGTTACAACACCAGCCACTCCCGGAATTACCGGCAGCCCACCGGTCTAAGACCGTCAGCATGATGTTACAGGATCCCAACCAACAGTTTGTCATGCAGACGGTCGCGGGGGAGCTCCAGTTTGCCCTTGAAAATCAGCAAACGGATCCGACAAAAATTCCGGCTAAGATTCAAGCAGCGCTGGAATTTTGTCACATTGAAGCTTTAGCCGAGCGCAAGGTGCTTTCCCTTTCTGGGGGTGAAAAACAAAAGGCCATTTTGGCCACGATGGTAGCGCTCGATCCCGCTATTTTTCTGCTGGACGAACCGTTTGCCAGCATTGATCCGCATTCCAAACGTGACATTTTGCAACAATTGCACCAGCTTCAGACGGAACACGGCAAAACCATCATCGTTTCCGACCACGATTTAACCGGGTATCAGGACCTAGTAGATCACGTGGTCACGGTCGATGCTAACAAACACGAGCTTCATTTGTTGTCGACAACGGAGCAGACCGAACTATTTACCATCCGCCAACAACCTGCGCAACGCTTCTCGCTTCCTGATCCTCAGGATGCACTTTTTCGGCTCCACGACTATCAAATTTGGTACGGACAAACCCCGTTACTTTCGGTACCCAAACTAGCGATTCCAGCTGGTTGTACCCTGATCACTGGACCAAGCGGCAGCGGGAAATCGACTTTAATCCGGAGCCTAAGCAAACTGCAGAAGTATTCCGGGCAAATCAACCTGCAGCAACAAAACATTCAAAAAATCAAAAACAAACGTTACTACGATCGACTCGGACTGGTTTTTCAATCGGCTCCCGATCAATTCCTACGGGTGACCGTTGCCGAAGAGTTAGAGTTGGCACTCAAAACTAGCCAATGTCCCACATGGAACACTGAGACTGTGAATCAGGCCCTGCACCAGTTACACCTCGAAGGTCACGAACAACAGAGCGTCTACACTCTCAGTGGAGGCCAGCAGAAAAAGCTCCAAATTCTAGTAATGATGATTCGCAATCCCCAGTTGCTGCTTCTGGACGAACCGTTTGCCGGTCTCGATCAAGCTTCTGTGGCCACCGTGCAAGCGTTGTTAAAGCAACAATACCAGGGATCCGACCAGCAGTTACTGGTGATTAGTCACCAGCGCTTTGCCATTCCTCACTTTTACGATTACCACTTACAACTTGCCGAGCACACGTTTACCTACCAGGAGGCCGACTAATGAATCCTGCCTTAAAGTTACTTTTAATTGTCCTAATTGCCTTTGAAATCTCGCTGATTCCGAACCTAACCATTAATTTAGTTCTGATTGTCGTCTGCCTTGGTTATCTAATTTGGAAACAAAGTCGGCAGCTCAAGAAGGTTCTCACGTTTAGCCTAATTGCCCTGCTACCCGCGCTCGGGATTTTCTTCTCACAGCTTTATTACGGAGCAAACGGTCTCTACATGGGAACCGTGCTCTTCACTCGGCTCTACGCCTACGTGTACCTCGGCTTGGGTTTTTCCCTAACCACCCCGATGATCCAGTTAGCCCAAGCGCTAGAACAAAATGCGCACGTCCCGTCCAAGTTCGTGTACGGAGTCTTAGCCGCCATCAACCTGGTCCCGCGGTTTCAACAGGAACTGCAAGTCATCCGCGCCAGCGGTAACATGCGCGGTCAGGTATTACATCCGTGGGGGCCCACGATTTACTTTAAGGCCTTAGTCGTGGCCCTCGGTTGGTCCAATCACCTCGCCCGCGCCATGGAATCACAAGGGTTTGTGGAAGATCAACCGCGAACCTTTGCCACGCCCATCCGCGTCACAAACCGCGACTGGATTACACTAGTTGGCGCTCTCGTCCTGGTCCAACTAGTGCTCTTTCTCGCCCCAGCGTAGGAGGTAATCTCCATGCATAAGCAACAAACCGCTGCTGCCCTGATCGAAGGGTACTTGCACCAAAATCACATCACTCCCGCTGCCATCGTCGACCTGACCCGTGCCTATCAGGGTCAGTACAGTCAGCTTCCGGATTACGCAATCACCCAGAAATGGTTAAACGAATTGTTCCAAAATCCCGTCGTGTGGAAACCCGTGCTACTCGTGATTGAGATGGAACAAGCAGCCTCAACCTTTCCACCCGTCCTAGCTGCCGTTCCTAAGGAAGAACTGTGGCAACCCCAACTCCTCCAAATTGCCGGTGTCAATGGGACGATTGGCATTTCCAACTACTTTGAAATTAAGCTGAATCAGCAACCGCTCATCCGACGTTACTTACCGACGCCCCATCCACTAGCCCTGGCGTTGAGCGCCGCGCTATCAGGACAACTGGCGCAATGGGATTCCTAGAACTGGATTAAATTTTAGTTACAAGCCTAAGTAACCTGCCAGAATTTGCTAAAATAAGACTATTGGTCGCCTAACGATTGCTTGGTTAACGTGACGGTGCTGGTACTGACCAACTGGTCGTGGTGCTGTACGTTTACTTGCCAAACTTGGAGACGATGTCCCTGTTGCAGCGGGGTTGCCACGGCCGTAACTAAACCGGTGCGCACGGCTTTGAGATGATGCGTTTCAATGTTGACGCCTACAGCTGCTTCGTGTTCACCCAGCAGTTGATTAGCGCCGATACTGGCCGCCGTTTCTGCCAGCACGCAGCTAATTCCGCCGTGCATCAAGCCATAGGGTTGCTGGTCCTGTTCGGTTACATCTAGCGTGAGTACTACCCGCTTTGGTGTTACCAGCTCCGTTTGGATGTTTAATAATTCAAGTAAATTCACGTTCTTCACCACTTTCGTTATGTCGCCGTTTTATTCCATTATTACCATTGGAGGTTCTTATGACAACTACCTGGGAAACAATTCCGAATCAATACCAAGATATTCTATTTGAACGTCGCGATAAAGTTGCAAAAATTACGATTAACCGGCCGGAAAAACGCAACGCCTTTACCCCCCAAACCGTCAACGAAATGATTGACGCTTTTGCGCAATGCCGAGACGACGAAACCATCGGCGTGATTATTTTAACCGGCCAAGGTGACCTTGCCTTCTGTTCCGGTGGCGACCAAGGGGTCCGTGGGAACGGTGGCTACGTCGGCAGTGACCACATTCCCCGCTTAAACGTGCTGGACCTGCAACACCTCATCCGGGTCATTCCTAAGCCGGTGATTGCAATGGTTCGCGGTTGGTCCGTGGGAGGCGGAAACGTCTTACAGCTCGTGTGTGACCTGACGATTGCCGCTGACAACGCGAAGTTTGCGCAATCCGGTCCCAAAGTCGGTAGTTTCGACGGGGGCTACGGATCGGGCTTACTGGCCGACACGATTGGCATCAAACGGGCCAAAGAAGTCTGGTTCACGTGCAAGACCTACACCGCTGATGAAGCCTTTCAAATGGGCTGGATCAACAAGGTTGTGCCGTTAGATGATGTGGAACAAGAGACCCTCGACTGGTGTGACGTGCTCTTACAACGTTCACCCATGGCATTACGGTTAATCAAGGCTTCCATGAACGCCGCGACCGATGGATTGGCCGGGATTCAACAGCTGGCAGGTGATTCCACCCTGCTGTACTACACCAGTGACGAAGCCAAAGAAGGCCGCGACGCCTTTTTGGAAAAGCGGAAACCAAACTTTAACCAATTTCCTAAATTTCCCTAGAAACCAGGTTTACAATGGATAATTGGCTCCAAAAACGAACACAACTAACGCCCCATCGCCTAGCACTGTCCTTTCACGAGCAGACGTGGACCTTTCAAGACCTTCAACAACAAGTGAACGGTCTCTGTGCGACCTTGCAATCCCGACTAGCAAAGCCCGGGCGGGTCGCCATCCTAGGCAATAACACGCCAAATCTTTACTTTGGTATCCTAGCGTTGCATCAACTCGGCGAACCGATTGTGTGTTTAAATAAACACCTGACCACTCCCGAACTGCAGTATCAAATTGAAGATGCCCAGGTGCAGACCATTTTAACCACGCAGAAATTTCTGCCACAGTTACAGAACGTAGCTAACGTGAAACTAATCGTCCTTGATCAACTCGAGTGGCAACCTCAGTTAAATTGGTCAGCACAGCCAACGGAGCTCGATGCGTTAGCAAGCATTATGTACACGTCGGGCACGACCGGGCGCCCCAAAGGTGTTTGTCAAAGCTATCGGAACCACTGGACTAGTGCGATGGGCGCTGAACTAAACCTGCCGGTCACGGAATCCGATTGCTGGATTTGTGCCGTCCCGTTGTATCACATCAGCGGCCTTTCAATCGTGATGCGGAGTCTGTTGTACGGAATGCCGGTCCGACTCTACGAACATTTTGACCCGCTGGCGATTAACCAGGACTTGGTGCACGGGCGAGGCACCATCATTTCGGTGGTCCCCTACATGCTCAAAAAGTTACTGGCGGAAAAGCACGAACCTTACGATAACCACTTTAGCTACATGCTTCTGGGGGGCGGCGTAATTGATCAAGCGACCCTCGACCAATGTGACCACCATCAAATTCCGGTCATCCAGTCCTACGGGATGACGGAAACGTCCTCACAGGTGGTGGCACTGAATCCAGACGATGCCCAACGGAAACTGGGAGCGGTTGGAAAACCCCTCTTCCCGGTTAGTTTAAAGATTGCAGACACCGAGCAACCCAACCAGGTGGGTGAAATTCTCCTCAAGGGTGATAACCTAACGCCCGGTTACCTCAATCAACCGCAACGACTGGCGGAGAAAACAACGGCAGCTGGCTGGTTTCGGACGGGGGACCTCGGCTACATTGATGAAGAAGGTTTTTTGTACGTTAAAAGTCGTCTCACCGAACTCATCATTTCCGGGGGCGAAAACATCTATCCTCATGAAATCGAGCAGTTATTGAATCAACTACCGTGTGTGCAAGAAAGTGCCGTTGTTGGAAAAACCGATGCGACCTGGGGCTCCATTCCAGTCGCCTTTCTGGTGACTGACCAGGCCTGGAACTTGGAAGAAATCCATCAGTTTCTCACCGGTAAATTGGCCAAGTATAAGTTCCCCAAAGAATTGCACTTGGTTGACCATCTACCTAAGACTGCGAACGGAAAGTTACAACGAGTGGAATTGGTAAGGTGGTTGAAAAAGAATCATCAAGAACCTTACCGTTAACAAAGGAGCATCCTCATGACCGAACTTACCGACGACCAACTTGCCCAAAGTTTCAAAGCGCTAGCTGATCCCAATCGGATTCGCATCCTGAAAATTTTGCTGGCAAGTGATCGAGAACTAACCTGTGGCGAGGTCAGCGATCAGCTCAACATTGCAATCTCGACGGTGTCCTATCATTTCAAAATTTTGCGGCATGCTGGGATTACCAACATGCGCAAGGTAGGCCACGAAAAGTTGCTTTCGATTAACCAGCCCGTAGCAGCTCAACTACATTTAAACCAAATCATCAAATAAAAACAGCCTGTTGAAATTAAATTCAGCAGGCTGTTTGCGTTTTTCCTTCAATCAGACTATGCTTATCACAAAGTTCGATAATCATCGAAATAAGTGGAGGCAAAGAATGTTACACACGCAATGGAACAAACGAAAACGTATCATTATGTTATCAGTTTTATTAGCCAGCTTTATGACTTCCGTAGAAACCACCATCGTCACGACCGCGTTGCCCTCGATTTTAAGTTCGTTACACGGCTTGGCCTGGCAAAGTTGGGTGTTCACGGCCTATTTACTTACGACCACGCTCAGTACGCCTATTTACGGAAATCTCAGTGATCATTGGGGCCGGAAACCCGTCTTTTTAATTGGCTTAAGTTGTTTCACCCTGGGCTCACTGGCCAGCGGGCTGGCTCCCAACCTTCCCGTTTTAATCGGCGCACGGGCCCTGCAGGGACTCGGTGCGGGAGCAGTAATGCCGATTACCTTCACCCTGATTGCCGATACTTTCCCACTTTCGGAACGATCCACCATGATGGCTTGGAACAATACCGCCTGGGGTATTTCAGCGTTAATCGGTCCCCTATTGGGTGGCTTTTTGGTCGACCAATTGAGCTGGCACTGGATTTTCTTTATCAACGTGCCCTTAGGAATGCTCGTCTTCGGCTTAATTTACGCCGGTTATCAGGAATCAGCCCAGCCAACCACTACTTTAAAACTCGATTGGCGGGGAAGTTGCTGGTTAGCAATTAGTCTAATGACCCTCCTGAGCTTATTACAATTACTAAGTAATCAGCAGATTAACTGGATTACGTTAATTTCCGTGCTCCTACTTTTCCTAGTTGCACTTAGCTGCTTCATCCGCGCCGAAAGCCACGCAACCAATCCCATCATTCCGCTAACGCTTTTTCACAATCGCACCTTTACGATTCAAATCCTCACCGCCCTCTTTTTGAGTGGCATGCAGTTCGGCTTTCAAATTTATTTTCCCATTTGGTTGCAATCCATCTATCGAGTCAGCGCCACCGTGGCCGGCTTAGCAATCACGCCCAGTCCCATCGCCTGGTTATTGACTTCGTTTAGCGTGAGTGCCCTAATGAAACGCTGGGCGCCCAAGCGCATTACCAGTCCCATCGTTATCGTGCAGCTGGCGTTCTATCTAACGCTAATCTTTAGTTCCACTACTTTTCCTCTCCTGATGTTTTACATCATCGCCGGGGTAACCGGAGCGGGACTCGGAATCATCATCACCATGAATACCGTTGTCGCACAGGCGGAGGTCCCAGAAACCGATGTCGGAACGGCCTCCTCCATGATTACCCTCGGCCGAACATTAGGTCAGACCATCATGACCGGTCTGTTCGGTTTTATCTTTAATCTGACAATTAACAGCGGGCAACGACAGCATCCAAGCATTAGTCATTCCCTTTTAAATCAAGCAGTTGCTGCCAAAAACATGGCCAAGTTAAAAATCTCCATGACGCAAACTCATAACTTAGACCAAATTCTTTTAACCGCGTTTCACCATGTCTTCTTTCTCTGCACTTTGATTATGGTGGTCATTATTCTCATCAATCTTCTGGATCCACGCCATCAACCTCTGAAAATGAAATAATTAGTTAGCTTTCAGTTCCAGATTCACCCGTTACTAACAGTTCCTTAAAGGCCTGGGCCGCCGGTGATAAAGACCGTTTTTTGAGCCAAACTACCTGAGCCGGACTATCCAAACGGGGCGTCAAGGGGATAAAAGTCAAATCGCTTTCCTTCACATTCACAATTTTATCAATGCAGACCGCATAGCCGACCCCCGCTTGAACCAGTAAACTAGCATTATACAACAAGTTATAGGTTGCCACAATTTGTTGCGGGGCAAATGAATGACCCCACCATTGATTTAGGCGATTCAAGCTTTCCTGTTGTTGCGACATGATTAACGGAACGTCGGTCAGATCAGTAGCAGTTATCGACTCCTTTTGCGCCAACGGACTGGTGCGGGGAGCCAAAATCCCCCATCTGCCACAACCATGTAACGTTTTAAAATCATATAGTTTGGTGTCAATCGCTCCCATCATCACCCCAAAATCAAGCGTGCCGTTCTCTAGTTCTACTGCAACCGCATCGGCATCCATACTCGTAATCTGAAAATGCACCTGTGGCTTCGTTTGCTGCAGGTGCTTAATTATTTGGGCCAATTCTAATAAATGATTTGATTCACCACTACCAATCGTAACCAGTCCGGCAAGTTGATTGTGTTGATGAGCATTAATTAGAGTTTGATCAGCTAAACTAACGATTTTTTCCGCCTGTTCGGCTAGATAAGTTCCCGTCCTAGTTAAAGTTAACCGCCCTGATTCTCTTACAAATAGTGGCACCCCTAACTCTGCTTCGAGTTGATGAATTTGCCGCGAAATGGTCGGTTGTGACAAGTGCAGTTGCTGGGCACTTTTGGAAATATTACCCGTTTGCACAATGCTCAAAAAATAACGTAACACCCTAATTTCCATGTTCTTCTCCCAATTATGCTTTTTAAGCATAGTTTACTATTTAAAATAGGAATTAGACATCATTCACTACCACCCTTACACTAAAGCTAATTCAACAACAACTAAAGGAGGACTTTCAGATGTCTAAATTCCAAATCATTGACCAAAACAGTCTTAAGTTTGCAGAGATTCAAAGAATTAAAACTGCTAACGAAGCACTCATCCAAAATCTTAATGTAAAGTGCCATTCGCAAGCAGAAATTAGAGAACTATTAACTAAAATTACCGGAAACCCCATTCCAGCCAGCACAGAAATCAACGTTCCGTTTGAATCTGACTTTGGCCGCAACATTAAAATCGGAAAGGAAGGATTTATCAATAAAAATGCCATGTTCGTCGACCTAGGTAGCATTACCATTGGTGATCGTTGCTTACTAGGACCTAATGTAACTCTAATTAGTGTTAACCATGCTCAACCAGTAGCCAACCGGCGCAGTCTAGAACTAGCTCCCGTTACGCTTGAGGACGACGTATGGCTTGGAGCTAACGTCACAGTTCTTCCCGGTGTCACAATTGGAGCCGGTGCAATTATTGGAGCCAATAGTTTGGTAACTAAGGACGTGCCCCCATTGTCAATCGCCGTCGGCAGTCCCGCTCAAGTTATAAAACAAGTAGACGAAGCTTAATGGTTCAGCAATCAGATTCGACAATTCTTAGAAAGGAACTTACCATGAATAAATTCCTCAAATTACTAATTAGCCTAGGTACCATCATGATTTTTTCCTTGACATTTAGTATTCACAGTCAAGCCAGTCCAAAACAACCAGATGCCCACCAAGACTTGGAGCTCATGTATCCGGCCGTCCACTGGAATCGGTCCCGTTTGAGTAATCGAGTTAAACACATCGTTAATCACCAAAAGGAAATTCAATTTAAACCCCTTCGAGAAGCAGGATTACATGAATTTACCGGACCCCTCCATGGAAATATTTCTAAAAATCAATTACATCACGGTACCACCCAGCTTAAAAAAGGACATCTCTACTATTATCCAGACCAAAATGTCCTCGTAATTCCCAACCAAGATAACAGTATTGCTCCATACAAAGACTATGAAGTCGGGAAAATTCCTAGCATCACTAAATTTAACTTGCAAAATCTAGATGGGATTAAGCTTAACCAGCGTTAGCTCCCATTAGATCCCCGATACGTCATCCGCACGTGCAGAACCTCAACTTCCAAAAATGGTTCACCTTCTGTCACGAAACCTTGTTTTTCGTAGTAACCCACTGCTTGCATTTGGGCGTTAATCGTAATTGGTAATCCCGGAAACCGCTCGTGACAAAGTTGTAAAATGGCGGTCAGCAATTCCCGACCCTTCCCCGTGCCACGCACTGAGGCACTAGTCAGGACCCGGCCAAAGGTTACGTGATCCCCATCCTGAAATACCCGGGCATAGGCAATTACCTCGCCTTGCTCCGACTGCTCAAAGAGGTGTAAAGCCGTTAAATCCTCGTCATCCGGATCACAACAGTCAATTTTTTGTTCCTCCACAAAGACCTGCGACCGCGCCCGCAAAATTTGGTACACGGTCACAGGATCCATAGCTTGGAGTCGCTGAACTTGAAACATAGTTAAATTCCTTTCTCGCCAGTTGTGTCAAAATTGAAATTATTTTACCATTGCCAGAACTTCAAAGGCTAGCCCCAGTAAACTAAATTCGGGAATCTTTTGGCGGAATGCGATTATACTGGTGGTATTGAAAAAGAATTAATCAAGTCACAAAGGAGAAACATCATGCCAGAACTTATGAATGCCATCGGCTACACCCACTACCTCCCCATTGATAATCCCGAAAGTCTCTTCGAATTTAAAACGGCTATTCCAACGCTTGCAGACCACGATTTGCTGGTTCAAGTCGACGCCGTCTCAGTCAATCCGGTTGATATCTTTACCCGCAAGGGACAATCATCAACTCTAACCGAACCCAAAATCATCGGTTACGATGCGGTTGGCACCGTGGTCAAAACCAGCTCTGCTGTAAGTCTGTTCAACGTCGGCGACCGCGTCTTTTACGCGGGAGCTTACAAACGGCCTGGTAGCAATAGCGAATATCAAGCTGTCGACGAACGAATCGTTGGTCATGCTCCACAGCAACTAACTACAGCCGAAGCAGCCGCCATGCCCCTCACGAGTTTAACTGCCTGGGAATCATTATTTGAGCAAATGAACATCGACTTACACAATCACGAAACTAATGCCCAACAATCTATTTTAATTATTAACGGCGCTGGGGGCGTCGGATCCGTGGCCACCCAATTAGCTCATTTAGCCGGACTGCAAGTCATTGCCACTGCCGGAACCCCGCAAACCAAGGACTGGACGTTGCAACATGGTGCCGATTACACGGTTGATTATCATCAAAATCTGGTGGAACAAGTGCATCATCTAGGCTTTGAAACGGTTAACTACGTCCTCGAACTGCAGAATCTGGATCACTATTGGGATGACATTAGTCAGTTAATCGCTCCCCTTGGAACCATTGTTTCGACGACGGGAAGCGGAAAGGACCTCAACTTTCAACCATTGAAACGGAAGATGGTTCGCTTTGGCTGGGAATGGATGTACACCAAGTCGTGGTATCAAACGCCGAACTTGATTACTCAACACGAAATCCTGGACCAAGTGAGCCAACTCTTAGATCAAGGCCAATTACAATCCACGTTAACCAAAACGTTTAACCCCATCAACGCCGAAAACTTACGAGCGGCCACTAAACTGGTGGAGAGCCATCAGATGATGGGAAAAGTGGTCGTGGAAAATTAATTAAAATAATGTATTAGAAAAAGTCTATCTCAACTGAGATAGACTTTTTTCTTTTATCATGATTATTTGAAAAAGACGTACAGAATCACTAAGACAAAGAAAATATTCAAACAAACAGAAATGATGTTAACTAATCTTCCTAAATTTAGTGTATTTTCCGTCGCTTGTTCTCCCGCATTTAATTCAGATTGATCTTCAATAAAATACAAAACGTCTTTATTTAAGCACTCGGCTAAATCATGAAGTAATTCAACGTTGGGCGAACTTCGATCATTCTCCCATCCCGATAAAGTTTTTCTGGAGATGTTGATTTCGTCAGAAAGTTGTTGCTGGGTTAGATTATTTTCCATCCGCGCCTGCTTAATTTTTTCTGATAATTTCATAAACTAATACCCTTTCTCAGAAAAGCTGATGAACCTTTTTATAAAAGGTTACAGACTATTACCCATTAAAGCAATGTCTTAATCATTAATCATCTGTCTTAAAAACTACTCAATCGCGAAATGACGGTAGTTTAAGCGATTTTAACTTGATAAACTACGAATAAGGAAAGGGAGGAGGAGTAATTATGAAGTTTAAATTTGTCAAAATATATCCCAGTATTGGTGGCAACATTTTCCAGATTATCTGTGGTTTGTTTTTAATGGGAACCGGACTGTACGGAATTTTTACCAAACCGCTCCCCACAATAATGTTAGTCCTTGTCACTTTAGCGGTAATTTATTTTGCAATTTGTACAATTAAAATCGCACTGGCGCTGAAAGATAAAGTCAAGCAAGCAAAGGAGAATTTATATGCAAGTAAAAAATAATCTCGGTTTGTCAATTATTTCATTAATTGCGTCTCTTATTTCCGTCTGGCTAGCAGTAGTTGGGTTTTGTAACCAGAATGCACCCCTGTTTCTAAGAGGAATTTGCATCATTATGTTAATCTTCGTGGTGTGTTGCGCAATTAAAGCTAGCCTAGGAATCATAAAGTGCTTAAAAAAATAATAATAAAGAAACGGAGGAAAATCAGTCTATGCAAACAATCAAAAGAATCGGCTGGCCGGTTATCCAAGCGGTTGCATCATTAATTGCAAGCTTACTTGCTATATCTGCCATTTGTTACAAAAACGATCCAATGATATTGAGAGTAATTTATATCATTGTTCTAATCTTCTTTATATGTTGTGCCATTAAATCTATCAAAACACTCAGAGAAAAATTAAAACAATGAAAAATGGGATTGGTCATTTCAGACTAATCCCTTTTTTATTCCGATATTGATTTTAAAAATTCGAAGTCTTAATCCTTACAAATTATTTTTGCTGGGCCAATTCTTGTTTCGACTTTTTAATTAACTCAATGGCATCGTTAAAGTCATTGAGTCCTACCTTACACTTAGCGCCATCACGTTCTACCGCATGGGAGCTTGCGTAAACGACCACATTTAATAGGTCTCCCCCAGAAAAGCCATCGGTATTAGCTAAAATCTCATCCCAATCGGCTGCAGATAAAGCAATTGGTAGCTTAGCTGGAATCAACTTTTCCAAAATCTTCCGCCGTGCCTCTTTTTCCGGCAATGAGAATTCAATGTTCCCAATAATCCGCCGTAAAAAGGCTGGATCATAGTTCTTCCCGAAGTTCGTCGTAAAAATCGTAATCCCTTCGAAGTTATCTAACTCCAGCAACATGACTGATTTAGTTAGGTTAACGGCATGATCCGTACTTTTTGTTACGCTGTCCAACCGTCGACCCAGAATGGAATCCGCTTCATCAAAGATTAAAACGGCATCTGTATCCTTTGCTTCTTTAAACAGGAGCTTGATGTTCTTCGGCGTTTCCCCTACGTACTTAGATTCAATGTCTGCGTAGTTAACTTTGATCACCTTTTTGCCCATTTCCTTGGCAATGGCTTCGGCAGCGAAACTTTTCCCAGTTCCAGGCAATCCGTACAAGTTAATTACGGTGCGTCCCCCGGTAGAATCAATTTCTCGTAGTCCAAACTGATTGTAGAGTAAGTCATAATTTTCAATTTTAGAGATTAAACTTTGAATTTGGTTAGCCACCTCATCGGAGACAATCAAATTCTTTAAATCCCGTTTAGGTTCTTCCACCGGGAAAACTAAATCAGCGGTTTTGGTTGGTGCTTTCGGTTTTAATTTTAACGGGCCCGTCGTTCGTTCGCCCGCTCTATCAACTTTTGCCATATTTCCTTTCCTATCTATAGTTCGTTGTCTAATGTATTTTGGTTTTCTTCAACCCATTGGTCTTCCAACTTATCAACATACGTATCGATTGAAGCATGCAAGAAGTCCGGTAAATCTGGGTCAATTTTCTCGAATTTCTTTTTAAATTTTGGATCGTCAGCGTACATTTCGTTCAATCCTCTTAATAGCTCGATGCTAGGATCATAAAAGTTCATCAGAAATTGATGCCATCTCACCATCAGTTGTTGAACCTTTTCACTGTCTGGATCCTCATCCTTTAGTTTAGCAAGGTCCACGAAAATCTCGTTACTTTCTTTGATAATCGCGGCCTTTTTCTCATCGCTATAACTATTCCAGTTCTGTTGCGATTGTTTAACTTCTTGATCACCATACTGGTCACTAATTTGCTTTTCTACTTTTGCTTGTTTTTTGTTTTTCTTTTTACTCATTTTAGATCCGACCTAACTTAAAATCTGTTTATACAAGTTTCCATTAGCCTTATTATACAATTTACTACTTGCTTTTGAAATTTATTAATATTAACATTATATTTTATATCACAACATTTTTTATGTGACTTATACATGAAAAGTAATCAGAAGGATTAAAGTATAAAAATAAATTTTGAGAAAAATATAATTTATAAAGACATTTCAAATTAAGTGGTTTATTATTTACCTAAATTATAAAAGGAGATAATTTAGATGGTTGATACTGATTTTACATCTATGGGAATAATTGATATTAAGAAGAGTATTCCTGAAGTTGAAATATTTTTAAAAAAACACAGTAAAAGAGAAGACTATGATGAAGATACATACAATAATTTTATTAATTACTTGATTAATAATAATTGTAACCGTGAAATCAGTTATTATAATAACATGGAGTATTATAATAAAGAATCATATTGTAATCATCTAAAAAAATATAAACATTATATAAAAAAGCATAAGCAAAATAAAAAAGCTAATATTTCACCACGAAAACCAAAAAGGGATAATAAACATTGCTGGATTCATTTACATCATGTAAATGAAAACAAATTCCCTAATTTAGGAAGTCCAATTAGCATTTATAAAAATTTTGATAAATATAAACAAAATAATTACGAAAAAAATGAATCTAATTTTTACGAAAATTTTTGGAAATATGAAAATCAAGATCATAACAATATAGTACCTTGTAATGTATTAGAACACACCGTTTTACATGCCATTATACTTATAGTATATGGTGTTAAAATTTATGGTAATGATAATAAAAATGGAAGAAATTTTAGCAATGGTTATTCTAGCTTAGAAAAGAAAATTTATAATTTCTATAATAAAATTGAGTTTAAAAAATACATTTATGATGCTGACAAAGACATCATGTGCTCAAAGAAAAGAGTATTAGAGATATTAGACCAATTAAAAGAAATAGTAGATAATAAATAAATACAAATATAAAATTTATTCAATATTAAAATTTTATACTTTGAAAATGTTAATTGGACTATACAGATTCAGAAGCAGTAACATCGAATTAATCTAATAAACTTCCACTACATATGGATGACTATTGTTTAAAAATAATCAGTTTTAAAAACAGTGATATGTGAATCATCATTATTTACAATAAAGTAACGAAATCGATAGAGCCCACAATTACTTCTATACTGTCTTTTTTATTAATCATTGCTGAAGAACTCGAATCATTCGGGTTCTTTTTATTTTGGCAACTTCTGAAAGCTAAATAATCTAGTAATCTTATTCCTAGTATTTCTTTCCCTAGCAAGGTCCTCTATTATTAGAATGTAACTTACAATTAAGGAGATTAATATGATAGTTAGCGTAATTATTTTAATTGGATTGTTACTGGCAATCGGATTTATCGCCGGTCGTTCCCAAGATAAATATTTATTTTTAAAATCTGGACTATACTTCTTTTTGATGGAAATCACGTCCAGCGTTGCCTTGCTTATTTCTGTCAGCGGGGTCTATTTCCTCATGGTAAAACTGCTTCACTACGACATTCGGATTCTGACCTTTTGTCTCGCAGCCACGTTCATCGGCGGCATCATCAATTTTTATTTCATTAGATTTTTAAAATTATTCAAGAATTCAAACAGCATGTTAGTCATGCAGGTCGAATACTACATCCAGTGGACCACAATTGCCCTGACCCTCTACCAATTTTTAACGGGGTCGAGTGCTAACTTGAAGATTTTCGCCAAAGCCGGCATTTCGGCTGAAAATCTAGATATCAACGAACTCAACTTACTGGTCCTGCCACTGCTCTTGATTAGTTGGATTTCAATTGCGATGATCAAGATTTATTTAACGGACCGTGGGCACTAAGACTCACTATTAAGGAAGGAACAAATACTATGAAAAATCACGTAGATAACAAATCTAAGAACGGTAAATCAATTATTCCAACTGATCAATGGAACAAGGTTTTAGACAAAATTCAACTCAAGAAAAATCGGACAACTAAAGATCAGAAAGCAATTTTAGTTGATGAAAAAAATGATGATCCTAATTTTATCGACTGGGTACTTCATGGATAACATCAATCTAATTGCTCCCACCTCAGCTCCTTTTTCAAGGTTTAACTATGCTAAAATTAATTTATAACTGATTCTAAGGGAGAAAATATGAAGAAAAAAAGCTTACTGGTAATTCCAGTTGCCCTCACCCTGCTCCTTAGCTTGGCAGCTTGTGGTAATGACCAGAAAAAATCGGAAAATTCACAAGCTAAAACCGAACACAAACAAAGCAAGAAAAAAACTGATACAAAGGAAAAAGAGCAAAAGGCGAAGTCTAGCCAAGAAGCTCAGAGTGACAGTGCTAACCCTGACACTCAACACGGTCAAACCCAAAATGATAATTCTAACCAAAATAATCAGAGTAGTACTGCTGACGGTCAAGCAGTGGCAAACAGTGCCAACGCAAATAACACGGATAACAGCGCTACTAATGGTTCCGAGGCTAGTCAAAACCAACCGCAAGAGTCTCAATCAGTAAAGAATCAGGCAGCCGGTACTACCGACGTAGTTAACACTTCTGAGGCAGCCATTAACATTCTAAAAAACGAATTTGGTAATAGTTCTGATTATTCATACGGTGTATTATCCACCGATAATGGAGTCTATGAAATTGAAGTGACCTCTAAATCAATTCGAGCTCAAGGTGGTAGTGGAACGGTTGGCATTTATGACGTTATGCCTGATGGTACTTATAATCTAAAATATTAATTTTGAAAACAGCAAAGGGCCCTCTTCACCGGGAAGAGAGCCCTTTTTGTATGCTTATTTACGCTATCCGTTAAGCTTAATTTGCTCCTTTAAGTTATCTAACAGAGCGTTAACTTGTTGCTGCGTTGAATTAATGATCGCCAGCATTTCGTCCCTTTGCTGTTCATTATAATCTTTAATTTTATTTTCCTTCCCACTTTTCTCAGTAGGGACTGGGAAACCACGTTTAGCAATAGTCTGACCATATTCATCGTTATTTTTAAGGTAAGCTGCCTTCAACAATTCCCGAATACAATCGCCAATCGTAACGTGATTGACATGCAGAATTTGTGACAGTTCCGTTTTTAATTGCTTTATCTTCGCCTCAGTTTGTTTGTTAATTTGAACTTTTAACATTTTTGTGCTGGGCTTAACTTCAAAATCAAAATTAGCTAAATCCGGCGTTGTAATTCCATAAATGGCCGGCCACACATCAGTTTGATCGTATGCTTGTAACCAGAGGTCGTCCTCAACTGCTCAATTTAAACAATCACCTTTGGTAAAATTGCCACCCATTTTCTGTTCATAACCTAATCACATTTTTTCCAATAAACGCACCGTTTCGATTGAAATCCGGGATTTCTAAATTACCTGCATCCGCATTGTTATTTAATCGTTTCATTAATTCAACCACCAATAAGAATACCACAGCGAAGCCAAGGACTTACGTAAATAAATACCAAAAATAAAGGCTCACCTCATAATAGGTGGGCCTTTAAGTTTAACCATTAATCTCAAATTCTTGCAACGAAATCTTCTTAGTTTCAGCCATCACATCCGGCCATTTTCGCAACAGTGTCACAAAATTTTGCACGTCGCGGACCGTTTTAGCTAAATACTCATCCTCATGTTGCGCTACATGTTGAGCCACCGCTTGATAATTTTCATGCGGAATCGCAGCATAAACGACAACAAATTTAGCAAAAGTATCTTTTAAATCATCATTTAAGTTGTCAGACTTCAATGCGGCTACATACGCATCCGCTAATTGTTGGGACATCACCGCAAAATCATCGGATAAAGTTTGATCCTGCAACGCCCGTTTGGTAACCGTGGTCATCAGTCGCGACAGCAATTTCGAATCACCATAGAGAATATGATTAATCCGGTCATAGCGGTCCTTATTGTAGCGATGGATCACCCGATCGTTGTGATACAACATTTTCCAATCTGATTTACCCAACGCATTATGGTACAAATAATCAGTTCCTGAAGTTACGTTGGCGGGCGAAACCGGCACGTTTAAAAAGATATCCTTGAGGGCAAAATTACCGGCATCAATGTAATTGGCTTTCTTTTCAGAAAAGGTCAGTTTCCCAGTAAAGGTCTCTTTAGAACCCTCTACATATTTGTTGTTAATGTAATCATCTAATTGCGCCGTTGTGTAATTCGGCTTGGACAAAGAAAATAACTTCCGCAAGGTTTCCTGATCATCCTCAACGTCTGAGTAATCAATCCCCCAGGCACCAATGTAGCTACTCCCAACCAATTTAACTTTATCGTCTATGGCAAAACCTTCTAATTCTGCCAGTAATGGCGTTACCGACCGATCTGCTTGCAGATAAACATCCGAATCCCGCCGATGAACGTACCGAGTGCCTAACAAATTAGCCATGATAGAGATTTTATTAACCATTTTACCGTAAGAAAATTCTTCTCCCACGACCAAGTCAACGACATCCGGATCTACTGCTTGCCGTAATAACTGGTCAAAATCATCGGCCGTTACGTGATAAGCCTTAATTGCAGAGCCAGCTAATGAATGAAGCAACTGGTCATGATTAACGGCGAAATCGTGTTCATTCCCGGAATCTAAGACCACCAAAACCAGTTGGTCCGGACTTAATTTCCCCTGCGCAAACGCAATTTTAATTTCATCAAGCAGGCTCGCAATGCTGGCACCTGCTTCCCGGTTAGTTGGGATCACATAGAGATGTTGGGCTGCTGTCATTGGAATGCTCCTTTTAATTTGGTAGATAAGTTTTACATAGCTTATCACTTTTCTTGTGATGAAAGGAGATTAATTAAATTAAAAAAGAGCAGGTTCTCATTGAACCTACTCCTTTTGCTGAACCTTAATTAGTTACTTTGAAATTGCTTAGAATCTGCTTGGAATTGCTTGGTCTAATAAAAGTAAATAAGATAAGAAGACTAATCACTATATAACAAATAGCATGAATAAATAAATCGGTATTACCACCGACGTAAGTAAGCGAATTTTGAATAAAATCAGAGGAAAAATCAAAACAAAAATGAACTATCATTGGCAAGATAATACTTCTCGTTCTTAAATAGATAACCCCCAAAATAATTCCCACGAATACCGTCAAAAAAATTTGCACAGCTACTTTAATTACGTTCTCACTATCTAACAATGGTCTCACCAAATTAACCAAATGCATTACAGCGAACATTAAACTGCTAACCAATAAAGCAGCCAAAATTCCTTTATAGCTTACTAACTTTCGCACATTAATAAAATACTTCAGAAGTGTGATTAACAAAATCCCTCGAAATAAATATTCTTCCAAAACACCAGCTTCAATGTCACTAATGAGGTTCATATAAGCGCCATTGTTAAACGTAAATTTAACGGCAAAAATATTGTATAAAAGACCTACCAATATGATTACTATCAATCCATCAACGACTAATTGTTTCCCCAACGGTACATTAGATAACCAAAAGATCTTCTCTTTCCAAAAAAAGTGATTGAAAAGCATCAAAACAATCAACATGATTAAATCAATGATTATAAACGATTGAAAGTTATTGGAATGTAGTGGGGTTAACCCAATCATCCCCAAATTACTTAAAAATAATTTCCCCACAATTGCTGGAATCAATACAATAATAAAAATGACACTCAAGACCCAAAATGCGGTGATTCCCCAAAATGAATTTTTGAATTTCTGCAATTGATAACCTCCTTTATTTCTAAATTTAGTCAACCTAATCAAGCAAAATATAATAAAACGATGTGAACTATAAAAATTAAATTCCACATCGTCCTAAAATATAATTACCTAAATCGGATTAGCCGCCACCCAGATAATAATTGCAATTACTGCAACTACAACTGCATACCAACCAAAATATTTGGTTTCTTTTTTTCTTAATTTCTTTACAACCCAAACTATCAAAGAAAACAAGGCCGTAAACAATAGAATCCCTGAAAGGGTCGTTAAAAATGAACTCAAACTATTCATATCTTTCTCCTAATAAATTATTTATTAAAGATTAATTTTTATTTTTTAAGTTTACATTATTATAATTTTAAACGCAAATTATGCTTAAAGACCCATGATTATTTACAATAATCTTCACGTAGCAACGAATAAATTGCTTCATCACAAACACCAGAAGTGTTAAGTCCTCGCTGCCGTAAGGTTCCTTCGTAAGTTAATCCGCATTTCTTAATTACCTTACCGGAGTTCACATTCCTGCGATCATGAATAATCTCAATTCTATTGACATCACTGTTTTGAAATAAATAAGCAATCACTAATTTTACAGCTTCGGGAGTATAGCCGTTCCCCCACCAATCGTGACCAATGCAAAAGCCAAATTCCATCAATTTAACGTGCTGGTCTTGATTCACGACGGAAACCGTTCCAATTAACTCGCCATTTTCTTTTAAAACAATTCCCCAATCATAATAATCAGGCTGCTGATACCACGGTTGCCGAATTTTCAAACTTTCTTTCGTCATTTCAATGGATTCATGTGCTGGCCACGTTAAATATTTGGTGACCCGTGGATCACTGGCCCAGTTATAAAACATCATAGCAGTATCGCTTTCCTGTAACGGCCGTAAAATTAGTCGCTCAGAGGTCAACTTTTGGGTTCCTGACATTGTAATTCCTCCTTGATTTCATGATTGAAACAACCATAAACCAAAAGACATAAAAAAGCGACCGTCCACTGACAGTCGCTTCATCATTCATAAATATGGCTCATTTTTCCAACAAATGAGCCCGTTCCAACATCCGCGCAATCAACAGTGAAAGCACACCACTGAAGATGAAGACGGATACCAATGCAACTACGAACAGTGTCGCAATCAAGCCCACGCTAAAGCCGGCATAGTCTTGTCTGATTAATTGGTACCCAAACGTAATCACCGTGGTGGTAATCGAAGTCAGCGTCACACTCAGCCAGCCGTAGTTCTTGTAGCCCGTGACCGCAAATCCAAGTTCAGAACTTACCCCTTGGATTAACCCAGAAATCAACGTGGAAGCACCCCAGATTCCGCCGAGCAACATTTCTACGACAGAACCCAGCAGTTCAGCTAACAATCCGGAACCGGGAATCCGAACTACCAATAGTGCCAGTGGACCAGCCATCGTCCAGAATCCGAGCAGGATCGAACCGGCAAACGGTGCCAAGCCCAACGGCGTTAATACCGCTGTCACGGCCGTGTAAATCGGGTCCATAATCCAGAAAATCAATCCCGTGATAATACCAATTAACGTTACTAAAATGATGTTTTTCAAATGCCATTCTGATACCCAGCGTTTCATAATTTCGTCCTCCGTTTGTAATTTAGCCATAATAAAAAGCACTCAACCACGGCTGAGTGCTTTGAAAAACGAATTTATGATTGCACTAGTAACAATCAGCTTTTCAAACGCGATAATCGTTCCCTGCGGCAGTCCTAACTACATCAGGTTCAATGGGTTTAATCTCAGCTCGTGGCACCCCAACTTTTTATTCTGAACTTATTATAACATATTTTTTCTTACTACTTCGTATTTTTTTCTAGGCCAAAACCACGGGACAATCCGTAGTAGACAATGGCGGAGAAAATCATCGAGATAAACGTAGCGCCGACGGTCTCTTTAATGACCGGCATGTTCTTCAAAACCAGGTACAAAATCACGCCTAAGACCAGTGTCACAATCGCAATCACGTTGTAACCACCCTGGTACCAGAGTTGTCCCTTTGGATTAGCCAAGGTTTGGGGCGTGTAATTCTTCCAGTTTAAGAGGAAGTAATCGACACACATGATGGCGATGATTGGTCCCAGCAGCATTCCCGTGTAGTCCAAGAAGGACGTGAAGGAGGCTAAGAAACTTCCGTTTAGCAACGGCACAAAGGTTAATAACATGGAAACAAGCGTAATAATAACCAATGACTTGTTGAAACTAACCTTGTGAAAGACGTTGTTCAAAGCGGAAGCCCCGGCCTGAATGTTAACCGCGTTGGCCGTCATACTGGTCAAGACAATCACAATCATAGCGATGAAGCCAAGGCCAAGCTTATTGGCAATGATACTAGGATCAGAGTTGTTCGGATCGTAACTTCCAGACGTCATGGCCACGCTAATCGTGGTACAAATCCCAATCAACGTGAAACTCATTAACCCGAGCAGGGCGCCCCAGAACGGAGCACTGATGGCCACGTGCTTTTTGCGCGTGAACCGGGTAAAGTCAGCGGCACCGGTAACCCAGCCTAGACTAGCATCGGCAATCGTATCGATTCCCAGCCCAAACGGCATCTTTTGTGCCGCTGGAATCCGATAGTGTAACAGGTCGGTCATGGAAA
Source organism: Fructilactobacillus carniphilus (assembly GCF_024029675.1). Taxonomy (NCBI): domain Bacteria; kingdom Bacillati; phylum Bacillota; class Bacilli; order Lactobacillales; family Lactobacillaceae; genus Fructilactobacillus; species Fructilactobacillus carniphilus. Next base: position 1,289,009 of record NZ_CP097121.1, on the reverse strand, counting down.
CGTTCTTAAAGACCACAATCGTTTCCAAAATCACAAAGATGATGACCAGCACGACTCCAATCCGTTCCACTAACTGCACGGAACGTTGGCCTGCCACGATACTCAAAATGTGTAGCACACTCATAATTCCAATTCCGACAATCATCCCGAGGTTCCCACCCGGATGACCAAAGAGTGGCCAGTTAAAGAGGCTATGGAAAATGAAGGCTAACGAGGTTGCCGCAATGAAGGTATTCACGGCCGTCCATCCCAAGAACAAGGTGATGTTAATCAGCGACGGAATAATACTTCCGCGAATCCCGAACGATCCCCGGGATAACACTGTGGTCGTGGCTCCGGTTTGGTAACCCACGTATCCCAACATGCTCAAAAAGATGTAGGCCAGCACTCCGGCAATTAACGTTGCGGTCGTCCCACCAATCAAGCCACAGGCGGCTACCACGCCCCCGATGAACCAGGTCCCGTTATTGGCGTTCGCGCCAAACCACGTGGCAAACATGTCCCAGTAGTTCATATTCCGTTCGTCTTGTGGAATGACTCGGAACGCGTACTTGCTATTATTCAATATAGTTTCCTCCAAAATATTAACATTTTGTGTCTGTTTTATATCAATAATCGTCTTTCTTAGTATAGCAGAGATTAGTGCGAAACGGTAGCACTGCCAGTAATTCTAGCCCGTTTGTGATGTTGGTTAGAATTAGCTTATAATCAAAACTAACTAACGCCCCAATCCCTTCACAAGCTCAAATTATTCCCCCCGTGAAAGCGGAAACATGATAAAATAAAGGTAGGAACATCGCAGAAAGGAGAATCGCAATGGTTATCTTATTACATGCATTAATCGGAATCGTTGGTTTCGTAAGTGCCGGCGTTTTAGGAATTAGTTTCATGGGTCACACCCAAGAACTATCCACGATGCAACGTTGGTCATTGATTTTAACGGTTAGTGCCGTTGGAATCACCGCCGTGCTTGGTCTGTACTACATGGCTGGTATTTGGGGCGCTTTAGTTTCTGGCCTCTTATTAGCCTACTTTGAATACGTGTGCTTCTTTAAAGAACCCAAAACGGTTCACGAACACCAATAAAACAGATTAAAAAAATCCGCTAGCCTCGTTTGGTTAGCGGATTTTTGTTTGGCGCAGCTTTATTTAAGTTTCACTAGGCCCACGGCAAGCGTGCCGGCAATCCAGAACAAACTCCCAATTAGCATTAACGTCGGTAACGAATTACCAATCAACGGTAAGATCAGCACGCTTAGGAGCGAAGCCACAATTTGCGGGACACAAACTTGGGCGTTAAATAGCCCCTGATAGACTCCGGCATTCTGTGCTGGAATCGCATCCATCACAAAAGCCAATGGGTAGATGATAATCCCAGCCCAGCCAACTCCAATTAGAATGAAGGCCAGCACCATGCCTAAGATTGGTGTCGTTAGACAGGTAGGGAGCGGGATCCAATTAGAATGAAGGCCAGCACCATGCCTAAGATAGAATGTAAAATTCCAATCCCCACAAAGCCCACGGCTCCAACCGCTAAGCTTCCGCCCAATGCATGCACTTGATACCGGCGTGGCACCCGGCCTAATCCTACTGCCAGAACGGAGGCGGCTAAGGCGTACACTCCGGATAACACCCCAAAGAGATTTCCTCCCTGCTGGTACGCCGCACTGGCTGGATTAGTGGTGTGATAAACGTTGGCAGCAATGGTTCCGGCACCGTATGTCCACAACAGCGCAAAGGCCACGAAACACAGCCCCTGCACTAGCGCAATCGTCCAAAAAATCGGTGGTGCCTGCTTGATTAACTGCCAGTAACTCGGCTTCGTCTGCGCCGGTGGTCCTTGATACAGCTCCAGTTCCGCTGGTGTGTACTCACGGACGTTCATCACCGTCAAAATGGCACAGATGGTTAGCACGGCCGCCGCCAAGTAGAAAACCAGTTTCATGGTCAACGGGGCGGCACCCGGTCGCGCCACGTTGCTAACGCCGAGAACCGACAGGAGCCACGGGGTAATGGCGGCTAAGATGCTTCCGCCGTTAACCATAATGCTTTGCAGCGAGGTGACCTGTCCTTTTTGTTCACTACTAACCATGTCGCCAATCAGGATCTTAAAGGGTGCCACACAGGAGTTCGCGGCCACGATGTACAGTAACACCAGTACCGCTCCAATTCCCAAGACCACGGAAATCGGTAAGCCCCAGTCCCCGGCGTTCGGCAGTAAAATCAGGGTCAGGTCAGCAATGATCGTGCCTCCGACCAGGTAGGGAATCCGGCGGCCTAACTTAGGTAACCACGTGGCGTCTGAAAACCGGCCCAGGATGGGTTGGGTAATCATTCCGGTAATTGGCGGAATTAAAAACAAGAACGCTAGCATCTGCGGACTGGCTCCAAACGTCTGAAACAGGCGACCCAGCTGGGAATTTTCTAATCCCAGTGACATTTGGGCACCCAGTAGGCCGAAGCTCAACCAAAAAAGTTGACTGAACCGTAATCGTGGTAATGGTTGTTGCTGTTTCATCGGGCCACTCCCTTTCTCAATTTAAAGATAATGTCATTGTACCGGCATCAAATCCTGGATTCAAACCTTTTATGGTTGTTAAAAATTCACAATAGCAAAAATATTTTTCACAAAAAGGGTTGCCAATTCCTTTGTAAGCGGTTACAATTAATTTCATAAATTGTTCATCCATAAAAAATGAACGAGAAAGAAGGGACTATCGTGAAAAAACCACGTTTAAGCATCGCATTTATTTTCATCTTTGGAGCACTCGGTGGACTGCTCTTCGGATTTGATACAGGGATCATTTCCGGAGCTTCACCATTAATTGAAGCTAACTTCCACCTCAACACGGAACAAACTGGATTTATTACTTCTTCCGTATTGATTGGATCCGCCATCGGAGCCTTATCAATCGGATCATTATCTGATCGGTTTGGACGGAAAAAACTATTAATCCTCGCTTCCATTCTCTTTTTGGTTGGTTCCGGATTATCCGCTTTTGCCACGGGCTTTGTTCCCATGGTCATCGCTCGAATTATCCTCGGATTAGCAGTTGGGGGCGCTTCTGCCTTAACTCCTGCTTACCTGGCCGAATTAGCCGACAAGGAACACCGGGGTTCATTAGGAACCATGTTCCAGTTAATGATTACGCTGGGAATTTTACTAGCTTACGTTTCTAACTTGGCCTTCTTGGGTCACAACCTCCTAGGGATTCGTGACTGGCGGTGGATGCTCGGATCAGCTTTGATTCCAGCCATCCTGCTCTTCATCGGTGGGGTATTACTGCCTGAATCACCACGTTACCTGGTGGAAAAAGGAAAAACTAAAGAAGCTCGTGAGGTCTTAGACCAATTACGGGCTGGTACCAACGATGATCCAGAAGCAGAAATCAAAGAAATTGAATCAGTTTCCCACCAAGAAAAAGGTGGTTTAAAGGAACTCTTCACGGTGGCTCGTCCCGCTTTAATCGTGGCCATCGGACTGATGCTCTTCCAGCAATTAGTCGGAATTAATGCCGTAATTTACTTCTTGCCACAAGTATTCATGAAAGGTTTCCACTTCCCAGCTTCCGGTGCCATCTGGATTTCCGTTGGAATTGGGATTGTCAACTTTATCGTGACGGTGCTCGCTTACCTTATCATGGACAAGGTGAACCGGAAAACGATTTTAATGTTTGGTTCAGTCGTGATGGGTGTTTCTTTGGGACTGTTAGCCATTCTAAACTTCACAGTCAGCATCAGTGTGGCCGCGATTCCAACTATCATCTTGATTGCGGTTTACATCTTCGGTTTCGCCATTTCCTGGGGTCCGATTGCCTGGTTAATGATTGGAGAAATCTTTCCACTCTCCGTTCGGGGAATTGGAACAGCGATTGGTTCAGCTGCCAACTGGATTGCTAACTTTATCGTTTCCCAGTTCTTCTTAACCATCCTCGCTCTCTTCCACAACAACGTGGGTGGTCCCTTCGCAATCTTTGCTTTCTTCGCCTTCCTTTCACTAGGATTCGTTTACTACTTTGTTCCAGAAACCCGGAACAAATCATTGGAACAAATTGAAGGAGAACTCGTTAGTCGTTACAACGACAAACAGAAAAAAGCTTAAGCAATTAAAAAAGAAAGTCAGCTCCGTTAGGAGTTGGCTTTCTTTTTTTGTGTTTAGTTTTCGTTTGGATCAATCGACACCAATTGCTGATTTCCCAACAAATACAAATACTTCTGCCGCACCGGCTCGTGCAAGATATCCTGCAGGGCCAGCGCATAGAGGTTCACTTGACCCGTGTACTGGTCCTTAATTTGCTCAACCGAGGACTTTGGATCAGCCGGATTCACAAAGCTCGTCTTGTAATCAAACAAAATCGGACCTTCATCCGGATCGTCCAAATACCCGTCAATAATTCCGTGCACCAAAATCTGTTGGTGCGGGTCATTGTGAAATTCCGAAAAGAGCCGTTGCGCTTTGATAATTAGCGAGAACGGAACTTCCCGGTGCAAGCGATCCGGAAATTGGAGAATCCGTTGCCCGACGTGGGTTTGATAGAAGGCCACAATCGCATGCCGGCTAATTTGTTTGGCAACGGTAGCGGTTAACAAATTACCTTCCACCAGTTGCTCAATCAGTGCTTTGACGTGTTCTTCATCAACCGGTTGGTTTACATCCAGCTTCTGCAAGACCAAGTGGGTTGCCGTCCCGACTTCTTGGGGTGTCGGTTGCGCCACCGTCTGCATGAACTGCGGTTGAGCAAATTGCTCACTTTGGTACCGGGTCCGCTGCAACACCTGGTGTTCCGGATCGGCCACACTGCCCAATTGAATGTTATCGGGATCATCAAATTGACGCTTAATCTCTGAAACCGATTGATAGGCCGTCGTTTGGGTGGCATCCGCAAACGGGTACTGAAATTCCAGCTGGTGCTTAATTTCAGCTGGATCCGTGGCCGTTCCAGTGAAATCCAGATCCGTAGCGGTGGCTACTGCTGAAGTCGTTGTCTGTAGTTCCTCAGGGTGCACAAACTCCACCGTAAATTCACTCGGATCAGACTGAAGCTCGGTTAAAGTCAAGTCATCGTCTAGCAACGCTTGAAACTGGGGATGCCGCACGAGGGCCATTCCCATCCAATCGAGAAAGTTAGTGGCACTACTCCGCGTTGCTTGGTTAATCACCAAATTTGGGCTTTGCCCAGCCTGAGTCCAGGTTTGCAGGGTGCGCTCTTCGGCCGTTTGCTTGGTCGTTCCCTTCACAATCCCGGTGATGATTAACTTTTGCTTGGCCCGGGTTAAGGCCACGTAGAGCTTCCGCATTTCTTCGGCTTGGGCCTTTCGTTTTAACGCATTCGTAATTGCCACATATTGCAACGTTTTCACCCGTTCGTGTCGGTCAGGGTAGTAATACTTAATTCCCAGTCCCATCTGATCATCAACCACAAAGGACTGCTTCAGTTCCGTATCGTTGGCCTTGTGATTCGCATCAATCAAAAAGACCACCGGATATTCGAGTCCCTTACTCCCATGAATCGTTTTCACGGTCACGGAGTCTGGATCCACGTCGACGCTGGCTTCCGCTAGGTCGTTATCGTCCTTCTGCAGTCTTTTAATGAACTGGACAAAGGCAAACAGTCCCTGAAATCCGTTACGTTCATATTCTTCCGCGCGTTGGTAGAGCGCGTGTAAATTAGCCTGCCGTTTCTTGCCCGCTGGCATCCCACCCACGTAGTCTAAGAAGCCAGTTTGGTTGTAAATCTCCCAGATCAGTTCGGCTAAACTATGCTTGGTGGCGTAATCACGCAGTTCCGTGAGCTGATCGAAAAACTGTTCGACTTTGCTCCGCACCCGGTTGCCAAATTCCGTCTGTTGTTGCTGCTGGTAGCCCTGCCGAAAGTCCAAAACGGCCTGGTAGTAATTCCCGGTCTTTTTCGTAATCCGGATGAAAGCGAGTTCGTTTTCATCTAAGCCCACCAACGGAGACCGCAGTACGGCTGCTAACGGAATGTCCTGCGCCGGATTATCAATGATTTGCAGCAGCGACAGCATAATTTGAATTTCGGTCGTCTTGAAGTAACTCTCCGACCCATCACTGTTCAGCGGGATTTGGTGTTCGGCAAAGACGTTCGCAATCTCAAAGTTATTCCGTTTGGTCGAGGATAACAACGCAATGTCGCCGTACTGTAACGGTCGTTTGGCTCCTGCCTTCCGGTCATAAACCTGAAAACCATCGTTCATCATCGTTTCAATCTTATTAGCAATTAGCTCAATTTGTCGCTGGTCGTTAGTTAACTGATCTTGTTCGTTGAGATTAGCTTGATCATCCGCCAGAAGGAGTAACTCCGTCTTAGTGTCTAAATCGGCTGGATAATCCCGCGCCCCAAACTGCAACTGTGCATCGCCGGTATAATCAACTTCGCCAAAGGAGCGGTCCATGATCTGTTCAAAGACGAGGTTCGTAAAATAGTCCACGTTTGCAACCGACCGAAAGTTATCGGGCAACGTAATCAACTGATTCTGTTCCGAATCTGGATAATCATGGTACTTGTCCATGAACATTTGCGGATCCGCCAACCGAAAGCGGTAGATGGACTGCTTCACATCTCCCACCATGAAGAGGTTCGGCCGTTCTGGGTTTTTAATCGTCCCCAAAATGGCATCCTGCAGGTGGTTATTATCTTGGTATTCATCGACCATGATTTCGTTAAACTGCTGCTGGAGTTGCGTGCGCAGCGCCGTGCCCACTTCGGATTGATCGTTTAAAATTTGAAACGAGAAGTGTTCAATGTCAGTAAAGTCATAGGCATGTCGCTGCCGCTTCACCTGGGCGTATTCTGTCGAAAACTGCTTTACAACCTCGATTAACTTCTGAATCAGCTGAGCCGCATCGTCATTCAGTTGCTGCAAACTCGCTTCGTCGGTCCAAAAGTAATTTTTGCTGATCTCTTCAATTTGCTTTTTCGCGGAGTTCCGTAAATTTTTACACTGCTCTTTGACATCCAGCTGTTCTTCATCGAAATCCTTTTTATTAATGCTGGGGAAACGTTTGAACCCATTCTGAGTATCTTCAAATACCGCTCGGAGCTGATCCCAACCCAGAGAGGCTAGTTGCCCGGCCACTGCTGCAAGTTGTTCTTGTTCATTTACCAAAAACGACTCAACTTTTTCAATTCCCGCGCGGTGCGCTAATTCGCGAGCTTGCTGATACGAGGCTTGGATTTGTTCCAGCTGATTCTGCAAATCCGGCAGTAAGTGGTCCCGGTATAAACGACTTTCGGTCAAGGCACCGTCCGTCCGGTAAAAATCCCCTAACTGGTCAATCCACTGCTCCGGATCCTGGTTTACGTTCGCCAGTTCATAGAGCCGGAACACCAAATCAGTTAAGCCATCATCACTTCGGTCGTTAGAAAAGTTCCGGGTTAATTGAGCAAACCGGTGGTCCCGGTCGTTACCGTACAATTCTTCCCGGACCTCATCCCAAACCTCACTCTGTAACAGCGTCCGCTCACTCTTATCCGTTAAAATCCGAAAATCGGGATCGAGATTAATAACGTAGTAGTACCGTTTCACCAGCCACAGACAAAAGGCATCCATCGTTTCAATGTGGGCGGTGGTGAGTTTGCGCAGCTGGCGCACTAAATGTTGTTTGGCCGATGACTCCTGCGTTTGGTTTAATTCCGTTTGCAGGGCCCCGTTAATTCGTTCTCGCATTTCTTGAGCAGCGGCGTTCGTGAAGGTCACAATCAGTAACTGATCCACGTCTACGCCGTCCTTGATTTTGCGCATCACTCGTTGGGTCAACACGCTGGTCTTCCCGGAGCCCGCCGACGCAGACACCAGAATGTTACCGTCGTAATCATTCTGAATCGCAGCGAGTTGTCCCGGGGTCCACTGGGTTTCACTCATGATTGCCTCCTTTCTGTTCTGCTCGTAACTTTTCTAGGACTTCCGCCATGCTGAGGTTCTCCACCTCTCGATAGTTATTCTCTGCCAGTAACGGATCAAATTGCATCACGGATTGATAGGCCGAATTGGTGATGTTGGATTTGTCCTGGAACCGAGCTGGCCACAACCGGGTATCGCCCGCAAAAATGCGGTTTCCGGCCGTTTGAATCAACTGTTCCGTGTGATTGATTACCCGGTTTAGATCGGCTTGTGAAATGATTTTGCTATCCTTATAGAAATCTCCATCATTCTTAAATCTAAACGGATAAACAGCGCTCACGTCCTGATCACCTAGCGATTGCAAGACGTCTTTATCCGCCAACAAAATCCCATTGTACTTGTGTTTTTGTAACAAACGTTGCTGAATTTGTTGTGGATCCTGCCAGTTTTTCAGTTCCGTATAATCCAGCACCGGATCAAAGACGTGCAGGTACAAAGCGCCAATCAAACGCGCCTGCTCCGTGTCTCCGATGGATTCCAAATTCTGTAATACGGCATCCATGTACGTCATCATCTGCATGGCGGTTCCATCGTAGACCTGCGCAAATTTAATCTCGCGCTCACTTGATTTGTAGTCCACGATGTTGAGGTAGTCCGTCCCATCGACGTCCATCCCATCGATTCGGTCAATCCGCCCCTGCACACTAACTTGTTTGTGATTATCTAAAGCAAACTTCAGCTCTTGGTAGTGTTTACCCGGGCCAAAGGCGACCTCGGTTTGGCGAGGCCGCATGTGCACGTGCCGAGCTTGATTCCGCAAGGCCTGCGCCATCTCAGTCACTGTCTTAATCAATTGATTCTTAATGTAGTTCATCCGCTCCGAACTTTGCAAAATTTCGTAGCGTTGCGCCTGATCATCCTCAATCAGCTTCGTGGTGACTTCCGTGACTAGCTCCGTAACCTGTTGATCATCTAAATCCCCTAGTTCCAGCTGTTGCTGGTTTACCAGTTTCATCAAGTGGTCGAGCGCTTCATGGTAGAAGGTTCCCGTATCGGCTGGATTAATCTCAAATTCATCCCGCTCTTTGAGTCGCAACCCGTACTCCAAAAAGTATTCGTACGGATTGGAATAAAACTCTTCCAATTTGGAAATCGAAGTCAGAATTTGGTTCCCATATAGACCCGTCACAATCTCATTGGTCAATGGCGTCGGTTCGTTACGATAATCCAAACTGCTCATCAGATTACGCGTCAATCGTTGCAGTTGCGGATTAGCATCCTGCTCTAACGTAGTCCGAACTGCTGCCCAACTAGCGTTTAACTTTTGCTGTTGCTTCCGACTAGCTAGCGCGGCTGGAATCAAGTACTTCAACGTGGCCCGGGGCGACCCTAGATACGGCTGCACGTCCAATTCATTCGCATCAGGTTGAGCGTGAAATACCTCGGGCGTCAGCTGGAAAAATTCCTGAATCCGCTGCACGTAGGGGGATTGCTTCAATAACGTATCATCAGCCCCATTACCCGCGTGGTGGGAAAAATACAGCTGATCCTGCGGCGTCAGAAAGGTTAAGTAGTCTTCGTACGGTTCCGCGACCATTTTCGTTTCGCTAGTGGTAGCTAAAAACTGATCCGGGGCTAACTGCTCACTCAGTTGATCTCGATCCCCATCACTCAGCAGACTCTGGCGTTCAATTCGGACCGGTAAGCTGTGGTCATCAGCGCCGACCACAATCGTAATCCGTTTATCGCGGAGGTGGTACCGCCCCATTTCTGAAATCGTTACCTGATCTAAGGTCGACGGAATCTGGGAGTAGGTGGCGCCTACAAAACCAGCTTGTAGAAGGGCTAAGAAGTCATCCTGCACGAATTCCTGGTCCCCTAATACGTTCACGTAGTCGTCTAAAATGTGGCAAAATTCATTCCACACCTGCTCGGCCTGTCCGGCTTCCTGAAGATTCCCGGCTTCAGTCGCCTGTTGTTGCCATTCTTGCAAACGGTCAGGGACTCCATGGTTCACCAAAAACTGGTACAGGATTTGCGCCGCTTCCCGACCGGTCTTGGCTTTCGTCAGCCGGCGGTAGAACGGCGGTAAATTATCTTTCACAAAGTGGCGAATCTGATTGATGGCCTTTGAAAACGCCTGATTCTTGTCCACGACCACGCCCGTGGTTTCATCCACGACGGTCGTGTACTTCCAGTCTTCTTGCTGCGTCCATTTCTTACCGTAGTAGCCGTTTTTCAAGACTAGGTTTTCACACAAGGCCAGTTGCCAGCGAAAGTCCGCTAGTTTTTCAGTTTGTTTGGGAATTAACAGCTCCGTTTTCAAGAGCTTCATCACGTCTTCGTAGCGATAGTTGCGGGCCCGGTTGGGCTTGTAAATCGCAAAGAGGGCCTGTAACAGTACTACCAACGGATGATTTTCCATCTGCTTCTGGATATCCGTAAAGTACGGGATTTGTTGCATTGAGAAAATGGGGTCAATGATGTTTTCGTAATCACTCAAATTCCGAGCAACCACCAAGAAATCCCCGTACCGGTACTTCCCGGTGGCGACTAATTGGCGAATCTTGGTCGAAACGTTCATTAACTCATCAAAGGGCGTCGCAGCCTGTAACACGTGCACCGCTGGATTAGATCGCGGTGCCTCCGGTAATTGCCGGTCTAACTCGCTACTACTAATCCAGTATTCTTCTAACTGTTGTAACCCGGGTTGTAAGTCCCGCGTGGGGGCATACTGATCGGGTAGAATCCGGCTGTGTGCTTGCGCATATTGGTATAACCGGTAATAGAGCCGGCCTGGTTGCGCAAAGAATGCTTCAGGTGCGGGAGCCACCTCGCGAACGGGTTGATCCAGCGTCAAATCGACCACCACGTGCGCTCTGCGAATCAAGGTGTGAACTAACTGCAGTTCCTGCGCGGTCAGCTCACTAAAACCAGTAAAGTAAAAGTGGAGCTGCTCTAACTGCTGAGCGGGCATCCGCAAAAGGTACTCGTTCAATAGTTCCAAGGTCGCCGCTTTATACAAATATTTCCCGTCGGTTGCGGCTAAAAAAGCCCGGTAAATGATAGCTAGATCATGGAGCTTATTGCGTAATTCTCCGGTCGCTGTCTGTTGCAGCTGCTGTAAATCATCGGGACTAACGTTCCCCTGCTGCAACTCCATCAGTTGCTCGGCGACCTGCTGAATAAAACCGGCTTGCTTGCCTTCGCCCCGGTAGATGGTTAAATCGGCTTCGTGGTCGGTGATAATCTGGAAAATAATCATATTAATGGCCACTGAAGATAACTGAGGGACTTGATAAGCCGGATGATCCCGCAAAAAGTACCAAATCAGCCGTGAAAACGAGAACGTTTGAATTTGGTTTTGCGCGTAGGTCGCCTGTTCTTCCAAGTTCAATCGTTTCAGCGTCCCCAATTCTGCTTCGAATTTAACGTTATTCGGAACAATTTGAAAGTACTGATCGCTGGGATGCTGCGCGGCAGACGTTTGCATCGCTTGAATCACTTGCCCCGCATGGTCCGTACTCGCCTTTCCCAGGATAAACTGTAAACTCATTCTTCCTCCTCTGCGGTTTCAATCACTGCAATCGATTGATTCTGGTATTTACCTTGTAAACCCGCTTTAATTAAATTACTAATTGTTTCATATGAAACAACGCCCTCGGGGACAAGCTCCCCTTCGTTGAATAATTGGGCGGGACCCTGTTTTTCAGACACTAACCTGCCGGGGCGAATAATCAGGTACGGTAGTTCCGTTTCATCAATCAATTTGATGGCATACCGTTGTTCACGCAGGTATTCTGCGACGTCCGTAACCCCGGGATAATTCAAAGCACCTTGGACTTCGCCGTCAATTCCAGCGGACGAGACCAAAATCCAGCGCTGGACCGTTACGCGTTGATGTTGCAAGGCGGCATCGACCGCCTCCACCACTAGGTCTACATCGTTCGGACCAGCCGTGATCACTATGGCAGCTAGTTGTGGCGGCAACTGGGCGTAGGTAGCCTCCTCGGTTAACTGCTCCTGCTTTATAATTACGTGATTGGTTGCATTTAATTGGTGTTTTACATTAGTGGTTAAGGGACCGTTCCCCACCACTAAAATTGAATTTGTCATGGTTTCACCTCGTTCTTTCTATTTTAGCATCTCCGCTTCTATTCCCCGTAAATTAAAATCCACTCATTTTTTTAAGAAAACTTAAAGTTCGGGTTTGAATTATTTGGAGCGCCGTTGTATGATTAGAAAGTAATCTTAAAATCAAATCGCGAACATTAGACGTAAGGGAGATTTTTATGGGAACTAAAATCGCGTCGTTTTTCAACTTTAAGGAGCTCGGGACGAACTTCCGCACGGAAACGCTCGCCGGAGTAACGACCTTTGTTTCAATGGTCTACATCCTCTTCGTTAACCCCCAGGTTTTAGGGGCAGCCGGAATGGACAAGGGAGCGGTCTTTACCGCCACAGCCATAGCAACTGCCTTTGGATGTATTTTGATGGGAGTCATTGCGAACTATCCGTTTGCGCTGTCAGCCGGGCTGGGAGTGAATGCCTTCTTCGCCTACTCTGTTTGTATCGGGATGAAGGTGCCGTGGCAAACGGCCATGAGTGGGGTCTTCATTGCCTCAATCCTCTTCATCATTTTAACGGCAATGAAACTGCGGGAAAAAATCATCAATGCGATTCCCGTAGATTTAAAGGCCGCGATTGGAGGCGGAATTGGACTTTTCATCGCCTTCATCGGCTTTCACGATGGGGGCCTGGTGGTTGCTAACAAGAGTACGTTGGTCAGCCTCGGTTCCCTCACTAATCCGTTGACCTTACTCACGGTGGCAGGCTTAATCATCACCCTCTTCTTGATGAGTGCCAAGGTTCCCGGAGCCATCTTCGTTGGGATGATCATTTCCTCCGCAATTGGAATGATTACCGGCATTATCAAACTCCCTACGGCAATTGTTGCTGGTGTGCCCAGCATCAAATCAACTTTTTTAGTCGGACTCTTCAACGTGGATAAAATTAACACTCCGCAGTTGTTCGTCGTGGTACTAACCTTCCTGCTGGTAACCTTCTTTGATACAGCCGGAACCCTGATTGGCCTGGCAGAACAAGCCGGTTACATGCGCAACAACCAAATGCCTCGGGTTGGAAGAGCCCTCGCTGCTGATTCAACGACCATGTTAGTCGGATCACTGCTGGGAACTTCCCCGATGAGTGTCTACGTCGAATCATCCGCCGGAATCGCCGTGGGTGGTCGCTCTGGATTCACCGCCATCGTTACGGGAATTATGTTCATCTTTGCGATGTTCTTCTCCCCGTTACTGGCTGTGATTACCAGTCAAATTACGGCGCCCGCCTTAATTATCGTTGGGGTTTTGATGGCTAAATCGCTCGCACAGGTCGACTGGAGCAAGTTTGAATTAGCTGCCCCAGCGTTCTTAATCGCAGTCGGAATGCCACTAACGTACAGTATCTCAGATGGAATTGCGCTCGGTTTCATCGCCTACCCAATTACCATGATTGCCGCTAAACGGGGTAAAGAAGTGGGTTGGATGATGTACGCCTTAGCAATTGTCTTCCTGATTTTCTTCTTGATTCTAAAAAATTAAATTATTTACCTAAAAAGTCATTTCTCGTTGAAATGCCTTTTTAGTTTGGTCGAAAACTATGACATAGATTGATATAATAAAGGTAATGGCCTCCATGGGCTAAATCTTTTGGAAAGCGTGGTCTCCGTTAATGGACAACCAATTTAACCAGCATCATTATCATCGCTCTCGTTCCTGGTTTACCCGGAAACGGACTGGAATCATCATCGTAGTTTTACTACTACTCATTAGTGGTGGAGCTGCCGGCATCGCTTATCATTCCTACCAAGCTCAGTCGGCTCCCAAACCCGCTAAGACCATCCCAGTTAAAAAACACACCAATACCGTTGCTTTGGCCAAACCGCTGCATCTCAACCAAACCAAGGCCCATCAGGCCATCGTGATTGATGCCCAAACCGGACAGGTGCTGGGTGAAAAAAACGCTAATCAACAGGTCGGAATCGCCTCAGAAAGTAAGATGTTAACCGCCTATGCCGTGTTAAAAGCCATTAAAGCCAAAAAGATTACCTGGAATACGGAAGTCCCGATTACCAAAAAATCAGATTGGTCCCACAAAGATCCCAACGTCTATGCCCACCTCGATGTTCATGAAGGCGAAAAACTGCAGGTCAGAACCCTCTTTAATGCCATGTACACCCTGTCTGCTAACGACGCGGCCTTTGCCCTTGCAGACTTCATGAAACCCAAGAGCTTAACCCAGCAACAGGCGCTAACCAAGTGGGCCCAGGAACTGAACCTCCGGGGCTCCAAGTGGTTTAACGCGGCAGGACAACTAAACCGGAACGCCGGGGCTTACAAGGTTAGCCACCAGAAGTGGAATGCCGAAAATACGGCAAGTGTGGCACAAGTGGCCAAAATGGCCTACCGAAACCTTCAAATTAGTCCGGAACTTCACCAGGATTATCATGATCTTGACTTTATCTATCATCCAAAACCAGACCAATCCAAATCTCTAGAAACCGAACTATCACGTTTTCAAAAGGGCGTTAAACCTCACTTGAATAATCCATTGAACCTCAGCTTCAAAAACTACAAAACGGGATCTAGTCCCAAATACGGGGGCGGCATTTCCGCCTTCATGCAAGCTCCTGATGGACACCAGTTTATCGTCGTTGTAGATGGGGCTGGACCTTACATCAGTCGGGCGCCCCGCTTTCAAGAGAGCGTTAATGCTTTAAATGAAGTCTTAGCGCACAAACAACCCATCTCGTTCCAGAAGGGACAAGAAGTTACGAACCTGAAAACCATTGATGAACCGCACGCCCACTCCACCCGGGTTAAGAAAAAAGCCGTTTATTGGAATGACAAATAAAATAGCAAAAATGCAGCCAGAAATGATGCTTTTCCGGCTGCATTTTTACACTTTCTTCGTCCGCTCTGCCAGTAGTCGCTCACACAACTGCAGATAAGCATCATCATGCTCTGGATAAATCGGCTTAGTTAATGAACAGGAAGTCAGTTCCTGATATGCTGGACAAGTTTTGCCCCGATACTCCGGTTGGCGCCAATTTTGATCCGGATGGTAGCCCCGGCGTTCCATCTCGTCCATCACCAGCATGTGAAACTGAAACAATTTATACGGTGAATGCTGAAAGACGTAGTTCACGGTCGCATGCTTACGACCCCAACCGTTGCCCCGCAACGCTGCACACTCCCGGTGTTGTCCTAGCAGTTGTTGGCGAGGTAGTTTCTGAATCAAGGCTTCATGCCAGAGGCGCATGGTCATCATCCTCCCATTCTTGTAATAACCGACTTTGTAATAAGTAGTCAACCCGATACTGGTGTGCCAACGTCAGTAACAACGGCCTTACGCGATCCACTTCGGGCGTCAAGTCTGCCAACGCCGCTTGGAATTCCGCCTTTTCTGCTGGTGTGGCACTCCGTTTAAAGTAACCCCAGACGTGTTGATAGGTGTTACGCAGGGTTTTAACTGTTGGCTGCATTTCGCCCGCGGCCAACAGCAGTTCGTGGGCAATTACTGCCTTATCATCGTCCCACTGGTTGTTGCGGGTCAAGCGACGCCAGGCATTGTATAAATGCTGGGAGTGCGCCATTATCCAATACTTTTGGTACGCCCAGTCTGCTTGCCATTGTTCCATAACGTCCTCCCGTTCCAAAATAAAACCGGGTACCCCATCTGGGATGCCCGGTTTTAAATATTTTAGTCAGATACCAATTTAGAAGTTAAAATAAGCTTATATGATAATGATACCAAACTTAATAACGAAAAGCTAGCGTTTTAGAGCGAAAGTCGTTTTTCAAACCACTTGGATAGTAACGACAGACTGTAGTTCACGATGAAGTACAGGGCCGTCACTAAGGCAAACATCGGAATCATATAGTTCGGATTTTGCCCGTAGATGACTTGGCTCCGGAACATCATTTCCGTCAACACGATGGCGGTAGCCAGGGACGTATCCTTAACCAAGGAAATAAATTGCGAAATCAACGGGGGAATCGAGTTTTTCAATCCTTGCGGTAACAAGATGTACCACAGTGTTTGCCACCGGTTCATCCCGGTTGATAAAGCCCCTTCTGACTGACCTCTCCCGACGGAGAGCAATCCACCCCGAATGATTTGTGAAACCATCGTTGATTCAAAGACGGACATGGCCACCACCGTAGCAGTAAAGGCGTTTAGTTCAATCCCTAGCTTTGGCAAGGCAAAGTAGGTAAAGAAAATCAGTAGCAGGAGTGGCAAGTTCCGAATCGTATTCACAATTAATTGCACAGTCCGTGAGAAATATGGTACTTCTTCGTAGAGAATCACTCCAAATAAGGTTCCAAAGATAAAACTGATGATAATGGAAATTACGGAAACCGCGATGGTAATTCCCAATCCTCCCATCAGGTAGTGGAGGTTCGTAGCACTAAAAGCAGATAAAATCATTAGTTACTCCCCCCTAACTTGTTTTCGAGCTTCGTCATCAACACGGACAACGGTCCGGTCAATAACAGGTAGAAAATTCCGATGACGATGTAGGTGTTAAAGGGATCCAAGTTGGCTCCAGATATCACGTTAGCTTGGTACATCAAATCCAACCCAGCCACGAAGGACAGGATGGATGAGTTCTTAATCAAGTTAATAAACTGGTTCCCTAACGAAGGAAGCGCCAACTTAAAGCCTTGCGGTAAGACCACGTGCACCATTGCTTGCGTGTACGTCATTCCGTTGGAACGGGCCCCTTCCATTTGCCCGGGATCAACGGAATTAACTCCTCCCCGAATACATTCGGCAATAAAAGCCGAGGTATAAAGCGCGAGGGCCATGGTTCCGGACCAAAAACCATTAATTTTGAGCAAGTGGGAAACCACCACGTAGAAAAATAACGTAATTACCAACAGCGGAATGTTCCGGAAGAACTCCACAAAAGCTTTCCCAATCCCCCGGATGACTGGTTGGGGCGTCATTTCCATCAGGGCAAATACCGTTCCTAAGACTAGCGAACCGATGAGACCTAGAATGGAAGCTCCGATGGTGTACCCAAATCCAGTTAAAATGGTTTGCCAGTTATCAGTTAAGATTTTAATCATTTCAGTAGTTCCCTCCAATCTAGGCCTGGAATGTTACCAAACCACTTCTTGATTAAGCGTTCGTACGTTCCGTTTTGTCGAATTGTAACCAACGCTTGATCAACTTCACGTTGGAGGCGGGTTTGTCCCTTGTTAACTGCCAATCCGTACGGTTGGTTCGTAAAGGTTCCGCCCACCACTTGCACACTCGGACTCTGTGAAGAGAACCCGTACAAGATGGCATTATCAGTGGTCATAGCATCCCCTTGACCTGATTGCAGTGCACTAAAGGCCTGCGAGTTATCCGGCATCGCAATCACCTTGGCTTTGGGAGCGAACTGCTTCGTGGTTTGCAAAGCCGTCGTTCCCATTACCCCAATGATGGTGGCGTCGGGACGGTTTAAATCCTTAATACTTTTGATGGGTGATCCCTTTTTAACCAGTAAAGATTGACCGGCCGGGAAGTACGGCTTAGAAAAGTCCACCACTTTGGCCCGTTCTTGCGTAATCGTCATGGAAGCAGCCACGGCGTCAACCTGGTTGTTTTTTAACAGTTGAATTTTGGAAGACGTCGTTACCGGCGTAAATTCCGGTTTAATCTTCGTCCCCGTTTGCTTGGCAATTTGTTCGGTCACGGCGCGGGCAACGTCCACGTCAAATCCTTCACTCTGGCCGGTTTTAGGACTAATCAGCCCAAACAGCCGGGTATCGGACTTAACGCCCCAGCGCATGACGTGCGTGGTTTTAATCGTTTCTAAGCTATCGTTATTGCGGGCTTGACTCTTTTGGTGGTTGAGACCGAGGGCGATGGCTCCCACTAACACCACCACGAGCACGATGGACGCCACTAATCCCACTCGTCGTTCGTGTAATTTACTCATTCACTGCACCTCATTTCCTAGTGATGTTCCACTTGAGACAAGAACTTCCGGGCCCGTTCGCTTTCTGGGTGATCGAAGAATTTATCCGTCGGCGCATCCTCTAAGATTCGACCGTCGGCCATAAAAATAACTCGATCAGCCACGGCGCGGGCGAAGTCCATTTCGTGAGTTACCACGAGCGTTGTATAATCTTTGTTAGACGCAATTTCACGCATAACGTCCAGCACACTCCCGACCATTTCTGGGTCTAGGGCAGAGGTTGGTTCATCAAAGAGAAGGGCTAAAGGGTTCATTGCTAGAGAACGCGCAATCGCGATTCGTTGTTGTTGTCCCCCGGATAACTGGGATGGGTACTTATTAATCTGATCCGCTAAGCCCACTCGTTCCAGCAATTTTTCCGCAATCTCACGGTTTTCCTTGTCGCCCCGTTTTAACACGATTTTGGGTGCTAATGTGATGTTTTCTAAAATCGTTTTGTTATTGTAGAGGTTGAAGTGTTGGAACACCATTCCGACGTTGGTCCGCAGTTTGTTGAGGTTCGTGGCGCTACTAGCCACGTCTTGACCATCGACAATTAATTGCCCGGATTCCACCGTCTCTAGTCCATTAATGGTCCGTAACAAGGTCGATTTCCCGGAACCGGATGGTCCGATCAGAACCACCGTTTCCCCGTCCTTAATTTCTAAGTTAATGTCGTGAAGGGCATGAAAAGAACCGTAGTACTTTTGCACGTCCGTAAATTTAATCATTGATTTCACTTGTTAATCCTCCTTGTTTCCATTAATCAGGGAGTTCCCCAACTTTAAAATAGGCTTTTTTGCTTAATTAACCTATACTTCATGTTACATTTAGTGACATTCCAACCCAATTTTTTTGTACAGGAGCTATTTATGTCAAACCTTTCTCACCGATGCCACTGGGCTCAATCAACTAACCAACAACTTGTTACTTACCATGATCAAGAGTGGGGTAAACCTCACCTCGAGAGTCAGGAACTCTTTGCGTTACTTTCCTTAGAATTGATGCAAGCCGGCTTGAGCTGGTCGACGGTCCTCAAAAAGCGCGTGGCCTTTCTGACTGCCTTTCACCAGTTTGACTACCACCAAGTAGCAAAAATGGAGTCAGACCTGCCGGACCTATTACAAAACGCGGCCATCATTCGCAATCAACGCAAACTCACGGCTATCATTCATAACGCCCAGGCCGTAGTAAAATTAGAAGCAGCGGGAACCAACTTTAGCGATTTCCTCTGGGACTATGTTCACCACCAGCCCATTGAACATGATGTGCCTGATGCTACTGCCGTTCCTAAAACCATTCCGTTAACCGATCAAGTGAGTCGAGATCTTAA
Source organism: Fructilactobacillus carniphilus (assembly GCF_024029675.1). NCBI lineage: Bacteria > Bacillati > Bacillota > Bacilli > Lactobacillales > Lactobacillaceae > Fructilactobacillus > Fructilactobacillus carniphilus. Next base: position 1,269,798 of record NZ_CP097121.1, on the reverse strand, counting down.
ACAACGTGGTTTCCAGTTTACGGGACCCGTGGTCTGTTATTCGTTCTTTCAGGCTGCTGGAATGATTAACGATCACGAAAATCAATGTCCGTTTAAATAAGATAATCTCCGTCTCCAAATTGGTGACGGTTTTTTATTTACAAGGCTTCCGTTGCCCCAACACCAGTAAGCCGGCCGCTAAACCGACCACCCATTGCCAGCGTCGTTTGCTTGATTTGGCTTTCATCTCTGTTCATCTCCTCTAAATTTAGAGCAGTGGTGACAATAACCGACTAAAGTGTTGTTTAAAGTTCAACCACCAGGACTCATTGGCAAAAATTTGTTGGGTTTGCAAAGTACTTTCTGCAATCGCGGCCTCATAGATGGCTTCCATCCGGTTAGCCAGGTCCTTATCGTACACAAAGGCATTACATTCAAAGTTCAGTTCAAAACTCCGGTAATCTAAGTTAGCGGAACCGATGGAAACTAGTTCATCATCAATCACCATCGTTTTAGCATGCAAGAATCCGTTGTTATAGGCATAAACTTTGATGCCCAGCTTCGTGAGTTGTTCCGTGTAGTACTGGGTGGCCCGGTACACAAAGGCGTGATCCGGCATGGATGGGGTCATAATTTCCACCCGAACACCTGACTTAACTGCAATTTTCAGTGCATCAAGAACCGATTCATCAGGAATTAAGTATGGCGTCATGATTTTAATTGAGTGATGCGCCATCCCAATTAACTTGATGTACCCCATCTTGATTTGTTCCATGGAGGAAATTGGATCACTTGCCACAATCTGCATGGCGGCATTGCCATCCGTGTGAATCTCAGGATAGTACTTCTTAATGGCATCCTTTTCGTTGGGATCAATTTTGTCATTCGGTGCCGTTGCGTTCCAATCCAGAATGAAACGAGACTGGAGCCCTTGCACTCCTAAACCGTGAACCCGCATCATACAGTCGTACCAGTTTCCAAACTTCTTTTTCCAACCCATGTACTGGTCACCAATGTTCATCCCACCGATGTAGCCGTACTCACCATCAATCGTCACAATCTTGTGGTGATCCCGGAAGTTAACCCGCATATCAATTAAATTAAAGCGGTTGTGTAGGAATGGATAGGCCTTTCCCCCAGCTTCAATTAAAGGCCGGAAAAACTTTTCGTTGGTTCCCATCGATCCCCAGGCATCGTAAATCACCCGGACGTCGACTCCTTCTTTCGCCTTCTGGGTTAACAAATTAAGCGTTTGCGTCCCAATTTTGTCGGCATAAAAGGTATAAAACTCGATGTGAATGGAACTCTGAGCATTTTCAATGTCTGCAAATAATTGCTTAATAAAATCGTTTCCGTTGGTATAAACATCAACCTTGTTATTTCCCAGAAGCGGTGCGGTTGCTGTGTTCATAAACATTTCAATCATGCCCTGCGCCCGGTTTAAAATTTGGTAGTTGGTGTTTTCTTCTGGCGTCACCTTGCCGAGTTGCCGTTTTTGTCTCTTGATTAACGCACTAACTTGCTTTTTTGTGCTTCCCGATAACAAAAGCATCCGGTTTTTGGGTAAGCGACGCCCGAAAAAGGCGTAGATAAAGAATCCAATCACCGGAATAAAAACTAGGACTAGGAACCAAGCCCAAGTCGCTGCGATGTTTCGTGGCTGACGAAACACCGTGACAATTGCGGCAATCGTATTTAGTAAGATGATAATGCCGATAATTTCTAAGATTAATGACATGTAATTTTCCTCCTTCTGTGCTTATATCTATCATACCTGATTTAATGTTCGGATGGGACCTGTTTTTTAATTGCAAACAATCAATTTTGCAGAGCCACGTCCCAATTCAAAAAAAAAGACCCACCTAAATGAGTCCCCTTACTCAGCTACTTTTAACAGGGCTTTAATTAGTTAAATCCTGTCGCCTTTTAAAGATAAATTGTTGCACAATGATACAAAGTGTACCACCAAACCAAACGACCATTCCAATTAAGCAGCTTAAGTGATAGACCGTGGTTGGGATATGGACATCCCAAATTTTTCCGTTTAAGCCATCAACCCAGGTAATTAGAGCTTACGCACAGAACGAAGCCATGCTCATCACTGCTCCTTCGTACTGTTTAGAAATTGCTAGTTCAGCAATTAAGGCTAACAGAATGTTTTTGGCGATAAAGATTGTAAAAAAAGAGCAATAGCGCCACCATGTTAATTACTAAGTCCATTCCATCAGCATTGAAAAGGAACGAACTAACAAGCCAAGTAAATCACGAACCAAAAATCGGTTATTCACCATCTAACCGGCAAATAGAAGAACCCCAAAACCCCAATTAAGCTAAAAATGGCCTCCAACTACGCGGTGTTTAATTGCAATGCTTGTAACATTGAATTATAAAAAGTTCCCTGCCGCGCCTCAAGTCCAGAATAAATAACTTCTCCAGTGGTGAACACCGTTAAAAAACCGGACTTAGTGAAAATCCACTAAGTACGGTTTTTTTATTTATGCCAACGAATCCCATGGTGGTAACACAATCAAGTCTGAGTTTAGTGCGGCTTGTTGCTTATCCGTCAGGTACTTACGTTGAATGACTACTTCGTAAACGTAGTCATTCATCCAGTTGTCCCCCATCACAAAGTAACCATCTTTACCCACCTTGTCGCCCCAGCTATTTTCCACTTTCCATTTCCGTGGTTGACCGTCAATTAGGTCGACTCCGGTTAACGTCATGGCATGACTCACTTCTGCCTCACGAGATTCAAACCGCTCTTTTTTACTCATTTGCGTATCAACGTCTAAGAGCTGATCTTGTAGGTACAGTTGGCTGTCTAAAATGCCGGCTTTTCGGTCTGCTTGTTTTAATACGTCATTTCCAAACCACACCGTTTCTTGGTTTTGTAGCTGCGTAATGGCCGCTTGCTTCAGTTCCTCCATCGGCAGGTTCAAAAATTGGATGGGTAATCCGCCAATTACGTTATCCTGGCTCGGTAAAGCATACGTTTGGTAGTAATTCTTATCGGGCGCATTACTCAACACCACGTAGTCGTTCAAATCTACGCCAATGTATTTTTGGTAAAATTCTTTGGGCGTCACGTCTTGATCCAAGTGGTAATGGTTGTCATCGTCTCGGTATTCAAGGTCAAATCGTTCTGGTGGCACGCCAATCGCACTAGCGGTAATTTGATAAACCTCGTTCAAAAATTGATCTTTAGCAGCCACAATTTCAGCATCATTAGCCCCAGCTCGAACCAACTTCCGCAAAGCTAAGCCATCTTTACGGAGTTTTCGATTCAAAAGGGCTGCAAATTCACTGGTGTTTTCTGTAACGGCATTTTCTGGGAAAGTTTCACGTGGAACAACCCCATACTTTTGGACCAGTGAAGCAGCCATGGCCCACTGACCCCCATCATCATCAGGAGATTCCAAGTAAAAGGTAACGTCCCGGTCCGAAAGCGGGCGGTCTGCCAAAGCAATCAAATGTGAATAGAACATGTTCGCCCGTTCAATTTTATCCCAGAAAAAGAGATAACTTTGTGATAGTTCAAAGTCCTTCACGTTATACTGGTCCGCAAATTTATGCCGCAACGTGTTTAAAATTGAAAACAGCCAGCACCGACCACTTTGCTTTTGGTTCGACACCTTTCCGGTCTTAATTTCATCCGAAAAAGTCCGATTTAACTGGCGTAAAACCGCCGCATTCTTCGCAGTTTGGTTAATCCCATTACTACTAATCGCATTGGCGACCACCTCATGGTTGGACCAAGCCATAAAATGCTGCTGTAACTCACGTAATTTTGCATCTGTCAGTGGTTCTACAAAGTTCATCATTTCCGCTTCCTTTCGTTTAGTTGTCATTGTACGAAGTTCTCTACGAAAAAGCAATTTTAACTAAAAACAACCCACTAATTGTGAGTTGTTTTTAGCTATTGCGCTTGGTGATTAATGTTGTTGCGTTCAGTCTTGGTGCTCCCAAATGGTAAGGTTTGGACCACTCCAATCACCTTATCCTTGGGAACAAAGCCCCAGTATCGACTATCGTTTGAGACTTTCCGGTTATCACCGAGCACAAAGTACTTACCCGCGGGTACCTTCATGGCTCCCTTATCTTTCATCCAGTTGGGAGCTTGGGTAGACAGAGAATGGAGGTCCCAATTACCAGCTTGGTTGGCATACTCCGTTCCCTGACTTTGTTGTTCCTTGCTGATATAAGGTTGCTTCACCTCTTGATCATTGACGTACAGCTTTTTGTTCTTAAATGCCACCGTATCACCGGGAACCGCGATAACCCGCTTGACGTAGTCAGTCCCAGCAGAACCTAGAACCCGTTTGATTACACCATCATTAGCGGCTGCCGTCGGGTCCACGCCCGTCGCATTGAAAACAATTACACTGCCGCGTTTGAGCTTTGCTTGCCGCCACACCATAATGGTCTGACGATCATGTAAGTTCGGATCCATGGAAGGTCCACTAACCTTCGCCACGGTGAACAGGGTTTGCTTAATCACCAAGGCAATTAGTAGCCCCAGCACAATGGGAATGATCCAACTTAAAATTCCTTTAACAGTCTTCATTTCTCTACTCCTTATTTTGTAGCGCTGGTTCTATTTTAGCATTTAATGGCGATTTCGTTTTAAAAAGTTCTCTTTTTGCTGAGTTACCTCAGCCGTCAAGAACCCGGATGGACCATGGGGCACGTCTGGCACAATGTGAACCTCGACCTGGTCTTGCCCAATCACCGTGGCAATTTGCGCCGCCAGGTTAATCGTCTGCACGTATGGAACCACTCGGTCGCCCGTACCGGCGTACATTAAAACTGGAACCATCTGCTGATTAAGATACGTAGCCGGATTAGCCATGGCATTCAATTCTGGAACGTCGGCCGGTCGATGAAAGCCCAGCATGACCCCTTCAAAGGAATCAGCATCCCCTATTTCCGCAAACTTGGGCGTTTGGTTCAAGACCGCAAATTGGGCCTTCATCAGGGCTAAGTCATACGGTCCGTAGGAGGCAATCACGCCGTTCACCCGGTCACTGACGTGGAAATTACCACCGAGAGGACTCTGAAGCTGACCGGATCCACTCGAAGCCGCTGCCAGCATGGCTAACTGGGCCCCTGATGATTCACCCATCAAATAGACATTGTCAGGATCCAGCTGATAATCTGCTGCATGGGCTTTAACCCAACGAATTACCGCTTTGATTTCGTAAACCGGTTGGGGAAACGGCGCCATGTAACTTAGCGAGTAATTCGGACTCACAATCGCGTAACCCTGTTTTCGTAGTTCTAAAGCTCCGGCCAGTTTTTGCGAACTCTTAGCTCCAAAGTACATCCCACCACCGTGAATGTCGATGATCACCGGATAAGGACCCTGTGCTGCATCCGGCCAGTACAAATCGAGTCGCTGACGTTCCCCATCCGCATACGGTAGATCTAGTTCCTGTTTAATCCCCTCTGTCTCAACAGGCACGAAGTGAGTTTGGCGTTCAATAAATTTAACCATGTGATAACCTCCTCGAATCATTTGTCATAATTATTCTTATTATAACCGGTGGGTCAACCGTGCCACAAAAATCGTTAGAATTAATAAATCGGCTGAACCGCCCAGACTCAAATTCTGAGCAGCAAATTGATCCGTCATCCGTTGTAACGCCACTAAATCTAACCGACCCGTCGTTTGTTTCACATGTAACAATTCTTCCGCCTGGGATTGAGCTTGAGCCACGATTGCCGGAGTTCCCGCCCGTTTAATTAGGTTACTGTCCCGGTTGTTCGCAACGATGGCTAGCAGTGCGGTTAAAATCCGCTCCCTTTGGCTGCCGGAACTAGCCAACAACGCTGGCAGTCCATGCTGAAAAACAGTGGGAAAACCAGCTTCTGCCTCGCCTCGAATTCCCGTGGTGCCATACTCTAGGTACTGACGTTCTCCCGCGGTTAGATGTTCCTTGTGGTCTAACTGGGAAAAATCATTGCTGATTAACCCCGCCGTCATGGCTCGTTCGGTGGCTAAAACAGAGGTCAAATGAATGTCACTCGCTCCGGCTTGCGCTTGGGCATACCCACAGGCTGCCAGTATAATCCCCAGCACGAAGATGGCGCCCTTGTGCGTGTTCACGTCGTTGGTTACAGCAAACATCCGCCGTTCCGCCGTCATTCCCAACGGTCGTAGCTGCGCCATTAAATTGGTCAGCTCAACGCCAGTAAAGTTTATTCCGGATTGAAAACACTGTTTCAAGTAGGGTTGCATGCTCAGCGCACTGTCGATAAACAGGTAAACGTCCATGTCCTCGTGCCCCCGGTTATCAACCGGATCGACCAGACCTGGTTTGGGGTGCGTAACCACTTCGTCTAAAAGCGCTGCTACCGCGGTTTGACTGATGCTTTCTGCGTCCTGCTGCGGAAAGGTAAGGTCGAGCGACGCGTTAGTCATCCCCGAGCACCTCCGTGGCCACCTGATTAAAGTAGGTCTGCAGTTCCGCCACCGAGTGGGTTCGGTTCCGCCCGCACTCCTTCGCTGGTCGATCACACAAAAAACAACGGCGAACCGGATAACCCATGGTACTGCGCGAATAATGTTGCTGATTGCTGGTAAACACGTCCGCATCAAATAAGCGCCCCAGCGGTTCCTGGTCTTCAAAGGTCATCGCGCGTTGTTTCGCCGTCGTTCCGGCTACTGCAAAGACATAAAAGACCTCAGTCCCGGCTGATGTGGTGGTCACAATCGGTGTTTGGAGCTGTTTCACATCCTGAAACTGGGCTTCGAACTGCCGTTGTCCGGCTATAAATAATTCTTGCAGCTCCGCATTGGTCTTAATCGGACCGGGGACGTTCATCTTCAGCGCCACGACCGTCCCTTGCGGAAACTGGGTCAGCAATTGTTGCTGCCGGTGCACCCGTTCGTCCTTACTGTGTAAGACGTCGGCGATGGTCTGGGGCGTCCCCGTCGTAAATAGGTCTCTCATCCGTTTTCTCCCATAGAATTTAACAAGCAAAAAAGCGGGCGTCTGGCAAGCAGGTCCCGCTTTCTTTTTGCGTGTAACTAGTCTTTTACTTCTTTAATGGCATCAATGATCGAACCATCCCGGTATTCAACCAAACCAACGGTGCGGTCGGTGAAGTTCAGGTCTGCTTCTTGACCCACAATTGCTTGAGCCATGTCGGCTAATTCATCAATGGTGTAAATATTCAAACCAGGAACGTTGGACAATTCTTCCTTGAGTTCTGGACGGTTCGGGTTCACAGCAATCCCTCGTTCCGTAACCAGCACGTCAATTGAACTACCTGGCGTAACGGCTGTGCCGACGCTCTTCACAACGGAAGGAATCCGACCCCGAACTAGCGGTGCACAGATAATTGTCATTTTGGCAGTGGCAGCATCTTGGTGTCCACCAACGGCCCCCCGGATTACTCCATCGGAACCAGTTAAGACGTTCACGTTAAAGTCGGTGTCAATTTCTAAGGCACTCAAAATCGAAACGTCTAATTGATCAACCATGGCCCCCTTGTTATCAGGATCAGCGTACCAGGAAGCATCAATTTCTTGTTGATCCAGGTTATCCTTCATGGATTGGGCGGCCGTCTTATCAAAGTCTTGCACGTCCATTAACTTGCCAATCAAACCTTCTTCTAAGAGGTCAACCATTGGCTTCGTAATTCCTCCGAGTCCAAAGGAAGCGTGGATGTTCTTGTTAACCATGGCTGTCCGCAAGTAACGGGTAACGGCTAAGGCAGCTCCACCAGAACCAGTTTGGAAGGAGAATCCTTCTTTAAAGTACGAAGAATTGGTGATGACGTCACTAACTAAGTTCGCAATCTTCAAGTTCTTCGGATCCTTCGTGAACCGAGTTGCTCCTGAACCAATCTTGTCAGGATCACCCACTTGGTCCACTTCCACTACGTAGTCAACTTGCGTTTGCTTGATGGAAGCTGGCGTGTTGGGGTAATCCACGAGGTTGTCGGTTAAGAGGACCACCTTGTCAGCGTAGTTAGCGTCCATTAAGGCGTAACCCAGCGAACCAAAGGCTTCTTCCCCGTACATCCCGTTGGCGTTTCCACACCGGTCAGCGTTTGGTACCCCTAAAAAGGCCACGTCAATCTTAATGTCGCCGTTTTCGATGGCCCGAGCCCGACCCCCGTGCGAACGGAAAATGACTGGGTTAGGTAGTAAACCATGAGAAACTTCGTCCCCTAGTGAACCCCGCATCCCAGAGGTGGTGATGTTAGTAACCGTGCCGTTTTTAATGGCTTCAATAGCTACGTCATTCATAGCACCCGTTAATGAAGATGGGGCTAACGTCAGGTCTTTAATCCCTTGTGCCATGATTTCTTTCATCACTTGGTTAAAAACAAAGTCCCCATTCCGGAAGTGGTGGTGGAAAGAAATCGTCATGCCGTCTTTAACGTTATCCTTCACGATTTGTTTCAAGTCGTTTGTGACCTTGTCATCACCGGTTGATAAACGAACCTTTGGAGCAGTCCGTTGCACAATTGGGTGACCAATTTCAGTGGTCGTAAACGGTTTAAAGTCTAATTTTTCTAATAAAGTGCTGGGTAATTCCCGTCCTAATTTATTCTCCAATGTAGTGACCCTCCTTGTCGACGATTCCAGAAGCCTTGGCCAGTTTCATAACCCGTTCAGCCCGCATTACCACCGGACGGTCCACCATTTGACCGTTCATGGCAATTACTCCAGAACCAGCTTGGTGAGCTCGTTCAATGGCAGCAATCACGTTTTGGGCGTTCTTAACTTCTGCTTCACTTGGTTCAAAGACCTTGTTAATTACAGGGATTTGCCGTGGGTTAATAACTGACTTCCCATCGTAACCTAATTGGTGAATGAATTCAGTTTCTTCAATCAAACCATCCACGTTGTCCACGTTGGTGTAAACCGTATCAAAGGCCGAAATCTTGGCAGCCCGAGCGGCGTTGATAATCATGTTCCGGGCGAATTCCAATTCTTTTCCGCCTGGGTAACGGTGGGTTTGTAAGTCCGTCGTGTAATCTTCGGCTGATAAGGCAATCCCAATCATCCGGTCCGAAGCCTTGGCAATTTCTTTCACGTTCAAGACCCCTTCGGCGCTTTCAATCGCAGCCATCAAGTGAGTGGTCCCAACGGGAATGCCAAATTTTTCTTCGGCAGCAGCCACCAAGTTTTCGGTTTCCCGAATCATGTCGGCATTTTCGACCTTGGGAATCCGAATGACGTCGATTCCGGCTTTCACCATTGCTTGAATGTCAGCTTGGAAGAAATCCGTATCCAATCCGTTAATCCGGACTACCAATTCGGTATCACCGTAATCAACGGTTTGCAAAGCTTCGTAGACCAAGATTCGTGCGGAATCCTTTTCAGCCAACGAAACGGCATCTTCTAAGTCAAACATGATGGAGTCGGCGCCGTAAATGCCGGCATCCTTTAACATCCCGGCGTTGTTTCCGGGAACGAACATCATTGTCCGCCGTAAACGATCTTTTTTAAATGTCATTAGAGTACCTCCCATGCTGGTTCTGCGCTGGTCCCAAGGGCCCGTTGTAAGGCCGTAATGGTCCGCGCTTTAATGACACAGTCCAAAGCCCCTTGGTCCACGGCTTTGACGTTAACATTGTCCACGTCAAAGTCCTTCACGACCTTTTCAATGGTCTGCTTAATTTGTTCCCCAAATCGTTCTTGGACGTCTGAGGTTAAATCAATTTGCACCCCATCCGTTCCCTTGCTAACGGTGATTTGGATGTCAGATGACTCTAACGTGCCATCCATGGCTGTTTTTTTAATTTCCATCAATCTTCATTCCTTTCCTAATCCGTGCTTGCAATTCTACCTTGTGCTCCGTGATGAAAGTCGCCGTTGTCGGCGGGACCAGGTCAGTTAAATCAGCTAACCGATCGTCCTTAATCGCCAACCGCACGTCGCGCGCTGAGATAATCTTGCCGTTCGTTTCCTTCCGGGGAATAATCTCAACCTGAACCGTCGGTGGCAGGACGCTTTCTAAAACCTCATTATAAACGTTTGTTGTCTCTGAATGTGGTTCCGTCCCCAAATAACGGGTGGTAATGTTTAACGCCGGCGCAATCCGTTCTTTAAAGATTAACGCATCAATCGTGGTTTGGTACCGGACCCGATTCGTATCACTCTTTAAAAAGTACGCTGGAAAGGTGGCATAACTCACCAAATAGTCCGAACCACTGACCACGTCAACGTTCTCTAAATCAGCGGTGCCGGCCTTCACCATCTCCAAGCGTTCCTGCGAGTTAAACAGCGATTTATCGGTGCTAACCACAAACACGTACACGTGGCTGCTATGCCGGGCTGCTTCCTCCACCAGGTACCGGTGTCCCAAAGTAAACGGATTAGCATTCATCACAATGGCGGAGCTTACGCCCTCCACCTTGGGAATTCCGGCCAGGTAGTCCTTAATTGAGGTCGGCCCAGTTTCTAAGAACGCGGCGTTCTCGCTGTGAACGATTTCTTGAAATCCCACGTGCTGAAAACTAGCCGAATACTGGGGCTTGGTGAACACAAAGATGTGAAAAATCCCTTGCTGACCTAAAATCGTCAGTAACGTTGACACAATCTTGTTAAAGTAGACCCCATTTTCACTGGTTTTGTGGCACACCCCGATGTACTTCAGAATGTTTTCGGAGTACGATCCGGTGGCCATTAAGCGGTCCCCTTCGAACAGCCCAATCGTTCCGTCTAACGGATCCACCTCATCAGCCGTAAAGTTCGCAATGCCTAGACCCGCAAGAAACGAGCGCCACTGCTCAAACTCATCCGGATTCTGGAGGTTCATCTCCCTGATTTCTGCATCCATCTGTTTTCCCTACTTTGCTAAGTTTTCGAGTGCTTGGGAAACGGTCTCAACCACGCCTTTATCAAAGACACCGGGCACAATTTCTCCCGCAGTTGGTTCCGGAATCATGGCCGCAATCGCTTGTGCCACGGTTTCTTCAATCTGGTAGGTAACCTGGTTAATTCCACTAGCCAATAAGCCCTTGAAGAGCCCCGGGAAGACCAAAATGTTATTAACCTGGTTCGGGTACTTACTGGATCCGGTGGCTACTACAGCTGCACCGGCCGCTTTCGCTTCATCCGGATCAATTTCAGGCACTGGATTAGCGAGGGCAAAGATGATGGGATCTTTAGCCATTCGCTTCACTTGATCGCCACTTAACACGTTCGCAACGGAAAGGCCGATAAAGACATCCTGATCGTCAATCACGTCGTCCAGAACTTGACCATCCAACCCGTTTAGTTCTTTGGCTAAACCAGTTTGATACTTATTGTAGTTTTGACTGTCTGCATGCACGACTCCGTCAATGTCAACGAGGGTCACGTGCTTGATGCCGACCGCGTTCAACAAGCGGGCCGTCGCAATTCCAGAAGCTCCGGCTCCGTTCAACACGATTTTTAAGTCCGTAAGGTTCTTATTAACCACCTTAGCGGCGTTAATTAAACCAGCCAAAATAACGATGGCCGTTCCCTCTTGGTCGTCATGGTAAACCGGGATATCTAGTTGTTGGCTCAGCAATTCTTCGAGTTCAAAACACTTGGGAGCCGCAATGTCTTCCAGGTGAATTCCGGCGAAGGATTGCGAAATGGCCTTAATGTGGCTCGCAATTTCAGCAGCACTATCTTGATCAACGGCAATTGGTAACGCGTTCACGCTAGCCAAGTCCTTGTACAAGAGTGCTTTTCCTTCGACCACCGGTAACCCGGCACCGGCACCGATGTTTCCGAGTCCAAGAACGGCAGAACCGTCAGTTACCACCGCAACCAGCTTTCCGCTCATCGTGTAAACATCTTTCAGCTTCGGATCCTGTTCAATGGCCTTTGATACCTTGGCAACACCGGGAGTGTACGCCAGTGCTAATTCCTCTTTGTTATCAACGGGAAATTCGCCTTCGATACCGAGGACTCCCGTATGGTTCTTGTGAATTTGAAATACGTCTTCTGCCATGGAAGACCTCCATTCTTTCGTTGTTTAATTGCTATCAATTCATCTGTTATTATACCCACTTTGTGAGCAATTTTCCAAATCAGTTTATTCTGTTCCTTTTGCAAGAAATTTCACTAATTCAGCGTTAAATGCAGTCGGTTGTTCAGCCATCACCAGATGTCCCGCCCGTGGAATCACCACGTGGGTTACTTGCGCTGACATCCGCGTGGCTACTTCCCCAAACTCGGGATTAAAGAAGGGGGATTCCTGCCCAGAAACAATCAACAGCGGGCACTGCAAGTTAGCAATAATGTCACGCCAATCCTGGGTAGCATGATCCACTAGTAACGGATAGTTTAGGTCCGCGTCGTACGGATACTGGTGCTTAAGTTCTTGTAACTTCTTAAACAAACCATCAGCAAAATTCGTGTACGTCGTTTTTCCCAACGGTTGTTTTAAAACTTCGTGAAAGTCATCCCAGGTAATGTCTTTAAAGCCCCAATGCCACTGCTGGTCATTAATCATCTTTGGACTCTGATCCACGTCGACCACCGTCTTAACGTTAGACGCGCCGTATAAAGACAGGTAGGCAAACATGGTCGAAGCCCCCATCGAATTTCCCATTAAAATGGGTTTTTGTAGTTGCAGTTTTTCCACTAACTCGAACAGATCTGCCGCATGCCGACTAATCCGCAGCCCCTTGCTGGTATGTTCCGACTGCCCCTGGTTTCTAGCGTCCACGTTAATCACTCGGTAGTGCTGAGTCACGAGTTCCGCAATCGTTTCCTCCCAGTATTCTTTGTAAGCACCAATTCCCGATAAGATGACCACTGGTTGGTCAGTGGGTTCACCCTGATCGTCATAAACTAACTCTACGTTGTCATTGGTATAAAATTTCATCGTTTTTTCCTCCCGTTGTTTTCCTAATGGTAACAAAAAAGTCCCAGCTCGCGCTGAGACTAATCGTTATTTTGTTTTCGCAATCCGTCCCTGTTGGACGTAAACGCCGAGGATGGCAATGTCAGAGGGGTTCACACCACTAATCCGGGCAGCTTGAGCAATCGTTTCTGGTTGAATTTCCTTCAACTTTTGCTTACCTTCCGTCGCAATCCCGTCGATAGCATCGTAATCGATGTTAGCCGGAATCTTCTTGGCTTCCATCCGTTTTAACTTGGCCACGCGGTCTTCTTCTTTTTTGATGTAGCCCGCGTATTTAAGCCGGATTGAAACCTGTTCAATTACGTCCAGAGCCAGTGGTTCTGCTGGTGCAGGAATGAATTCCAAGAGTTTTTGGTAATCCACGTACGGCCGGCGCAAGAATTGAGCAGCGCCAATTCCGTCTTGCAATGGCTTATCGCCCTGGGCCTCCACAAACTGATTAATCGCGTCATTCGGTTTAATTCGAATTTGTTCCAGTCGCTTGATTTCGGCTTCCACGGCCTCCCGTTTGGCCACAAACCGCGCGTACCGGTCGTCATCAATCAGACCCAGTTCATGCCCTAACGGCGTTAACCGCATGTCGGCATTATCGTTGCGCAATAAAAGCCGGTATTCGGCCCGGCTGGTTAACAACCGGTACGGTTCCTTGGTCCCCTTGGTTACCAGGTCATCCAGCATCACACCGATGTAGGCATCGGACCGTTTCAAGACGACTGGTTCCTTGCCTTGTAACTGCCGGGCCGCGTTAATCCCCGCCATCAAACCCTGCGCAGCGGCTTCTTCATATCCAGAGGTTCCGTTCGTCTGGCCCGCCGTAAATAAGCCGTTAACTCGCTTACTTTCCATGCTGGGTTTCATCTCTTGCGGTGGAATCACATCGTATTCAATTGCATAACCAGGCCGCATCATCTGGACGTTTTCCAGTCCCTTAATCGTGTGTAGCATTTCCTGTTGGACTTCTTCTGGAATGGACGTCGACATTCCATCCACGTACCATTCTTGGGTCCGCCGGCCTTCTGGTTCCAAAAAGACCTGGTGGCGGTCCTTATCGGCAAACCGCACCACCTTGTCTTCAATCGATGGGCAGTAACGAGGTCCCACCGAGTTAATTACTCCGTTAAACATCGGGGCCCGGTCCAGGTTATCCCGAACAATTTGATGCGTAGTCGGGTTGGTATAGGTTAACCAGCAAGAAATCTGTTGGGAGAGAGGGAGGTAGTCCTGATCCGAGGTTAAAAAACTAAAGTGATGGGGCTGTTCGTCCCCGGGTTGTTCCTCTAGTTCGGAATAATCAATCGTGTTCCCGTTAACCCGCGGAGGCGTTCCCGTCTTAAACCGTTCAAACCGGAACCCCTTTTTTTCCAGGTTTTCGGAAAGTTTGAGAGACGGAATCGTGTTATTCGGACCAGAAGAATAGCGTAGTTCCCCAATGTAAATTTGACCCCGCGCCGAGGTTCCGGTCGCCATGACCACGGCGCCGGCCTGATAAACGGCCCCCGTGTTAGTTACAACGCCCGTTACCGTATCATTTTCAATTAACAGGTCGTCTACCACCGCTTGGCGGAGGGTTAAGTTCGGCTCGTTTTCAATCGTCCGTTTCATTTCTTCGTGGTAAGCATGTTTATCCGCCTGGGCCCGCAGTGCTTGCACCGCCGGACCCTTCCGGGTATTTAGCAAACGCATCTGGATGTACGTTTTATCAATGTTCTTACCCATTTCGCCACCCAAGGCATCAATTTCTCGGACAACGGTTCCCTTCGCCGGTCCACCCACCGAAGGGTTACAAGGCATGAATGCGACCATTTCTAAACTAATCGTGAGTAACAACGTCTTTTGACCCATCCGAGCGGCAGCCAAAGCGGCTTCACAGCCCGCGTGTCCAGCCCCGACGACCACGACGTCGTAACTGCCGGCCTGGTAGGTCTGCTGGACGGCCGTTTCCTTAATCACAGGTTTCTTTGTCATGACTTCCTCCTTGAAACCAATTTCTGCGTTGTTTCATGTGAAACAAAGTTATTTTCCAATGCAAAATTGATCAAATAGTTGATCCATTAGCTCTTCATCGTAATTATCACCGGTAATTTCCCCGAGTTGTTCCCACGCGTTCTGGAGGTCAATCTGGGCAATGTCAACCGGCAAACCCGCCTGCAAGCCGTCGATTACGGTTGTCAGCGAGTCGAGGGCCTGCTGAAGCAAGCTGATGTGGCGGGCGTTCGTGACCATCACGTCCGTTTGGTTCCGCGTGATGCCATCGGTGAAGAACATTTTGGCGATGATGTTTTCTAACGCCTGCGTTCCATCCGTGGTTACTGCCGACGTCTTAATGATGGCGGTTTTTTCATTCTGCGGTAAATCAGCTGCCGTGAGTTGTTGTGGTAAATCCGTTTTATTTAGCAAGATAATTCGGTTGGTTTCTGCCGTAGCGTCCAACAGTTCCTGGTCGGAATCCGTGAGCGGTTCACTGGCATTTAAAACCAGTAAAACCAGGTCCGCTTGTTGAATGGCTGCGCGCGAGCGGTCCACTCCGATTTGTTCCACCTTATCGGTCGTCGTGTGAATCCCAGCTGTATCAATTAAATGCAGGGGAACGCCCGCCACGTTAACGTATTCGTCTAGGGTGTCCCGAGTGGTTCCTGGTACATCCGTCACAATCGCCTTTTCTTCGTGCAGTAAGCGGTTTAATAGACTCGATTTCCCAACGTTGGGGCGACCGACGATGGCCGTGTTTAAACCGTCCCGCAGTACTTTCCCCTGCTGAGCGGTTTTTAATAGGTTGGCAATCTTCTGTTTGATATCAGTAGCCCGCTCTAGCATGAGCTGGGTCGTGACTTCTTCGGCCCCATCGTATTCGGGATAGTCAATGTTGACTTCAACGTTGGCCAAGACATCCACGATTGCTTGGCGTAACTTCTTAATTACCGCAGACAGATTTCCGTCTAGTTGGTTCAGCGCTGCCTTGCGGGCGGCATCCGTCTTGGCCTCAATTAAATCCATCACGGCTTCGGATTGGGATAAATCAATCCGGCCGTTTAAAAAGGCCCGTTTGGTAAATTCCCCGGGTTCTGCTAAACGCGCGCCATTCCGAAGCACCAACTGCAAAATTTGGTTGGTTACTTGTAAGCCACCGTGACAATTAATCTCAATCACGTCCTCACAAGTGTACGTCTTCGGGGCCCGCATTACAGAAACCATAACTTCATCAATCTCGCGCTGGTTAGCTTGCGGATCAATGATGTGGCCGTAGTTAATCGTATCGGTCGCGACCTGCGCTAAATCCTTGCCCCGGTAAATCCGCTGGGCGATATCCAATGCTTCACTTCCACTTAACCGAACGATGGAAATTCCGCCCACACCAGGCGGGGTAGAAACGGCGGCAATGGTGTCATAATCAGTGGTCATTAAGGCCATGGTGCTGCTCCTTTCTCGGTTCATCCGGATCTAAATGTCCTTGAACACAAAAAAAGTACCCACCCCAACCGCACAGCGAATTAGGATAAAGTACTTTCACTACTTTATCGACAATTAATTTATTTGCATTTATCTTATAGCGAGCCTAAGGCGTTTGTCAATTTAAAGCTACTTCGGAGCAATCACTACTTCTCGATTGGGCTCGTTTCCGACCGAATATGTAATCAAATCATCGAAATCTTCAAGGGCCACGTGGATCTGCTTGCGTTCAAACGCGGGCATCGCATCCAAATGAACTGGTTGACCCGTGGACTGAACATTCCAAGCCGTTTTGCGGGCCAAGTCGGTTAGAATTTGTTCCCGACGTTCTCGGTAATTAGCAGTATCTAAAAGCACGTCCACGTAGTTCACCCCGTGGTTATTCAAGTAAAATTCACACAACTGTTGCAGGGCATTAATGGTCCGACCATGCTTACCAATCAATAATCCCTCTTTATCCGTTTCACAGTTAATGTAGACGTGTTTACTGTTGGGCATTTCCACCTCTAAGGTAGCGTTAATGTCCATTTCACTCAAGACGTTTTGCAGGTACTGTCCCAGTTGTTTCACTACGGCAAAATTCCGCTCGAACCGGTCCGGACTGGGCTGTTTTGCAGGTTGTTTTTCGGGATCACTGTCGCGCTGAGCCCGTTTTTTCGGTGGTTGAGGCGTCGCTTTTTTGGTAATCGAGACCTGAGCCGGGCGTTTAAAAAAGCCGAGGAACCCGGCGGATGGTTGTTGAATGATTTCAATGTTAACTTCGTTTTCAGTAAGGTTAAGTGCCGCTAATCCATTGTTAACGGCTGCTGCTAGAGTAGGGCCTTCGTATTTTGGCATGTTCTTTATCTCCTAGTTAGAAATTGACCCCTGCTAGCATAGCACAAACACCGCGCCAGAGTAATAACTTTCCTAAATTTTGTCAATTAAATGCTACACAATCAATTTTACCCCAGAAAAAAAGCCACCTCTCGTCATGATTAACGAAAGTCGGCTTTCAATTTAATTCAATTTTTAAGCTAAACCACCAGCTGCTTAGCGTTTCCGGTGACTCTTCTTGGCCTTCCGGATGGCTTTTTGGACCTCGCGCTCATGTTCGCGTTTGGATCGTTGTTTCTCTTCTCGTTCCCGTTGCATCTTCCAAGGGTTTTGCAGTAACAACGTTTGCACCACTTGAAAGGCGTTCGTAACCACCCAGTACAGCGACAAGGCTGACGGCACGTTCAAGGCCGTGAAGAAAATTACAACCGGCATGATTAACGTCATGGTAAAGGCCATTGCGTTAGTTTCTGGTTGTGACTTCATTGCTAACCACGAACTCAAGAACGTAAAGATGGCGGCCAGAATCGGTAAGACAAAGTAGGGATCCCGACTCCCTAGTTGTAACCAGAGGAAGTGACCAGTTTTGAGGGCCGGGGTCCGCCAAATGGCTTGGTACAAAGCAAAAATAATTGGCAGTTGCACGATCATTGGCAACATGCTGGCAAACGGATGCACTCCATTTTCTTTGTACAGTGCCTTTTGAGCTTCCTGAAGTTTCATCATGGTGTCTGTATCACGCGAAGAATACTTCTTTTGCAGGGCCTTTAACTGCGGCTGCAATTCGTTCATTTCCTTCATATTCTTCGTCTGGTACACCATCAACGGCAGAATTAAAATCCGCACGATAATGGTAAAGATAATGATCCCAATTCCGTAACTATCATTAAAGGCCTTAGAGAGCCAGATAATCGCTCTCGAGAAATTATAAACGATTAATCCATCCCAGATTCCAGTACTGTGACTGTTCACGGGAGCGTTGCTACAAGCAGTTAGAACCAAACCGAGGCTGGCCACTAACAACGTCGCCGCCATTTTTTTCCATTTTTTCACTTTTCTTCCTCACAATCATCAGGATTCAACAACTTGGCTAACTTTAAAACGTGAATCAAGCTTGCTTTTACTTCTGCCATCGATAATCCATCTGCTCGGGGCCGTGCAATTACTAAAAAATCAACGTCCTGGCGTAATTGCGGTTTTAAATCCGTCAGGGTTTGCCGAATTCTGCGTTTCACCCAATTGCGGTGAACGGCATTCCCAATCTTTTTCCCTACTGAAATTCCGACCCGAAAATGAGGTTGGTCGGGTTTTTCTAATTGATAGATTACAAACTGGCGGTTGGCTACCGATTGATGCGCGTCAAAAACCCGTTGAAATTCTGCTTCCTTTTTTACCCGATATGATTTTCTCATGCGTTCGTTCTTCTCCAATTAATCATATTTTGCATAATAAAAAAGGCCACCGACTGGTCAGTGGTCTATGCAGATAATACTTTTCTACCCTTTTGCCGGCGACGAGCTAAAACTTTACGGCCGTTCTTAGTACTCATACGGGCACGGAAACCATGAACGCGGTTTCGATGACGTTTCTTAGGTTGGTAAGTTCTTTTCATTACGAACCCTCCTTACTATATGAATGATTAATAAATTTCATTTTAGGTAATCCTAAATCGTATTTCTTTCCAATGATAACACAAAACCAGCTGAGCGCAAATAACAATTTTGCAAGCCGCAGCACACGTTCCGTGGTTTTCCCAAAAAGTTTCATAAAGTTTACCTGTGAATTGTTGTGGATAACTATCAAAGCTAATCACAGCATTATCACCAGTAATTCCACAAAAAAACAAGCTGTTTAAAAAGTTATCAACAATCTGTTGATAGCTATGATCATTAGCTCTAAAACCCTGGTATAATCATGATTATTTATCCACAGAAACTTGTTGAATTCATGTTATTTTTAGTTATCCACCAAGTTATGAACAGGCCTGTGGAAAACTTATAAACTAACTGTGAAACATTTATACACAGGTTTAATAACCTTGTGGAAAACTTTAAAAGCTAGTGCTAAAATACGGCTATGTTTATAACGGAGGAGGTTCATATTCCATGAATCAAACTGAACTATGGAATCAAATTAAAGCCAAGTTTAAAGAAAACCCTAAATTTGACGAAACTACGTATGATACTTGGATTAATTCCGCCACCCCCATTGATTACGACGGTCACATCCTGACCTTAGAGCTTCCCACCGCCTTACACCGTGACTACTGGGACCGCCAGCTAAAATCAACGTTCATTGAATATGCCTACGCGGTCACTCAAACAGACGTCCGCCCCAAGTTAGTTCTAAAGGGTGAAGCCGGGCCTAACGCCAAAAATTTGGCCCAATTTAACGAAACGCATCACCAGGAAAAAACACCACACATTGATCCGCACTTAAATCACAACTATACCTTTGACACCTTTGTCATTGGGCAGGGAAACCAGATGGCACATGCCGCAGCCCTAGCCGTTTCTGAGGATCCCGGCAAAGTTTACAATCCGCTGTTCTTTTACGGTGGGGTCGGTTTAGGAAAAACCCACTTAATGCAAGCGATTGGAAACAAGGTTCTAAAAACCAATCCCGAAGCGAACGTCAAGTACGTAACTACCGAAAAATTTACCAATGACTTTATTGATGCCCTGCAAAACAACAAGATGCAGGAGTTTCGGCGGATTTACCGCAACGTTGATTTACTGTTAGTCGATGACATCCAATTCTTAGCTAACAAAGAAGGAACCCAGGACGAGTTCTTCAATACATTCAATGCCCTCTACGAAGAAAATAAGCAAATTGTGATGACTGCCGACCGGCTTCCCAACGAGATTAACTCTCTGACAGACCGGCTGGTTTCTCGCTTTAAGTGGGGGCTATCGGTTGATATTACGGCACCCGATTTAGAGACGCGAGCCGCCATTTTACGGGCCAAAGCCCAATCAGAAGGGTTGCAAGTTGACGACAACATCATGAGTTACATTGCCAGTCAAATTGACTCTAACGTGCGGGAGTTGGAGGGAGCGCTATCGCGGATTAAGGCCTTTGCAGAACTTAAACAAGCGCCCGTGACAATGGATTTAGTTTCGGAAGCCTTAGAGCCCCTCAAACTCAACAAAGAAAAAAGCGCCATCACTCCAGAATCCATCATTAAAATCACAGCCTCGTACTATCACGTTACAGTCAAAGAAATTAAGGGGAAAAAACGGGTTAAGGCCATCGTGGTGCCCCGTCAGGTGGCCATGTATCTCTGCCGGGAACTAACCGATAATTCACTGCCCAAGATCGGAGAGGCCTTTGGGGGCAAGGATCACACCACCGTCATCCACGCCCATGAAAAAATTACTAAAATGGCTGCTTCCGATGCGGAATTACAAAAACAAATCGCGGACTTAAAAACGGAAATTAGGCATTAAAACTGGTCCCTCAGAATTGGTACGAAAAATGATATAATGGTGACTGTGGATAACTCACAAAGTTAGCTTGAGTTTATTTACAAAGTTATCCACAGTGGGTAACTCATTAAAGCTCTAACCATTTTAACTTATCCACAGAATTAACAGCACCTACTACTACTACGAACTTTATCTTTATACTTAATTAAATTAAATGTCATTTCCAAAAGGAGGATTTCTCCCATGCAATTTTCAATTAATCGCCAAGCTTTTATTAAGGCACTCGGGATTGTCCAAAGAGCCATTTCTGCTAAAACTACCATTCCCATTTTAACGGGATTAATGATTGATGTTTCTGCTAATAATATTCTACTAACGGGAAGTAACGCCGATATTTCGATTCAAACTTCAATTAGTGGTGATAATCCTGATTACGAACTCACAATTAGTTCTACTGGAAAAATTGTTTTACCCGCCCGCTTCTTTAGTGAAATCGTAAAAAAACTGCCCAACCGAGAGTTACTAGTTGAAGTTGGCGATAACTTTCAAACCACCATTAAATCCGGAAACTCTGAATTTACTATCAATGGCCTTGATGCTAATGGTTATCCGCATTTACCAGAAGTGGATGGGGAACATCCGATCCAATTACCAGCTGAAATTTTTCGCGAGGTGATTGGGCAAACTGTTATTGCAGTCTCAAAACAGGAAAGCCGTCCGATTTTAACTGGGGTCCACTTTACGTTGGATCACAATCAGTTACTAGCGGTTTCTACTGATAGTCACCGGTTAAGCCAACGGAAAGTGGAACTTCCGGCAACAGCAGAAGGGGATTATAATGTCGTAATCCCTGGTGACAGTTTGAAAGAATTATCCCGAATGTTGGATGATGAAAAGGATGCCATTGAAATGCACCTCTCTGAAAATCAGGTGCTGTTTACCTTTGGTAAGACCCGGTTTTACTCTCGCCTACTGGAAGGTAATTACCCAGACACTTCTCGTTTGATTCCGAGTTCGGCGGAAACGAAGGTGCAGTTTGCGGCTCCAGACTTATTGGCAGCTGTCGAACGAGCTTCGTTACTTTCGCATGAATCACGCAACAATGTGATTAAGCTCACCATCAAGCCTGAAGATCAGGTGGTTACGATTACGGGAAACTCACCAGACGTCGGAAAAGTGGAAGAAGATTTGAGTCCAGCTGAAGTGAGTGGTGCGGACTTAGAAATTTCCTTTAATCCCGATTATTTGAAAGATGCATTACGAGTCTTTGGACCAATTGACGTGGAAGTTGCCTTTACTTCGGCCCTTCGGCCTTTCACAATTACTCCAGTCGACAACCAGGAAAACTTCATTCAGCTGATTACGCCCGTCCGGACGTTTTAAAACCGAAAATGCATTCTAAGCCCATAATTTAAGTTATGGGCTTTTTTGTTTGCTTTATGGCTGAACTGCCTCAAAAACCTAAACGGGCTGAAATCGCCTATAAATGCGAGCTGGGTGTACTTTTTCTTTTTGAAAGCGTATAATTATAAGTAATGAAAGCAGGTGGCAACATGAAAAAAGAAGTTCTAATTACAACGCCGTACGTGACGTTGGGCCAATTGCTAAAAATGGAAGATGTCATCGCTTCCGGCGGGCAAGCAAAGTGGTTTCTACGGGAAAAAACCGTTTATGTAAACGATGAACCCGAGAACCGACGCGGGAAAAAACTGTACGATGGCGACGTTGTTCGGATTCCTGAGGTTGGTCTGTTTTTTATTAAGGCAAAGTAGGAAACCGCATGCGGATTGACGAATTAAAACTGCGTAATTTTCGTAACTATGACCAGCTCGACGTGCAGTTTGCACCCGGTGTGAATGTACTAATTGGAGAAAATGCTCAAGGGAAAACCAACTTGTTGGAGGCCATTTATGTGCTGGCCTTGGCTCGGAGTCACCGAACCAGTAACAACCGAAACCTGGTGGAATGGGAACACAAAACGGCTTTGTTAGCGGGACAAATTACCCGACAAACGGGTACGACTCAGTTGGAACTCCGGATGAGTTCCAACGGGAAGCAAGCCAAGGTCAATCACATTGAGCAGGCCAAACTATCGACCTACGTGGGCGAATTTAACGTAATTCTCTTTGCTCCCGAGGACTTGAAGCTAGTGAAGGGCTCTCCACAAGTGCGGCGCCGGTTTATGGACATCGAGTTTGGGCAGATGAGCAATCGCTATTTGTATAACGTGAGCCAGTACCGCCGGATTTTAAAGCAGCGCAATGCGTATTTGCGCCAACTGCATTTTCACGAGGCGCACGACAAGGTTTATTTAAGCGTTTTGTCAGACCAGTTAGCAGCTTACGCTGCAGAAATTATTGCCCAGCGGGTGGAACTATTGGGACGGTTACAAACGTGGTCACAAACGATTCACGCTGAGATTTCCCAACAACGAGAAGAGCTACAATTTCGCTATTCAACCGCCTTGCCCAAGGAACAACTGACAAGCGTTGACATGATTTATACGGCGTTATTGCAAAAATTTGCCGATCATCAGGAAAAAGAAATCCAGCAGGGTACGACTTTGTATGGACCTCAGCGCGATGATTTACGTTTTTTGGTGAATGGCAAGGACGTTGCCACCTTTGGATCCCAGGGACAGCAGCGGACGGCAGCACTAGCCACCAAACTAGCAGAAATTGACTTAATGAAGGCAGAGACGGGAGAGTATCCGGTCCTGTTACTTGACGATGTTTTATCAGAATTAGATGAGCTTCGTCAGACCCATTTATTAACTGCGATTCAAAACAAGGTACAAACGTTTTTAACGACCACCAGCTTAAGCGGAGTGTCTTCGGAATTAATCAAAGACCCCCGCTTGTTTCAGATTAAGGCTGGTAAGGTTACTTAGATTACTTGAAGTAGGAGGATGGACATGGCAGATCGACCAGAAGAGACGAAAGCAGAACGCGCTAACGATTATAATGCGAGTCAAATTCAAGTCCTAAAGGGACTAGAAGCCGTCCGAAAGCGGCCCGGAATGTACATTGGGGCAACCAATTCGCAAGGATTACACCACCTTGTGTGGGAAATTGTTGATAATGGAATTGATGAAGCCCTTGCGGGGTTTGCAGACCAGATTGACGTAGTGATTGAAAAGGATAACAGCATTACTGTCACGGACAATGGTCGGGGTATCCCGGTCGATAACCAAAAAGAAACCGGGAAATCAGCACTCGAAACGGTGTATACGATTTTACATGCCGGGGGAAAATTTGGTGGTGGCGGTTATAAGGTCTCTGGTGGTTTGCATGGAGTGGGAGCTTCCGTGGTGAATGCTCTCTCTGAAAACTTATCCGTTGAAGTTACCAGAAACGGGAAACGATATTACATGGACTTTGTGCGCGGACACGTGCATACACCCTTGGAAGTAGTGGGGGATGCTCCAACTGATGCCCACGGAACAAAGGTCCATTTCTTGCCGGATCCTAATATTTTCACAGAAACGACCGTGTATGACATGGAGACGTTGACCACCCGGGTTCGCGAACTAGCCTTTTTAAACAAGGGCCTGCGAATTACGATTAAGGACAATCGTCCGGCCGAACCGATTGAACACGATTTTCATTACGAAGGCGGAATTCGTCACTACGTCGAATACTTAGATCGGGAGAGGCAACCTTTATTTAAAGACCCAATTTACGTCGAAGGGGTGGAAAATGACATCACGGTGGAAGTTTCGCTACAGTACACGGATGACTACCACAGTACGTTAAAAACCTTTACCAATAACATTAATACCTATGAAGGGGGAACCCACGAAGAAGGGTTCAAGCAAGCGTTGACGCGGATTATCAACGTTTACGCTCGTAATAACAATTTGATCAAGGACAATGAAGATAACTTAACGGGACCGGACGTACGCGAAGGGCTTACAGCAGTGGTAAGCGTTAAGCATCCAGATCCACAGTTTGAGGGTCAAACGAAGACCAAATTGGGTAATTCCGATGCCCGGACGGCTACGAACCACGTCTTTAGTCAGGAATTTTCGAAGTTCATGGATGAACATCCACAGGTGGCCAAAGAAATTGTGCAGAAGGGATTATTGGCTGCTAAGGCGCGTTCGGCAGCTAAACGGGCTCGGGAAGTAACTCGGAAAAAGAGTGGACTGGAAATTAACAGCCTGCCAGGGAAATTAGCCAATAACACCAGTAAGGATCCCAAGGTTTCGGAACTATTCATAGTCGAAGGGGATTCAGCCGGTGGTTCTGCTAAACAAGGTCGTTCTCGGCTGACGCAAGCTATCTTGCCAATTCGGGGGAAGATTTTAAACGTCGAAAAGGCCACGATGGATCGGATTTTAGCGAACGAAGAAATTCGGTCATTGTTTACCGCGATGGGAACTGGATTTGGTGAAGACTTTGATATTAACAAGGTTAACTACCACAAGCTCATCATCATGACGGATGCTGATGTGGATGGGGCTCACATTCAAACGCTGTTGTTGACCTTGATTTATAACTTTATGCGACCAATGATTGATAAGGGATACGTCTACATTGCCCAACCACCTTTGTACCGGGTCCGGCAAGGAAATAAGTTTCAGCGCTACATTGATTCGGACGAAGAGTTACAGCAGCTGTTAGCTGAATTACCAGCGTCACCCAAACCACAAATTCAACGTTACAAGGGACTGGGTGAAATGGATGCGGAACAATTGTGGGAAACCACAATGAATCCGACGAACCGGCGCTTGTTGCGGGTGACCTCTGATGACGCCGCTGCGGCAGCCGAGGCCTTCCAAATGTTGATGGGAGAAAAAGTGGCTCCACGCCGGCAATTTATTGAAGAAAACGCTAAGTTTGTAGAAAACCTAGATGTTTAACAATTTTGTTTCATGTGAAACAATTCTAGGAATGGTTACCTAAGGGAACGGAGGCAAGTTACTTGGCAAGCGAAATGGAAACGCCGGAAACAAGAATTACCAACGTCGAATTATCGAAAAAGATGAAGTCCTCATTTTTGGACTATGCAATGAGTGTGATTGTAGCACGGGCGCTTCCCGACGTCCGGGATGGACTGAAGCCGGTAAACCGGCGGATTTTGTACGGAATGGATCAACTAGGGGTTACCCCGGACAAGCCGTACAAGAAATCGGCCCGGATCGTGGGCGACGTGATGGGAAAATATCATCCCCACGGTGATAGTTCGATTTACGAAGCAATGGTGCGGATGGCACAAGAATTTAGTTACCGTTATTTATTGGTTGATGGTCACGGAAACTTTGGTTCGGTCGATGGTGATGGAGCCGCAGCCATGCGGTATACCGAAGCTCGGTTGAGCAAAATTTCGTTAGAAATGCTCCGCGATATCAATAAGGATACGGTGGATTTTGCCCCCAACTACGACGGTACGGAACGTGAACCGGTAGTCTTACCAGCCCGGATTCCGAACCTGTTGTTAAACGGAGCAACGGGAATCGCCGTGGGAATGGCGACAAACATTCCGCCACATAACCTAAGCGAAGTCATTTCTGCCATTCACATCCTGATGAAAAATCCCGATGCGAGCGTTAACGAATTGATGGAGGCTCTTCCCGGTCCCGATTTTCCGACCGGGGGAATCGTCATGGGGAAGTCCGGGATTCGGCATGCCTATGAAACCGGCCGCGGAAACATCGTGGTGCGGGCCAAGGTTGATATTGAAGAAGATCGGCACGGCAAACAAACCATCATTGCAACCGAGTTGCCGTACATGGTCAACAAGGCCAAGTTAATCGAACGGATTGCTGACTTAGTACGGGATAAACGGATTAGCGGGATTACGGCGATTAATGATGAATCCGACCGAGAAGGAATGCGGATTGTTATCGAGGTCCGACGGGATGCGAGCGCCGAAGTGGTGTTAAACAACCTCTACAAGCTGACCTTGATGCAAACGTCCTACAGTTTTAACATGTTGGCCATTAGTGATGGGGCTCCGAAGGTTTTGAGCCTGAAGGAAATCCTCAATAACTACCTGGATTACCAGGTCGAAGTAATCACGAGACGGACCCGGTTTAACCTGAAAAAAGCGCAAGCACGGGCTCACATTCTTGCTGGATTGTTGGTGGCGCTAGATCACATTGATCAAGTCATTCAGATCATTCGGAGTTCCAAAACCGGTGAAATTGCCAAGCAACAATTAATCGATAACTTTGACTTAGATGACAAGCAAGCCCAGGCCATCTTGGACATGCGGTTGGTTCGGTTAACTGGTCTGGAACGCGGTAAAATCACCGATGAACACCAAAAGTTATTGGAACAGATTAAAGACTACGAAGACATCTTGAATAGTCACGACCGTGTCACCTCCATCATTTACAACGAATTGCTGGAAACCCAAAAGAAATTTGGAGATCCGCGGCGGACCGAATTGATGGTCGGAGAAATTAACAATATCGAAGATGAAGATCTGATTGAAGCTAAAAACGTTACAATCACCTTGACTCACAATGGGTACATCAAACGAATTCCGACTGACGACTTTAAAACCCAAAACCGGGGCGGTCGTGGCATCAAAGGAATGGGCGTTAACCAGGACGACTTCATTGAACATCTCCTGGTGGGCTCTACCCACGATCTGTTGCTGTTCTTCACGACGGCTGGCAAGGTTTACAGTATGAAGGCCTACGAAGTGCCAGAATACGGTCGTTCGGCCAAGGGAATCCCGATTGTGAACCTCTTACAACTCGGTGAACACGAAAAGATTCAAACCGTGCTAGACATCAGTGATACGGATGAATTAGCTAATAAGGATCTTTTCTTTACCACCAAACTGGGAACGGTCAAACGAACGCCATTGGCAGAATTTGTGAACATCCGGAACAACGGATTAAAGGCGATCAACCTGCGTGATGATGACGAAGTGATCAAAGTTTCGTTAGTCCAGGCCACGGACAACGTGATTATTGGCACCCATCTAGGGTATGCCGTCAGCTTCAAGGCAGATGCAGTCCGGTCCATGGGAAGATCTGCGACTGGAGTGCGCGGGATTAAACTGCGAGACCACGACTTCGTGATTGGAGCAGACGTGCTAGTTCCGGGTGGCGCTGTGTTTGTGATTTCTGAAAAAGGATACGGGAAACGGACGCCGGTCTCTGAATATCCCATTAAGGGACGCGGTGGTAAGGGAATTAAAACCGCGAACGTAACCACCAAGAATGGTCCGATTGTCGGACTGGGGGTAGTAATGGGTGATGAAGACATCATGCTAATTACCGACCAGGGAGTGATGATTCGGTTTGCAACGGATTCCGTTTCTGAAACCGGACGGGCCACCCTTGGAGTCCATCTGATTCGGATTGATGACGATGCTAAGGTTGCTACCATGGCAATTGTGGCGAAGGCGGATGACGATGAGTCCGAAGCTGATCCGGCGGAAACGCCTGCTAGCAACGAATAATTTAAAAAAGGATGCCAGTTTGGCATCCTTTTTGCGTATTTACCTAAGTATCGCTAAATCACGTTCGTGGATTGTCAAGAACGATAACCAATGCTATAATATTAATCTGTAGGTTAACCGTGCGTTAAACTACTACCCTTGCTCTTCAAATCGTTGGAGGGCCGAAAGTCCATAAGGAGGTGCATATTCATGGAAAACAAATATGAAATTACTTACATCATCCGTCCTGATCTTGATGACGCTGCTAAAACTGCTTTAGTAGAACGGTTCGACAAGATTTTGACTGATAATGGTGCCAAGTTGATAGATTCTAAAGATTGGTCAAAGCGTCGTTTTGCTTACGAAATTGATGGTTTCAACGAAGGAATTTACCACGTTGTAAACTTGACCGCTGAAGACAGCAAAGCCATCGACGAGTTCGACCGGTTAGCTAAGTTTAGTGACAACATTTTACGGCAAATGACTGTTAAACGTGATAACTAAATTGTGATAAGAGCGAGAGGAGCGTTTCAGTATGATTAATACCGTCGTCCTAACCGGACGTTTAACACGAGATGTTGATTTGCGATACACCCAAAGCGGCGCGGCCGTGGGTTCTTTTACCCTAGCGGTCGATCGCCGCTTCACCAATCAAAATGGTGACCGGGAAGCTGACTTCGTTAATTGTGTTATTTGGCGGAAATCAGCTGAAAATCTTGCTAACTTCGTTCATAAGGGTTCGCTGCTGGGAGTAGAAGGGCGGCTTCAAACGCGTAACTACGAAAATAAGCAGGGCCAACGAGTTTATGTAACGGAAGTCGTGGTTGAAAACTTTACCTTGTTAGAACCCCGTAACGGTGGGCAACAAGGCAATAACAACATGGGCAACCAAGCTCCGCAACAAAATCCATTTGGGACGCCGCAATCCAACAACTTTGGCGGACAATCAGATTCCAATCCGGCTAACAACAACCAGAATGGGAACGATAACTCTGCCGATCCGTTTGCGGGTTCTGGTGACCAAATCGATATTTCCGATGACGATTTGCCATTCTAAGGAATGGTAAAATTCGATTAACGAACGAGGAGGGAAAAACATGCCTGAACAAAGACACTCAAGAGGTAGAAGAGGTGGACGTCGTCGCCGTAAGGTCGACTTCATTGCCGCTAACCACATTGAATACATTGATTATAAAGACGTTGATTTATTAAAGCGGTTCATCTCAGAACGGGGTAAGATTTTACCACGTCGAGTAACGGGAACTAGCGCTAAGAACCAACGGAAGTTAACCATCGCTATCAAACGGGCTCGAATTATGGGCTTGTTACCATTCGTGGTGGAAGACTAAGTTTGACTAACAGAGCTTCTCAATTGCGAGGGGCTCTTTTTTATGGCTTTTTTTAAGGAATCTCTCAGCTAGTTAGGGATTGATCCCTGTTTGTGGAGCAGTTTGTGATAGAATATAGCTTAACAATGCCTTAATTTGGCAAAGGAGAAGACGATGAAAAATGAAAAAAAGACGTTCGCATTGCCACCGTTTGTGCATAATCAACACTTACGGACCATTGCGATTTTCATCACCTTAAACTTGGTGTTAGGCTTAGTAATCGCGTTTTTGTATAACTTATGGGTTGGGGTCGTCCTACTCGTGTTAGCCTGCGTGGGCCTTTTCTTTATCATTAAGGAACTCAACGTGGTGGAACAAAATGCAGATAATTACATGGATCGGCTCTCGTATTTAATTAACCGTGGTGAACAAGAATCACTGTTGGAAATGCCGCTAGGGGTTTTGATTTTAGATTCATCTCAACGAGTGAGTTGGATTAATCCCTACCTGCAGCCGTACTTTCAGACGGAGCGGGTGGTTGGGCGTACCATTTCCCAAGTTGCACCTCAACTGGCAGAGCTAATTAAAAAGAACTGGGATCAGGATCAATCGTTTGAAGCGGCTTGGAACGGCCATTACTTTAATTTCTTGATTCAGCGCCAGTACCGGACCATCTATATGATGGACATTACGCATTATGCTGATTTAGAGGTACAGTACGAAAACGAAAAGATTGCGATTGGAGAAATTTATCTTGATAACTTTGACGAAGTTAGTCAATCTATGTCTGATCAAGAAATTTCTAATTTGCGCAACTACGTAACGAATAAGCTGACGGATTGGGCCCAAGAATATGGGATTTATCTCAAACGGATTGATGCGGAACACTATTCCATCATGATGTATGTGCAGTCATTACGGGACGTGGAGAAAGATAAATTTAACGTGCTCGATACGATTCGCAAGGGGACCGTCCAGCAAAATTTCCCAATTACCTTGAGTATCGGGATTGCTTATGGAGATACGGATTTAAACCGGCTGGCTGATCTAGCGCAAAGTAACTTAGACCTAGCGCTTGGTCGAGGTGGTGATCAAGCGGTCATCAAAGCCAAGGATGGCAAGGCCATCTTCTTTGGGGGTAAAACCAATCCGATGGAGAAACGGACGCGGGTTCGGGCCCGGATGATTACCCACGCGCTGGTCCAATTGATGGGCACTGCTGACAAAATCTTTGTGGACGGACACCAACAACCAGACATGGATTCCTGGGGGGCCGCCATGGGAATTCGGCGGATTGCGCAGATGAATGGCAAGGAGTGTTACATCGTCTTTAATAATCAGGACGTGCACACGGATATCCGGCGGCTGCTGGATAAGATTGAGGACTACCCAGACATTCAAAATTCAATTATTACCAGTGACGAAGCCGTTAAACTGGCAACTGATGATAGTTTGATGATCATGGTCGACCACTCGAACCCGAAGATTGGAGTGGCTCAAGACCTGTACCAGAAATTAGAAAATCGGGTCGTCATCATTGACCACCATCGGCGGGGCGAGGAGTTCCCAGCCAATCCATTGTTGGCCTACGTGGAACCCTACGCTTCGTCAGCTTGTGAACTGATTACGGAAATGTTTGAGTATCAGTCGCAGTCAGCGGACCCGATGAATGACTTGGAAGCGACTGCTATGTTGACTGGAATCGTGGTTGATACGCAGTCCTTTACCGTTAAAACGGGAACACGGACGTTTGACGCTGCCAGTTACTTACGGTCGGCGGGAGCAAACGTCGATGAAATTTCGTCGTTTATGAAGGAAAACGTCAAAAACTACATGGCCGAAAATCATCTGATTTCGTTAGTGAAGTTTGAGACGGATCACGTTGCCATTATTACGGCTGAGGATGATGTTCAGTATGATTCCGTGACGGCCGCCAAATCGGTGGATTCTTTACTGTCGGTTGATGGCGTTGAAGCGTCCTTCGTGGTCTTTCGGCGTTACGATGGTAACGTTGGAATTTCTGCCCGGAGTGACGGTAGTATCAACGTCCAAGTTATCATGGAAAAGCTGGGCGGTGGTGGTCACCTCGGAGCAGGAGCAACGCAAATTAAGGATCAATCAGTCCCAGAAGCCAGCGAGCTCCTGCAAACCACTATTCAGGATAGCCTGGTTGAAGATGAGGCAGCGGCTGAATAGCAGAATGGAATTAAATTTGTTACATTAAAACTAAAGGAGTGGATTATTATGCAAGTAATCTTTTTAGAAGACGTTCGTGGGAAAGGTAAACGGGGAGAAATTAAGCAGGTCCCAGCTGGATACGCTCAAAACTACCTGATTAAGAATGGCTTAGCCGAACCAGCTACTAAATCAGCGATTAGTCGGGTAAAGGCCCAACAAAAACACGCTGAAGAGAATGCTGAAGAAGAGTTGGCAGAAGCCAAGCAACTTAAAGCCTTTTTAGAAAAGGATGACACGGTAGTAGAACTGCGAGCGAAGTCCGGAAAAGACGGACGCTTGTTTGGTTCGATTACCAGCAAACAAATTGCCCAAGCATTGGCAGACCAATACCAAGTTAAAATTGATAAACGTAAGATTGAACTAGCTGAACCAATTAAAGCAATGGGATACACCAACGTTCCCGTTAAATTACATCCCAGCGTTACGGGGACCATTCGGGTGCACATTGCGGAAAAATAGGGTTACTAGCAACGTAAAGAAAAGGGTTAGAGTATGAATAACGATGTGTTGACGGATCACACGCCACCGCAAAACGTCGAGGCGGAAAAGGCTGTACTAGGTTCCATTTTTCTCGCCCCAACGACCCTGCCTGATGCCATGGAATTGTTGCATCCGGATGATTTTTACAAACGATCTCACCAGTTGATTTACCAAGCGATGCTGGATTTAGCCGATCAAGATGAAGGAATTGATGCCGTCACCGTAACGGACCGACTGAAGAGCCAGAACCAGCTCGAAGACGTGGGTGGGGTTTCGGCGATTGTTGAGCTAGCCGAATCGGTGCCGACCGCAGCCAACCTAACCTACTACGCCAAGATTGTAAGCAAAAAGGCTACTCTACGCCGGTTAATTGAAACAGCAACAAAAATCGCCACGGATGGTTACGATGAAGATGAAGATCTCGACACACTCTTAGATAACGCGGAACGAGAAATCATGGACGTGTCGGAGGATCGAAATCAGAGCGGATTTCAACCGATTCGAGATGTTTTAGACCAGGCATTTGAAAGCATTAACGAGCTGGCTGAAAATGGTGGTGACGATGTAACTGGATTACCAACGGGTTACAAGGCGTTAGACCAAATGACGACCGGTCTGCATCCGGGAGAATTAGTTATTTTAGCCGCGCGACCAGCCGTCGGAAAAACTGCCTTTGCACTTAACATTGCCCAAAACGTGGGAGTTAAGACAAACAAGACCGTTGCCCTCTTCAGTTTAGAAATGAGCGCTGAATCATTGGTGAACCGAATGATTTGTGCTGAAGGTAGCATTGATGCTAACCATCTCCGAACTGGGGAACTAAATGCCGACGAATGGAATAACCTAACAATGGCCATGGGGACCCTGTCGACTGCTAATATTTTTATCGATGATACTCCGGGAGCCCGGATTGCTTCAATTCGGGCGAACTGTCGGCGCTTAAAAAAGGAATCCGAACGTGATCCAGATGGTGGTCTAGGCTTAATTGTGATTGACTACCTCCAGTTAATTGAAGGGAGTACTCGGGAAAGTCGGCAGCAAGAGGTTTCTGAAATTTCACGCCAACTTAAGAAATTAGCTAATGAGTTACAGGTACCAATCATTGCGCTGTCCCAACTCTCCCGGGGTGTAGAGCAACGTCAAGATAAACGACCAGTGCTGTCTGATATCCGGGAATCTGGTTCGATTGAACAGGATGCGGACATCGTGGCCTTTCTGTATCGAGATGATTATTATGAACGTGACGGCGAAAACGGCAATGATGATGATGATGCTGACATAGATCCACGCGAGGATGCCGATAATAACGTGGGAATGGTTGAAGTCATCATTGAAAAGAATCGATCGGGTCCACGGGGCACGGTTAATCTGATGTTTGTAAAATCATTTAATAAATTTACTTCGGTGGCCAACACCCCAGAATAGCGAAATCCCAGCGGGTTTCGCTTTTTTGTTTGGTCCGATTGATTGACTATTATCATGGGCTTCGGTATGATATTAGAGGTCTGCGAATGAAATAAAATTTAAAATCATTAATGTTCGTGATTAGGAGAGTGAACCATGGAAGTATTTGATTATAATGACATTCAATTGATTCCCAACAAGTGTATCGTGAACTCCCGGAGTGAGTGCGATACGACGGTCGAGTTTGGGGGCCGGCAGTTTAAGCTCCCCGTTGTTCCCGCTAACATGCAAACGGTAATTAATGAAGACTTGGCCGTTTCGTTAGCGCAAAACGGTTACTTCTACGTGATGCACCGCTTCCAACCAGAAGCCCGGCACGACTTTGTAAATTGGATGCACAACCAAGGACTGTTTGCTTCCATCAGCGTGGGAGTAAAACCTGGTGAGTACGACTTTATTACCAGTCTAGCTGCGGACCACTTAGAACCAGAGTACATTACAATCGACATTGCCCATGGTTACTCTGATTCCGTTATTAAGATGATTAAGTTCATTAAAGAACAACTACCAACTTCGTTTGTGATTGCCGGAAACGTCGGAACTCCAGAAGGGGTGCGGGCGTTAGAAAATGCTGGTGCCGATGCTACCAAAGTGGGAGTGGGACCCGGAAAAGCCTGCATCACCAAGATTAAAACTGGTTTTGGAACGGGTGGTTGGCAACTAGCTGCTATCCGGTACTGTGCTAAAGCAGCCCGCAAACCAATTGTGGCCGATGGTGGAATTCGGACCGATGGTGACATTGCCAAGTCAATTCGCTTTGGTGCCACGATGTGTATGATTGGTTCGCTGTTTGCCGGTCACTTAGAATCACCTGGGAAAGAAGTCGAGGAAGGTGGTCAGAAGTACAAGGAATACTTCGGTTCGGCTTCTGAATACCAAAAGGGTGCTTATCATAACGTCGAAGGCAAGAAACTATTGGTTCCTTACAAGGGCAGTATCTATGATACATTGCAAGAAATGAAGGAAGACTTGCAGTCATCGATTTCCTACGCGGGGGGCCGCGATTTGCAGGCGTTACAGACGGTTGACTATGTGATTGTGAAGGATACGATTTATAACGGGGACTAACGATTAGTCTTTGTTTCATGTGAAACAAAAGGAGCAATAGATGAAGCAGGTATTGATTGTGATTGATTTACAAAAGGGACTTAAAGATCTCTTTCAAATGGATCAAGTGGTGCACAACGTTAACCAATTAATCAAAACTTATCAACGTCATAACCTGCCAATCATCTTTTTTCAGCATGTTGATGATGATTTGCCAAGTGGAAGCGAGTCAGGTGAATTAATTGATGATTTAATTTGTCCCAGAGAGGCTTTGTATTTAAAAAAGACGCGGGCTGATGCATTTTGGCACACTCCCTTAGAAAGTTATCTTCGAGATCACCAAATTGAACGATTACAAATTTGCGGCGCACAAACCGATTTTTGCATTGACACGACGATTAAAGTAGCAGTTCATTTAGATTTTCAAGTTCAAGTTAGTCTTAACACGTTTACCACTGCATCTAATCGTGGTCTAACCGCCAAACAAATTAATTATCATTACTATGAAATTTGGAAAACTTCATTTTTTTAAAAAGCAGAACTGGCCTAACGGTAGTTCTGCTTTTTAGCTGAATTTGCAATTTTCCCCTTTTTTTTGTATTTTGGAAAGGAAGAGGAGAATTCATACAATGAAAAAATCATTAATTTACGTCTTATTTTCAACCGTTTTATTTAGTTTAATGGAAATTGCGTTAAAGTCCGCCGGAAATCAGTTCAATCCGATTCAACTGAACTTGATTCGATTCACGCTCGGGGGACTAGTAATTCTCCCGTTTGCCTTTTCCCATTTAAAAAAGCAGCAACGCCAGCTTCATTGGTCGGATTGGAAGGTCTTTGGACTAACCGGCTTTCTGTGCGTGGTCATTTCGATGACGCTGTACCAATTGGCGATTGAATACGGAGAACCGGCAATTGTCGCCGTCCTGTTCAGTTGTAATCCGGTGTTTGCGTTAATCTTTGCCTATCTGATTTTGCACGAGCACGTTTCGCGGGCTGATGTAATTTCGTTAGTGCTGTCTGTGATTGGGTTATTGGTAATCGTCAATCCGTTTAAACTAACGGATCCGCTGGGAATTTTCTTTGCGATCCTCGCAGCCGCCACGTTTGGTTTTTACAGCATCATGTCGCAGGCCTCATCCCTGCGGGTACAACTTGACGGAGTGGTAATGACTGGTTTTACCTTCATTGCCGGAGCGATTGAGCTGCTAGGATTAATCTTGATCACCAAGATTCCGCCCGTCGCAGCCGGAATGCGATCCGTTGGTTGGTTAAAACCGTTTGCGGACATTCCGATTTTAACTAACGTTAACCTGCCAAACCTTTGGATTTTATTGTTCGTTGGGGTCGCTGTAACCGGAGGAGGCTTTGCCTTTTACTTCCTCGCCTTACAAGAAGGTGGTGTCACGATGGCCTCATTGGTGTTCTTCTTTAAACCAGTGCTATCGCCAATCTTTGCGTTCTTCCTAATTGGGGAACACAGCAGTCTATCGACTATGATTGGAGTAGCCATCATCATTGTCAGTTCGCTAATTACTCTATACGGTTATCGCATTGATGCGAAAGCCAACCAATAAAAAAAGCGTCTTCCATTGAAAAAATGGGAGACGCTTTTTGTTCACACCTGAAACAAGGCGTAGATGATGGTTGAGAGCACTACGGCGAACGTGATGGCAATGTCATTGCGAATCGTCAATACAAAGTTTTTTTGTTTACTCTGCACCTGCCAAAAGCGGCGGGTGTTTTTAATTACTAACGGAATCGTCAGTAAGACCAGAATCGTCGACCACGGCAACCAACCGAGGCAGATGGAAATGAAGGTGCACAGATAGCCAATGATGTAGTTTATGGCGTAAAAGCGCAGCGTTCCCTCTTTGCCTAGGTAACTAACGCTGGTAAACCGGTGGAACTTGACGTCTTCATCATAGTCACAGAGGTTGTTGGCTAGACTAATATTGGTAATTGCACAGACGGCAATGCCGGCGACTAGAATCATTTTACCAGCAATGCTCCAACTAAATTGACTGGGTTGGATGTTAATCAAGACGGATGCTAACGAAATGATGTAACCCATGATGATTCCCGAAGCTACGTCGCCCAGTGGTCCATTTTGAATGGGATGAGGTCCGCCACTATAGAGGTAACCGACGGCGGCCCCGGTGAGACCGAGTAGTAAAATGACGGGACTGGTTCGCAGGACCAACCACAAAGCGAGCGACGCTCCCACTAAGGTGAGTCCGTAGATTGTTAGTTTGAGGTTCCGTGCCTCAGTCGCGTTCTTCACCTTTGAAAAGATGCCATCCTCTTCTTGGGTCAGATGATATTTTAATGCATTTTTGTAGTCTTTGTAGGTATCAAAGAGGTTGACGATAATTTGCATGAGACAGGTAATTAAAAAGAAAATCACACTGTTTACAGCATTTACTGCTTGGTACTGAAAGAGGGCGAATAATAACCCCAGACAAAACGGGAGTACCGATGCGATTAACGAGTGCAGGCGGGTAATTTTTGCAATTTGCTGCCAACTTTTCATTAGTAGTTTCTCCTTTATTCAATTAATTTAACACGAAACGGGTTGTTTTCATTGTAACCCCATCGGTTAAATGGTGATGGTTAAAAATGAGCATAAAAAAAGAACGACCATCATAGTCGTCCTTGGGATGGGCAGTCAGGGGATCGAACCCTGGACCCACGGATTAAGAGTCCGTTGCTCTGCCAGCTGAGCTAACTGCCCAAATCAAAAGTACATGTATTATATTAGCATGGACTCTACCAACGCGCAACCTTTTTTTGCAAAAAAATGACCAGATCAAGGGAGTAAGCTAGAGTGGAGGCAACAGGATTGGGTGAGAGGTGTGATATACTAATCATGATTGAGCGATTGTGTAAGTCTTAATCAATTCCTGATTTAAACCGCAAAATTAACGATAGGAGCATTGAAAAAGATGGCAAAAATACTAGTCGTTGATGACGAAAAACCCATTACAGACATTGAAAAATTTAGTTTAGAAAAAGAAGGTTACGAGGTCATCGTTGCTTATGACGGAGAAGAAGCGCTGGCGAAGGTTGAAGATGATCATCCCGATTTGGTCATCCTTGATTTAATGTTGCCGAAGATGGACGGTTTGGAAGTGGCTAAGGAGATTCGCAAGACCCACGACATGCCGATTATCATGGTGACTGCTAAGGATTCCGAGTTAGATAAGGTACTTGGACTTGAAATCGGAGCTGATGATTATGTGACGAAGCCATTTTCCAACCGAGAACTAGTGGCCCGGGTGAAGGCGAATTTGCGCCGGCAGTCAGTAGCTAACGAAGCAGCGGGACCAGCTGATAACGAACAACGTGACATTACGATTGGAAATCTCACGATTCATCCGGATTCGTATTCCGTGACGAAAGATGGAGCTCCGGTTGATTTAACCCACCGCGAATTTGAACTAATTCACTACCTGGCCCAGCACAGCGGGCAAGTGATGACGCGGGAACACCTCCTCCAAACTGTGTGGGGCTATGATTACTTTGGGGACGTTCGGACCGTAGACGTGACGGTTCGGCGGCTGCGGGAAAAGATTGAAGACGATCCTAGTCACCCCCAGTGGTTGGTTACTCGACGTGGGGTGGGTTATTATGTGCGTGATAATCCAGAAGCTAAGTAACCCAACGAATGAGACTGAAGGAGCAACAGCATGGCCCTAAAATGGAAGTTTTTTAAATCCATTCACTTTAAAATTGCGTTAGTCTTCGTGTTAATGATGCTGTTAACGCTCGAAACCGTGGGGGCCGTTTTTGTGCGGCAGTTGGAGTATCAAAACCTCAACACATTTAAGGAATCGATTCAACTAAAGCCGTACATTAATACGTCGCTAAAGAAACAGTTAGCCAGCCGGAATCAAATTAAAGCGAACAAGCAGATTCAAACAATTTTACAGGATGCGGACGTTAGCAATAACGCCGAAGTGACGGTGGTGGATGCCCGGGGTAACATTCGGGGGACTAATCAAAACAATGAACAGTCGTTGGTTGGCCAAAAGAATACCGATGGCGACATTAAGACGGCGCTATATAGTAGCAAAACAATTGAAAAAACGACTTCCAGTAACAATAATCGGTATTATATTCAGGTAACGCCTTTGATTAACAGCGCAAAGAATCAGAATAACATCGAAGGGGTCGTGTACATCCGGGCTAACCTAAGTCAGGTGTACCGTAACATTAACAACATCACGATTATTTACTTGTTTGCGGCTGTCCTGTCGATTATCCTGGGACTCTTACTGACGCTGATTATTTCGCGCACGATTACCAAGCCGATTGATGAATTGAAGCGCCAGACCGAACAGATTGCACGGGGCGATTATTCAGGGCACGTGCAGGTATATGGTAACGATGAGCTGGGTCAACTAGCGCATGCTGTTAACAATTTGTCGGTGCAGGTGGAAGAATCCCAAGAATCCACGGAGTCGGAGCGACGCCGGCTGGATTCGGTGCTAGATAACATGACAGATGGCGTGGTGGCTACCGATCGCCGGGGACTGGTTACGATTGTGAATGATGAAGCGATTGAGTTGCTGGGAACTTCAAAACAAGCGGTCGTGGGGCAACCAATTCTCAAGGTCTTGAAGTTAGAGGATCAATATAACCTGCGGGATTTGATTGAAGACCCGGGGCAGGTCTACCTTGACTTTTCAACAGCAGAACGCCGGTTGATTTTGTCAGCTCATTTTTCGTTGATTCAACGCAAATCTGGGTTCATCAACGGGTTAGTATGTGTGTTCCATGACGTTACAGCGCAACAAAAAATTGATGAAGACCGGCGCCAGTTTGTATCCAACGTGTCGCATGAGTTACGAACGCCATTAACGAGCGTTCATTCTTACCTAGAAGCCCTGACGGACGGCGCTTGGAAGGATCCGGAGCTCGCTCCCAAATTCTTGCACGTGACCCAGGATGAAACGGACCGGATGATTCGGATGATTAACGATCTCTTGACCTTGTCACGGATGGACTCGGGAACGCAGAAGTACGATAGTGAACTGGTTAACATCAATAAGATTTTTAACTACATCTTAGATCGTTTCGATATGATTGTGAAAAATGATGAAAAGAAGCACTATCGGATTCAGCGGGAGTTCACCACGCAGGATTTATGGGCAGAAATTGATCCGGACCGTTTTACCCAGGTGATTGATAACATCATGAACAACGCGGTGAAGTATTCTCCAGACGGGGGTGTGATTACCTGTCGGTTGTATGAAAACCATAACCGCGTGGTCTTGAGTATTAGTGACCAAGGACTGGGAATGCCTCAAAGTGCTTTAAAACACATCTTTGATCGGTTCTACCGGGTAGACAAAGCGCGGTCGCGGGCCCAAGGAGGAAGTGGACTTGGTCTGGCCATTTCGAAGGAAATCATCGAATCATTTGGTGGTTCCATCCGGGTCGAAAGTACGGAAGGTCGCGGATCCACCTTCTATATCTCACTTCCATATGAATCAATTGAGGAGGACCTTTGGGATGATGGAGAAGCTTAAACGCTATTTTTTACCACTTTCACTAACACTGGCCGTACTGATTAGCGTGGTTTTGTCGGTTTCATTACTAACGAATCCGGCACGGTTTAGTAGTAAGACGCACCAAAACCGGTCGGTGGCGTTGCATAATGATACCAACGTCCGCCCGCTGCAGGACGTTTATTCTCCCCTGCGAGTGATTAAAACGGATGATCATCAACACCAAAAGATGCTGACTTCTCCTACCACCAATATTGTGGGGACACTAATAAAACAGTTCCGCCGAACAGAAATGAATGATTTAAAGCGAGTTAGCACGGACAAGAAGCAACGCTACTTTGACGTTTTAAATCAACCCAACTCACTGACGTTGAATTACAACGATAGCATGTCGGCTCCGATTCTCGGACAGGTTTTAAAGCAAACGGATCTCTTTTCCAAGCGGCAACAATTCCAACGAATCGTGGTGCCTTTAGATGACAAAGGCAACATTTATTTTTTAAACGATCAGAACTACCAAATTTATGAGGCCAGCATTAAGAACTTAAATTTAAAGCAACTACACCGAACTCTGGCTCACGATGTCGTTAGTAACCGGGTCGAGATTCGGGACTTGAATAACAAACCGTTTCTCTATTTTCCACATGAGATTAAGCTCAAGGATTACGGATACATGTTGCAAGAGCAGTCTCAATCTACGTATCTAAGCCGGATTATTGGAAACAGTACGGATACGACTGTGAAACACCATCAGGATGATACCATTTACTCGTCGGCCAATCAGGATCTAACCTTTACTGGTAATGACGACGTGACTTACAACAACTTCCGGCCCCAAAAGACCGTGAAGACGAAAGAAGACGCGTTGCAGGTGGCTTATAAAAATGCGGTTCAACTTGGAGTCCCACTGGCATCATCCCAATTTGATAC
Source organism: Fructilactobacillus carniphilus (assembly GCF_024029675.1). Taxonomy (NCBI): domain Bacteria; kingdom Bacillati; phylum Bacillota; class Bacilli; order Lactobacillales; family Lactobacillaceae; genus Fructilactobacillus; species Fructilactobacillus carniphilus. The sequence goes on along the minus strand of NZ_CP097121.1, from coordinate 1,228,867 downwards.
GTACCAAAAGCAGGACAAAACGGTAGTGTACCGGTCCTTTATTGATGGGTTTCCAATTTTTGGGGACCAACAGCTCGGGAACTATACTTATCAATTTTTGAACGGAACGACCGAACGCTACCAATTCTCGCTCCGGGACTTTCAAATTCCGGTTCCAACTGAGGAACAACAGACGACGCTGCCAAGTAGTAAGGATTTGCTCGCGGAATTAATCAAAGCTAACGTAGACACTAAAAAAATTAGTAACGTCCAAATTGGATATCAAATTGTTCCAAACGATGAGCATAAGTTGCTAATCTTGTTGCGACCAAGTTGGTTTGTGAAGTATAACAACCAATGGGTGAACTATCAGGACTTGGAGCAGGGTAATTTTGCCAAAGCACGAAAGGAGAATTTCTAATGAATTTTAAACGAATTCAGGGAATCTTCTTGATTGCTTTCATTGTAATCGACGTGTTTTTGTTTATGATGACCAAGAACAGTAAGGTTCAAGACGACAGTGAGAACGCCGGGAGTGTGAACAGTGCGATTGTGCGGGATATGAAACGGGATAACATCAAGTTCGGCAACCTTAGTAACAAAAAGGAGACCGGTTATTACCTATCGGCAGAACCGCAGGATCATTTTGAAGCGCGGTTAGGCGAGCTGAAGAACCAAAATGCCCGCAGCGAAAACGGTGCGGTTGTGAGTGATTTTAAGTCAACTGTGAAGGTTAATCCTAATCATCCGGAATGGACCTTGAACCGGTTAATGCGGAAAAAGGGGTTTGTGTTGGATGCTGCTCAATACCGCTATGATCGTGACCTTTCTAGTGCTACCAAAGTGGTTTATTCACAACAAGGGAAACAAGGTCCCTTCTTCTCCTCTAATGCCCAAATCACCTTTAGTGTGGCTGATCAGCAGGTGGTGGGTTATACGCAACGAGAACTTACCAACGTGAAGATTTTGCACGAAAAGAATGATTTGATTACGGAAGAACGGGCCATCATTAGTTTGTATCAGTACAATGAGTTACCGAATAATACTAAAATTCTCTGGACCAAACTTGCCTACACCCGCTTCTTGGAGCTGAACGGGAAGGAAGTTTACATTCCAACCTGGGTCGTCGCCATTAACAGTAAATCGAATAATAAGGTCCAAATTAAGCGGATTAACGCCTTTAATGGGGCTTCCGTCAGCACGGAAAAATTGCAAGAACAACAAAATGGGAAAGCAAAAGTAGAAAGCGTGGGAAATTAATGAGTGCGGATGATTTTAAAATTAGCGTGTTGTCGAGTGGAAGTGGCGGTAATTGTACCTACATTGAAACGCCTCAGCACAAAGTTATCCAAGACGCTGGCTTATCCGGAATCCGAATTAAACGGTTGATGGAGGGGATTGGCAAGGATTTAGCTGATGTTGATACCATGCTGGTTACTCACGAACACACGGACCATGCCAAGGGGGTGGGAATTCTCGCCCGTAAGTACGGGATGAACGTTTACGCGAACGAAGAGACCTGGCGCGCCATGGATGGCAAAATTGGGAAGATTCCGGTGGAACAGAAATACGTGTTTGATCCAGATACCACGGAACTATGGGGTGATCTTGACGTTGAGAGTTTCACAGTGGCTCACGATGCGGCTCACGCTCAGTTTTATAACTATCATCATAACGGAAAAAGTTTTGTGATTATTACCGATACCGGTTCGGTATCTGATCACGTGGCGGGGTTAATTCGGAACGCTGATGCCTATCTTTTTGAATGTAACTATGACCCTGAGATGCTAATGAACGGAGATTATTCCTATTCCACGAAACTCCGGATTAATAGCTCGACCGGGCACTTATCCAATCAGGATAGTACGGAAATTTTGATGGATGTGATGGGTCTAAAGACCAAACGGATCTTTTTGGCGCACCGAAGTCACCACAATAACACCAAGGCACTAGCTCGATTAACAGTGGCGTCAATTATGAAAAATAACGGGCTTGGGGTGGGTCACGACTTTCAGTTGTTTGATACGGACGTGGAAAAAGCCTCCCCGTTGCTGAATCTCTAATATTAATTGAGCACGAAAGCAGTAATTGCTCCGTGCTTTTTTATTTGCTCAAAATGTAACCGTTAGGCACAGGTCTCAGTTACTAGGGTAAAAAATGATATGGTAGAAAGGAACTAAGTAAGTGAATGTTGCGTTAGGATAAAACCGAACAAAAAAAGTTTCACGCGCTGAAAGTTTGGGAAAAATAGTCACTGCGATAGTTGGAATTAACTTTTAGTGGATAACTTTGTGGATAAGTTTAGGTGATAAAAGAAAATCCAGTTGTGATGGCAATTAGAGCTCGTTCATAAGTTGTTAAAAGTTATCCACAGCGTCTGTTAATAACTTTGAGGAACATTTTTTGCTGATTTTTTAATGTTGATATACCAGCGTTTCACAACCTTTTTTTCTGGGTTAACGAACAGATGTTGCTGTTGAAAATGTGGATAACTAAAAAAGTTGTTGACAAAATTACGGAAATCACAGGTGGGAAAAATTGAGGAAAAACAGCGGAAAATTTATTTTTCTGTGGATAACTTTGTGGATAAACTGTTGAAAGGATGATAGTTATGAACATTAAACTAGTGGTCGTGGGAAAATTAAAAGAAAAATACTTTGCAGCTGCTATTGCGGAGTATCGCAAACGCCTCTCTCGTTTTTGTAAATTTTCACTAGTTGAAGTCCGCGACGAAAAGGCTCCCGAATCTTTGAGCATCGCTGAGATGGAGCAGGTGATGGGCAAGGAAGGGGAACGAATCTTGGACAAGGTGGGCGACCGTGAATACGTGTTTGCTTTAGCAATTAACGGACAACAGCTAACCTCGGAAGAATTCGCGCAACAAATCAAGGGCTTAACCACCTACGGCCATTCAGATTTAACCTTTATCATTGGAGGATCACTGGGATTATCCCCAGCCGTTTTGCAACGCGCTGACGCGGAATTATCATTTGGGAAATTCACGTTGCCACATCAGTTGATGCGGGTAGTGCTCTGTGAGCAAATTTATCGGGCCTTTATGATTAATAGCAACAGTCCGTACCATAAATAAGGAAAGAAGGAATCATGATGCGTAGAATTAAACCCCAGGTTACGGTGAAATGGTGGTGGCTGTTGGTGGTTCTAATCGTTGGTGCGGTGGCCATTTTGGTTACCCACTATGATGCACCGTTATACAGTCAGACGGTGGCTGAGGTCCAGCAGGTGAAGAACGGACCGCGGATGAAGACCACTGATGAGTTCCGCAATCAGGATTACCAGCAAAACCAAACGGTCACCCTGAAAATTTTGAACGGAAAAAAACGCGGGCAAACGTTGCAAATTCAAAATCAATTTTCTGGTTCTAGTGCCACCGATCAGGAATACCATCCGGGACAACAGGTCTTTTTGCACCTGAGTGGGCGGACGAACCGCCATACCTCCAGTTTGATTAACGGATTTAAGCGCGATACTGTCGTGGTGTTCCTAATCTGGCTTACAGTTAGTTTGTTGTTACTAATCCTTAAGTTCCGCGGGTCAATGGCGTTGCTGAGTTTAGTGGTGAACGCGTTGCTGTTCTTCATGGTGGTGGAACTGGACGTCCGGACGGATTGGAATCCCTTCGTACTGTTTGCAGGCTTGGCCGTGGTCTTTACGGTTATCACGGCGTTGTTAATCTTTGGGCGCTCTAAAGAAACAGTGGTGGCTATCATTGCCACGATTTTGGGAACCGCCGCGGCGCTCATCATTGCTTGGCTGGTTTTAAGTCTGACCCACCAGCGCGGGATGAAGTTTGAAATGATGGACTACGTGACCCAACAACGACTGCCGCTGTTCTTTGCCGGCAGTATGATTGGTTCGTTAGGAGCCATCATGGATTTATCCGCGGACATCACTTCTAGTGTCTTTGCCGTGTACCGCGAGAAGCCAACGATGCGGTTTGCGGAGTTGTTTGCCAATGCCAGAAAGATTGGTCGCTCCATCATGGGTCCGTTGATTAACGTGCTCTTTTTAATCTTTGTGGCTAGTACTTTTCCCATGATGATTCTGTTCTTAAAGAACGGAAACAGTTGGGGTTACTCGTATTCCATGATTATGTCGCTAGGAATTGTTCAGAGTTTAATTAGTGGAATTGGAATTGCCCTAACCGTCCCGATTACAGGAGTCTTAGCCGGTGGAATTTGTGAAATGAAGGTGTTCAAATGAGTACAATTAGTGTTTTAGTCCTGGTATTACTGGGAGCGATGCTGCTGGCCGGTGGACGCCAGGGACTGGTTTCGTTTCTCGGCTTGCTATTTAACTTTGCGGTTGTGTTTCTTTCCGTGGTTCTGATTTCCTGGGGCATTCCATACTTAGTGGTAACGCTCTGTAACGCCGTTATCATTTTGGTGGTTTCAATTTACTTTGGGAACCAACAGGGACGCAACGCTGACATTGCGTTTGTCACTTCTTTAATCGTGGTGGGCTTAGTCATTCTGTTAATCATTCCCGTGGAACACTGGGCGCAGGTCCAAGGTTTTGGCGTAGAAAATACGGAAGACATGGAGGGAATGTCTTTACAACTCGGGGTTCGCTTTTTAGACGTTTCCTGTGCCATGACGATTTTGAGTTGTCTGGGAGCCGTGGCGGAAGCAGCCGTAGCGGTGGCTACCGGGTTAGTCGAATTAGAAGATCATGACGCTAAGATTAGCGATCAGAAGTTAAAACAAACCGGGATGCGGGTCGGCCAAGAAATTGTGGGAACGGCCTTCAATACCCTCTTTTTCGGTTTTTACGGTGAACTGATTGGCTTATTCATTTGGTTTGCTCGGTTGCATTACACCTTGGGAATGGTGCTCAACGATAAAATTTTTGTGTCCGAGTTCATCATGACGATTATCTCATCCATTGGAGTTATCCTTACAATTCCCGTCACCATTGGATTGCTACTCCATCAAAAACACCGTAAATTGCAAAAAAATTAGCCAGCTGAAGGAAAGCTGGCTTTTTTTATATAAGAACCAAAAAAATTTGAAAAAAATGGGTTTAACTCTTGAAAGCGTTTTCAAGTGGTGCTAAGATTAGGATATGAAATGGAGGTAAAGATTATGAAAGATGTAAACAAGATTCCTGCTGCAGTTGCCATGGTGAAGGTTTTAGAAGCCTATGGAGTTAAAGATGTTTATGGTTACCCTGGTGGTTCCATTAACTCAACTCTACACGCTTTGGATGTAGAAAAGGACAACATCAATTACATTCAAATTCGGCACGAACAAGTCGGGGCTTTAGCTGCTGCTGCGCACGCTAAATTAACTGGTCACATTGGTGTTGCTTTCGGTTCTGCCGGTCCTGGTGCCGTTAACATGTTAAACGGTTTATACGATGCTAAGGAAGACAAGGTTCCCGTTTTGGCCATCGTTGGTCAAGTTGCACATAACAACATGAACTACGACTACTTCCAGGAATTCCCAGAAGTACCAATGTTTGAAGATGTTTCTGTTTACGATCGAGTAGTAATGACTCCGGAAAGCTTGCCACACGTTGTGGATCAAGCCATTCACGCTGCTTACGCTAACAAGGGGGTTGCAGTGGTTGTCATTCCAAACGACTTTGGCTTTGCAGAAATTCCAGACGTTCGTTACGATTCAGCTGCTCCAACTTACGCTAAACCAGCTCCAGAGCCAGTTGCTACTGGCGAAGAAGTGAACGACTTCTTAGCAATGGTGAAGGATGCTAAACGTCCCGTAATCCACGTTGGTCGTGGAATCAAAAACGGTGGCGACAAGTTAATCGAACTTTCCAAGAAGTTACAAGTTCCGTTAATCATGGATGGTTTGGCTCAAGGTTACGTTGACAAAGCTTACGAAGGAAACATCGGAACTGCTAACCGGGCTGCTTCTAAGGCTGCTGATGAAATCTTAGCATCTGCTGACTTAGTGATTGCCATTGGTGGTGACTTTGCCTTCGCGAACAGCGTTTACGCTAGTCACGAATTCAAGTACATCCAAGTTGATAACAACACGATTCAGTTAGGTCGGCACCACGTTCCAGATTTAGCCATCTGGTCTGACGCTACGAAGTTCGTGGAAAAGGCTTTGGCCCAATCAGAACCGGCTCCAGAAAGTCCATTCTTCAAAGCAGCTGTTGCTGACATGCAAAACTGGAAAGAATACATCAAGAAGATTATGGACAGTGAGTCAGATAGCTTAACTCCTGCTCAAGTTTACAAACAAATTAACCGAATTGCCGAACCAGATGCTATTTACTCCATTGACGTTGGTGATAACATTATTAGTTCCTTCAGATACCTCAACTTTAACGACCAAATGAAGTGGGTTATCTCCGCCTTGTTTGCTACGATGGGATCTGGGGTTCCAGGTGCTATTGCTGCTAAACTAGACGAACCCGACAAGCAAGTCTTCAACATTGCTGGTGACGGTGCTTTGTCAATGGTTATGCAAGACTTAGTTACGGAAGTTAAGTACAAATTACCAATTATCAACATTGTGACCCAAAATGGTGACCTGAGCTTCATTAAGGGTGAACAAGAAGACATTGCTATGCAATACTTCGGCTTAGACTTACAAACACAAGACTTTGCTGGAATTGCTAAAGCCATGGGCTTAGACGCTGTTCGAGTAACTAACTTCGCTGAATTGTCAGCTGCCTTTGACCAAGCTAATGAAGCTGTTAAAGCTGGTCGTCCATTCTTGATTGACATTGTCATCAACGACAACCGGGCCTTACCGGTGGAAGACTTAGTGGTTAAGATTGAAGACGGCAAGGTTTCTGAAACGGTTAGTCCTAACTACCGGATTGACAAATCAGATCAACAAGCTAAGACGATTGAAGAATTATTCGCCATCTACGGAGGAGAAAACCTCTTACCGTTACAACACTACTTTGATGAATTTGGCGTTCAACTTTAATTAGCTAACTCCTAAAATCTAAAAACGCTTCTCAATTTAATTGGGAAGCGTTTTTTGGTTGGCTTAATAACATAAATGTAACCTAAAATTACTATATAATTATTTTTATCAGTACGTCGATAATTTCGTTTTTATATATTTAGCATTATAAGTTTTAAAGCATATTAAAATTTTCTAGGGTCTGATGACTGGCAAGGAAATTTTTTTATATGTTAATCATGGTGACCTATCATCTGCAACCGCAACTGCGGGTCACCTAACGAAATACTGGTTAAGCTGAACTAAAAGTTAAGAACCATTCGCAGTAAGATGGTCTTTTTAGAATACGACGTTCGCCATCCCTTTATTTATACTATAATTGAAACCAGTAAACGTTCATTCAAATTTTAAAAAGGGGTCTAAATCTAGATGGTTTTACAATTTATCTTTTTAATCGCAGCGGGGATTGTCGCCGGTTTGATGGCTACGATTGCTGGATTGGCGTCGATTGCCTCCTATCCAGCGCTGCTGATGGTCGGAATTCCGCCGGTAATTGCGAATGTTACCAACACGGTTTCGTTAATTTTTACGGGAGTTGGTGCGATTCCAGCATCGTTAAAGGAGTTGCATGGACAGTGGCACCGTGCTCTTGGCTATACCATTTTAGCCGTCATTGGGAGTGTGAGCGGGAGTGCGCTGTTACTGGTAGCGCCAGCCTCAACCTTTGAAAAAATCGTGCCGTTCTTCATCCTGGTCGCCGGAGTGATGTTGCTACTTTCGGGTCGTGGGAAGGAACTCAAAGAAGAGGAACGATTACGCCAAGCTGAAATGCATCCGACTCGGCATAAAGTTTTAACCCTAGCTAGTTACCTTGGGATTGTCCTGGTGGGTGGCTACCTTGGTTACTTTGGCGCTGCCGGTGGAGTGGTTCTCTTAGCTATTTTAGCGGTGATTACCCGGGAAAGTTTTGCGAAATACAACGCCGTTAAAAATGTGATGACCTTTGCTTGTAACATTTGCTCGTCAGCGTACTTTATCATGACCACCACGGTCGCTTGGCATGCTGTGTTACCACTGGGAATTGGCCTGTTAATTGGTGGCTTTTGTGGTCCTAAGATTGTGCGGCACGTTAACATCAAGTTGCTTCGGATTTTGATTGCCATTGCGGCCTTCTTACTCGCCGGTGACTTATTTGTCAAGGCTTACTTTTAAAATGAATTATGTTAGAATGTCAATAAACTGAGCAAGGAGGTTTCCTGATGAAGTTATTTTACTGGTTGCTATCCCTTTTCTGGGTCATTACGTTAGTGGTTTTCGTGATGATGCCCAACGAAATGGGAATGATGGTAGCGATGTACATGATGATCTTTGGAATGTTGGCCCACAGTATTGCCTGTGCCTTAGAGCACCACAAGTAAATTGAATGATTATAAAAAAGACCTTTCCTGACTGGAAAGGTCTTTTTTAACGATTTAATTACTACGAACCTGCTGATCAGTTTTCATTTCGTAACTGACCACCCAGGTGATTAAAGCCGAGCAGAACATAATGATGGCGACAATCAAGTATGGGAGGCTCGGGTTTTTATCCATTAACGTTCCCGCAAAGATGGGACCAGCAATGTTACCGATGCTCGTGAGAGACATATTAACTCCATTAATCAGACCCTGATTGTTTTTACCAAATCGGGTCAAGAGGGTGGTAATCGCGGGTCGAAGCACGTCGAAGGCACAAAAGATTAGCAAGGTAGCAATGATAACTTCAACGGCAGTGTGAGCGAAAATCATCCAGATGATCCCGGCCATGCTAATCAAAAAGCAAATCCGGGTAAGCCCAATTTCACCGACCCAGCTGACTAATCGATCGAACAGTACCACTTGTAAGATGAGGGAGAAAATTCCGTTTAGAATTAAGACGAGGGCGATTTGGTTCAGGGAGAAGTTGAAGACTTGGTGGACATAGAGGGTGTAGATACTTTCAAATCCGGCGAGTCCAAATGAGGAAACCAGAATCATGAAAAAGAGGGTCACAATCGATTTATTTAACAGACGTTTGAGTCCCTTATCTGTAATTGCAACCCCATCCACCACGTTGCCGTGGCTATGTTCTTTGAGGTGACTTGGAATTCCAACGACAAACACGAGGGCTGCTATGATTCCAGACACGCCGGCAAACCAGAACGGAGTTTTGTAACTGAGGTTCGCAAGCACGCCCCCTAGTCCGGGTCCGATGATCAATCCTCCACTAAAGGCGGCAGAAATCCAACCGATGACCCGGGCTCGTTCGCGCTCGCTCGAAAGGTCGGCGGCCAGTGCCATCGAGGTGGTTCCCACCATGGCAGCAGAAATTCCACCAATTAAACGGGAAAGGTCAAACCACAGTAACGAACCCGCCAGCGCAAAGAGGAACTCGGAAAAGGCATAGAGTAGGAGACCGGCGGTTAGAATGGGAACCCGGCCGATGCGGTCGGAAAGCCGGCCGACGATGGGGGAAAAGAGAAACTGGGTAAAAGCAAACAGGGAGGTCATCATCCCCATTTCACCCGCCGTTAAATGGTACTCCGTTTTGATGAAGGGCTCGACAGGAATCACTAAACTCCATCCCAAACAGATGATGAAGTTGGCCGCAATGATAATATAAATGGCTCGTTGATTTTCTTTACTCATACTGACTCCTCGCTTACAGAAAATTAATTACTAAAATATCATTATACGGCAAATTTTGCTTGCTGAGAAACAAAATGGTTACGGACAATCCGAAAATTGTGTACAATTAAGAGTGATGATTTGATTTAAATCTTAAAGGAGAAAACAAAATGGCAGGAATTGAACGGTTTTACACTCTGTTTCAACCTGAACATTATGATTTATTCATTGATGTTAACCGGGAACAGAAAACCATTAACGGAACGACTAAAATTCACGGACACGCTAGTCAAGCAAACATCGCTGTGAACCAAAAAGATTTGCAGGTTAGTCAGGTCTTAGCGAATGGGTCTGAGGTACCATTTACCACTGATGATGAAGCCGAAGCAATTCGGATTGAATTGCCAACAGCTGGTGACGTTGATTTAGAGATCACTTACAGCGCTCCTTTGACAGATACCATGATGGGAATTTACCCGTCTTACTACGAAGTTGATGGGGAAAAGAAACAGGTAATTGGAACCCAATTTGAAACGACGTTTGCACGCCAAGCCTTTCCTGGAATTGATGAACCAGAAGCCAAAGCTACGTTTAGGTTAGCACTGAAGTTTGACGAACACGACGGCGAAACGGTGCTGGCTAACATGCCAGAGGACCGGGTCGAAGATGGGGTTCACTACTTCAAACCAACCGTAAAAATGTCAACGTACCTAGTAGCCTTTGCCTTTGGTGACTTACAAAGTAAGTTGACTACCACTAATAGTGGCGTTGAAGTGGGGGTTTTTGCCACGAAGGCGCACCAACCAAAGGAACTCGATTTTGCCTTAGATATTGCCAAACGATCCATCGAATTCTACGAAGACTTCTACCAAACTCCATATCCACTGCCACACTCTTGGCAATTAGCTTTACCTGACTTTTCGGCCGGAGCCATGGAAAACTGGGGCCTGATTACCTATCGGGAAGCGTACTTACTGCTTGATCCTGATAACACCCCATTAGAAACGAAAGAATTAGTGGCCACGGTGATTGCACACGAATTAGCCCACCAGTGGTTCGGTGACCTAGTTACCATGAAGTGGTGGGATGATTTGTGGTTAAACGAAAGTTTTGCCAACATGATGGAATATGTGGCCATCGATGCCATACAACCCGACTGGAAGGTTTGGGAAATGTTCCAAACTTCTGAAGTGCCAATGGCACTCTCGCGTGATGCTACGGATGGCGTACAATCGGTTCACGTGGCAGTTAATGATCCTGCTGAAATTGACGCTCTCTTTGACGGCGCCATTGTGTACGCTAAGGGGGCGCGAATGTTAGTAATGGTACGGGCTCTCTTAGGTGACGATGCACTCCGGAAGGGATTACGGCAGTACTTTATTGATCACCAGTACGGCAATGCCGAAGGGAAAGACCTGTGGAAAGCCCTTGGAGATGCTTCTGGCTTGGATATTGGTAAAATTATGCACTCTTGGTTGGATCAACCAGGTTACCCAGTGGTTTCTGCCAGTGTTGATACTGATGGACAACTAGTCCTCTCACAACAACAATTCTTTATTGGTGATGGAGAAGACCAAGGGCGGGAATGGCAAATTCCATTAGACAGTAACTATGACGCTGCTCCTCAAATTATGGCTGAACCAGAATTGAAGTTGGGTGATTACCAAACCCTGCGGAAGGAAGCTGGTCAACCATTCCGTGTGAACGTGGGGAACAACTCGCATATCGTCGTTCAATACGACCAAACGTTGTTAGATGACATCTTGGATCACGTATCTGATTTATCGGTCATTGATCAACGGCAAATTTTACAAGATCTACGGTTATTGGCTAGTGCCCAACGTATTTCTTACGCGCAGTTACTACCATTGTTACGGCAATTTGCTGGCAGTCACTCTGCTATTGTGAATGCGGAATTGTATACCATTGCTAACTCATTGAAGATGTTTGTAACCCCAGGAACGCCAGCTGAACAAGAACTGCGACAATTCTTTGGGACCTTAGTTAGTGAAAACATCGAACGGTTAGGCTTGGTACCACGGGCGGGAGAAACAAACGATGACCAAAAGGTGCGTCCGATTGTTTTAAACGCTGCTTTGTACGCTCAGATTCCGACCGTAATTGAACAAGTACATGCGTTATTTACTGAGTACCAAGATCGGTTAGTTGAATTACCGGCGGATGTCCGGGCCTTGGTTTTGAAAAATGAAGTGCAAAACTACGGTAGCAAGGAACTCTTTGACCGGTTAATGCACGACTATGTTACGACTAGTGAAGTTAATTACCGGGATGACCTAGCAATTGCCATTCCACAAGTAACTTATCCGCAGTTAGCCGAACAACTAGTTGCTCAGTTTGAAAATGCCGATGTGATTAAACCACAAGACTTACGGGCTTGGTACCGGGGGCTGTTAGCTAATGACTTGAATCAGCAAGTAGCTTGGGATTGGATCTGCAAGGAATGGGGCTGGTTAGAAGCAACCGTTGGTGGTGACATGGAATTTGCGACCTTTATTACGGTCACTGCTAACATTTTCCACACTCCAGAACGGTTAGCGGAATTCAAAGCCTTCTTTGAACCGAAGTTAGACACTCCAGGCTTGACACGAGAAATTAAGATGGACGTGCGGACAATTTCTGGGAAAGCTGACTTAGTTGCGGCTGAACAAAGCGATGTTTTACAAGCTTTAAGCGAAAACGTTCAATAAATTAAAGGGGATTAATCTCTTGGTTGAGATTAATCCTTTTTTTGTTGGCAATTTTTTGACCTTTTATGACTAATTAGGGTTGACATTTATAAATGAGGACGATATAGTGATATATGTTCGTTACGAGCCAGATGGTTAAGCTTAATTAATGAAGTGAAAAATTTCAATTAAGTGTTGACATCATGGTCAAAACGAGATATTATTATTTATGCGCTGAATAGCAGTGCGAAGTAGTTCTTTGAAAACTGAACAAGATTTTGATTACAAAAAGTGTAAGGAATTTTTAAACTAGCGTTTAAAAATTAAACATTTGCGAAGTCAATTCGCTTAAGAAACAAATAATAAAGTAGAGCTAGTAAAGTTCTCATTTAAAATGAGAGTTTGATCCTGGCTCAGGACGAACGTTGGCGGCGTGCCTAATACATGCAAGTCGAACGAGGTCTCCTAAATGAAATGAAGTGCTTGCACGGATTTGACTTTAGATCGGACCGAGTGGCGAACTGGTGAGTAACACGTGGGTAACCTGCCCAGAAGTAGGGGATAACACCTGGAAACAGATGCTAATACCGTATAACAACTAAAACCACATGGTTTTAGTTTGAAAGCTGGCTTTTATGCTAGTGCTTTTGGATGGACCCGCGGCGTATTAGCTAGTTGGTGAGATAATGGCTCACCAAGGCGATGATACGTAGCAGACCTGAGAGGGTAATCTGCCACAATGGGACTGAGACACGGCCCATACTCCTACGGGAGGCAGCAGTAGGGAATCTTCCACAATGGACGAAAGTCTGATGGAGCAACGCCGCGTGAGTGAAGAAGGGTTTCGGCTCGTAAAACTCTGTTGTTAGAGAAGAACGACTGTGAGAGTAACTGCTCGCGGCGTGACGGTATCTAACCAGAAAGTCACGGCTAACTACGTGCCAGCAGCCGCGGTAATACGTAGGTGGCAAACGTTGTCCGGATTTATTGGGCGTAAAGCGAGCGCAGGCGGTTTTTTAAGTCTGATGTGAAAGCCTTCGGCTTAACCGAAGAAGTGCATCGGAAACTGGGAAACTTGAGTGCAGAAGAGGACAGTGGAACTTCATGTGTAGCGGTGAAATGCGTAGATATATGAAGGAACACCAGTGGCGAAGGCGGCTGTCTAGTCTGCATCTGACGCTGAGGCTCGAAAGCATGGGTAGCAAACAGGATTAGATACCCTGGTAGTCCATGCCGTAAACGATGAATGCTAGGTGTTGGGAGGTTTCCGCCTCTCAGTGCCGAAGCTAACGCATTAAGCATTCCGCCTGGGGAGTACGACCGCAAGGTTGAAACTCAAAGGAATTGACGGGGACCCGCACAAGCGGTGGAGCATGTGGTTTAATTCGATGCTACGCGAAGAACCTTACCAGGTCTTGACATCTTCTGTTAGCCTAAGAGATTAGGTGTCCCCTTCGGGGGCAGAATGACAGGTGGTGCATGGTTGTCGTCAGCTCGTGTCGTGAGATGTTGGGTTAAGTCCCGCAACGAGCGCAACCCTTGTCTTTAGTTGCCAGCATTGAGTTGGGCACTCTAGAGAGACTGCCGGTGATAAACCGGAGGAAGGTGGGGATGACGTCAAATCATCATGCCCCTTATGACCTGGGCTACACACGTGCTACAATGGACGGTACAACGAGTTGCGAAACCGCGAGGTCAAGCTAATCTCTTAAAGCCGTTCTCAGTTCGGATTGCAGGCTGCAACTCGCCTGCATGAAGTTGGAATCGCTAGTAATCGTGGATCAGCATGCCACGGTGAATACGTTCCCGGGTCTTGTACACACCGCCCGTCACACCATGAGAGTTTGTAACACCCAAAGTCGGTTGGATAACCGTTTGGAGTCCGCCGCCTAAGGTGGGACAGATGATTAGGGTGAAGTCGTAACAAGGTAGCCGTAGGAGAACCTGCGGCTGGATCACCTCCTTTCTAAGGAATAATACGGAACCTTACACCGATTAAAGTCTTGTTTAGTTTTGAGAGAACTACTCTCACAGTACCATCCGCGCTTTTTGGGCCTATAGCTCAGCTGGTTTAGAGCGCACGCCTGATAAGCGTGAGGTCGGTGGTTCGAGTCCACTTAGGCCCATCGCCGTTGTTACGGTATGATAATTGAATTTTGGGGAATTAGCTCAGCTGGGAGAGCACCTGCTTTGCAAGCAGGAGGTCAGCGGTTCGATCCCGCTATTCTCCATTGGTACTAGTATTTTTAGTACCGCTTGGTTCTTTGAAAACTAGATAATATTATTTTCTGTAAGAATTATATTGATTGATATAATTTTAACCGAGAAAACCATTGTGTAATTTGAGTTTTTTAATGTGTTTAATCGCTAAACTCAATAATTTATAATCCGTCGGATTATAGGTTAAGTTAGAAAGGGCGCATGGTGAATGCCTTGGTACTAGGAGCCGATGAAGGACGGAACTAACACCGATATGCTTCGGGGAGCTGTAAGTAAGCTGTGATCCGGAGATTTCCGAATGAGGAAACTCGATTAGTGTAATGACTAATCACTACGTAGTGAATTCATAGCTACGCAGAGGCAGACGTGGGGAACTGAAACATCTAAGTACCCACAGGAAGATAAAGAAATTTCGATTCCCAAAGTAGCGGCGAGCGAACTGGGAATAGCCCAAACCGAACCTTCGTGGTTCGGGGTTGTAGGACTGAACATTTGAGTTACAAAAGAATTTGATAGCTGAAGCAGTTGGGAAGCTGCACCAAAGAGAGTGATAGTCTCGTAAGCGAAATTGAATTCCCTCAGTTCAGGATCCTGAGTACGGCGCCACACGTGAAACGGCGTCGGAATCCGGGAGGACCATCTCCCAAGGCTAAATACTCCCTAGTGACCGATAGTGAACCAGTACCGTGAGGGAAAGGTGAAAAGCACCCCGGAAGGGGAGTGAAATAGTTCCTGCAACCATGTGCCTACAAGCAGTCAGAGCCCGTTAAGGGGTGATGGCGTGCCTCTTGTAGAATGAACCGGCGAGTTACAGTTGCATGCAAGGTTAAGCCGAAAAAGCGGAGCCGTAGCGAAAGCGAGTCTTAAGAGGGCGAATTAGTATGTTGCCGTAGACCCGAAACCAGGTGATCTATCCATGTCCAGGATGAAAGTGCGGTAATACGCACCGGAGGTCCGAACCCGTGTACGTTGAAAAGTGCTGGGATGAGGTGTGGATAGCGGTGAAATTCCAAACGAACTTGGAGATAGCTGGTTCTCTCCGAAATAGCTTTAGGGCTAGCCTCGGAATTAGAATCATGGAGGTAGAGCCACTGTTTGAGCGAGGGGTCCGTCTTGGATTACTGAGTTCAGATAAACTCCGAATACCATTGATTTATGTCCGGGAGTCAGACGATGAGTGATAAGATCCATCGTCGAAAGGGGAACAGCCCAGACCGCCAGTTAAGGTCCCTAAATATATGCTAAGTGGAAAAGGAAGTGGAGTTGCTTAGACAACTAGGATGTTGGCTCAGAAGCAGCCACCATTTAAAGAGTGCGTAATAGCTCACTAGTCGAGTGATTCTGCGCCGAAAATTTACCGGGGCTAAGCATATTACCGAGACTGCGGACGCAACTACGTTGCGTGATAGGAGAGCGTTCTAAGGGCAATGAAGGCAGACCGGAAGGACTGTTGGAGCGCTTAGAAGTGAGAATGCCGGTATGAGTAGCGAAAGACCAGTGAGAATCTGGTCCACCGAATGACTAAGGTTTCCTGGGGAAGGCTCGTCCACCCAGGGTTAGTCGGGACCTAAGCCGAGGCTGAGAAGCGTAGGCGATGGATAACAGGTTGAGATTCCTGTACTAGTTAATTATGTTGGAACGATGGAGGGACGCAGAAGGGTAGGTTGAGCATCCGGCTGGAAAAGGATGTTTAAAACGTAAGTCAGGTGAGGAGTGAAATGCTTCTGACCGGGTTGACAAGCGTTGATGAGGATCGAAATTAAAGTAGAGAAGCAACCGATGTCACGCTGCCGAGAAAAGCTTCTAGTGAGTAATTAACTACCCGTACCGCAAACCGACACAGGTAGTCGAGGAGAGGATCCTCAGGTGAGCGAGAGAACTCTCGTTAAGGAACTCGGCAAAATGACCCCGTAACTTCGGAAGAAGGGGTGCTGACCGTCAGGTCAGCCGCAGTGAAGAGACTCAAACGACTGTTTATCAAAAACACAGGTTTATGCAAAATCGTAAGATGAAGTATATGGGCTGACGCCTGCCCGGTGCTGGAAGGTTAAGTGGAAAGGTTAGCTTCGGCGACGCCTCGAAATGAAGCCCCAGTAAACGGCGGCCGTAACTATAACGGTCCTAAGGTAGCGAAATTCCTTGTCGGGTAAGTTCCGACCCGCACGAAAGGCGTAACGATTTGAGTACTGTCTCAACGAGAGACTCGGTGAAATTAAGATACCTGTGAAGAAGCAGGTTACCCGCGACAGGACGGAAAGACCCCATGGAGCTTTACTGTAGCTTGATATTGGGTGTTTACATAGCTTGTACAGGATAGGTAGGAGCCATTGAAACCGGGACGCTAGTCTCGGTGGAGGCACCCGTGGGATACTACCCTTGCTATGTGAACACTCTAACCCTGAGCACTCATCGTGCTCGGAGACAGTGTCTGGTTGGCAGTTTGACTGGGGCGGTCGCCTCCTAAATAGTAACGGAGGCGCTCAAAGGTTTGCTTAGAATGGTTGGAAATCATTCTGTAAGTGTAAAGGCAGAAGCAAGCTTGACTGTGAGACTGACTAGTCGAGCAGGGACGAAAGTCGGACTTAGTGATCCGGTGGTACCGTATGGAAGGGCCATCGCTCAACGGATAAAAGCTACCCTGGGGATAACAGGCTTATCTCCCCCAAGAGTTCACATCGACGGGGAGGTTTGGCACCTCGATGTCGGCTCATCGCATCCTGGGGCTGTAGTTGGTCCCAAGGGTTGGGCTGTTCGCCCATTAAAGCGGTACGCGAGCTGGGTTCAGAACGTCGTGAGACAGTTCGGTCCCTATCCGTCGCGGGCGCAGGAAATTTGAGAGGAGCTGTCCCTAGTACGAGAGGACCGGGATGGACATACCGCTGGTGTATCAGTTGCGCCGCCAGGCGCACCGCTGAGTAGCTATGTATGGATGAGATAAACGCTGAAAGCATCTAAGTGTGAAACTCGCCTCAAGATGAGATTTCCCATTCCTATATGGAAGTAAGACTCCTGAAAGATGATCAGGTCGATAGGTTAGAAGTGGAAGCGTAGCGATACGTGAAGCGGACTAATACTAATCAGTCGAGGACTTAACCAAGGAAAAGCAGAATGGAAACTCAGCAGGAAATAATATTAGCTAGTTTTGAGGGAACGAAGTTCACTCAGAGTGTGGTGGCGATAGCCTAAAGGATACACCTGTTCCCATGCCGAACACAGCAGTTAAGCTTTAGCACGCCAAAAGTAGTTGGGGGATCGCCCCCTGCAAGGATAGGACGTTGCCACGCGCAGTAAAGGCACTTTCGAAGCAATTCGAAGGTGTCTTTTTTTATGCGTTTTTGGAAAAGCTAACTAATTGATGTATAATCGATATGATTGTTCAGAATAAAGGAGCTAAAATGATGAAAGAGAAACGTTTTTTTCGGATTACATTAGGTTGGCAAATCATGCTAGGCTTGCTGTTAGGAATTGTCTTGGGAGTTATTTTCTATAAGAACCAGACGGCCATTACCGCAATGCAAAGCATTGGAACCATGTTCATTAGTTTAATCCAAATGATTGTGATGCCCATCGTGGTTTCGTGTTTAACCGTTGGGATTGCTAGCATGGGGGACATTAAAAAGGTAGGTCGAATCGGAGGGAAAACGTTAATTTATTTCGAATTAATGACGACGATTGCGATCATCATTGGATTAGTGGTGGCTAACATTGCCCACCCCGGATCTTTTATTGATGTTCACGCGATGCATTCATCGGTGGATATTAGTAAATACGTTTCCACGGCTCAGCATTCTAAGAATGAGGGCCTCTGGTCAATGTTAATTGGCCTCATTCCAACGAATATCTTTGGCTCCCTTAGTAAGGGTGACATGATGCCGGTGATTGTGTTCTCCGTATTCTTTGGACTAGGAACCGCGGCAATTGGAGAACGGGGCCAAGTCATCGTTGACTTTATGAACGCCGTTTCCCAGGTCATGTTTAAAATTACGAACTGGGTCATGCACCTAGCTCCCATCGGGGTCTGTGCCTTGATTGGAGTGACGCTCGCCGAACTGGGAATTGGAGCATTACTACCACTGGGATACTTTGTCTTACTGGTCTACCTCACCATGATTTTCTTCGTATTGATTGTTATGGGCATCGTTGCCCGGTTGTGCCACTTCAAGCTCCATGAACTACTAGTGGTCATTAAAAACGAAATTGTACTGGCTTTTTCGACCGCGAGTTCAGAAGCCGTAATGCCTAAGATGATTGAAAAGATGGATCACTTTGGGGTCAGTCCTTCGATTGTTTCCTTCGTAATTCCAACCGGATACACGTTTAACCTGGATGGATCGGCCATTTACCAATCCATCGCGGCCCTCTTTTTAGCCCAGGCCTATAACATTCACCTTTCCTTAGGCCAACAAATCACGTTGATGATTGTGTTAATGATTACTTCCAAGGGAATGGCAGGAGTACCAGGAGCGTCCTTCGTGGTCTTACTAGCTACGGTTTCGACCATTGGGGTCCCGATGTCTGGGTTAACCTTCATTGCCGGAATTGACCGTTTTGTCGACATGGGACGGACGGCTGTGAACGTGGTCGGAAACTCATTAGCCACGGTTGTGATTGGGAGTTCCGAACACGAGTTTGATGCTGATAAAGCCACTGCTTATTACCAACAAACTAGAAAGAAGCAGGTTTCCTAGCAAAAGAATGTTTGACATTTGGCGCTGTGATGATATGCTTAGATAAATTAAATATGCAAGTAAACTGGTGCGTTATTAGTTGTCTGTAAGTTAGTTCTGTGAAACTAATCAGGCAACGAGCAGCAGCACGTTCTAATCAATTAATCGTTTCCGGAGAGAAACCAATTGACGTTCAACATCATTTTGACTTCAATTTAGCTACTCCCGGTGAACGGTGAGTAGCTTTTTTTATGGTGAAATGACAAGGGAGGCCTTTTTGTGGCAACACGGTATTTAGTTTTAGAAGATGGTACCATTTACGCCGGCACTGCTTTTGGTGGGAGCCGCGATAACATGGGAGAACTGGTCTTTAGTACGGGAATGTCTGGATACCAGCAATCAATTACGGATCAATCCTACAATAACGAAATTTTGATGTTCACGAACCCCTTAATCGGAAACTACGGGGTGAACCGCGATAACTTAGAATCGCAAGTACCGACTTGTAAAGGAGTCGTGGTCAGAGAGATTGCCCGTCGGACAACCAACTGGCGCATGACGATGTCACTCTCTGAGTACCTGGAACAACATGATATTCCAGGAATTAGTGACATTGATACGCGTGCGGTGACTCGGCACATTCGGGAACAAGGAGCGATGCGTTCTGCTTTGGTAAACGAAGTGACCGACGAAACGATGGCCGAGTTACAAAAATGGGCGCGGAATCCCCACGCCATTAACGAAAGTGCCACCCACAACGCTTACTCTGCTCCAGCGACCGGCCGGCGGATTGCTGTAATTGACTTTGGTTTAAAGTACTCAATCCTGCGGGAACTTTCCAAGCGGAACTGTGACGTTGTGGTCTTACCACCCACGGCGACTGTGCAAGACGTGGAAGATGTTTACCCAGACGGCGTCTTATTGACCAACGGACCGGGAGACCCCACGGCAGTGCCAGAGGAAACCCTAGAAATGATTAGAACCGTGGAACAAAAGTACCCGTTATTGGGAATTTGTATGGGACACCAGCTCTTTGCCTTAGCAAACGGCGCCACGACCACGAAGATGAAGTTTGGACACCGGGGCTTTAACCACCCCGTGCGCAACTTAGAAACCGGCCGGATTGACTTTACGTCGCAAAACCACGGTTACATGGTGGAACGAGCTTCCGTTGATCAGACTGACCTCAAAATCCTGTTAGAAGAAATTAATGACCACTGTGTGGAAGGACTACGGCATCAATCACTGCCAGCCTTTTCGGCCCAGTTCCATCCGGATGCTGCGCCTGGTCCTCACGATGCTGACTACTTATTTGATGAATTTATGCAATTAATTGATCAAAATCCGGTGCAAAAATAGAGAAAGGTTGAACAAAATGCCACAAATAACTGACGTGAAAAAAATCATGGTAATTGGTTCCGGACCGATTATCATCGGGCAAGCAGCCGAATTTGACTACTCGGGAACCCAGGCCTGCTTAGCTTTAAAAGAATTGGGTTACGAAGTAGTGCTGGTAAACTCTAACCCAGCTACGATCATGACGGACCGGGAAGTAGCTGATGAAGTTTACATTGAACCCCTGACCCTAGAATTTGTGGCCCGGGTGCTGCGAAAAGAACGTCCGGACGCCATCTTACCCACTTTAGGGGGCCAACAAGGTTTGAACATGGCTAAGGAACTTTCTGATGCTGGGATTCTGGACGAACTCCAGATTCAACTGTTGGGAACGGACTTGGCTGCCATTAACGAAGCCGAAGACCGGGAACAATTTCGTGATTTGATGCAAGAATTAGGGGAACCAGTTCCCGAATCAACGATTGCCACGACCACGGAACAAGCCTTGGCCTTTGCGGACCAGCACGGGTATCCGGTGATTGTTCGGCCTGCTTTTACGATGGGCGGGACCGGGGGTGGAATCGCTCACAACGAGGAACAACTCCAAGAAATTGCGGCTAACGGATTAGATCTCTCGCCCGTCACCCAAGTTTTAATCGAACAAAGCATCGCGGGCTACAAGGAAATTGAATTTGAAGTAATGCGGGACCACGCTGATAACGCGATGGTGGTCTGCAACATGGAAAACTTTGATCCGGTGGGAATTCATACCGGTGATTCAATTGTGTTTGCCCCAACGCAAACCCTCTCAGACGACGAAGTGCAGATGTTGCGGGATGCCGCATTGCGGATCATTCGGGCTCTGAAGATTGAAGGGGGCTGTAACGTTCAGCTCGCCCTCGATCCCAACAGCATGCACTACTACGTCATCGAAGTGAATCCGAGGGTTAGTCGTTCGAGTGCGCTCGCTTCCAAGGCAACTGGTTATCCGATTGCCCGGATTGCCGCTAAAATTGCGGTAGGCCTGAACCTCGATGAAATCATGAACCCCGTGACCGGCACGACGTATGCCGAATTTGAACCAGCCTTAGACTACGTGGTTTGTAAGATTCCGCGGTGGCCGTTTGATAAATTTACCCAAGCCGATCGCCACCTAGGCACGCAGATGAAGGCCACCGGGGAAGTCATGTCAATTGACCGGACGGTGGAAGGGTCGATTTTGAAGGCCGTGCGTTCCTTAGACATTGATCAAAAGGACCTAGCTAATCCTGAGTTATCCCAGTTAAGTCAGGTGGAATTAGAAGAAGGATTGGTTCATGCTCACGACGACCGCCTCTTTTACCTCTACGAAGCCTTACGGCGGGGGTACACCATTGACCAACTAGCTGATTTAACCAAGATTCACATCTTCTTTTTGGACAAGTTATTGCACATCTTTGAAATTAGTCGGGAACTGGCTGCACAGCCTGGCGACCTTGCTACCTTAAAAACAGCCAAACGATACGGTTTTTCCGACGAAACGATTGCCCAGCTATGGAACAGTGATGCTGATGCCATTCGGGAACAACGCTTAGAAAATGGCTTAGTTCCGGTTTATAAAATGGTGGATACGTGTGCCGGGGAATTTGAATCCAAGACGCCGTACTTCTACAGTACCTATGAATGGGAAAACGAGAGCGAAGTTAGTGCTAAACCGTCCGTGCTCGTCCTCGGTTCCGGTCCGATTCGGATTGGGCAGGGGGTGGAATTTGACTACGCCACGGTGCACTCCGTAGAAGCCATCAAGAAGGCTGGCTACGAAGCCATCATTATGAACAACAACCCAGAAACCGTTTCGACGGATGCTTCCATTTCCGACAAACTGTACTTTGAACCACTGACGGTCGAAGAAGTGTTAAACGTGATTGACCTCGAACAACCGCTCGGCGTGGTGGTGCAATTCGGGGGGCAAACGGCCATTAACCTAGCCGAACCACTGGCTGAACACGACGTTAGAGTCTTAGGAACCAGCGTGAACGATGTGAACCGGGCTGAAGATCGGGATGAATTCGATCGGGTGATTAAAAAATTGGGAATTCCCCAACCAGTCGGGGGAACTGCTACGGATCCAGAAGCGGCATTACAAATTGCTGACGAAATTGGCTATCCCGTGTTAGTGCGTCCAAGTTACGTGCTGGGGGGTCGGGCCATGGAAATCGTGCGGCGTCGGGAAGACCTCGAAAACTACATGAAAAATGCCGTGCGGGTTTCCCACGACCATCCTGTATTGATTGACCAATACTTGACCGGAAAAGAATGTGAAGTGGATGCCATTAGTGACGGCGAAACGGTGCTGATTCCGGGAATCATGGAACACATTGAACGGGCCGGGGTTCACTCCGGAGACTCGATGGCCGTTTACCCGTCCCAGACGTTGTCTAACCACGTCAAGGACCAAATTGTAGCGTACACGGAACAACTAGCGCTGGAACTGAACTGTGTGGGTCTAATGAACATCCAGTTTGTAGTTCACAATGACCAAGCCTACGTAATTGAAGTGAACCCACGGGCCAGCCGGACGGTTCCGTTCCTGAGCAAGGTGACGGGTATTCCAATGGCGCAAGTGGCTACCAGAGCTATTCTGGGCGAAAGTTTAGCCAGTCAGGGGTATCAATCCGGATTGGCTCCAGAAAGCAAACTAGTGCACGTTAAGGCACCGGTCTTCTCTTTCTCGAAGCTCAACGACGTTGATACATTGCTGGGACCCGAAATGAAGTCAACCGGGGAAGTCATGGGATCCGATCGGACCTTCCCGAAGGCCTTGTACAAAGCCTTTGAAGCTGCTAAACTGCACGTTCCCAACCACGGCCGAGTCTTATTGACCGTCAAGGATGATGATAAGGAAGAAACGGCCCAACTGGCGCACCGGTTTGCGGACCTCGGTTACCAGATTTTGGCCACGCCTGGAACGGCGAAGTTCTTTTCCGAACATCAAATTCCAGTTCAAGAAGTGGGGAAGGTCGGCGAAGACCATGACCTGCTAGAAATGTTGTTAGGCAAACAAATTCAGATGGTGGTCAATACGGTTTCCAATACGCAGGGAAGCGAACGGGACGGCGCCATGATCCGGAGCGCAGCCATTGCCGATGGCGTGCCGTTGTTTACCTCACTGGATACGGTCTCCGCCATCTTACAAATGTTAGAAGATCAGTCGTTTACGACCCAGAGTTTGTAGTCAATGTTTCATGTGAAACACAAATAACGAAAATAGACCGCTAGCCAAATGAGCTAGGGGTCTATTTTATTTTTTGGGGGAATTTGATGGGTTACTGATTACCAGGCAAAAACCAGGTATAATTAGGGATAAAGAAAGAGCACGGAAACAGCAGGAGGATTTTCATGGCATACGGACGCAACCAGAAACCCCCGTTTTACCGGCGGTGGTGGTTCTGGCTCATCATCTTTTTACTATTCATTGGGGTGATGGCTAATTACCAGCAAAATGGAACCCAAGGCACCCATCCAAACACGGCCCCCAAAACGGCGGCGCATAAAACGGGAATTACGCGTGAACAATATAACCAAATTGCAATGGGCCAAGACCAGGCCACGATCAAGAAAACGTTGGGAACAGCGAACACAACTTCAGAAACGGATGTGAACGGACAAAAGGCCGTCGTTTGGACGTGGTCCAAGTTAAATCATGCTTTTAAAGCCAGCTCAATTTCGGTTACGTTCGTGGACGGTAAGGTGGAAAGCAAGGGCTATTTGAACTTAGCTGCTAAGCAACTAAAACCGATTAGTCAAGCTACCTATGATTCGATTCAATCAGGGACTACTTATGACGAGGTAATCCAAAAAATAGGGCGACAACCCGATTCCGAATCGGTTACTACACTGGGCGAAGCGACCAGCAAAACGATTAGTTACCTCGCTGATAAAAACGGGAAAGCCCAAACGTTTGTGTTAAGCGCGGATCGTTTAGTTTCCAAAACGCAAACACAATTTAAACAATAAGTACAGTGAAAGTGGGGGATTGTTGATGGCAGTTAAGCTACGAAAAGTCGGGGACGCTCGGGTCTTAACCGTGCCCCAAGCAGTAGTCGCTAAGGTTGGGACGACGTTTACGGTGAAGCAAACGGCGGATGGTTCGATTGTATACACGCCAGAACGAGCTAATCCGTTTGAGGGTGATTGGTTTCACCACGATTTGAAGCAAACGGACGTCACCACGGGAATTAACGAATTTTTGGATAACGAATGGAGTTATTCCACTAAAAAAGATTAAGAGAGGAACCGATTATGTACGTTCCAGTGAAAGGGGACATTGTGGAACTCGATTTTAATCCGAGTTCAGGCGAGGAAATTCGCAAACGCCGTCCCGCGTTGGTCATCAGTACGAAAAAATACAGTGAACTCACGGACCTAGCCTTTGTGTGTCCCATTACCCACGCGGACCACAACCGGTTACGCGAAATGGGGCTTTTAATCCCAGTTAATAATGCGGACGTGAGTGGGTACATTAATCCGCTGCAGTGTCATACGTTTGATTACCGAGCCCGGCACATGGAAATCATTGGACGGGCGAGTCCCGTCGTGTTAGCTCAGGTGGTTCATGTGATTAACGAGATTGTGAATGCTAAAGAAATTTAGACAGCAAAAAAGGCCTGCAACATGATGTTGTAGGCCTTTGGTTTAGTTATTGCGAATCGAATCTAAGTCACTGGCACCAATGTATTTTTGGTAGTCTTCTCCATCATAAGTAAAGCTGTAATCTTGAGCAGTTGGTTGCTTGGTAAAGATCTGGAAGTAACCCATCCGGGTGTAACTAGCAATGACTGGTTGCTTCGTCCCGTTGATGGTGATGGTAGCGGGCCAGTATCTAGTTACATTATCAACCCCGTTTGTAGTGGGCAAATTTGTTTCCTTACTGCCCTGATAGTAAACGTTTGCTTGACTATTTGAGTTATTAGACTGGTTCTGATCTGATGGTTGTTGACCAGCAGTGGCGGTGCTTTGCTCGTTCGTTTGGTTGGTACCTGTTGCTGGTTGTTCCGACTGATTTTGCTCAGTATTGGTGGCGTTCTTACTTTTATCAGCGGTCTGGTCTTTTTGTTCTTTTTGCTGGTCGTTCTTTGCTTGCTTGGACTTTTTACTGTCAGCTTTTTTCTGCTTCTCTTGCTTGCTACTCTTAGCGGTTTGGTCAGATTTTGACCCAGAGGATTGTGAGCCACAGGCGGCCAATGTAAGTGCTAACGTTAGGCAAGCTCCCACGGTGATTAATCCTTTTTTCATGTAAAGAGTCTCCTTAATTCTTTTCTAATTCACTCGCCCGGACCCGGAAATTATTCGGTTCCGTCGCGTGGTAAGGATCATGCTCTTGGAGATATTTAATCATTAAATTGGGAATGGTTTCACTGGTTTGCTTGATAACCTTATCAATGGAAAACATTTGGTAATCGCCGCCCCCGATGGCTCGATAGTTGTTCATGGCGACCACTAATTCTTGGTCATCAGTTACCGGTTGGCCGTGATAATTGAGTTTGGTTACTCGGTGACCGACGGGCTGGGAAATATCAAATTCGTAGTCAACCCCACTGTAAACGTCGTAGTTATAGAGTTGCAACTTGGGTTTTACAAACTCGTCGTTGATGACAATTTGACCGTCACGAACCGTGAAGAACTTAGCGTTTTGCTCCAAGGCAGCCCGCATTTCTTTGCCGGTAATCCGTTCGGAAAAAGCGGTGTTTGGATACGAGTAGTTACTGATGATTTCGCGCATGGAAACGCTTGGACTCAGTCCGGTGATTTCATTGTTAAATAACGCAGTTCCCGAAATATCGGTCCCCAGAGCTTCCATCTGGACTTGATTAATTAAAGCCAGGTAAGGATGACCATGCAACCGGGCTTGCAAGTGATCGTGGATGCGTAAATCGGCCCCCGTAACGGTGCCTACCGGTTCCTCGAGCCACGCTTGAACTTGGTTTTCGACCTGTGGATCAGGCAGTAATGATTTATCAATGGCAACGTCTGCGGTTTTTAAGAGCTGGCTCGTCCCATTGATTACGTGATGATCATCATCCAGGGTTAGGGTGATTTGCCCGACATTACTACCCCGCACACCGGGTTGCGTAAACGGTACGTGATTAATGATTCCCGCCAGTTCCCGGTGTTGGTGCCCGGTAATCAAAGCGTCAATGCCAGGAACGGTGGTGAGGAGGCGGTAACCTTCGTTTTCAACCGTTTCCTTTTCCGTTGGTTCGCCGGTTTCTGGATCTGCTTCTAACCCACCGTGGTAAGCCACGATAACGACGTCCGCTTGCTGGCGTAGTTGGGGAACCAGTGCTTGAGCGGTTTCTAAAATCGAATTAAAGGTTAATCCCTGAATGTTCTCAGCCATTTCCCAGTTCGGGACAAAGGCGGTGGTTAACCCCAGGATAGCAATTTTGACGCCTTGTTTTTCAATAATTTGGTAGGGAGCGTCAGCAATGTGTTCGTGTTTGGCACCCGTAATGTTGGCGCTTAAAATCGGGTAGTTGCGTTTGGCTTCCGCAGCCAGAATGTAGTCGATTCCGTAGTTAAATTCGTGGTTTCCGAGTACTCCGGCATCGTAGCCAATCTGGTTAGTGATTCCTGTCAGATAATCCTTAGGGGTGTCTGGTTGTTCGGCGAGGTAGCTCGTTAGTGGTGAGCCCTGAATCAAATCTCCGTTTTCAACGGCCAGGACGATTTCGTCTGCTGCGGCTTGTTCTCGGGCTTGTTTGATGATGGTACCGGCTTTTAACAAACCAATCCCAGTATAGTTATCCTTGGTGCTGTAATTCGTGGGGTAGACGTACCCATGCACGTCACTCGTGGAAAGCAGTTTAATTGTTTTTGGCATAACGTGGATGACCCTTCTTTAGTTGTTTAATTGACATCATGACAACGAAGCTGACTACGTAGCAGCAGCTCATGAAGATTACGACCATCGTGATGGTGGAAACGTCCATGATGAATCCTATTAATACGGGCGTAAACGTTCCAATCGTCTTGGCAATCGACATAATGGTGTTGTTAGCCGTGGCCCGGTTTTTGCTGGGGTAGAGGCTGCTAACGACGGCTCCATATCCACTATACATCCCGTCGGTGAGAAAACCAACGATCGTTCCGGCGGCCACAAATTCAAGTTTAGTTTGTGCCATGATTAGGAGGTAAACGGAAGCAGCGGAACCTAGCAGGTAGATCCCAAAGGCTAACCGACTGCCGAACCGGTCTTGCATGTAACCAAACACGGCGATTCCGGCGGCCATTCCGATAATGGTAAAGACCATCCAGATTGAAGAACTAGCCACGTTGACGTGCATTCGTTCCTGGGCAATGGTCGGTAACCAGTTCATGACGGTTGTGTAACCGGCAATGTGAATCAGGAACATGATGATAATCCGCAGGGATAAAAAGGCTTCGTGAGGGGTTGAAAAGAGGGACCACACGTCACCAAGGTGAATTTTTTCACTGGTTTTGGCTAATTCGTGGTTGTGAGTAAACGTTTCACTTTCGGGTAAGTGGAAGCGGATGAACCAGGCTAGAATAACGGGTAAAATCCCGATGAAGAAGAGTAAATGCCAACCGTAGTGGGGGATGATGAAGGCGGCTAGTAACGATGCCAGCACGGCTCCTAGTTGTCCGGCCACTCCGGCAGCAGAGGAAATTCGGCCCATGTATTTTTTAGCAAAGGCTTCGCTCAGCATGGTTAAGGCAATTCCATATTCACCACTGGTCCCGATTCCGATGATGATTCGGAAGACACAGAGCATGAAGAAGGAGTTGGTCAGTCCCATGCCGGCGGTTCCAAGCGCATAGATAAAAATTGACCAACTTAACGTTTTGACCCGGCCAAATTTATCGGCGAGGATTCCAAAGCCGATGCCTCCAAAGAGGGACCCGATGGCAGTAATGGACGGGATTAAGCCCCCTTCGGCCTTGGTAATATGTAAGGTCGCAATGATGGATGCTAGGGCTAACCCGATAAAGGCGGAATCCATTCGTTCTAAGACGAACCCAATTCCTGTGGACAGGGACACCCGTTTTTGGTACTTCGTAAACTGCTTAAAGTGCTTAAAGTGCTTAAAGTGCTTAAAGTGCATAAAACTTCCTCCAAATAAAAAAGTGATTTTGGCAGGGTCTGAGGGTTCAGAGCGCATAAAATCACTTTGGTTATGGAATTCGTCTTTAGTTAAATAACCGTGCTTGTGGTTTCTCTGAACCGACTTAAAGCCCATGTCTTTTTTCTAAGGATAGCACTTTTAGGAGATTTCGCAAATGGAGCAGAAAAAACGGGTATAATTAACTCTAAAACAATTAAAGGGGTTACCAAATGCTGGATACAATTTTGAACGCCATTGCGTACTACGTTTCGACCAACATGGATTACATTCTGGTGCTAGTGTTGTTGATTCACGCGAACCACGAGGACGGACCGGTGCTTGCCGGCGATATCATGGGGACCAACGTGTTAATCTTGATTCCGATGGTCTTAGCGCTGCTGGTTGGAGCCATTACGCAAACCTGGATGATCGGATTTTTGGGCTTATTTCCGCTGTACTTCGGGATTCAAGCTCTCTTCTTTCCGGGTTCCGGCAACCAGATGAATGAGTCCGACCATGACTCAAAGTGGAAATCAGCGTTGCATACGGCGGTGATTACCGTGACTGCCTGTGGAGCCGATAACATTGCGGTTTACATCCCGCTGTTTGTCCACCAATCGGTAAGTCACTTAATCACCATTTACGTGGTGATGGTTTTGATGGCAATCCTATTCTTCTTCATTGCGTTAGTTATCAGTAAGGATCGACATTTGGAGGCTATTTTGAATCGCTATGGTCGCTATCTCTCGGGAATCATTTACATTTATCTTGGGTTCTCCGTGTTGCTTGGGAGCGGGACGATTCAACATTTTTTTAAATAATCCCTTATTAAAGAATCACTCGCCATTTAGGTTTAACTAATTGCGTGGGTGATTTTAATTTTATCCTTCAAACGGATGTTCCACAAACAACTGTCCATAAAAAGCAATTTCTCGCACCATCCGTTTCAACCGTTCCGGATAGCGAGCCACAGCCGGCGCATCAATGGGCATTTCGCCTGCGACCGTAAAATTCTGGGTAATCCGGCCGATGATCGTCGGTTTGGGCAACACGAAACAGCCCAGTTGATTTAACGTGGGCAGCAAGGCCAGGAAGGCAAATTGACCGCCCCGGGCACTAGGGGCGTAGGTAAGAATGCGGACGGGTTTGCCCTGCATTTCATAGGCCACGTAGTCGAGGCCGTTTTTCAAAGCGGCTGGTAGGGAATGATTGTATTCCGGAGTTAAAATGACGTAGCCGTCTGCTTGCTTTAAATCGTCCAGCCAGCGCTGTTCGTTTTCCGTTAGTTGGCGGTGGGGATTATCCATCGGAGACTCGTCCTCGTTAAAGAGCGGCAGTTGGTAAGTGGCAATGTCCATGAAACGCAGGGTAACTTGGCCTGGATTAACCCAGTCTGAAGCGTGGTTTTCTAAGTAGTGAAAAAGTTTGTGGCCCTCCGCGTTGATGCGGGAGCTGCCTAAGATAATGTCAATGGTGGTCATAACTTTCTCCTTCATGATGAACCGATGCATAGCTTCATTATAAGACTTCTAGATTGACAGTGATACGGTTTTGGTATGTACTAAAGGCGTATCACATACATAACATACATATTTTAGTTTCAAAGGAGATACATATTATGGCAGACAAGTTAACGACCGAAGCAGGTCAACCGTGGGCCAATAACGAACACTCCCAAACGGCCGGAGTGCGTGGCCCCGTTTTAATGCAGGATTACCAACTCCTAGAAAAGTTGGCGCACTTTAACCGGGAACGGATTCCAGAACGGGTCGTGCACGCTAAGGGCGCTGGAGCCAAGGGAGTCTTTAAACTGACTCACGACATGAGCAAGTACACGAAGGCAGATTTGTTTAACGGGGAAGGCAAGGAAACGCCGCTAGCAATTCGGTTCTCCCAAGTGGCCGGAGAAGCCGGTTATCCCGACACCATCCGGGACGTCCGGGGCTTTGCCATTAAGTTCTACACTCAGGACGGAAACTACGACATTGTCGGCAATAACACGCCGATTTTCTTCGTGAACGATCCGTTGAAGTTCCCGGACTTCATTCATTCGCAAAAGCGGGATCCGAAAACCCACCTGCGGAGTAACGAAATGCAATGGGACTTCTGGTCTCACTCACCCGAATCAGTGCACCAAGTGACCTACCTGATGGGTGACCGGGGCAATCCCGCTAGTTACCGGACCATGAACGGATACGGTAGCCACACCTATAAGTGGGTTAACCAAGCTGGTGAAGTCTACTGGGTTAAGTACCACTTCATTAGCCAACAAGGGGTCCAAAACATGACCGACGAAACGGCTGCCAAGGCTGCTTCTGAAGACACGGACTACTTGATGCATGACCTCTACGACGCCATTGAACAAAAGGATTATCCATCCTGGAAGGTTTACGTCCAAATCTTGCCTTACCAAGAAGGAATTGACTATCCCGCTGACATCTTTGACGTAACCAAGGTTGTTTCCCACCACGATTACCCATTGAAAGAAGTCGGAGAATTTACGTTAAACGAAAATCCCACTAACTACTTTGATGACGTGGAAGAACTAGCCTTTTCACCAGCCAACCTGGTGCCCGGGATCGAAGCTTCCCCAGATAAGTTACTGCAAGGTCGGCTCTTTGCCTACAAGGATGCCGAACGATACCGTTTAGGGGCTAACTACGAACAATTGAAGATTAACCGGCCCGTCAACGAAGTGCATAACTACGAACGAGACGGGTTCATGGCGTACAATCAGGGTAGTGACGTCAACTACGAACCGAACAGTAAGAACGGTCCGGTCGAAGATCCGCACGCTTCGATTACGCCGGAACAATTATCCGGGGCAACGGGGGCTTATCGGCCGTACGACCAGGATTACTACTCCCAAGCCGGTGCTTTATACCGCCTGATGAGTCCAGCGGAAAAAGATCGTTTAATTAAAACGATTAAGAACGGGTTAGGTTCCTTTGATAATCACGAAATTCAAGTCTTAGAAACCAAGCAGTTCTATCAGGCTGATCCTGAATACGGAACGCGGGTGGCAGACGCACTCGGGTTAGATTTAGCAGAAATCAAAGAATAATAAATAAGGGAGAACGTCATCGCAATGCGGTGGCGTTCTTTTTTTGTGGGCACCGAAACCGGGAATTTGATGGTACAATAAGGATTGGTAAAGCAAGCAGAAGACATTTCGGTTGCATTTAACCGTGCTTCTTTTATCATCATTAGTAGAGGGAGCGGGTTTGCTGCTCCGGTAATTTTTAAAAGTGAGGTCCCAGGATGACAGCCACGAAACCAAAATTATTTTTAGACATGGATAACGTGATGGTAGAGACTCTTCCGGTCTTAAACGAGCTAGCTAAACTTCCGTTCACGAAGCCGAAGCCTGATCAGCTGACCGGTATTTTTCGGGATCTAGCGCCACTCCCAGGAGTGCTGGCCAGTGTACCGAAACTAGCCGAACATTACGAAATGTACGTGCTTTCGACGGCTCCTTGGGACAATCCGAGTGCTTGGCAGGATAAGCTGGCCTGGTTACAACAGTACTTCGGTGCTGGTGAGGACAATCCCTTTTACAAACGGGTGATCATCACGCACGACAAGAGTTTGGTGCACCGGACTGGTGGTCTACTAGTCGACGACCGGCCGTACCACGGCGCTAGCGCCTGGGTTGATCCTACAGTACCGAGTGCCTGGATTCAATACGGAGCGGATGAGCGGTTGCAATGGAAGAGTGAATTAACTAATTTCCTCTTAGCGATTGCGAAAGAGCAGGAACAGGGGAAAGCTCTCCCAGACGCCATTACGGTGGCTAATGCTCATCCGAACCCGTATCTGGTGCATGGTGATTTAAAAGACTTTGAAGCTTCAAATTGGGAATAACAAAGGAGAAGAACTGATGATTACAAACAGTACGGAAATGTTACAAAAAGCACGGGCCGAACACTACGCGGTTCCCGCTTTTAACGTGAACAACTTGGAATGGGCCAAGGCCATTTTACAAGCCGGAGAAAAAGCCCAATCACCGTTGATTTTACAGGTGACTAGTGGAGCTGCTAAGTACATGGGTAGTTTTCGGTTAGCCTACGATTTAATTGTGGACATGCACAATGCCTTACACATCACCGTTCCGATTTCGATTCATTTGGATCACGGGACGTACTTTGATGCTTTGAAGACGCTGGGAATTAGTTACACGTCCGTGATGTTTGATGGTTCGAGTTTACCATTGGACGATAACTTGGCTAAAACCGCAACGTTACGGGACTTAACCAAGGCACAATCCGTTAGTTTGGAAACGGAAGTCGGCACCATTGGTGGTGAAGAAGACGGCGTGATTGCGGACGGTGAAATTGCGCCAGTGGATTCCGCGGTAGCAATGGCCAAGGCCGGCGTTGACATGCTGGCCGTGGGAATCGGTAACATTCACGGTAAGTACCCGAAGGACTGGAAGGGATTGAACTTCGAACACCTGCAAAAGATTGATGATGCCATCTTTGCTGCTTTAGGCAAACGGATTCCGTTGGTATTGCACGGTGGTTCTGGAATTCCGGATGACCAAATTCGCAAAGCCATTCAACTGGGAATTGCCAAGGTGAACGTCAACACCGAAGGACAACTGGCTTTCCACCAAGGCTTACGGGATTACATCCTGAGTGACGAAGATTTGCAGGGGAAGAACTACGATCCCCGGATTCTCCTCACTGCTGGAACTGACAAATTGGTCGACATGTGCTTAGACCGGATTCGGGTCTTTGGCTCTGAAAATAAAGCTTAATTCCTACAAAAAAGAGCGTTTAGTTAGCTTAATTCCTAACTAAACGCTCTTTTTTTACCCAAATTCCAGCACTAACATTAAGCTAATAATGACTAATGCTAGCAACAAACTGAGACATACAGGAATGCCAATTACGGCTACTTTCATACTGCAAAACTCCTTTATTAATTGTCATCATCATCTGAATCATTACCAATGTTGAATTCAATGTGATTGGTATTGTGCGAGTAGGCCTTTTCAAATCCGTGGACTTTTCCACCAGCGTAAAAGCCGATGACCCCAAGGATTAAGCCGGTTACTGCTAAAGTAATGCCGGCCATGAGGGTCCGTTTCATAAATTTAACCATGGTAACCATCCTTTCGTGGATTTAATTTTGCTTGTGAGTAGCGGTAGATTTTTTTGGTCCAATTAGCTCCAATTTGAATGATAAAGCGGACCACGAAGTAGACAAGCGACGGAATCATCAGTAGGACTCCCAGAATGATTAATCCTAATCCCAGGATACTTAGGGCAATTATCCCCTTACTAAAGATGGTTGTGATTCCGAGCCAAATGAAGAGTCCGGCCGCAAAAAGTGCGGCAAAAAGGAGCGCACCGATGGTAAAGACGAAGATGAACAGCATCAACAATATAAAGCCGGCAATCCCTAGCAACGCTGGAGAAGCAATGGCGGCTAAGATTGTCACAATTAGCTTAACGTTGTGGTTGACGCTGCCTTCTTTTTTAGGTTGCTTCTCGTCTTCAGAAATCGTGTAGTTAGCGGTGATTTGCCGGGCTAGCTGGCGGGGCGTTCCCAGGTTTTCTACGATGTCTTTGTAGTTCACTAAATCACCGTCTTTAAGGTACTCCAGATAGTAAGTGGTGGCATCATCGCGTTCCTTTTGGGGCATCGTTTTGAGGTAGTATTTTAGCTCCGTAATGTATTGTTCTTGGTCCGTTGGCATTATTCATCATCCTCCTTTGGCATTTGATTATTAAAGACCTGATCGACAATCTGTTTATGGTGGTTCCAGTCGGCTTTCACCTTTTCGAGTTGGGCGAGGCCCGCAACTGTAATTTGGTAGTAACGACGGTTGCGACCGTCAAACGGCTGATCGTAGGTGGTAACCCATTCTTCCTTTTTCAACCGCCGTAAAATCGGATAAAGGGTTGAATTAGAGATGGGAATGAATTTTTTCACACCCTGAGTCAGGGCATAGCCGTAATAATCTTCTTGGGACAGGAGGGCTAAAACGATTCCCTCCAGCACTTCTGAACTAATTTGAATGGCGATGATTATCAGCTCCTTTACTTTCAGTAATATTATACATCGTATAATATAAAAAGCAAGCCACTAAAAAAGACCATGAATTTTCATGGCCTTTTTGAAATGCAATTTATTTAAGTTTAATAGCGTAATTAGCGATGTTTTGGACCGTTTGTGTAATCTTTTCGGCGTAGTATTGTTGTTCGCTAGCCTCTAAGTCGGGGTTGAGTTCACCGGTTTCCGTAAATATGTTTTGAATGAAACGAAGGTTGAGGTTGCGTGGCACACTGACCAAGCTCAGCACTTGGAAAACTGGTAACCAAGCCATGGAAGCGAGAATCCCTCCAAACGAACCCATTGAGTAACTAATCGTTTGAATCGGCGTATCGCTAACTCCCGTTCCCAGGTAGTCAAAGGCATTCTTTAAAGCTCCCGGAACCGAGTAGTCGTATTCGGGGGTTAACAGCAAAATCCCGTCACCAGCCGAAACGTCTTCGACCCACCGTTGGGCGTTGTCCGCTAAACCAGTGGGATAATCAGGCGTTCCCATTGGTGGTAGGGCCTCTGTATAAGGGTCTAGCTGGTAGTCACTGACCTTTAAGAATTTTAAGTTGACGTTGCTAGCCTTTTCTAACTCGGTTTGGTTGCGTTGCAGGTATTGAAAGAGGCGTTCTCCCATCGATGGTTCACGGACACTTCCTAAGATTACGTTTACAGTTGTCATAATGTTTAACTCCTTTATGTATTTTGAATAATCTTATTATATCTACTTATTTTTAGTAAGTAAAGTGAAATGACTTCAATTAAAAAACTCGCCTTCCACGAAGAAGACGAGTTTTTTGGTTTTAGTTAGTTTGCAGTGCTTTGACCCAATTTTGGTAAGCCGTTTCTTCCGTGGTGGGTTGGTAATCACCTTGGTCAAATTGACCGTTCAAGAGGGCGTTATCGCTAATGGTCCAGTTGCCGAGGGTGGTGGCGTTGGCAATTAAGCGCAGCGCGTAATTTTGACCAGTCCGCGCCACGTGAACCTTCACCATTCCACCCGGATTGTAAACGGT
Source organism: Fructilactobacillus carniphilus (assembly GCF_024029675.1). Classification (NCBI taxonomy): domain Bacteria; kingdom Bacillati; phylum Bacillota; class Bacilli; order Lactobacillales; family Lactobacillaceae; genus Fructilactobacillus; species Fructilactobacillus carniphilus. The sequence goes on along the minus strand of NZ_CP097121.1, from coordinate 1,193,260 downwards.
CACGACATGGTCAAAGTCACCCTGGTCGTGATTTAAGACGTAGGCGAGACTGGTAGCGGTCATCCCGGTTCCACAGGCATTGGTGAAGCCGACGCCCCGTTCGTAGGTCTTGACGAAGAGTTCGTCCTGACCCAGAATTTCGGCAAAGTTGAGGTTTACTCCGTCAGGAAAGTACGGGTTTTGCCCGTTTAAGTAAGGTCCTAATTGGGCTTGTAAGCCACCGGTTAAGGTTTCGTGGTCCATGAAACTAATCAAGTGGGGATTAGGAACTGCAATCGCAGTAAAATCGAGGTCTGGGGCAAGTTGGGGCAACGGCCGGTTTAAGACCGTGTCGCCGCCAAGTTCTGCAAACGGAAAGGCAGCCGCGTTGAAACGAACTGGGGCAATTTCGACCCCAAACGCTGGCACTTCTGGTGCTAACGTTTCGGCTTGTTCCACGTGTAAATCAGCGTCTTGGGTTTCGACTAAAAATTTCGTTTGACCACTTTGTTCGGCGAGGTAGCGAGCCACCGTCCGTAAGCCGTTTCCACACATGGAAGCAATACTTCCGTCAGCGTTAACCACCGTCATTTTGCCGGCACACCCCGGATGGTCGGAGTAATCAACAACTAGGATGCCGTCGATATCGTTAAAACGGTCGTCGTCACTTTGTTTTAGTTGCACGGCTAACCGTGAAATTTGGTTGAGCGTTGGTTCGGGATCGAATTGAGTCCGATCCAAGATGAAAAAGCGATTTTCAGAGCCATGAACTTTGCGTAAAGTTGGCATAATTAAGATCTCCTGTTAGTAATTAAAAATCCGGTTGTTATCAAAGAAGTGCTGGTAGATGAGCTTGACCGATTTTTGGGCATCAGCCTCATCGGTGCCCAGCATAATCGAGATTTTGGAAGCCCCTTCGTTAATCATGTGAATGTTGATGTTGTGGTCGGTCAGGGGCCGAATGATTTTTTCAATTGTGTTGGGACTCAGTTGCATCCCTTCGCCGACAATCATGATGATGGCATAATGGTCAATCCATTCTAACTGGTCAGGATGGAGTTCGTTTCTGATGTCGTTGCACATCGCCTTGACCTTTTGTGGGGTCAGTTGCTGGTTGTCAAAAATGATGGTTAAATCGTCAATCCCAGATGGCATGTGTTCGTAAGAAATCCCGTACTTGTACAAAATTTGAAGCAGTTTCAGGGTAAAACCGACTTCCTTGTTGAGCAGGTAGCGGTGCAGGTAGAGGGCAGAAAAGCCCTTTGAACTGGCCACCCCGGTGATAAAGCCCTTCGGTTTAAAGCCCTTTTCCGGCACAATCAAGGTTCCGGGCAAATCCGGTTGGTTGGTATTTTTGACGTTAATGGGAATTTGAGCATCGATGGCCGGAAGCAACGCCTCGTCGTGAAAGACGGAAAATCCGGCGTAGGATAGTTCCCGCATTTCCCGGTAGGTCATCGTTTGGATTCCCTTGGGTTGGGAAACAATGTGAGGATCAACCGAGTAAATCGCGTTGACGTCCGTAAAGTTCTCGTAAACTTCGGCGTGCAGCCCCTTGGCGACAATCGAACCGGTAATGTCAGACCCACCCCGCGAGAAGGTCGCAATCGTTCCGTCAGCCTCGTTCATTCCAAAGAAGCCGGGAAAAACCAGGTAGTCGGGATTGTCTCGGTAGGTAGCAAGATGGTCGTAAGTGTCATCTGTAACGTGGGCATCGTTGACAGGACCAGCCACGTTAAAGCCGATTTCTTTAGGATCCATGAATTGGGCGGGAAGTCCGAGCTTGATTAGAATCTGACTTAACAGGTAGGCGTTCAGATACTCACCGTGAGCCTTAAAAGTTGCCAGTTGGTGGGCGTAATCTGGATAAGTCTGAGTAGCTAAGTCCCGAATGACTGCTTGAATGTGGTCCATGACGGCGGCCGGTACGTTAAAATGTTCGGCAATATTTTGATACCGGGCAATGATTTCTGCTTGCAGGTCGGCCACAGCAACCTGGTTTTTCACAGCTTCTGAATACTGAATCAGCAAGTCTGTCACCTTGATGTCACCTTTAAAACGGGTTCCAGGAGCTGAAACCACAATGGCGCGCCGCTCTGGATCTTGTTGGATAATTTGGATGATTTTTTCGAACTGGGTGGCGTCCGCTAACGAACTGCCTCCAAATTTAACTACTTTCATAAGTTATTTAACCTCGTTGGTTGGATTACTAGTGAAACTATCATCATTTTTTTAATTGTGCAACTTAATTATGCGCAATAACGGACGTTTTTGGCAAACTCTATATAGAAATAAAGAAATTTAAGTCAGGAAGCTAGCAAGAGGTTGACGTCTGGGGGCTTTTTCGTTATGCTGGAAACAAATCAAATAGAGGTCGCACAGGACAAGAGTACTTAGGGGAGCTGCCATCCAGCTTAGAATCTAGGGAAAGGGTTTCGTGCCGAAGTGCTAGGGGAGATGGACCTTAGATAACTGGGACGTAGTTTAAGAGACTGCGGACTGTCGGGATTCAGTTCCCGGGGAGCTATTCATAAAATCGATTCTAACCTGCGACAATAGGGTCTTTTGGACGGAGCTTCCGTACCGAAAGGCCCTTTTTGTTTGGTTATAGCGATTGAGGAGGAAAAAGAATGTTAAGTAGTGATGAAGTTCAGGATAATCAATTATTAATCGGCGGTATCCCCGCCACCAAGCTTGCGGATGAATTTGGCACCCCGCTGCAGGTCTATGACGTGGCCAAGATTCGCCACCAGATTCGGGCTTTTGCCCGGGTGTTTGAAGAACAACACATGGACTATGCAGTTAGTTACGCCAGCAAGGCCTTTGCCTGTGTCGCCATGTACCAGGTGGTTAACCAGGAACACGCGCACATTGACGTGGTTTCGGCCGGTGAATTGGCGACGGCCATCAAAGCGGATTTCCCAATGGAGAAAGTTAGCTTCCACGGGAACAACAAATCCTACGAGGAGTTACAGATGGCCGTCCGCCATCACGTCGGTACGATTATGCTCGATAACTTCTACGAAATTGGATTGTTAGCCCAGGTCCTAGAGGAAGAAGACGCGGAAATTAACGTGATGCTACGGGTTTCTCCGGCCGTTTCGGCCCACACCCACGAATTCATCCAAACCGGTCAACAGGACAGTAAGTTTGGCTTTGATCTCTTGACCGGCCAAGCGGACCAAGCGCTGCAACTAGTGTTAGACCAACCGCGGATGCACCTGCAGGGAGTTCATTCTCACATTGGTTCGCAAATTTTTGCGACCGACGGCTTCAAGATTGAAACCCAGAAACTGGTGCAGTTAATGAAGCGGTGGCGCGACGAGTTTAACTACACGCCCCAGGTGGTGAACGTTGGTGGGGGCTTTGGAATCCAGTATACGGATGACGATCACCCGATTCGGCCAGAAGAATTTGTGGAACAGATTTTAACGACCTTGAAGGAAGAAACGGAAGCCAACAACTTGCCGTTACCAGCGGTCTGGATCGAACCGGGGCGTTCAATTGCCGGACCCGCCGGCGTGAGTCTTTACCGGGTCGGATCGCAAAAGACGATTCCAGAAATTCGCAAGTACGTAGCGGTCGACGGCGGAATGGGCGATAACATTCGCCCCGCCCTGTACGGTGCGGCTTACGAAGCGGTGGCTGCCGACAATGTCCATCCCGAAAAGACCGAAACGGTCACGGTGGCTGGTAAGTACTGTGAATCGGGAGACATCCTGGTGAAGGATGCGCACCTTCCCGAGGTCAAAGCAGGCGACGTGATTGCCGTACTAGCAACCGGAGCCTACGGGTACTCGATGGCTTCCAACTACAACCGGAATCCACGTCCCGCCGTGGTCTTCGTTGAAAACGGCCAGGCTCGGGTCGTGGTGAAACGCGAAACGTTAGCGGACTTGACGCACTTAGACGTTGCCCTTGATGAAAACTAACCTAAACATTTAATGAAGGAGTAAAAACATGGCTGAAATGAACGCACAAGAAATCATTCAATTTATTGGAAACGCAGAAAAGAAAACGAACGTGAAGGTTTACCTCAAAGGGAACCTTGCCGCCATCGAGTTTCCGGCTTCGCTTCGCGCATTTGTAAACGATCAAACCGGGGTAATCTTTGGAGACTGGAAGGACGTCAAACCATTCCTAGCCGCTAACGATGCCCACATTACTGACTACGAAATTGAAAACGACGGTCGGAATTCAGCCGTGCCGTTGTTAGATACCAAGAACATTGAAGCCCGGATTGAACCAGGAGCCATCATTCGAGATCAGGTTAAGATTGGCAAAGACGCCGTGATCATGATGGGTGCTTTGATTAACATCGGGGCCGAAATCGGGGCCGATTCCATGATCGACATGGGCGCGGTCTTAGGCGGCCGGGCCATTGTTGGGAAGCACTCCCACATTGGGGCCGGGGCCGTTTTAGCTGGGGTAATTGAACCAGCTAGTGCTAAACCCGTGCAAATTGACGATGACGTGTTAGTCGGCGCTAACGCTGTGGTAATCGAAGGCGTCCACGTCGGTAAGGGAGCCGTAGTGGCCGCTGGCGCCGTGGTAACCGAAGACGTTGCTCCTTACACGGTGGTGGCCGGAATGCCGGCGAAGAAGGTCAAAGACGTGAACCAAAAGACCTTGGACAAGACCAAACTCGAAGACGACCTGCGGGGCTAAACCATGACATTGGATTTACACGAACTTTATCAAGAACTCCATCAGATTCCAGAACTCGCCTTACACGAGTTTCAAACGCATGACTTGTTAATGAAGCAGATTGATGCTCTGACGGCCGACTGTGACTTCGCGGAGGTGCAGGTTCCGGAACAGTTACCGACCGCCATCATGGTGTTATTACATGGAAGCAATCCAACTCGGACGATTGGGTACCGGACGGACATTGATGCCCTGCCGGTGACTGAAGATACCGGATTGCCGTTTCAGTCGCAGCACGAAGGCCGGATGCACGCCTGTGGACATGACATTCACATGACCGTGGCCATGGGGGTACTGGCCCAGTTTGTAAAAGCACAACCAACTGACAACCTGCTGTTTTTCTTTCAACCAGCCGAAGAAAGTGAAAACGGGGGGAAATTGGCGTATGAAGACGGCCTCTTTACCGGGCAATGGCAACCGGACGAATTTTACGGGCTACACGATAATCCCCAACTTCCCGCTGGTGCCATCGGTTGTCGGATGGGCACTCTCTTTGCCGGGACCACGGAAGTGGACGTTCACTTTACGGGGACGCAGGGACATGCGGCCTATCCACAATTCGCGAACGACATGGTTGTCGCTGCCAGTCAGTTCATCGGACAGGTGCAAACGATTGTATCGCGGAGCGTCGATCCGATCGAAGGCGGCGTGATTACCTTCGGGCAGTTTAACGCTGGGACGATTCGGAACGTGATTGCCGGAGAAGCCGACCTCCACGGGACGATTCGGGGCCTGACCCAGAAAATGATTGAACACATTGACGACCGGCTCCGGGCCGTAGCCAATGGAATTGCGACGAGTTACAACTGCCAGGTGGACCTCCACTTAAACCAAGGTGGCTACCTCCCGGTGGAAAACAATCCGCACCTGACGCAGGAGTTTATTCAATATATGGAAAAGAACCCGCACGTCCAGTACATTGAAACGGAACCGGCGATGACCGGGGAGGACTTTGGGTACCTGCTGTCCAAGTTCCCAGGCACCATGTTTTGGCTAGGCATCGGTGATCCCGAGCATCAACTGCACTCCAGTGAACTGGTTCCGAACGAAGCAGCGATTGAACCCGGGATTAGTGCGATTACCGGCTGGTTACAACAACGAATGACAGAAAAGGAGTAAATGATGGCTGATTTTACTAAGACTGATATCATTACGGCGCTGATTACGCCCTTTACTGCAGACCAAGAGATTAATTACCCGGCCCTAGAAACGTTGACGGACCGTTTGTTACAAGAAGGTGGCAACGGGTTCTTAATCGGGGGGACGACGGGAGAAACACCGACGTTAACCCACGACGAAAAGATTAGTTTATACACGAACTTTGCCCAGTTTATCGACGGTCGGGTGCCCGTGATTGCGGGGACCGGAAGCAACAACACCCAGGCAACCATCGACTTCACGACGGAAGTTAGTCAGATTCCGGGCATTGATGCAGCGTTAGTGGTGGTGCCGTACTACAACAAACCTAATCAAGTGGGGATGAAAGCACACTTCCGGGCCGTTGCCCAAGCCACGAACTTCCCGATTATCATCTACAACATTCCGGGTCGAACCGGGGTTAAGATGGACGTTGATACGATTGTTGAACTAAGCCATGAACCCAACATCATCGGGATTAAGCAGTGTGGTTCGATGGAAGAATTTGAAGCGATTGTGCAACAAACACCTGACGACTTCCTGGTATACACGGGAGAAGACCCACAGAGCTTATTTGCACGCAGCGTCGGCGGAAACGGAGTGGTTTCAGTGGCTTCCCACCTTTACTTGCCAGAAATGCGGCAGATGTATGATGTAATGAACACCGATTTAGCGCAAGCCGGTCAATTACAACGGGACCTGACGCCGAAGATGCAGGGCTTATTCTTATACCCATCCCCATCGGCCGTGAAGTTCATGTTGACGCGGAACGGCCTTGACGTTGGGGGTTGCCGACTACCCATTACCGATTTGACCGCCGTTGAACAAGCCTACGTTTTAGAAGCACTCGGAGAAAAGGAGTAGTTTATGCCAACCACAGTTTTAGTAGCGGGCTTTCGGGGCTCCATGGGACAGAAAGCAACCGCGATGATTAAGCGAGATCCCGAATTAGAGTTAGCGGCCGTTTACAGTCCGCATCTAGAAACAACTGATCCGGCTGCCTACGATTTACCAGCCACCACGCAGGTTTTTAACCAGTTAAGTGCGATGGATACCCCGGCGCAGGTTTGGGTTGATTTTTCCACGCCAGCGGGAGCCTTTGAAAACGCCCAGTTCGCATTAGAACACGGCATGACGCCGATCATTGGAACCAGCGGGCTCAGCGATGACCAAGTCGCGCAGTTAACCAAACTCGCAAAAGAACAACACCAAGCCGGGTTATTAGTACCCAACTTTGGCTTATCTGCCGTCTTACTGATGCAATTTGCCAAGCAAGCCGCCCAGTACTTCCCGGATGCCGAAATTATCGAAATGCACCACGCTGATAAGAAGGATTCACCGTCTGGAACGGCCGTTAATACGGCCAAAATGATTGCTGCGGGTCGGAAACAAGCACCAGAAACGGTCGAGAATCCAGTCGAAACGATCCCCGGCGCACGAGGTGCGAACTACGAAGACGTTCCGATTCACGCCGTCCGGTTACCGGGTTACGTGGCGCACGAACAGGTACTCTTTGGGGGACCCGGAGAAGCACTAACGATTCGGCAGGATTCCTTTGACCGGGAATCCTTTATGCACGGTTTAAACATTGCCATTAAACAGGTTAACCGCCTGAAGGGCTTTGCCGTGGGATTAGAAAACGTGTTATAGGAAAGGATTTTTTACACTATGAAGGAATATAACGTTGCGATTTTAGGAGCGACTGGAGCCGTAGGAACACGCATGATTCAACAACTGGAACAATCTTCGATTCCGGTTAAACAAGTTAAGCTATTGGCTTCACCACGTTCAGCGGGCAAAGTGTTGCAGTTTAAGGGTCAAGATGTGACGGTCGAAGCTACGACGCCTGAATCCTTTGACGACGTGGACATCGTCTTAGCATCTGCTGGAGGAGCTGCTTCCAAGCAATTTCTGCCCGAAGCCGTTAAACGCGGGGCGGTTGCCGTTGATAATACCAGCGCCTTTCGGATGGACCCAGAGGTACCATTGGTGGTGCCGGAAGTGAACGAGGATGCGATTGCCCAACACAAGGGAATCATCGCCAACCCGAACTGTTCCACGATTCAAATGGTGGTGGCTTTAAAACCAATCTTTGACGTAGCGGGTTTGAAGCAAATCATCGTTTCCACCTACCAAGCCGGTTCTGGAGCCGGACAAACGGCCATCCAAGAGTTAGATGACGAAGCCCAACAACATTTAAACGGAGAACCGATGACGGCGGACATTTTCCCCGTGAAGAGTGAAGCACATCACTACCCGTTGGCCTTTAATTTGTTGCCACAAATTGACGTGTTTGAACCAGATGGATCAACGCACGAAGAGTGGAAGATGGTCCACGAAACCAAGAAGATTATGCTTGGCGACATGAACGATCCGAAGATTAAGGTCAACGCGACCTGTGTTCGGGTGCCCGTTGTGATCGGTCATGGAGAATCAGTGTACTTTGAAGTGGAAGATAACACTAACCTGGATGCCCACAAGGTTCAAGAATTAATCAAGCACGGTGATGGCTTGGTCTTAGAGGATGATCCAGCCGAACAACTTTATCCACAACCGATTAACGCGGAAGGTCACACTGATACCTACGTGGGCCGGGTCCGGGAAGACCCCGAAAATCCCGGTGCTTACAACCTGTGGGTCGTAGCCGATAACCTCTTAAAGGGCGCCGCCGCAAACACCGTTGAAATTGCCGAAAAATTGGTGGAACATGATTTAGTGCGGGTCCCAGCGGATTACTACGGAAAAGAATAACGAACGTTCTTTTTAAAAAAACTTAAAATAAATTGTTGACACGAATAATCAGCAAGGGTTAAGATACTGACAAAGATATGAACGAAAGAGTAACCTAACTTTCAATTTACAGAGAATCGCGCTGGAGTTGAGAAGCGATAATTGGAACTAGGCGAACCACACTCGTGATCATCAGGTACTTTCTAGAAAATACTCGGGTTGCTCCGTTACGAGCTGTGCCTCACCTTGCGTGAGGTGCCTGAGTGGCTAATAGTAATGTTAGTCAAAATAGAGGTGGGAACACGAGTCGGAATCGTCCTCAAGTTATCAATTTTGATAACTTGGGGACTTTTTTTATGGCCAAATTAATTCGACTGGTGGCCCACCAAAAACGGTCAAGGAGGAAATTATGGGTTACATCAATCAAGTTTTACCCAGTTTATTGGAAGGGTTAAAAATGACGCTGGGCGTGTTCGTCTTGACGTTAGTGGGTTCATTGCCGTTAGGAGTAATTGTTGCCATCCTGCAAAAATCACCGCTAAAAATTTTGCGCTGGATTATTGATACCTACATCACCATCATGCGGGGAACACCGCTCCTGCTGCAAATTGTGTTTGTCTACTACGGGTTAAGTCTCGCCAACCTGATTACGCTACCCCGGTTTGAGGCTGCGGTCTTTACTTTCATTTTGAACTACGCCGCTTACTTTGCCGAAATCTTTCGGGGTGGGATGCAGGCCGTTCCAGCTGGTCAATATGCCGGAGCCAAGGTGCTCGGCTTTAGTCGGCTACAAACGATGTGGTACATCACGTTACCGCAGGTGGTGAAAACCGTGATGCCATCGGTGGGAAACGAAGTAATCAACCTGATAAAGGATACCTCGCTAGTTTATGTCATTGGACTGGGGGACCTGATGCGGGCCGGAAACATTGCCGTATCACGGGACGTTACCTTAATTCCATATCTATTAGTCGGAGCAATGTACCTCGGGTTGACCATCATCTTAACCATCGCAATGCGTTACATTGAAAAACGGCTCAACTACTACCGTTAGGAGGAAAGCACATGTTAAAGATTCAGAACCTAAAGAAATCATACGGCTCCCAGGTCGTCTTTCAGAATTTAAACATTGAAGTCCCCGACGGTGGAATTTTAACGGTTGTCGGACCTTCTGGAATTGGGAAAACGACCTTTTTAAACATCCTCGCGGGTTTAAGTTCTGCGGATGCCGGGACGATCGAACTAAACGGAAAACAGTTAGAACTTAGCCCCAACCGCCGCGGCACAGATGTCGGCGTGATCTTTCAGGACTTTAACCTCTTTCCCCAGTACACGGTCGCTGAAAACGTGACGCTGGCCCCGAAAGTGGTTAAAAAGGAAAACAAACAAGAATATCAACAACAATGCCAGGAGTTACTAAAGGAGCTGGATTTAAGCGATAAACAAGCTTCCTATCCATTCCAACTCTCTGGAGGACAGAAGCAGCGGGTCGCGATTGCGCGGGCGTTAGCCATGAAACCCGGCGTATTAGCCTACGATGAACCAACTTCTGGACTGGATGAAGAATCGACTAACCGGGTCACAGAAGTGATTCAAAAGTTACAAAAACGGGGCGTGACGCAGATTGTGGTTACCCACGATTTGCCCTTTGCCCAAAGTTTGAACGGTCAGGTGTTGAACTTTGGAACGGACGTTGACCGTTAGAAAGGAGCTCTTGATGAAGAGAAAAAACAAGCTCATCATCGGAAATTTAGTGGTGCTGGCCCTCCTGGGTTTAGTCCTCGGAACCGTGTATTATCGGTTTAACCACCGGACCGATAGTTGGAAGAGCCTCCAAAATGAGAAAACGCTTAAGATTGGGATTGATGATACCTTTGTCCCAATGGGATTTCGGGATAAAAACAATAAATTGGTCGGTTACGACGTGGAAATGGCCCGGGCTGCTTGTAAGAAGCTCGGGTTGAAACCCGACTTTCAAGTGATTGACTGGTCCATGAAGGAAACCGAACTAAACACCCACCACATTGATGCCATTTGGAACGGGTACACGGTAACGCCCGAACGGAAGGAACACGTGGCCTTCACTAAGCCTTATCACCGAACGGGACAGGTCTTGTTAACCCGGGCTGATTCGGGAGTGAACCAACCCCAAGACATGCGGGGGAAGCAACTCGGAGTGCAATCGGGATCGTCCGGATTCACGCTCTTTCAAACGCACCCGCAAGATCTAAAACAATACTTAACTAGTGCGCCTGTGCAGTATGATACCTTTGATAAGGCCATCAACGACGTACAGGTGGGACGGCTGGGAGCGGTGTTAATCGATGAGGATTACGCTCGCTATTACCTGGCTCACAGTCACCCGAAGATTCCGTTAAAGATTGTCCCGACGAACTTCCCACCGGATGAAATGGCCGTGGGAGTGCGGAAGGAAGACAAGACCTTGCGGAAGAAACTCAACTGGGCCATCCAGGAATTACACCGGGATGGAACGGAACAGCGTTTGGCACGCAAGTACTTTGGTACGCCACAACCACCGCAACAACAGCAGCAACCGCAACCAATGCAAAAACCATAAAAAAAGACGTCAGTTAATTGACGTCTTTTTTGATTACGCTAGTTAGCGCGCTTGGTTTGCTGGTTACGATGGATTTTGACAGCGGATAACGAACCAATCCAGATTAACGATCCGATGAGAGCAAGTAAGGAGCTAATCAGGAAGAGCAGGACGATGGCGACAAAGGCCAAAAAGATTAACACGATGTAGCTCGAGAATTGATACTAGGGCATCTTGAAAATTAATTGATTCTCTTGACCAGCCACGTCGACTTCCTTGCGGTACTTCATCTGAGCTAGAATAATCAACGACCACATGAAGAGGAAGAGGGTCGTGGAGATGCTAGCAATGAAAACGAAGACACCTTTAGGAATGAAGACGTTCAAAAGAACAGCTGCGGACACCACGAGCGTAGAGAAAGTAATGGCATGTTGCGGAATCTGGCGTTTGGAGAGGGTCCCTCGTTTTGCTCTGCCATAAGTGATGCTCCTTTGATAAGTTTAAAAATTTAGCGCAAGCACGCATTATAAGATTAATTCTACCATTTTGCTAGATTCCATGTGAGATATTGTGACATGTAATGAAGAAAATAATTGCTAGCGATTAGCGTTAACTAAGCAATTAATTATAAAATTGTATGGATAACATCAACGCTTTGTAATCACAATGTATTACTATTTTCTATGGAAGGAGGGGATGTTTATGCCTAAGACAGAGAGTCGAGTCACTAAAAAAGTGGACGAAAAAATTAAAGAAATAGCAACTAAAACAACAGATCAGGAAACAATTGATGCGATTAATGATGCGTATACTGGTAATACGGTTAAAATTGGTAACATTGATGATTTTGATAAATGGATGAACAACGTTTGATGAAAACGAACTAAAAAAATTAAAAAATCATTCTTTACAAGGTGATAAACAGAGTCTTTACGAATTTCATATTGAATCTAATTGGTTGCTTATTTATCGGATAAGTAACGATAGAGTTATTTTAGTATTAACTAGAACCGGGACCCATAAAGAAACATTGGGATTATAAAAAAATAAGCACATAAAAAAAGAGCCGACAAATAATTGTCGGTTCTTTTTCAGCTAAATGCTGATTTTTACTGTTCTTTGTACCATGGGTAGTGGAAGCTTCCTGGACGGTCAACCCGTTCGTACGTGTGAGCACCGAAGTAGTCACGTTGTGCTTGTAACAGGTTAGCAGGGAGAACTTCAGCCCGGTATGAGTCAAAGTATGAAACTGCACCAGCTAATGATGGAACTGGAATTCCGTATTCAGTAGCAAAGGCTAAGATACGACGAGCAGCGTCTTGGTACTTGTTAGCGATGTCACCAAAGAATGGATCCATTAACAAGTTGTTCAAGTCAGGGGTCTTTTCAAAGGCTTTCGTAATTTCGTCTAAGAATTGAGCCCGGATGATACAACCTTCACGCCAGATTTGTGCTAATTCACCGTACTTCAAGTTCCAGTCGTGGCTGGCAGAAGCCATCCGCATTTGTTCGAAACCTTGGGCGTAGCTCATGATCTTACCGAAGTAAAGAGCTTGACGCATGTCTTCCACGATGTCGTCACCGTTGTAAGTTGGTTTCTTTGATGGGCCGTTCAATACCTTAGCAGCAGCCATCCGTTCGTCCTTCAACATGGAAACGAACCGAGCGTAAACGGCTTCCGTAATTACTGATTGAGGAGCACCTTCGTCTAAGGCATCTTCTGAAGACCACTTACCAGTACCTTTGTTAGCACCACGGTCTAAAATCATGTCAACGATTGGCTTGTTCTTGTCGTCACCTAAGTCATCTTTACGAGTTAAGATGTCAGCAGTGATTTCAATCAGGTAACTGTTTAATTCACCCTTGTTCCAGTCGGCGAAGATCTTAGCTAAGTCGTCAACGGAGTAACCAGCGGCGTTCCGTAAGATGTTAAATGATTCGTCAATTAACTCTTCGTCACCGTATTCGATTCCGTTGTGGACCATTTTAACGTAGTGACCAGCACCATCTGGACCGATGTAAGCAACACATGGCTTGCCATCTTTGGCTTTAGCAGCAATCTTTTCTAAGATTGGGGCAACCCGGTCATAAGCTTCTTTTTGACCACCAGGCATCAAAGAAGGACCTTGAAGGGCACCTAATTCACCACCAGAAACTCCCATTCCGATGAAGTTAATTCCTGATTTAGCCAGTTCTTTGTTTCGGGCAATCGTGTCGTGGAAGTTCGTGTTACCACCATCGATTAACGTGTCACCCTTGTCTAACAATGGAAGAATTTCGTTGATTACGGCATCAGTAGGAGCACCAGCCTTAACCATTAACAAAATCGTCCGTGGAGCTTCAATTGAGTTTACGAAGTCTTCAATGTTGTATGAAGGAATCAAGTTCTTGTCACTGTGGTCCTTCATTACTTGTTCCGTTTTAGAAGCGGAACGGTTATAAATCGCAACGGTGTAGCCGCGGCTTTCGATGTTAAGGGCCAGGTTCTTACCCATAACGGCCATTCCAACAACTCCGATGTTTGCTTTCTTGTCAGCCATAATATACCTTCCTTTTTTGGATATTATTTTTGTAAAATCCTACAATCATAGTTTATCATTAGAATTTACATTTGTGAAATAGTTTTCATTGTAAATTGAAAACGCTTTATTAACGAACGTTATTTGGCCAGTACCAGCTGTTGCCATCCCGAGCTAATAACTCGTCGGCAGCCTTTGGCCCCATGGAACCAGATTCGTAGTTCGGGAAGTCACCCGGTTCGCTGTCCCACAGTTTTTGTACGGGATCCACGAACTTCCAAGCGGCGGCTACTTCTGGCCAGCTAGCGAAGTAAGTTCCGTCACCAGTCAAAATGTCGTGGAAGAGCCGTTCGTATGGCAACGGCACTTTGGCAGCCCGGTGGTCGGATTGTAAGTAACCTAGGTCAATCGTTTCCGTGTGCATCCCTTGTTCGGAATTCTTGGTGTTGATGCTGAGCGTAATGCCAATCTTGGGATCGATGTAGAAGGAGAGCACGTTGCCTTGTAATTCAGGAGCTTGCTTGGTTCCCTTGGCAAAGATGTCTACCAACGGCTTCTTGAATTCGATGTCAATCCGGCCTTGCTTGTCAGCCAGCTTCTTTCCGGAACGAATGTAGAACGGCGTGTCGCCCCACCGATGGTTATTAAAGACAATCTTTCCAGCGGCGTAGGTGTCGTTGTTTGAATCGCTTGGTACGCCGGGTTCTTCCCGGTATGGAACTGAATCAGGACCAGCACCGTATTGACCGCGCACAAAGTTTTGTTTAACTCCGTCAGCATCGTAAATTTCCATGCTTTGCAGGGCTTTGACTTTTTCGCGCCGGATTTCCGTGTCAACGAAGGAGTTTGGTTGGTCCATGGCTAAATAGCTCACGATTTGCAGGGTGTGGTTTTGAATCATATCCCGCAATGCACCAGCCGTGTCGTAGTAACCAGCCCGATCTTCAACCCCGAGTTTTTCAGCCAGGGTAATTTGAACGTCCTTGATGTATTCGTGGTTCCACACGGCTTCAATCATCGGATTGCCAAACCGGAGGACTGGAATGGCTTCCGTCGTTTCCTTCCCTAAGTAGTGGTCAATCCGGTAGATTTGGTTTTCGTGAAAGGCACTGGTTAAAGCGTCGTTAAGTTCCTTTGCGGATTCGTAGTCACGACCAAATGGTTTTTCAATTACTAAGCGGTTGAAACCACCGTTCGTGGAAAGTACACCTTGATCGTGCAGGCTTTGAGCCACGATACCAAAGAATCGGGGCGCCATCGAAACGTAAAAGACCCGGTTTCCTTCGGTTTCGTACTTTTGTTCTAGTTGATCAGCTAACTCTTTTAGGTCGGAGTAGTGATCCTTGTTGTTTACGTCGTGAGATTTCCAGTAAAAGTGACTGGCAAATTCTTGGGCTTGATCTTGACTGTCAGCTTCACTAGCGATGGAGTCCATGATCTTAGCGCGAAATTCGTCGTCGGTTAGTGATTTTCGGGAGAGACCTATCAAAGCGAAATGGTCGTTACTCAAGCTACCTTTTTTATAGAGGTTAAAGATAGCGGGGTATAACTTCCGCAATGCTAAGTCACCAACTCCACCGAAAAGCATGAATAATGCTCGTGTTGGTGTTTCAGTTGCCATAACATTCACTCCTTCAAAAATTGGATAGATACACTACCAAGGATAAACCATAATTGGTCAGAATGGAAGGGGTTTGTTTCCCCGGTACGGCTGGAATGAAAACGCTATCTTAAACTGTGGGATACAACCAAATTAGACCACAAATGATGCTCTCGATGCTTGGTTTTAAACCGAGACGAATTTGTTAAAATGAAACCGAAAGATTTTGATTGCTTCATTAAAAAGGAGGGTCTTATGCAACGAACTCAACCATCCTGGTGGCAGGACGAAATTATTTACGAGATTTATCCGCGTTCCTTTAATGATAGTAACGGGGATGGAATTGGAGATCTGCCGGGGATTACGGCAAAATTAGATTATTTGCAAGAACTCGGCGTGACCATGCTGTGGCTCGCGCCCGTTTACCGATCGCCGATGGTCGACATGGGATATGATATTGCCGATTATCAAGCGATTGATCCGGTGTTTGGCACGATGGCAGACATGGAAGAGCTACTAAGCGCGGCCCACGACCGGGGTTTGAAGGTCATCATGGATTTAGTATTGAACCATACCTCAGACCAGCACCCGTGGTTTCAGGAAGCACTTCGTGATCCAACTAGTCCATACCGGGATTATTACATCTTTAAGTCCGCTCCGGCTGCCCAAGCTCCGACCAACTGGCGAGGTATCTTTGGGGGCTCGACTTGGACTGCGGTTCCTGATGATCCAGAAACGATGTACTTTCATACCTTTACGGCAGCGCAACCTGATTTGAATTGGGAAAATCCAGAATTGCGGCAACAGCTTTACCGCATCATTAACTGGTGGCTAGCAAAGGGAATTGCTGGCTTCCGACTAGATGCGATTACCCATTTAAAGAAGGATCAGGACTGGGAGAATCTGCCGGCCGATGGTCCCGATGGGTTAGTTAGCGTCACCCGGAAGGGGCTTAACCGTCCGGGGTTAGGTAAATTTTTACAAGAATTGAAAGAAGCCACTTTTGCCCAGCATGATTCCGTGACGATTGGGGAAGCCGCTGGGGTCCGGCCCGACCAACTAGCTGAATTTGTGGGTCCGGATGGCTATTTCTCCATGATCTTTGACTTTAGTTACCTTAATATTGACGTAGTGGATGCAAATCAGTGGGAGCAACCACGGGATTGGACCGTCGCAGAACTGGCTGACACCATCTTTGCGAGTCAACGAGCCATCCAAGCTGCGCAGGTCGTGTTTGCCAATGTTTTAGAAAATCACGACCAAAACCGGGCCCTGACCAAGTTTATTAAAAATCCCGCGGATCGAACTCCAGCAGCAGCCAAAGTCTTGGCAACTTTGTCGGTATTCCTTCCAGGGGTTCCAGTGCTTTATCAAGGACAGGAGCTGGGGATGCACAATTTTACGCGCCACCACATCGAGGACTTTAATGACGTTTCTTCCATTAATAACTATCAGCGCCTAATTAAAGCGGGTAAAACTCCTGATGAAGCACTAGCGATTGTTAACTGGCGCTCCCGCGATAACGCCCGGGTGCCAATGCCCTGGGATGACAGTCGCTTCGGGGGCTTTTCGACGGGAACGCCGTGGTTAAAACCAGGAACGTTCAAGCGCGGGATTAATGTGGCAGCTGAACAAGCTGATCCAGAGTCCGTGCTGTATTATTATCAGCAATTATTACGGTTGCAACAGCAGCCACAGTACCGGGACGTCCTCCGCATGGGTCAGTTTGAACCACTGGCTAGTCCAGCCACAGTGATTGCATATCGCCGGCAAAATGAGCAACAACAGTTATTGGTGTTGGTGAACCTGGAGCGGCAGCCCGTTTCGCTAGACCATAGGTATCAAGGCCGGATTCTTTTGGACAATTTAAGCACTGAAGTAAGCGAGAAAGGGACAATTATTGACCAATTAGCCCCCCAACAAGCCCTGATTATGGAAGAATTGTGACGAAATAGGGTGATAATTAACGAAGTTCCAATGCTGATGAAGCTTACAGCCAGTGAGAAAAGGTGAGATTAGAGCAATTGATTAATTACAGAATATGTTAAGCGTGTTACAGAATTACAGAAGCCGATGGTTTTTTTAAAATCGCTGTAATCTTGTTGTAATAATCTGACTTTAGTATAGGGACTGTTAAATGATTCAGTAATCACTTAACGGAACTCAAGAATTCGAAACTGAAAACAACTTCCCAACTATTAAAGGAGAGATTATTTCATGAAATTTAAAGGAATTAAAACTGTAGCCGCTATTACTGCTGTATCTGCTGGTGTATTATTCGCCGGCGCTAACAGTGCAGACGCTTCTACTACTGTAACGGTTAAAGCTGGAGACACTCTGTCACAAATCGCTGCTGACCACGATGTTTCAGTGCAAAGCTTAAAGGATGCTAACAAGATTCAAGATATCAACAAGATTTATGTTGGTGAAACTTTCATCATTGGCGATGACGGAAACGTGCAAGTTGCTTCTACGCAAACTCCAGTAGCACCAGCCGTACAACCACACTACGAAGTAAAACAAGCAACTGCTCAAGCTGAAACTCCAGCTCAACCGGCTGCACAATCACAACAAACTAGCCAAGCCGCTCAAGCTGAAACTCCATCCCAACCAGCAGCTCAGGCCCAACCACAACAAACTAGTCAAGTTGCTGCTCAACCAGCTGCTACGCAAACGCAACAAACTAGCCAAGCCGCTAGCACGCAAGCTTCAAGCAACAACGCTGCTGACAACGATGGTTCATTAGACTCAATCGCTGCCGTTGAATCAGGTGGTTCATACACGGCTCGGAACGGTCAATACATTGGTAAATACCAATTATCTGCTTCATACTTGAACGGTGACTACTCCCCAGCTAACCAAGAACGGGTTGCTCGTCAATACGCCATCAGCCGGTACGGTTCAATTGCTAACGCCGTTGCATTCCGGAACTCACACAACTACTGGTAAAAAAGTAAATTAGGTTACTAAAAAAGACGCTACTTCGGTGGCGTCTTTTTTGTTATCCATATTTCAGTAAAATGAACTAAACGTACTAAATAACGTACAATATAGCGTACAAGGGGATGGTAATATGAGCAAAACATTGCTTAATTTGTTAATTTTAACATCACTTATACCTTTAATATTTCTAACTGTATTAATAGTAATACAACTTAGTGTTTTTATTATTCAAAAAAGAAAATTACATTTTGATTTAAACGCTGTTCAGAAGAAAAAAACAAAAAAATATAAATATTTTGATATATTTCTGATTGCGTTATATTTAATGTTATTGATATTTGTGAATAACGATATTGGTAGATTCGTTATTTTTATCTGTTTCTTTTTTGTTATTTATATAAACAAAAAATCATTTACTATAAATCTTGGTATATTGTCAAAAGTAATAACGAAGATATTAAAATATATAACCAAGCATTAAAGAAATTGTTTTCTCTATTGAATATAGCTTGTATTATACTTTGTATACTTCAGTTTCTTATAATTATAAGATAAGGTTAACTACTGTTATTGTTTAATGAGCGGGAAAACTACTTTAATTAAAATTCAACTACTTTATGTAAAGAAAAAGGTTAGTTTAGATAATAGTTAAGATATCTAAATTAACCTTTTTTATTTCCTTTGAATCAGTTCATGTTGCTGCTCTATTTTTTGTAAAATTTTAAGTATAAAAGATCCAATTAATATATTTATATTTTTTATTAAAATCGTATACTAATATAATTTGCTATTTTGTGTACCAAATGGTACTATGATGTAAAGGAGTGATTTTAATGAAAACAAATACAGCACAAATTCATTTTAGAACTAGTACCCTTAATAAGGACGAATTTGAAAAAGTTTTAAAAGAAAACGGATTAACTGCTCCAGAAGCGTTTCGTATTTTTATGAAACAAACAATTAACAACAATGGATTACCTTTTGAAGTAAACCAACCAAATAAACGATTAAAAACAGCAATTAGTAGTGATGATTACGTTAAGTTTGATAATGCTCAGGAAGGTTTAGATTGGTTAAATGACTAAACAATACAAACCTGCTTTTGAAAATCAATTCAAAAAACATTACAAACAAATGCTAAAACAGCCTAAATATAACAAAAATCAATTCAATGAAATATATTACTTATTAATTAACGATGAAGAAATTCCAGCTAAGTTTAACGACCATAACCTCATAAATCGAAAACCTGAACGAGAACTTCACATTAAACCAGATTGGCTTTTGATTTATCGGTACGATGGTGATTATATTAAATTCATTGATACCGGTAGTCATTCAGACTTGTTTGAATAATAAATATTAATAAATTACAGAAACAAGTATAAAGTAGTAAAATCTACATTACTACTTGTTGTAATGTATACAAATATATTTGTGCCTTCTGAGTGTATTTAAATTTCCAGAATACTATTAAATTTAGTGAATTAATTTTAGCTGAGTAACCCACTGAATCCCTAGATAGTAAAAATAACAATCAAATTGTGCAATTACTTATAAAATTTAAAGAAACCAGCCCTACTAAAATAATTAGTAAGGCTGGCTTCTTTTATTTAATTAATGTTCTTTTTCATTTCCGTAATACAAATATCTCGTAACGAACTGGGAATTGCAAATAACTGCATAAATTCGTCCACGTTAATTTGATAGAGTTCTTTATCCTCTACGTAAAATGGAATTAACAAGTCAATGGCACCGATGTTAGCTTTCTGTTCATAATGCGGCTTTAAGCCTGTAGAGAAGTTTAACTGAGCATCATTCGTATCGCACTGGACTACATGACTAATTTCATGAGCAATAATAAGGGGTAATTGCCGCTGATTAGGCTCATTTGCATTAATCACAATTGATCGTGTGGGAATGTCAGCGAATGACTTTGTTTCTGGCATCAACTTATCAGTGTAAACCACCCCAATATCATGATTTAACGCGTAGTTAAACAGGCTATTTATGATCTCTTGCATCTCTGAGCCTCCTTAAAATTTCCAAAACCGTTTGCTTATCTTCTTCTGGTACCGGTTTTCCTCCAAACATCATAATAGTTTCTAAATCGTCTAAATCAGCGGTAGGGCGTTCCCCGTTCCCCAAGAGATAATCAGTGGAAACGCTAAAGTAATTGGCTACTTTCTTTAATTTTTGTGAATTAGCGTTATCAACCCACTTCTGTAAAGTTCCATTAGGGAAACCTAGTTGATGTTCTAATTCGCGAATGGAAATATTTTTGTTTTTGGCTAATTCCTTGATCCGTTGATAAATCGACATTTGCAGCACTTTCCCTTCAGTTATATAGAATATTTTTCTATTATTTGGTTGACATTTAGAAGATTAGTATATATAGTGTTCCTTGTAATCTAATTGATTACGAAGAACAAATAACTCCAACAGACGTGTTGGATTTTTATTTGTCACCATTGTAGACTATTTATCTACAACAAGCAACGTAATTATAGATTATATAGCTTAATTAGTACTAATTACTCACAATTCAATTCTACAAATGGAGGAAATTAACATGGATCAACAAGTTTTAAAAGTACAAAAATGGTTAAATTCAGAATACGGAAAGGTAAATGGCTACACCAAGGTTAATGAAAATGGCCAAACTGGTTGGAAGACCATTTATGCTTTACGTGAAGGATTACAGCACGAATTAGGCATTAATCCTGTGTCCAGTGGCTTTGGTGACCATACTAAGTCAGCCTTAGCAGGCCAAGTAGCTAAATATCGGGTAGGTTATAAAGGCAACATCGCTAAATTAATTCAAGGTGCTTTTTGGTGTAAAGGTTATAGTCCAGCTGCCTTTAACACTAAATTTTCTAAAGGAACGCAAACTGCAGTAGACGAATTGCGTCAAGATGCAGGGCTACCCAGTGGTAATTTAACGGTTCCTTTAATGGCCGCTTTGTTTGATATGAGTGCCTTTAAATTATTAGGTGGGGGTACTACTGCTATCCGAAAAATGCAACAATACCTGAATCATAACTATCTTAGTTACTTTGGTGATGATTTAGGCTTAGTTCCCACTGATGGTCTTTACCAACGAAACACTAATACCGCTTTAATTTATGCCTTACAAGCAACTGAAGGTATGTCTACTAGTCAGGCAAATGGAGTTTATGGTCCCGGTACCATTAGATTAACGCCAACGATTTATCAAGGTACCAGTGGTCCGATTGTTAAAGTTATTCAATATGGTTTAATGGTAAACGGATTTTACGATGGACCCTTTGACGGGATTTATGGAAGTAACGTTGCTAATGCGGTATTCAACTTTCGGAATTTTATGAAACTTCCACCTTACAATGGATCCGCTAACTTAGCTGTAATCAAGGGATTATTAACCTCCAATGGTGATACTAACCGTGACTCTGACGCTTGTGATACCTCATTCCAAGTCTCCAGTTCAACAGCTAAAAAACTCAAAAGTTATGGTTTTAATTTAATTGGTCGGTATTTAACTGGAACGGTGGGTACTGGTTCAAATCGACGGCCTAAAAACTTAACTACTGGTGAAATTGAAGGTTTGGTCAAAGCTGGCTTAAATATTTTTCCCATTTACCAAGATAATGATGGTGATCAATCATATTTCACTGCAGCTCAAGGAAGTTATGATGCCAATGTTGCAACTGCTGCTGCAGTTAGGCTGGGATTCCCTCAAGGAACTACCATTTATTTTGCTGTGGATACTGACATTCTGGATGGAGATATTCCTGGGACCGTTCTTCCTTATTTGGCAGCTGTTAAACGCCATTTGGGTAATAATTACAAAGTAGGTGTTTATGGGACTCGAAATGTTTGTACCCACGCCTTGGAACAAGGTTATGCCGTAAATGCTTTTGTTTCTGACATGTCAACTGGATACAGTGGTAACTTAGGTTATAAAATGCCAAAAAATTGGGCAATTGACCAGTTTACTGAGTATAATTTTGCCGGGATTGCCATTGACCAAGATGCATCATCAGGAAAGGATACTGGAAACTAATCGGTTTGTTGAAAATCCAAAATTTAAATCTGCGTTGAATGTCGTACAATCTCTTACTAAAAACACCAATATTGAATTAGACATTCCAATTACGACTTTTAACCTAACAAACTCATTAAAAATTGTTCTCCAGGCAACGGATACGTTTGCTAATTTAAATGGTAGTAATGTTTTCACCATTTCAAAAGGATCACTGTCTAAGATTGATTTATCCCAATGGTTTTCTGACACATTCAACTTGCCTAGCCCCGTACTAGATGTAGTTATTGGAAAGTTGATGGATATTTCTTTATTACAAAACATCATGGATGGTCAGTTATCACTATCGTATTCAATTGACGATGATGGGTTCTACACTGTTTCCTTAAGCATTAATATCTTTAAAGTTAAATTAGGTAATACTGAGTGGGATACTGAAGTAAATTTAGAAATTGACTTGAAAATTAAACCATCAAATTTACCAGTAGTAAAACAAGGCATTGAAGCGGTAGACTTTGCTTTTGGACATACGAGCGAAATATTTTTTGCACTTGCAATTACGGCTGTGCTAATTGCAACTCCGGCTGTTATTGAAGGTATTGCAACAGACGCCATTGTAAATACAGCAATTATCGGCTTGTGTTCTCTTATTCAAAAAGCATTTGGTATGTAAAGAAAAAGATTAGTTTAGATAGTAGTTAAAATATCTAAACTAACCCTTTTAGTTCCTTTGAATAAGTTCATGATGTTTCTCTCTTTTTTGCAAAAATTTAAGTATAAAAGAACAAACAACTAAATCTGCAATGACATACCCATAAACAATTGCACAGAATAAATAACGCCAGTCAGTTATATGGAAGTTATCATGAAAAATCATTAAACTTAGCAAACAAAGAATTAGTAATGCAAATATCCAAGAATAAATTTTTTTGCTCTTCATTAAATTCCAATATAATAGATCTCTATAAATTGGAACTTTATACCCAGTTGCTTGATGCCTAGAGTGTCTTTTTAGATAAGGAATTGTTAATTTTAAAAAGACAAAAAGGATAAATCCTAAAACAACAAAGAACAATAAATAAATATTCACCTTTTTCAAAATAATTGCCACCAAAGTTGCAAGGGTGCCAATCAATACAAGCACTAATGCCAATACAAAATATACTCTATAGATTATTTTGATATGTTTATATGTTTCGTTAGGATCTTCCGTTGCTGTCATCAAATGTCTCCTTTAGTTTTAACTATAAATGTCATTAAATTAGCTAACAGTATTTTTATCACAACATAATATACTTATCTACTATAGTATAGTTCTTGAGTGTTTTAAAATAAGAGACGTGTGTCTTTTGAGTGTACCTAAATTACCCATTTAGGTACACTTTTTTCTTTGGACATAGAACCCTTGCTACAGGTCCGTTTATTCCAACTAGAAGTACAATAACTTTGGGAGTAATTTAAGTTGGGATTAGATAACCAATAAATTTGCCCTTTATGCAAGCATTCAAAAATGATTGCTAATTAACCGAAAAGCGCTCTCATGGAATTAGAAAAATAGCTAATTCTGTGGGAGCGCTTAGTTTTTGCTTCATAAATTTAGTTGTAAATAATGGCAAAGCCACCAGGACCCACGTGAGTCATAATGACGGGGCAGGTGAGGCGGACTAACACATTAATATCTGGACGGGCTTCCTTAATGCGAGCGGCCACAGCGTCAACGTCTTCGGTAGAGTCCACGTAGGAGAGGCCGACTTCCTTCACCTTCGGATCGTTAATGAGGGTTTCCGTAATTTCATCGCGGACCTTCCGCATCTTTTTAGCACCACGACATTTAGCCACGATTTCGAGCTTACCCTCGTTAAGAGCTAAGACGGGTTTGAGCTGAATGAGGGAGGAAATGAACCCAACAGCACGGCTAGCACGACCACCCTTAACCAGGTAATCAAAGCTGTTCACGAACACGTGTAAGCTAATTTCAGGAATCATGGCAATCACGCCATTTTCCACTTCTTCCGCCGATTTTCCGGCTTTTGCTAATTCAGCAGCTTTTAGGACTTCAAAACCAAGTCCCCGGTCGGTTGATTTACTATCAATCACCCGAATGTCACCGTTCACTTGTTGGGCAGCCGATTGGGCCGTTTCGACGGTTCCACTAAGGATGCGTGTGATGTGAATTGAAACGATACTTCCATCGGGATCGTCTTTTAAGATTTGTTCGTAAGTTTCTACGAATTGACCCATGGCTGGTTGGCTAGTTTTGGGGAATTCCGTTTCGTCATCATGGAGCATTTCGGAAAATTGTTGCCGGGTGATGTCCACTTTATCCTGGTAAGTTTTTCCTTCAAAGCTAACCTGCAACGGGATGACGTGTAAATCATTGTCTTTAATTTCTTCGGAGGTTAGTTGAGCGGTTGAATCCGTAACGATATGAATCATAATGGGACTTCCTTTCGAGTTGCTATTGTTGGTTAAAATTAGGTTGTTTCAGAACTAAGTATCCATATTTTACCACGCTTTAAAGCCAGAACCGTTTCTTTTGAAACCCATGAATTTGTGCGAGAATAGAAGAAATGACTAATTATCTAGGAGGGATTGCGCATGACGAAAACGCCTCGTTCGGAAATTCGACTGACTTCAGTCTTAATTTATTCATTACTTCTTAATTCTGGAGCAGCCTTAATGTGGCCGTTGACCACCGTTTACATGCACAACACGCTCCACGAGTCCTTAACGGTCGCGGGAGTGGTGCTGTTTATCATGTCTTGTTTCATGGTGTTGGGAAATTATCTCGGTGGCCGGCTCTTTGACCGGTGGTCGCCGTACAAAACTGCCATCATCAGCATCTCCATTGCCCTGGCGGCGGTCGTGGTACTGATCTTCTCCCACGGCTGGCCCATGTTTGCCATCATGTTGTTCGTGTATGGGCTGGGAGAAGGATCCAGTTTAACCATCCTTAACGCGTATGCGGCCAAGGTGCGCAGTAAAAGTACCCGGCAGGTGTTTAACTCAGTGTACATCGGCGTGAACCTGGGGGTTGTAATTGGAACTGCCGCAGTTGGGTACTTAATGAAGTACGGCGTTGGAGTTGTCTTTGCGGTTGCTTCGTTTTTCTACGTCATTCTATTGATTATGACGATTCTTGAGTTTAACGTGAAGTTTCCGCCAGTGCAAGTCCATCGTCACCAGCAACCCGATGCTCAGGTGGACATGGGCCCCGCACCGCAGCCGAATCCGCGGTTAATCTGGCTCATTTGTGGCATGGTCTTTTTTATTTATTTGAGTTACACCCTGTGGGAAAGTGTCATGCCAGTTCATATGCAAGACCTACACATCTCCTTTGAACAGTACAGTTTCATTTGGCCGATTAACGGGTTATTAATTGTGATTGGGCAACCACTGATCAATCGAATCGGGATGCGCTTTCGGATGGTACCCCAAATTGCGTTTGGAGTTACTCTATTTGCTTCGACCTTTTTCATGTTAATTTGGGCGCGTCAGTATCACTGGTTCATTATCATCATGATTATCCTAACGATTGGAGAAATGAACGGACTTCCCGCCATTCCCGCGTGGATTGACAGTTTAGCTGATCCGCGCTCTAAGGGGCAGTACCAGGGGATGTTCAACGTCTTCATGTCCTTTGGCCGGGCAGTCGGCCCCTTGTTTGGTGGTCTGATGGTCGAATGGCTGAACTATTCCATTCTGTTTGCGTTGGCCGGCCTCTCCATTTTAATCGCGTTGGCGGTCGTGTTATTTTATAACCATACGACGACATCATCACGGAGGAAAGCATGAAGAAACAACAGGTGGCAACCGAAATAATTGTTAAAGATGCACACCAAAATAACTTAAAGCACGTTAATATTCAATTACTCAAACACGAAATCACCGTTTTTCTAGGAGAATCAGGATCTGGAAAATCCTCGTTAGTTTTTGACACGGTGGCAGCGCAGTCACGGCGGGAACTGAACGAAACCTTCCCGAGTTTTACCCAGCAGTATCTACCTAAGTACGGACAGCCAGAGGTCGGTGAGATTGAGAACCTGCCGGTAGCGATTGCGATTGAACAAAAACAACTGACGGGAAACGCTCGCTCGACCTTGGCCACCTATACCGGAATCTACTCGCTACTTCGGTTGCTGTACTCTCGGATCGGAGACCACTTTGTGGGTTATTCGGAAGTCTTTTCGTTTAACCTGCCTCAGGGAATGTGTCCCAACTGTCAGGGACTCGGCTACGTGGATGACGTGGACGAAAGCAAGCTGATTGATCTGGAGAAATCGTTGAACGAAGGGGCCATTACCTTCGTCAGCTTCCGTCCGGGTAGTTGGCGGTGGCGTCGTTACGGAGATTCAGGGTTATTCGATAACGATAAACCGATTAAGGATTACACCCCGGCCGAATATGAACTATTAATGCACGCTCCCAAGCAGCCGTTTCCTAACTCTCCCGCTTCCTTTAAGAGTGCAGACTACGAAGGGGTGGTGCCCCGGATTGTTCGCTCGATTCTGCACAGCTCGGAAGGAAAACACCATCAGGCGGCGATTAACGAGGTCGTCACCCAACGGGAATGCCCGGTCTGTCGGGGCGATCGGTTAAACCACCAGGCGCTGAGTGTCACCATTAACGACGTGAACATTGCGAAAGCAACCAAGATGAACCTGGTCCAATTTCTGGAATTTTTACGGGGAATTAAAAACAACTTAGGTGACGAAATCATCCGGAGTTTAACCACCAAAATTAACCCGTTGATTGAGATTGGTCTCGGTTATTTGACCTTGGACCGAACCACCAGCACGCTTTCTGGGGGTGAAGTGCAGCGGATTAAGATTGCCAAGCACCTCACGAATTCACTGTCAGACCTGCTGTACGTGTTTGATGAACCCAGCGTCGGACTCCATCCGCACGACATTCAACTGATTAAAAAAGCCTTGCTAAAGCTGAAGGATAAGGGCAATACCATCTTTGTGGTCGACCACAATCCGGCCTTGTTTACGATTGCCGATCACGTCGTGGAAGTCGGACCGCAAGCCGGAGCTGCCGGCGGTAAAATCACCTTTACGGGAACTTATCCGGAACTACGGGCCTCTAACACTCTAACCGGAGAATGGTTGCGTAAACCGCACCAGCTGGCTACGCCCCACGAACCGCACGAGTTTGTGTCCTTAGAACACGTTCAGCTGCACAACCTGCAAGACGTTAGCGTCAAAGTACCAATGGAAATCATGACCGTGCTGTCGGGAGTGGCTGGTTCGGGAAAGAGTTCGCTGGCCCTGGCCTTAAAACGGAAGCTAAACGGTAACTACGTTGATTTAACCCAGCAAGCAGCTGGAATTAGCATTCGTTCGACGCCAGTGACGTATCTAAACTTATTGAACCCGATTCGACGTTTATTTGGGAAAACTAACAAGGTTTCAACCCAACTCTTTAGTTACAACGGGAAGGGCGCTTGCCCACGGTGTAAGGGGAAAGGAATCACGATTACCGACATGGCGTTTATGGACCCGGTCAAACAGGTTTGTGAACTGTGTGGTGGTAAGCGGTATAGCCAGGAAGCTTTACAATATCAGTACCATGGTAAGGATATTGCGGCCGTGCTAGCGTTATCCGTGGACGAAGCGGTGGATTTCTTTGCCGCGGAACCCGACTTAGCAACTCCACTAAAACGGCTCCAAGAGGTCGGACTCGGCTATCTCGGTCTGGATCAATCTTTGACGACGGTTTCGGGAGGAGAACTGCAACGGCTCCGGTTAGCCCAAACGCTCGGTGAAAACGGGCAGACCTACTTTCTCGATGAACCGACGGCGGGCCTGCATCTCAAAGATACTGCCCAACTAGTTGAGCTGTTTCACCGCTTAGTTGCAGCTGGAAATAGCCTAATCCTGGTGGAACACAATTTAGATGTGATTAGTCAGGCCGATTGGCTGATTGACATTGGTCCGGGGGCCGGGATTTACGGCGGTCAGGTTCTCTATAGCGGGATTCCGGCAGGAGCAATGACGACGCCGACTTCAGTGACGGGGAAGGCACTGACGGAGTATTTAAAAACGGATTAAGCAGATAGACGATTTTAACTCATCACGGAGGAAAGCACATGAAACTTGAGCAACAGCGGATGCCCGCCGTTACAAACGACCGGTTTCGCCTACACTACCATCTGATGCCACCCCAGGGTTGGATGAACGACCCGAACGGCTTCGTCTACTTTCAGGGTTACTACCATCTGTTTTACCAGTACCATCCGTACGGAGTAGAATGGGGACCAATGCATTGGGGGCACGCCCGTAGTCAGGATCTGCTTCACTGGGAAACCTTGCCACCGGCACTTGCTCCGGATAGTGAAGCTGATGAGTCCGGTTGTTTTTCGGGGAGCGCAATCGTTAAAGATAACCGGTTGTTTCTCGTTTACACGGGTCATCACGTTCCGGATGAAAGCAAACCAGATGATTTTTGGCAAACCCAAAACGTGGCGGTCAGTGATGATGGGATTCATTTCTATAAATTAGCCACGAATCCGGTCATTGAAACGCCACCAGCTGATAATAGCCAGCATTTCCGGGATCCCAAGGTCTTTGAAAGAGACGGCCAGTACTATCTAGTGTTGGGAAGTCAGCTTGCAACTACGCAGACGGGACGAGCCCTGCTCTATCAATCCACTAATTTAGTCGATTGGGAATATCAAGGAGTGATCACCGCAGCTTCGACTGCTAGTGAATCCGGCTTTATGTGGGAGTGTCCTGATTTCTTCCGGCTTAACGGTCAGGACGTGTTGCTATTGTCGCCACAAGGAATCGCGGCAACGGAGAAAGAAAATTTAAACCTCTACCAGACCAGTTATTTAGTCGGTCAATTTGATTTTCAGACGCTCGATTATCAGCACGGTAACCTGCAGGAGCTAGATCATGGGCACGATTTTTATGCGACCCAAACGATGTTAGCCCCGGACGGACGCCGGATTGTAGTTGGCTGGATGGACATGTGGGAAGCGGAGTTCCCCGAACAAGCCGATGGTTGGGCCGGTGCGATGACGCTCCCACGGGAATTAACTTGGTGCGCCGGTCAACTATGCATGCTACCGGTTGCTGAAGTAACCCAGTTACGGACGCAGCAAGTGATTGATGAAGAATGGCATGGCACGGAACGTAACCTGGCAGTGCCCGATGCGCAGCATCTCGAACTGCACTTGCAGACCAAGTTAGCCAGTTGGCCGGTATCACAACTAACCCTGCAATTCCAAGCGGGTGACCAACGATTGCAAATTACCTATCACAAAGCCCAGCATGAGGTGGTGGTTACCAGGGCGGGGCAAGATGCGCAACGGTTTGCTCAAGTTCGACCCCAAGCTGAATTAGATCTGCAAATCTGGACCGATACTAGTTCGGTGGAAATCTTTGTTAACCACGGTGCCGCGGCCTTTAGCGAACGCTTTTATCCACTTACCGCACCAGAAGTAACGCTCGCAGCGGATGCACCAGTGACGGTGCAACTCACTGGTTATCAACTCCACTAAAAAACGCCTTGAGCATTATGCTCAAGACGTTTTTTGCATCCGAAAGGATTAGTTGACCCACCGTTGCTTAATCACTTCTGCGAGAATTGCTGTGTGTTTCTTGCGCTTATCGGTGGTAAAGTAGACGTAATCACCAATTCCGTAATAGCCAGCTCGATCTGGACCGGTTACGGTGGCGCGGCTCACTTTGTCATCAATCGCAATTACATTATTACCAATTACATTAGCAATAATCTGATTGCCATCGTTTTTGATTGCCACTTTCACCATGCCAACGCTCACACTTCGATAGACAGGTTCATCATTACGCATAAACTCCTCATCCTTTCTGATTCAATTTTCAAATATCCGACTAGGGAACCACTCCCTAGTGGCCTCATTATAGCATGAAATAAAAAAGCAGCCCAAGCATGAATTGGGACTGCTTAAAATGTTAGTTAAAATGGTTAGTGACAATTTGTTGGTAGTTGAGCCACAGGGCGGTATATGGGGAATTACTGTCGGCTTGCCATGGTTTGGGTTTTCCGCAGAAGTGGATAATCCTGGTGTGCTTCATGATCCAGTCCAGATTTTCTTTACCACCACTGCGGGTGAGGTACATCAGTGATTTACGGGCATCAAAGTTCCAAAGATCTTCAGAGATTTCCTTGGTATCATTGCTATAGAGGTAGTTGAGAATATCTTGATCAGGCAAAACTAGGTAATCATGATACTTTTCAACCGTCTCCACGATATCCTTAACTTTAATTTTTTGTCGCATCTGATCGAGATCCATCAGCATAACTCCCGAGTTGTAGTACCCGCCGTCGGTTCCTAAGCGAAGGTTATTGATGGAACGCATGATGTCGGTTAATCCCTTGTGGACAGCGGCTGCAAACATTTTGCCGTCTAAGTTAGTTTCCCAGAGGGGCATGATATCATTAACTACCAGCAAATCAGGATCTAGGTATAGAACCTTGTGAAGATCATTGGGTAATGAATCAGCACAGAGCAGGCGGAAGTACATTTCCTGCGGGTAGTCATAGACGCTTAAAAAGGACTTGGGTAAGTTCACCCGTTCGTCCATTTTAATGACGTTTAAGTCTAAGTTTAAGCGACCAGCGTAGTTTAACAAATTAGCATTGGTTTCTGCGCTAATGTCTGATTGTAACAACCAGACTCGAAAGGCAGCCTTCTGATTATTCAGCCGGAGTGAATAAAGCATTACTTTAAGCGGATCAATGTAGTTTTGGTTACTGGTAACCAAAATCTCAATGGGTTCTGTACTAGTCATAGCGGGACTCCTTTGATATTTAGATTACTTTAATTATATTAATTTATGGTGAGCTTGACCATCACTTAGAGGAGAAAAACATGTCAAAACAACAACAATACTGGATGTTATTCTGCGCCATCCTGCTGTTTATTGGATTAATGGGATTCGCTACTAGATTTGATCTGCAGTTGAGTCAAACCATCACTAATTATCATAGTTATGGAGCCACCGTGGGCCAAACCATTGGTTCATTTCCCTTGTACTTGGTGTTAATTCTAAGTGGGGAGGTTGCAATTGGAAGTGCATTGCGACAACCACGACGCTGGCTGGCTTTACTGGAATTTGCAGTGGGACTGACTTTGTCTGTTAGTCAACTGCAACATTTTGGGCGAGAAAGTAGTTCGTACTTTTTCAAAGCGCAACAAAACGTGCAACAGGGTCTAGCGGTTGGGACGCATACGCAACTGCAATCGCATGAGCACGGTTGGAGTTTGGTCATTACGGGGCTGTTTTTGTACGGAATCATCACGTTCGTTTGCCAGTGGTGGCTACACCGACAGTCTGATTTTCGCTTGCACCAGCTCTTAACTATCGCCATCTTTGCCAGTGGAACGGTATTTTTAGCACTGACGGTAAACGTTACTTTAAAAACAATCTGGGGTCGGTACCGGCCTTACGAGGTGCAACAGCACCTCCAGGATTTTACCAGTTGGTATCACATCAATGGAAATAACGGTCACTATTCATTTCCCTCCGGACACACGATGGCAGCGACGTTGGCACTTGTCTTTTCGTGGTTTGGTCGCGGCCGCTGGCACCGGTGGTTGTGGCGTCTGGGACTGTTGGATAGTATTTTGATTGCACTGAGTCGCTTGGTAATCGGAGCGCATTTCTTATCGGACGTGACGTTTTCGTTCTTTATTACGGCTTTAATCATTTTCAGCATGCAGATCTGGCTGAAAAAATACTTATTAAAGCAGACGGATCCGATTTTACGAAAATGATTCGGTTGGGAATAAAGAGAATTAGAGGAAGGGATGGCTATGATGACATCACCACTTGGGATTGAAATTTCGCCAGCAACAACATCGCTTGCTAATCAACGGTTTATCGAAGCTAGTGGAATAGGAACCACCATCCGTCCTGACTTTGTCTCGGTTACATGGAGTGCCGGTGGAAAAGATAATCCAGGAAAACCATATGATTTGATTCAACAACTGGAACGAAACCAGCTGCAGGTGCTTCCCCATCTCACCGGGTTGTACAAAACTCCCACTGCAATAACCCAGGAACTGCATGAATTAACGCGATTAGGAGTTAAACGGGTGCTCGCCTTACGTGGTGATGTAAACCACCACCAACGACCCACGGGCTATTTTCCGCACGCAACTAACTTAATCCGGTACATTAAGCAACACAGTCAATTGAAAATTGCTGCTGCGGCCTATCCTGAGCGTCATCCGGAATCGGATAGTTGGGGAACGGAACTTTTTTATTTACGGGCTAAGGTCCAGGCTGGAGCCACGGAGTTGTTTACTCAATTTTGTTTTGATGTACCAACTATTTTCAGGTGGTTAGACCGCATTCATATTGCTGATATCCGAGTTCCTGTGGTAGTGGGGGTATTACCGTTGACGAGTCAAACCCGAATTCAGCAGGCTGAAATCATGCTGGGACATCCTTTACCGATGGAGCTTAAAAATCGATTAGCAGTAGCCCAGACGGAATCAGAGTTACGAGCCATTGGAATTCAGGTGGCTCTGGAACAAATTTACAGCTTGCAACGAGTGGGTGTAGGCGTTCAAATTTATACTTTTAACGACGTGCAACTATTACAAACCATTTGGAAAACAATTAAATAAACCCAACAAAAAAGGGACCCTCGGGCAGTTGCTCGAGGGTCCCTTTTCATGTTTATAGGATTGAACTAAGGAGTTTCTGTGGAGTTCACGGTCCAGTTTAAAGTAGCACCGTAGTCGCTCTTTTGCCCACTTTGCGGAGCATCAGGAGCTTTACGTACATTTAACTTCAAACCGTTGCGACTATTCCAATCCACACTCTTTAGATCTGGTAAATTATCACCAGAGGAATAAACGTTCACATTGTCGTTATTTCCAGGGGTGAGGGGATGCTTATCTCCTTTACCATCGAAGTAAACTAACTGGAACGGCGAATCTTTGGTTCCGATGACGTCAGCGTTACTTAGTTGACCTGCCACACTTTGGCTGTTGTCTTTAGCCTGTGACAGACTAATTGAGTATTCTTTTCGTTCAGCTTTTTGCCGGGTATCCTTAATGGAAAGAGCCTGGTAACCAAGCTTAGGATTGATTCGAGGCGTGGTCAGAACCGGGTTACCGGATTCGTCAAAGGTGTAAGTATCAAGGGGAAGCATATCTGAGTTAGGGGTAAAGAAAGCATGCGTTCCGTATTCAAAACTCATCGGAGCAATTTTTAGATTTCCAGCATTTAGGTTATAAATTTCTTCTTTACCATAATACGTGGAAGTCTGATCCCCACCTTGCGATTGCCCAGTTAATTTCGGCGTACTTGAGAAGTACTTCCCTTGATTTTCACCGAGGTTCACGTTAGCCGTGATGTTCTTGGTCGAGTAAGCGTCGAGAGTTGGCAAACCTTTAATCACAATCTTCTTACAGTTCTTGTAAGTCGATCCATCATTCTGGGTGAGATTATCATCACTTATGGTGTAATGCAGACCGTTAGATTTGTCCGTTGAATCATAAGGAATATCCTGACCCTCAAACTGGAGTTTCAAGTTATTTGGATTGTTATCCTTGAGACTTGGTAAGTAGAAGGTGTATTGACCATTGATTAACGGAACTTGACTAAAGTTATACAGTGGAATCCGATAGTTGATGTTATCGTAATCTCGAACGTTATACAATTGGTCAGACCAATCTTGCATATTTTGGGTCACGTTTTGCATCTGATTATTAATGTAGATCGATGGTCTACCAGGTGGACGATGACTCGGGATTACTTTCACATCACTAGATTCAATTGGTGTTTTATCTGCGAAGTTAGAGCCAGAAGCTTTCACCGTATTAACTACAGCTTGTTGCCCTGAATCCAGTTGATCGGAAATCAATGCTGCTTTGAAGCCGTGTGATTGTGGAGTCGGTTTTTCAGCATCCTTCTTAATTGGTGGGATATCAGGGTAGTAGAGGTTTACGTCCTCACTTCCGTCCAATAACCGCAATTGTTTAGGCAAGTCATCAGTTACATGAACATCTAACCAATGATTTCCTAAATCGGGATCCTTAGGATTATAAATACTATCGTAGTAGTTATAGATATCAGACCGATAAAGAAGAATATCTCCAACGTCCGCTTTATCAATAATATTCCGGAAGACAGGGTATTTGTTACCATCGTCTCCGGTAAATTGCGAGTCAAATGATAAGGCATGCATTAGTTCTTCGGTAGTTAAAGAATGATCATCCGGAAGCAATCCAGTTTCATCAGTCTTTGGTACAACAGTTCCACCGTCCTTTTTACTAATTCGGAGACCTTGTTGACCTAACTTGGTTAAATCAGCAGCTGTTTTACTAACTCCTGGAGTCCCAGGGATATCAGAAGCTGAAATAGCACTAATCATGTAGTTATCACCAGTCGAACCAGTCATTCCCCAGTAAGCTTTTTTCTCAGGGCCAAAGGTATCGGCGATGTTAATGGTTGGAGAAGAAAGTTTCAACTGTTGAAAGTTATTGGTATTTTTACTGGAGTCAGAGTAACCAAACGTTGCAGTAGCACTTCCGGTAGTTCCACTTTTATCGGGGTTCCAAGTATAAACAACTGGTTCCCAACGTGGTTTATCAATTCCAGAACTCTTGGTATTTCCCACCATACTAGGAGCTGGAACAGCTCCATAATTATCGTTGGCATTAGGGAACGGATTAAGAGAATTGCTGCCGCTAGGTTGGTTTTGGTACCACTGGCTTCCACTACCATAGTGATTAATTCCTGTGAAATAGCCACTACCAAACTTGTGGACGTTAATGTGGTTTTTATCAGGAAGCGTAAATGCTAAATGCGACTTTGCAGCCGAATTCTTTTCAATCTGATAAGCATCACTATAATCTCCGTTGTAGTATGGGTCAAATTCTAACGACATAGCATTTCTAATTATTTGCTTAGAGGAATCATAAGCAGATTTAGCGCCATTTAAGTCAGGATAATATTCACTAAAATTACGGAAATTACCGTAGGCACCTAATGATTCACCGTTAGTTCCCGTAGCAACAGATCCCTTTTTGTCGGTGGAAATTTGATTCTGATCGTTTTGCAACGTAAAGGTTAAACCATCGGCTGCATTTTCCGGATCATCGGAAGCAATGTAGATATAGAACTTCAGAGTAAACTGTCTCGATAAATCAACTTGATTTTTCCACCATAATCCACGGGATTGGCCTTTGGAATAATCAGTAACTACTTGGGCATTAGGATAATCAAGTGCAGCAGGTGGATTTCCTTTGTACGTAAAATTACTCATACTAGGACCTGATTCAGGCGGAGCTGGGATGTTGAGATCATTACTAGCATGCGCAGCTGGGGCTACTCCTGAGAGCAAACCTCCCATGGTAATTAAACCGAGCGCCCCACTTGCTAGCAATTTTTTTAACTTTTTAATGGTGTTGACCTCCTTTCTTTGAATGATATTAAAGGCTCATGACTTTAATTTAAAGCTTGTTTAATTGATATGTTACGGTGGACGTTCAGATTTTGACCATGACCCTGAAGCTTGACCACTACCTGATAATTACCAGTCGCAACCTTTTTCGGGGGCAAATCAAATTTCACCCTTGAATTGGGAGCAATGTTAACGTTGGTTAAACGTTTAGAGCTGATAATTTTAGAACCTTGTTCTAGCGTTATCTTTCCCCGTAGATGTTGCAACAATTGGGGATGGTTATTGCTAATCCTAGCAACGACCGTTGCGGAGGTTGCTAGGGGAGCAACTTCAACTTTAGTCAGGCGTAGCTGCTGTAAATTTGGTTGATTTTTCTGAGCGTTTAAGGATACACCAGTTACAAAGGTCACATCATTTTGAACGTGGTTAGTCTGACCAACTGGTGCGGTGGCAGTAATGCCTCCTAACGTAATTCCCCGTCCCTGATTCCCTGAATTAATCTGGTAGGTAACAACCTGATTCGAATGGGGGGCAACGGTAACGTGCTTGGTCCGCTTGCCAATTACTTTATTAGTGAGACTTTGCTTGCCACGCGGTTGGGCCGATGAATCTTGATAGTTGATCGTACCATTAGGGGACGTCACGGCATTGTTGAGCCGGGTCGTCACATGTAGTTGTTGATTGCTATCATTCGTGACCAACAAAGGTAGTTTGTAGGTCGTATGATCCTTGGACCGGAGAGCAAAGTAGCCAGCACCTTTTTGGAGTGGTAAGCCTCCCAATTGTGGCGTCACGGAAAAGTCACTAGGAACAGACTGGGCATGACTAAAACTCGGCAAGCTTACCGTAACGATCGTTGTTATGCACACTAAGGCTAGCGTAAACCAAGTTTTAGTTCTCATGGCTCTTGGCCAATTTTTGAAGCTTAGTTTGGAATTGGCTGTTAAGCACAATTAAAACAACTAAAAAGAGCACCATAATTCCAGTGGCAGTTACTCCAATGTGGAGGAACTGTCCTGTCTGTGGAAGTTCCGTTACGGGAGCTGGCTTTACACTAGCCATGGGAGCAGGAGTTTCTTTTTTAGGTTGTTCCTTTGTTTTGTCAGGCTTCTTTTCTTGCTTAGGTTTTTCGTTGTTATTTTTTTTGCCAACGCTAACTGCTGCTGTACTTTTAGCTGAATTGTTATTGGTTTGATTATCAGCATAAATACTACTCGTCCCAAAAATGATGGCAATTAAAGCAAGTCCTAAAACAGCAAATAAGAGCGCCTTTTGTTTATCAAGCTTCATCTAATCACCTACCTATTTTTCTTGGTCTTGAAGGAGTTCCTTTTGCTTCTTCTTTTGTCTGTAAATTAAGTACAGCAAAAGCAGAATGATTAATAGAAGGGCAATCAGAAGAGCAATCCACCACCAGTTGTTATTGTTGTAAATTACTGAATCCTTGATTGAAACCGTAAAGTCCTTTTCAATTTTCCAGTGATTACCATTTTCATCATGAGCACGTAAACTCAAGTGATATGTTCCAGGCAGTAGGGCATTTTTTCCAAAGTCATTCCGTGTTTGAAAATTGGAATTAGGAGCCATGCTCAGTTGATATAATTTATTCTTAGACAAAGTTTTCTTAGGATTACCCTTCCGGTAGATTCGGTCCTTAATTTGTAATCCTTGAATCGTAGTTGGGCGCTCGTTAGCCAACTTAGTGTTAATGATGGTTTGAGAGCCACTCTTGTTAGGTTTGATGCTAAGAGCGGTTAACTTAGGATTAACTTTTTTATCTTGGGACTTAATCATGACCGGCATTACTAAAGCCATCTTGTTATTAATGTTGATGTTGTTAGCGTTAACGTTGTCGTTTTTATTTTCGGTTTTAACGTATAACGCACCGAGAATAATCCCTTTATAGTCTTTTTTAGGTGGAACAACGGTGAAGCTAACTTGTTTGGTTTTATTGGCACCAACTGTAATAACTTGTTTCTTTTCCTTAATCAAATCGCGCATTTTATACTTTAGCGTTTTATCATGAGGAACTTTTCCAGGGTTATAGGTAATCGCACCATCCTTGGAAGTGTAGGCAGTGGTTGGTTCAATCCTTAAAGTTTGCGAATAATTAGCCAAATTTGCAACGTCCATTGTAATGGTTTGCGGTTCACCCGGCTTGGTTTTGAAGAAGAATGAACCTCCTCTTTCAATTTCGGTTGCTGGATAATTTGGTTTAACCGCTACCCCAGGTCCGGGAGTAGCATGGACAACTGGAGCTAACAATGTAAACAGGAAGGAAAAGAAAGCGACTCCCAATAATAATTTTAACTTGTGATGCTTTGAAATCATAATCTTCCTCTACTTCTATTTATTTAGTAAAAAAGGGAAACACTCATTACAAAATAAGTGGTTCCCTTTTTTTAACTATGGAAACATGAAACCCTTATTTAGTAGGGTTTGCAGATGTTCCGGCGCTTAATGTCCAAGTGATAGGGGCATCGTATGCACCAGTATCGGTGTTAGCAGGAACATCTAAACTAGCAATCCGTGAACCTGGTTTGCTGTAGTCGATTGTAGTAGTACCAAGACCTTGGTTTGCGGCAGCAGTAATAACGTTAGAACTACCACCATTTGAAGTGATTTGTGCATCTGGGTTCACAGAAACACGAGTTCCTTTACTGTTTGAATAACCAGTGTTCTTCAAGTTAATAGTCCATGGAGAAGTAGTAGCGGCTGAACTATTTTCTTTGGTAAATTGACCCAATTGAGCATCTAATCTCCAACCATTTTGAGCGGTTGTATCTTTACCATCAGCACCACGGCTATCGGTAACAGAAATTTGGCTTTGTTGGTTACCAGTGTTGTTGTTCATCAAGCCTTGAGTTTGGTTTGAGTTAGACATGCTAGTAGGCATGAAGTTCAAATCAGGAACTTGGTTCAAAGTCAAGAAACCATTTTGAACAGCTACATGAGCATTTGAAGTTGCAGCAACGCTACCAGTTGTATCATTTTGAGTAGTGCTGGTGTTAAGTGGTAAAGCGCTGTTGTCAGGTGCGGCATGTGCAGCAGGTGCAGCAACGGCTAAACCAAGTACAGCGGCGAATGAAGCAACTCCGCCAATGATAAGTTTATTCTTCTTCATAATTGAAGACCCCCTAAAATATTTTAGAAATGTGTAACTTTGAATATTAAAAATGCACTGAAGCAATGCAAATCTAATAGTACAGTTCCATTATAACCTATAAACTGCAAAATGAAAGAAAAAATTAAAATTTACAAAGGTTGATAAAGTTATCAAAATAAACGTATTGCTATTTTCAACTGGAATAAATAGGGATATTTATGATAATTTGAAACCTTCCGTCTAGAAGCTCATTTTTAATCTTCTTCCTTTTTGTAGTCATTGAGTAAAATCGTTTCTTCGTAGTTCACGTTTTGCCGTAAATGTAAGCCCATGTTCCGGGAAATGTGACCGTTATCAATCAATGTTTCAATTGCTTTCCGTTCGGCCTCTAACGCCTGCGTTTTTAACTCGAGAACCTGACGATTGTACTTTTGTTCTTCCTGTTCGGTATCCCCGAAGAATTTGGCTTCCTGAATCTGATTTTGGTAGTAAACCAACAGGAAGTGGACGTTTTGCGCTGAGAAGTCCTTGCGGTTAATATCGTCACGATCCAAGAATTGATTAATGGCTTTGATGGCTCCCTGTGAGCTAACTCGTTGGATTAAGCGGAGATCATCCTTCGTCTTTTGACTCTCACCCTGATTCCACTGCCAGAATTTAACGAGCCGAAGAAACCGGGTCCAGAGGCTAAAGTGTTGAATTTTTAATCGGGTTTGCTTGGTACCCGTTATCTGGGTTAAGCGGTATTCAAGCTGATTCAAATGCCGGGAAGCAATCCAGTAAGCGTCAGGACCGATGAGTTTTTGTTCGTAAAGCTGCTCAATTGCGTTGCGTTGACCCTTGAGGGCGACCCGCCGGAGCGCAATGGTTTCATTGAGATTCTTGGTCACTTCGGGTCGATCGTGGAAACGCCGTTGTTGTTTTCTAATTGACGCTTCGTAGTCCATGATGATGTCAAATACGGCCCGCTGGTTTGATTCCGTTTTGTTGGATTCCAGATAGGCAATTGCCGAGTTCATCATGTACAGTTTGGCCACACCGTAACCGACGTAAGAACTATTTTGTTTCTCGTTTTCTTCCTCATTGTCGTCTTCTGGTTCATCATCTCTGATGCTAGAGGCTCGGGTTTCGATGGTACCTTGCCCGGGAGCAATCAAGGGCAGGGTAATCGAAGCGGCAATCAAACTGATCACGATCACCCCCGCTGCAATAAAGAGCATTAACGCTCGGTCAGGGAATGGTGCTCCGGTGTCAATTATAGCGGGAACAGAGAGCACCCCGGCCATGGTGATGGCGCCCCGAACTCCAGACAGTCCAGCTAAGAGTCCAATTTTAAACTGGGGCTTCTTCTTTTCTTTTTTGGTGACGTAGTAGGAGAAAGACTGGTAACCAAGAATCCACACGACTCGAATAATCAAGATCATTAACCAGATTAAGAAGGCATAGCCGATTGATTGTAAAGTTCCGTATTTATTCCCTTTAATTACGCTGCGCATGGCAATCGGAAGTTCGATTCCGAGAATCAGGAAGACCACTCCGTTTAGACAGTAGACGATGATGTCCCAGGTTCGATTGGTAAGCAGCGTAATTTCGGGCGTTTGACCGGCGTCTCGCTTGCTTTGTAGGTGGTCGAGAATCCCGGCGGTAACAACTGCGATTACCCCAGATGCGTGAAGATATTCTTCGGCTACGACGTAGATTAAAAAGGGGGTTAGAATCTGGAGCACGACGCTAAAGATGGCATCGTGAAAGTTGATACTATCGAGTTTATTGCGAATCCAGAGGAGAATTTGCATCAGGAACCACCCAATGAAAAGTCCCATCAGCGACATGTAGATGAAGTCCCCGGCTGCTTTGTAGATGGAAAAATAGCCGGTTACCACGGCTGCAATTGCATATTTGAAGGCAATCAAACCGCTGGCATCGTTGATAAGGCTTTCACCACTGACCAAGTGAAGGATGCTTTTGGGTAAGTTAACTCGTTTGGAGATTGATTGTACTGCCACTGGATCGGTCGGTGACAGAATGGCAATCAGGGCAAAACAAACAGCCAATGGCATTGAGGGAATTAACCAGTTAACGAGAAAACCACCAACAATCGTGGTCAAAAAGACCAGCCAAATGGCATTTTCAAAGATCGGTCCCCGAAGCTCCCAGAGTTCCTTTTTCGGGAAATCACGTCCGTCGTTAAACAGCAACGGCGCGATAAACAGCAAGAGGAACCAAGTGGTATCTAAGTCAATTTTGAAGTTGAAAATTAAGGCCATCCCTACCCCGAGCGCGATTTGAATCAAACTGACGGGAACAATCGTGATGTAGTGGCTGGCAACGTTGGAAATTAAAACTAGACCGAGTAAAATGAGCACGGCTTCTAAAATGGTCATCGCGAGTCCTCCTATATAAAAGTAATTAATAATTCAATTATACCGGAGGTGGGCGGGTTTATGAAATGTTATTGGGAAATGAGCTACTAGATGTTCTGATTATGAATAAAAATATCCTTGTGGAATTTATTTTTAAGTCCACAAGGATATTTTGATGGTATGCATTTATCTATAAAGCATGTATTTAAA
This sequence comes from Fructilactobacillus carniphilus, assembly GCF_024029675.1. NCBI lineage: Bacteria > Bacillati > Bacillota > Bacilli > Lactobacillales > Lactobacillaceae > Fructilactobacillus > Fructilactobacillus carniphilus. Next base: position 1,151,975 of record NZ_CP097121.1, on the reverse strand, counting down.
TTAGTATCCTACCGGTCTAGTTTCCCAATAACCGCCACCAGTTATAAATGTGTAGGTATTAGGCTGACCAGCATTTGGAAATGCTTCGTAGGCCGTCTCTCCATTGGCATCCTTTTGATACGGGTCACCATAAATCCTTCCAGCGTTGTTGTTATCCGGTTGCGGATTAGAATTAACATTACTATTTTGGGTAGTGTTATCGTTGGTCTTCTCATTTGTAGAAGAATGGGATTCATTACTGGTGGTTTGGCTATGCTGGTTATTGGTGCTTGCCTGGTTGTTTGGTTGATTTGACAACTGCTTTTCGAACTTAATGGTCTTTTTGTCCATTTTAAAATTTGCTTTGGATTCTTTAAATGAAAGATAATAGTGATGCTTCTTTTTGGTTTTATCATCTTGCTTTATAAGCGCATATGACGATTTATTATTACTTTTAATTTTGAAAACAAATTTTTTATTTTCATTTTTTTGCTTTAAATTCAAAGTAGCATCTTTAGAACTAACCACTAAATTTCCCTTTGCCTGGTTAACATAGGTTCCAGTTTCTGACTGTTTAAAGCTACTTGTCTTTGCAAAACTGTTTAGCGGTGTGATTAACATGAGCAATAAACTAAAAGCTACTGTCGCAAATAATGATTTTCGATAATTACTTTTCATTTTTATTCCTAACTATCAATAATGATTTATTTTAATAATTTATTTTTCAAACTATTGAATTACTCTTGAGTGATTACTTTTTGATCTAGTAATTCTTTGTATTTAATTAATTTTTGGGAGATATTCTTATCATCAGCATCATCTTTTTTAGGATTGCTGTGATCAGTCGAATTCAAACGTTGATGTTAGAGGTTTAGATCTCCCTTATCTTCATGCGTATCAAGATTTTTGTTAATCGCATCGGCGGCTTCTTGAATTTTACTTTTATCGAAGAAGGGGACTGCTAAATCATATGAGGAACCACTTTTTTCAATTGATAGAGTGGTGATGATTCCATTTAAAAATTCAATAACTCCTAAAACCATTCGACTTAGTTTATAAGCGGTATTAATCGTTACTCCACTAACGTTATTAATAGGAATGTTTTGGACAGATTTACCTGCCGGAATCAAGCCGAAGAATACGGTATTACATTCATCAACTCTAATTGAGCGATAGTTAACTGAAATAGTTCCTTTGAAATCGTGAGAATCTTTAACAACTAGAATCATTTTTACCTCCCTCCCACATTCATTATAAATTTATGTTGAAATAAAAACAATATAAAAAAGAAAGATAACTTCAACTGTAATGAATTTTCTTCAACGGTGCATTAAAATTAAGCAAGAACCTGATAATTGAGATCGAGGGAAGGATGATTTCATGGCAAATGAACGTTTGGGTGAGTATGTAAGAGAGGAACGGACGAAACGTAATTATTCCGTCCGCCAACTAGCCTTACAAGCAGACGTTTCTGCTTCCTACATTCTCGATTGGAAAATGGGCGGACTACGCATGAAATTAATCCCAGTACCTTGAAAAAATTAGCCAGTGGGTTACGGATTGACGAGCAAACGCTCCTACGGCACGCCGGTTTTGATCCTGCTTATGAGCAGGGAGATAACCAACACCAGTTTTTCAATTGCCATTGTTGAAAAATCACGTTGGTGAAGAGCAATCTAAATCATCCTGAAAACCTCATTTGCTATCTTCCCTTTTTAAAGTCCCAAGTTAACATTAACAGTAAGTATTTAATTCGCTACACGATGAAACGCTGGCCTTCCCAGATTGGGCACGAATCTTTGTTACTGCTCACTGAATTTGAACAGGTCGATAATTTAATTAATCAGATGGTTGTATTGGTCCAAAATCAGAAGTTTCAACTCGGCCGGCTCCGAAAGTGGCAGAACCACCTTTTTATGGTGGATGAGAATGCCAACCTGACGGAGATTAAAGTGCAACGAAACTTGAAACGACAGCTTTTTCACGTGTCGTTAATGTTAGATAAATATAACTAAAAAGCAGACTCTGAGGAGCCTGCTTTTCAGTTCGTTATTAATCTATCCGTTATTTTGCCCATTCATAGACATTCTGGTCAGGGATATTGATTTTGTCTTTTTGTTCGTTTACTAGGTAATTACTGTCTAGGTTTAGGAGTAGGGTGCTGGAAATTCCCATTACCATTTGGATTTTAAGTGCTTCTGCTGGATTAAGATCAGTTTTTCGATATTTTGATAATTTCATTATATAACACAAAAATAGTCACTTGAACTATGCAAGCAAACACATTCAAGTGACTATTTTTCTTATTCGTATTCAATCGTTGCAGGTGGCTTACCCGTAATGTCGTAGAGGACGCGGTTAACGCCCGGAACATCATCGACGATTCGTTTGGAAACCTTACCTAGAACTTCCCAAGGAACTTCCGCAAATTCAGCGGTCATTCCATCAACTGAAGTGACGGCTCGGATTGTAACGGCTTCGTCATAGGTCCGTTCGTCCCCCATGACGCCCACACTGCGAATGCCGGGAAGGGCAGTGAAGTATTGCCAAACGGTCTTGTTTAAGCCAGCTTTGGCAAATTCGTCCCGTAAAATGGCATCGGAATCACGCACCATCCGGAGTCGTTCTGGCGTCACTTCACCAATTACCCGAATGGCTAACCCAGGACCAGGGAAGGGTTGGCGCCAAACTAGTTCACTGGGCATCCCCAGTTTTTCCCCGAGTTCCCGAACTTCGTCTTTAAAGAGCTTGTTTAAAGGCTCAATCAGTTTGAATTGTAAGTCTTCGGGCAATCCACCCACGTTGTGGTGGGATTTGATGGTTTGTGCCGTATCAGTTCCAGATTCAATCACATCAGTGTAGAGCGTTCCTTGGGCTAGGAAATCCACGTTCTTAAACTTGCGGGCTTCGTTGGAGAAGGTTTCGATGAACTCTTTTCCGATGATTTTCCGTTTCTTTTCGGGATCCGTAACGCCCTTGAGCTTGTTCAAGAAGTGGTCGCTGGCATCTACAAAATCAATGTTTAAGCCAAAGTCTTCCCCCAATGATTTGAGCACTTGTTCGGCTTCGTTTTTCCGCAACAGACCGTGGTCCACGAACACCGGAATTAGTTGGTCGCCAATGGCACGGTGCAATAGCACTGATACCACTGAAGAATCAACTCCACCGGATAACCCGAGTAAGACCCGCTTGTCGCCTACGGTTTCCTTGATGGTTTGAATCTCATCTTCAATAAAGTCGTCCATCGACCAGTTAGCTTCGGCACCAGCAATGTCAAAGACAAAGTGGCGCAACATTTCCCGACCTTGAGCCGTCAAGTTTACTTCGGGGTGGAACTGAACGGCGTAAAAGCCTCGTTCGGGATCAGCCATGGCTGAGATAGGACAATTAGCACTGGTAGCGGTCGCAGCAAAGCCATCGGGAACCTTGGTAACGAAGTCCCCGTGACTCATGAGCACGCGTTGTTTTTCGTTCATATCCTTGAAGAACTCGGAATTGTGGTCCGTGACGTCGATGTCAGCTTGACCGTATTCACTGTTTTCAGCGGTAACGGTTTCGCCACCGGGCAGATCGTGGGCCATCAGTTGCATTCCGTAACAAATTCCCAGAATTGGGAGGCCTAAATTAAAGATTTCAGGGTCAACTCCGAGGGCGTTCGGACCGTTAACACTGTTGGGACCACCAGAAAAGATGATGGCTTTGGGATCCATCTTTTTAATCTCTTCAGCTGACATGGTATGTGGTTTTAGTTCGGAATAAACGCCCATTTCCCGAATCCGCCGGGTGATGAGCTGATTGTATTGGCTTCCGAAGTCCAACACAACCACTGAATCATATTTTTTGGCTAGATTTGGCATTCCAATCCTCCTATTTGTGGTAGTTGGGAGCACTCTTCGTGATCAAGACGTCATGGGGGTGGGATTCCCGTAATCCGGCGTTCGTAATCCGGCAGAATTGAGCGTCCTTCATGGCAGCAATCGTTGGGGCACCAACGTAGCCCATGCCGGCCCGTAAACCACCCATCATTTGGTACAGAATGGTTTCTACGTCCCCTTTGTATTCGGTTTTACCTTCGATACCTTCGGGCACTAATTTCTTTTCGGATTTAACTTTACCTTGGAAGTACCGGTCAGAAGAACCTTTTTCCATGGCTGGAATTGAGCCCATGCCCCGGTATACCTTGAATTGTTTGCCATCGGCACTTTCGAGGATTTTACCAGGAGCTTCCGTCGTTCCGGCAAGCATGCTTCCAAGCATCACGGCGTCACCACCGGCTACAAGAGCTTTGGCAATGTCACCAGAGTATTGCATCCCACCGTCGACGATGATTTGGCGCCCGTATTCTTTTGCAACGGCAGCACATTCAAAAGCAGCGCTAATTTGAGGAACTCCGACTCCAGCAACGACCCGCGTGGTACAAATTGAACCAGGACCGATACCCACTTTAACCACGTCTGTTCCAGCTTCAAAAAGAGCGCGAGCCCCAGCGGCCGTAGCAATGTTTCCGGCAATCAAAGTCTTGTCGGGGAATTGTTTCCGGATTTCAGCGACTTTTGATAAAACACCTTTAGAGTGGCCGTGGGCAGAATCTAACACAATGGCGTCAGCACCAGCTTCAAAGAGGGCTTTGGCCCGGTCGAAAGATTCTTCATTGATTCCCACGGCAGCGGCAACGAGGTAGTTACCATTTTCGTCCACAGCAGCATTTTCCCCAGTTACTTCGGCGGTTTTGACCTTTTCCACTTCGACCGCTTGATCTGCGGCAGACATGTTTTTATGAATGACCCCGAGGCCACCTTGACGGGCCATTTCAATTCCCATGGCTGATTCGGTAACCGTATCCATGGCAGCACTCAAGACTGGAATGTTTAAAAGAAGGTTTTTGCCTAATTTTGTTTTTAAGCTGACCTGGTATGGCAGAACGTCACTAGCTGCCGGTACCAAGAGCACATCATCGTAAGTAAGTGCTTCGTGTTGGCCAAACTTGTTTTCCCAATTATTCATATAATCCCCCTAATTATCTATGACTGTTATTAATATCATAGAATAGCAGAAAGAGCGCGGAAAATCAAAGAAAATCACGAACACTAACTCCACTATTGTAAATTAATGTACGTAACCATTTTGACGCGGAAAAATGTTTGGAATTAGCGGGGAAATTATTCAAAATTTAAGAATAATGGTAGAATTTAACTAAACACCCAAAAAAGAAAGTTGGTTGAATTCATGGATGGAAAATTCAAGCGAGTGCGGGGGATGGAAGACATCCTGCCGGAACAAACTGCGATCTGGCAACGAATCGAAGATACAGCCCGTAACGTGTTTGCGCGCTATAACTACGCTGAAATTAGAACCCCACTGGTAGAAAAAACGGACGTTTTTAGTCGGACCTCCGGGGATTCCTCAGACATTGTGACGAAACAAATGTATTCCTTTGAAGATAAAGGGGGACGAAGCATCACGCTGCGTCCGGAAGGAACGGCCGGAATTGTCCGTTCGTTTGTCGAAAACAAGTTATTTGGACCAGAACATCCCAAGCCAGTTAAGACTTACTACATGGGACCAATGTTTCGGTACGAACGGCCGGGCGCTACGCACAACCGGGAATTTCACCAAATCGGTTGTGAAACGATTGGAACCGTAAGCCCGCAGATTGATGCTGAAGTGATTCGCTTAGCCATCGACATTTTCCAAGGCTTAGACATCCAGAATCTGCGAGTGGAACTCAACACCCTCGGAGACGATGAAAGTCGGGCGGCTTATCGGGACACGTTGGTGGACTACTTTAAACAGTACCAAGACGAGTTGAGTAATGATTCGCAACGGCGGTTGGATCAAAACCCACTTCGGATCCTTGATAGTAAAGACCGGCATGATCAAGAAATTGTGGCGGGGGCTCCGAAACTGGAAGATAGTTTAAACGAACGTTCGCAACAATACTTTGCAGCCGTTAAACGGGCGTTGGACATTTTACACGTGGACTATACGGTTGATGATCGGTTAGTGCGGGGGCTTGATTACTACACCGATACGGTATTTGAAATTCAGGCGAAGGCGCCTGCCTTTGGTGACGAATACACCACCATCTGTGCCGGTGGTCGTTATAACAACATGGTCCAGGAATTTGGCGGACCCGAAATGGGTGGCGTTGGGTTTGCGTTTGGAGAAGAACGGTTAGCCACGGTCGTTCAAGCCGACGAAAACGAACACGCGGTGGATTACTTCATTTGTACTGATACCAAGGACAAAGAATCCGCAGAAGTTAATCGCATTCTAGACGAAGCGTTAGCTAAGGCATCAGAGTTGCGTAGTAGCGGAAACGTAGTGGAAGTAAACTTCCAAGAACGTAGTATGAAGAGTCAAAAGAAGGAAGCCTTTAAGCTAAACGCGAAAAACATCATTGTAATTGAATAGCTAAAGTTAAAAAGAGGCTCATTACCAGAAATTGGTAGCGAGCCTCTTTTTTCAATGTAAAAATTCGTTTACGTATTTTAAAGTGCTTAATTTACGATTGAAATGTTATTTATAATTATTATAATTTCAACAAATTAGCTGTTTTGTTCAAGTTGCATCATCATTTCTGACTATAACTTGAACAAAAATGGCATTTTGACCAAGTTGTCGTCCAATTTTAAGAATTAACTTAGCTAAATCTAGCGGATTGTTAAAGCTGCTCATCTTATCCTAAATCATCCGTTTGATTTGTTGCCATCTGTCGTAGTTCCTTGTACAGATAACCCACAGCGTCCTTGTGGACCAGGAAAATCAACGTATCCCCGGGTTTAATTACGGTTGAACCATGGGGCAGAATCGTGAGGTTACCCCGTTTAATCGTAATCAGAATGGTATTTTCCGGCCACTTAACGTCTTGGACCTGCTGGTTGGCGACCTCGCTAAAACCAAAGACCGGCACCTGGAGTTGGTCGGTGGCTTCCAGTGAATCAATGTAACGTTTGATGCTCGTGAGTCTTTCTGAGAGCACTTGATAAATCGGTTGAGTTCCCATTAAATCAGCGGTGAGGTAGGCAATTAAAACCACAATGGTCAATGACATGAAGTTTCTGGTACTACCCACTAATTCAGTAATCAGGATGATGGAAGTAAACGGGGCTTTGCAAACGGCCGTCAAACAGCCGGCCATGCCGAAAATGATCAGATTATTCATTAAGTTGGCGGGTAAAAAGCCCAGTTGGTGCATGATGGTACCGTAGCCAGCTCCAATTAAAGCCCCAATGGTTAGGATGGGCATGAAGAAACCACCCGGTAAGCCAGCGCCATATGATACTAGTCCAAAGCTAAACCGCAACGCTAACCAAGCTAAAATCAGCAGCACGGCATAGTGGTGGGTAGCCAGGAGCATGATGATTTTACTTCCCCCACCGGTGGTAGCAGGAAAGTACATGCCAATTGGAATGATGAGGAGCAGAGGAATTGCACAGTAGAGCCAACTCGGAATCAACTTGATTTTGGAATACCACGCTGGGAAATTGAGCAAACCTAAGTTATAGAAGTGACCCAGAATTCCCAAAGCTAATCCGAGCGGCAGTAACTGCCAGTACATTACCGGTTGGAGTAATCTTTGATAGGTAATTGGAAGGACGGGAGCTAAGCCAAACACGTTTTCTGAAACAAAGTTAGAACACAGTGCCCCAGTCAGGCAGGAGAGCCAGATGGTGGGTTGAAAGTTCCGATAAACGCCTTCAAGGACAAAGAAAGTGCCGGCTAACGGCGCGCTAAACGTGGCGGAAAGTCCTGCAGCAGCTCCAGTAGCAATCGAAAGCCGTCTGGTTCCGCCTTGTTGTTTTAAGCCAGCGGCAATTCCTTGGCCTACGGCACCTCCAAGTTGAATGGATGGTCCTTCACGTCCCATGAAAACTCCGGTAGAGTTGGTAAGCACGCCCGCTACGAATTTCTTCCAGAGGACCTGGATCCAGTTCATTTCGAGGTTTCCGGCTAGCTGCGCTTCTACCTGCGGAATTCCAGAACCACGGATGCTCGGTTCGGATTTAACCAGCAAGCCAACCACGATGGCCAACAAGAGGGCCAGAGGAATGACAATCCAAAGATTTTGCCAGTGATGGGGAATGGTTTGGTATAAGTGCGTACTGAACTGGAGTCCGTGTTCAATTAGAACGCGAAACACAGAGATGACTCCTCCCGTTGCGATTCCAATGACGGCGCTAATTCCCACGAATTTTAAGTTTGCTAATGCTAACCAGTGTGGTTTTGCCACAACTTCCATCTCCTCCATGATTGTTTAAAACATTCATTATTGTATCATTTTCCGGCGCTAGTTCGAGATGTGGTAAAATAAGGAACAATAGAATGCTGATGATGGTCGTAATTTTCCATCATTATTAAGCTAACGAGTAATGATAAAAAGTTGGCGGTTAATTTTCGAGAATGGAGCCGTCACTTAATCTGAATAAAAAGAAAGATGGTTAGAAATGGATAAAGTAAAACAAAAGCGGGTGTGGCCCCGCGTACTGGTCGTAATCCTGATTATTGTAATCGTTGCTAGCGGCTTCGCAGTTTATTATCTCTTTAACTTTGCCTTTCAAAGGGGTGGGTTTGCTTCCCAACAAGGTGCAAACGTTAACACTGAATTTTACGACAAGACTCCGTCACAAACCTGGACCCAAAAAACCAAAGATGGACTACTGCTGAAAGCTCATTACTTTGCAGCCGCTCAACCAACCGACAAAACGGTCGTGGTGGTGCATGGTTATGGGAGCTCCGCACGAAAAATGAGTTCCTACATTAAAATGTTTCATAATGACGGCTACAACGTTTTAGCGCCCGATAATCGTGCGTTTGGGAAAAGTCAGGGTCATTACGTGGGTTATGGCTGGCTGGATCGGATTGACCTGGCTAACTGGATGAAGCAGTTAAACGAATACAATCCCCACGCAGAAATAGGAATGTTTGGGGTTAGCATGGGAGCGGCCGAAGTGATGTACACCCTGCCCTTGGCACCGAAAAACGTGAAGTTTGCGATTGCTGACTGTGGGTACGCTAGCATTAATGCCGAGCTGGCTTATCAACTGAAGACGATGTTTAAATTGCCATCGTTCCCAATCCTGCCGTTAGCTAACGTTTACTCGAAGATCTTAGCCAAGTATGATTTCCAACGGGCGAACACGAAGCAGAGTTTGCATAAGAATCAGATTCCACTCTTTATTATTCACGGTGATAAAGATCAGTTCGTACCCACTAAATTTGCCTACCAGAACTACCGGAACAACGACGGTAAGAATAAACAAATCTGGATTGTGAAGGGGGCAGGTCACGCTCAAGCTCGCTCTATGGATCCAGAGGAATATCAGCACCGAACGCAGGCCTTTGCTGAACAGTGGTTTAACTCCCGTCCGTAAGGGGTTATAGACTTTTCGATGCTTGAAAAGATATTTACAAAAAGTGGTAGAATTGATATGCTAAAGATAAATTTCTTGTTTAAAAACAAAATATTATCGGATTAAACGATGATGTTATTACAATCAAAGGTGGATTAAAGCACATGAAAAAAGTTACAAAAGCGATTATTCCCGCGGCTGGATTAGGAACCCGGTTCCTGCCAGAAACTAAAGCAGTTCCCAAGGAAATGTTGCCGGTGATTGACACCCCAACGATTCAATACATAGTGGAAGAAGCGCAGGCTTCTGGAATTACCGACATTGTGATTGTTACAGGAAGTGGCAAAAACGAAATTGAAGACCATTTTTCACCGAACTACATGTTGGAAGAAAACCTGGAAAGTAAAGGGAAGCTTGACATGTTGAAATCGGTGCAAGCTTCTGATGACGTAAAGGTTTATTTTGTCCGTCAACCTTATCCGAAGGGATTAGGGGATGCAGTTTTAACTGGAAAAAGCTTCCTTGGCAATGAACCATTTGTGGTTATGCTTGGGGATGACTTGATGACTGATCAAGTTCCGTTGACTAAGCAATTGATTAACAGTTATGAAAAGACCGGTTCGTCAACGTTAGCTGTGATGCGGGTCCCACATGAAGATACCTCTAAATACGGGGTGATCGATCCGATTGAAAAGGTGGATGACGAAACTTACGATGTACGTCAGTTCGTAGAAAAGCCGAGTCCAGAAGACGCACCAAGTGATCTCGCCATTATCGGACGTTACCTCTTTACTCCAGAGATTTTAGATGTCTTAGAAACGACTAAACCTGGTAAAGGAAACGAAGTACAGCTGACGGATGCGATTGACACGTTAAATAAGTCACAAAAGGTCTATGCACACGAATTTAAAGGTGAACGGTTTGATACCGGAAACAAATTGAGCTGGCTCAAGACGAACATTCAATTTGGGTTGCAACGGCCTGATTTAAGCGCTGATTTGAAAGATTACATTATCGAATTAGCCAACGACTTAAAATAAATAACCATAGAAAAAACGCTGATTCATTCGAATCAGCGTTTTTTTGTGATTAAATTTTGCTGTTTAGATGGTTTAGCCCTTACCATCCATGAAGGCAGGATAAAGCGTCATTCCACCATCAATGTAGAGGGAAACCCCTGTAATGTAACTGGCTTGGTCGGAGGCTAAGAAAGCAGCACCAGCAGCGACTTCTTCTGGGGTTCCAATCCGATTCATCGGCACCATGGAAACCGTGGATTTGTATTGTTCTGGATCTGCAAATTTTTTAGCATTAATGGGAGTATTAATGGCTCCTGGACAGATTTGGTTAATTCGAATGTTTTGGTTAGCGTATTCCATCGCCGTGGTTTCTGTAAAGAGTTTTACCCCACCTTTACTGGCCGCATAACTAGCAAAGTTGGGCCATGGAATTTGTTGGTGCACGGAAGAGGTGTTGATGATGGCCCCTTTTTTCTTGTTAGCCAACCAGTAATCTAAAGCAGCTTTGGTGCCTAAGAAGGTTCCGGTCAAGTTAACATCTAAAACAGCATTCCAGTCGTTAAGTTCGATTTGATCCGTGGGGCAATGCTTTTCCATACCGGCGTTGTTAAAGAACACATCGAGATCGCCAAAAGTATCAACAGCTTTTTTCACTAATGCGTCAGCAGCGGCTTCGTCACTAATGTCTTGTTGAATGATCGTGGCTTTTCCACCAGCAGCTTCGACCTTAGCAGCTGTATCATTAGCTGCCTCTTCATTGCGATGATAGTTAATGACCACGTTCATGTGCTCTTGACCGAGCCGTTCAGCAATTGCAGCCCCAATTCCAGAGTCTCCTCCGGTAATCACAGCTGTCTTACCTTCAAGATCTTTGTACATAACCATACTAGTTACTCCTTTTCTGTGTGTGAGGATAATTCAATTTTACCATACCTCTTTCGGAACTGTAGCCGGAGCCTTCTCGAAAATTAAGTTGTTAAAAATTAAATTTTGTGAGCTAAATATTGGGGTTCAGCTGGTGAAGCTGTTAGAATGAATTAGTAAACTAATTGAAGGAGGAATATTATTATGAACTTAACGATTACTGACCCAGCAATGGACTACATCAAGAAACGCATGCCAGACGCTAAATACTACTTGTTAGCCACTGATGATGGTTCCAACCAATACTCAAAGGGTGGCGGTTCTTGTACCGTTGGTGATACTTTCCAAGTGGTGGGTGTTTCTAAGTTAGAAGCCCCATATGACGTTAAAATGGATAATAATCAGGATGCTCCTTTCTATACGAGTAAAAATGACATGTCATTCTTTGATAAAGGAATGAAGATTGATTTTAATCACAACTGGTTACAATTAAAGAGTGATAGTGAACTCTTGGACGGTCAAATGACTACTAACGATGCTACTAAGGGCATTGAAAACACTGGCATGGATGGTGTGATTGGCTGCTAATTAGTAGTTTAATCCATTGAGTTAAAAAACTTCATAAACAAAAAAGTGATGCTAACTAAAAAGTTAGCATCACTTTTTTTATCCCGCTAAATACTTCAAGAAGCGATCCGCTCCCAAGAAAAATAGCAAGAGAATCAGCACCACAATCAATAATTCTAGCCATTTCCCGGCTAGCAGTGAATTTCCCCCGAGGGCATAAATCAAAGCTAGGGGAATCGTTCCCAAACAAGCGGCCACTTGGACCAATTGATTCCCAAACTGTTTCTCATCGTTAGCAGCTTGCAAGCTAACTAGATAAGATGGAATTGCCGGAATTGAGTAACCCACAACCAGCGCCATGAGGGGGTTTTTACTGTTTTTTAGGTGATCGGCAAACCGATTATGTTTGTATTCCTTTTGAACGTCCCGTTTGAAGAGGCTAATTAGATGAATGGCGGCCAAGTTACCTAGTCCAATGGCTACTGCGTTAATTAGCGTTCCAAAGAGGGTGCCAAAGCATAACCCTGCTAAAATCGCGATGGGCATCACGGGAATCCCAGGAACAACGGTTCCGATAAACAAGAGCAACATTAAAAGGATGGCATCAAACGCACCATGTTGTCGGATTTCTTGGATAGCTTGGGGCCGTTTTGAGGGATCAAACATCATTTTAATTTGTGGTAGGTAGTCCTTAAACATCATTATTAAAATTAAAATTCCGATGATGATGGCACCGATTTTAATGAGATCCATTCGACTGATTCGGGGTAATTTCATGGGTACTCCTTATTTGTTTCTAATTATTTTTTTTCATGTTCTAAGACATTTTTGGCAATGAACGTAGCATACTTAGGCGCACCAGTGGTGTTCGGGTGTGCTTGGTCATTGTAAAGCCAATCCGGATGGTTTTCAACGTAGTCATTCCAATCAATCACGTAGAAGTTTTTGTTCTTCTGGTGGGCTTCGGTTAAGAGCTCGTTATTTTTGTTTTGCCACGGTTGAGACGGAATGTGGTTATTAATCCAGAAAACGTTGCGGTTAGGACCCGCAATTTTAATCACTTCGTCGATGGTATCTTGATTAATATTCCCGTTGGTACCTAGCCCAATGATAACATTTTTACCCAAGACACCCTTACTTTGCATCGTCTTTAAAGAAGAAACAGCCACATCAGCTTGACGGGAGACCTGAGCGTCGATGTAGAGTTGTGGGAAGATCTTTTGTAAATCATCCCGTCCTGCTAACATGACGGAGTCTCCCACAGCACTCCCAGATAATTGTTGTGCTTGTTTGAGTTGTGCCTTGGTAAGCCCGTCTTTTTGAATTTTGGCTTCGTCAGCAGAAGTTCGTTTAACTTTTTTACCGTCTTTAATTTGTTGGGCTAGTTTTTGGTTATATTGTTTTTCCTTTTTGGCGTTTTGCTTAATGTGGTTAGCTAGGGGGGAATGGTTCGCCACCTTGGGGTCCACGATGGTGGATTGAATGAAACCCACCATTCCTAATGCGATGATTAAGGAGAGAATGGCTCGCCGGGGTGTGATGTGACTGACAAAATTTAAGATCTGTCGGGCAGCGTGGGCATAATCATAGTGGCTAAAAGGAACTTCCACGTAACGATAGGAAAGCTCTGAAATCACTAGAATAATGGCGACTTCAATGAGGGCGTAGAGCCACTGATAATCAGCGAGGTTCTTAATTTTATCGCCAAAGAATACGAAGACTGGTAATTGATAGACATAGATTTCATAACTTCTTGATCCAATCCAATCAAAGACAGGATTCGTTAACAAGCGATTCCAAACGCTGGCGTTGGCCACGATGGCCCACATTGCGAGGACGGTGAAGATGGAAAAGAGGAACATCCCCCCACGGTATAAGAATGGTGATTGGGCGCCGACCGTAAAGACGGTGATTACCATTCCAGCCATTCCAATGGCACCAATCACCTCGAAAAACCAGCGTTGTTGGGAATTCGGACTACTAAGTGTCTTTTGACTAGGCCAGAGGACCGCTAAGCAAGCCCCTAACAAGATGGAAAACATGCGGGTATCAGTTCCATAATAAACTCGACTGGGATCAACACCAGGTTTAAACAAGAAGGCCATTAAGAGAGCCGAAATCACGGAAAGAATTAGGGCCGTCCAGAAGATTCCACGTTTAGATTTACGGAAAAAGCGAAGCAATAAGATGACAATCAGAGGCCAGATTAGATAGAACTGACCCTCAATGGAGAGGGTCCAAAGGTGTGTAAAGGGAGACTCTGAACCGGCAAATTTTTGAAAGTAAGATTGACCGTTTAAAATTTCAAACCAGTTATACACGTACGCAAGGTTTGTCACGATGCTCTGCCAGAGGTTGGCTAAAATATTACGTTGGAAAAAGGTAATGTAGGCAGCTGTGGCAAAGAGCATCACAATCAAGGTTGGGTACAGACGTTTTAAGCGTTTGTACCAAAAATGACCGTAACTGAAGGTACCAGTCGTTTGGTATTCATTAAGCAGATGGTCTGTGACTAGGTATCCTGATAGGGTCAAGAAGACCGGAACCCCTAAATAACCTCCACTAAAAAGAGCAGGATTAAAATGATACAGAATAACACAAATAACGGCTAGGGCTCGTAAACCGGTAAATCCAGTAATGAAGCGGTTTTTAGGGTGATCAGTTGGCATGGTGATGAAACCTCTTTTGCAAAATTTTTTAGCACATCTTTAATAATATATCCCGAAGAATGGCGTTACAATAGGCAAGCGCAAATTAAGTAAAAAAAATAACCTGCCGTAATGACAGGTTATTTTCTATTAGTGAAGAAGATTATTTGTCAGCCTTTTCAGCGACGTGATCTGCTTCAATTTTAATGGTGTCGTTTTCTTTATCCAAGACAGCCTTGATGTCCTTAACATCTTGGTGGTCGAGGTAGTACATAGCAATCTTGTCACGTAATTGTTGTTCGATTACTCTCCGCAATGGACGAGCCCCCATGGCTTCATCGTAACCTTGTTCCATCAACCAGTCTTTGACATCTTGAGAGATGGCCAACTTCATTCCCTTGCGAGCCAAAGTTTCGTTCAAGTCCTGAATCATCAAATCCACGATTTGACTTAAGTCATCTTTCGTCAGGTGAGAGAATTCTACGATGGCGTTGAACCGGTTCAAGAATTCAGGACGGAAGAATGGAGCTAAACGATCCATGATGCTTTCGTTCTCATCGTCATCCTTCGTCATGGAGTTGTTACCAAATCCGGCATTCGAAGTAGCAATAATCACCGTGTTCTTGAAGTTAACAACGTTTCCTTGCCCATCAGTTAACCGACCATCATCCATTACTTGTAGTAATAAGGTAATTACTTGGGGGTTAGCTTTTTCAATTTCATCAAGTAAGACAATGGAGTAAGGATTCCGCCGTACTCGTTCCGTTAAGGTGTTACCGTTGTCGTTATAGCCAACGTATCCAGCGGTGGCACCAATCATCTTAGAAACGGCGGTTTCATCTTGGTATTCAGACATGTCAAGCCGGATAATGGAATCCTGGTTGTTAAACATGTCTTTAGCCAGTTGTTTCACTAATTCAGTTTTACCAACCCCAGTTGGTCCAACGAAGAGGAATGATCCAATTGGACGATTACCATCATCAAAACCAGCCCGGTTCCGCCGAATGGCATTGACAACGGCATCCACAGCTTCATCTTGACCGATGATGTGGGACTTGAGCCGGTCGCCCATTCCCTTCAGACGCTCCATGTCGTCTGAGCTCATTTGTGAAACTGGGATTCCGGTTAACCGCTCTACTGATTCAGCAATATCAGCTGGAGTAGCGACTGGAGTTTCGGAATTGTCAGACTCATTGTTTAATTGTTTTTCTAATTCTTCAATCCGAGCCTTGTCTTTAGCAGCAGCTTCGAAGTTTTCCGCGTTAGCGTTGTCTTCTTTTTGTTGCTTAGCAGCTTGTAATTCTTTTTCCAGACTAACTTTGTCAGTTACTGGGTGCTTAGCAGCTAAGTGGGCTGCGGTCATATCAACTAAGTCGATGGCCTTGTCAGGTAATGATCGCTGTGGAATGTATTGTTCTGAGTAATCAATGGCAGCCTTCAAAGCATCATCAGGTAATTTAACTTGGTGGTGTTCTTCGTAAGACTTCCGGATCCCTTGTAAGATTTCAAAGGTCGTCTTCTTGCTAGGTGCATTAACCACAACGTCATTAAAACGACGGGCCAGAGCAGCGTCTTTCATGATGGTGTTTCTGTATTCATCTTGGGTAGTAGCTCCAATTACAGAGATGTCACCACGAGATAAAGCCGGCTTCAAGATATCAGACAAACCTTTACCGCCATTTTCATCCCCAGAAGCACCGGCACCAACGATTTGGTGAATTTCATCAAAGAATAGAATGACGTTTTTACGTTGTTCCACTTCTTTAACTAACTTTTGAATGTTTTCTTCGTAGGCTCCCCGGTATTGAGTTCCGGCTTCTAGAGAAGAAAGGTCAATTGAAATGATTTCCTTGTCCTTGATGGTAGCTGGAACATCACCATTGACAATTTTTTGTGCCAATCCTTCAACGATGGCTGTTTTACCAACTCCAGCATCTCCAACTAAGATCGGGTTGTTTTTAATTCGCCGGCTCAAAATTTCGGCAGTTTCTTGAATTTCTTTGTCCCGACCAATTACGGGATCCAGTAAACCTTGTTTAGCTTCGTTGGTTAAGTTACGACCGATTTTATCAAGGTAACTTTCTTGTTTTTGATTTGCTTGTTGATTAGCTTGATTTGGTGTGACATTGTGTTGTCCAGTTTGACCAGGAATTTGACCAGTGCGGCGCATTTCAGCCACTTGTTCTGGAGTTAATTCATGTCCGTTAACGACGTAACGAGCATGGGGGTTGTTACCCATATTGTTAAAAAAGCTGTTAAATAAGTCATCCATTCCGTTGTTTCCGAATGGGTCATTTCCAAAATTGCTTGGCATAGAAAGTCCTTCTTTCCTAAGTTATTGGGAAGGCACTTATTAGATGAATTCCCATCAGAGATATTTCTTAATCTCTATACTTAATAGTTTAACCTTTCTTAACCAAAAAGAAAAGGAATTAGCTCACAAAGTCTAAAAAAGTTAAAATCAGGGTAAAATAAGAGGGTAAATGCAAGCGTCACGGGGGACACGTCCAACTTAATGTTTTAAAATCTACTTTAGTTTGGTAAACTGTAACTATTGTCGTTTGGACTTATGTAGGAAAAGGAGATTATCAGTATGGACGAAAGTCGACTAGATCGTGATCAAAAGCCCCAAAGATCACATCGAACCCGCAACATTATTTTGACGATTATTTTGGTCCTTTTGGTAGGTGGAGTTGCCTTTGGATCTTATAAATACTTTGCGGTTAAAAATGCTGTTAACAAGGCATACAACAGTGCTGGGTTACAAAAAGAGCGAGATACAGGTGCACTGTTGAAGAACAAAAAGCCCATTTCTATTTTACTAATGGGAACTGATACAGGGGAATTGGGGCGGACTTACAAGGGTCGGACAGATACCATGATGGTAGTGACCATCAATCCGAATACACACAAGACGTTGATTACCAGTATTCCGCGGGATACAGCCGTTAACATTCCTGGTTACCCAGACCAGTCTCCCGCTAAGATCAACGCTGCTTATGCTTACGGCAGTGCTAAAACTGCCATTCAAACGGTGCAAAAGATGCTAAATATCCCGATTGACTATTACGCCATGATTAACATGCGGGGGTTGGTGCAAGTGGTTGACCAAGTCGGGGGAGTAACTATTTCTCCCGAATTAACCTTTGATTATGAGGGTTACCACTTCACAAAGGGGCAACCCACTAAGATGGACGGGAAAAAGGCACTAGCTTACTCGCGGATGCGTTACGACGATCCTCGGGGTGACTTTGGTCGGGAACAGCGGCAACGGCAATTGCTCGAAGGAGTAGTTACTAAGAGTGGTTCCGTAACTTCCTTATTAAATCAAGGCTTTATCGATTCCATTGCTAAAAACACCCAAACTGATTTGCAATTCTCTGATTTATCTGCGATTGCAACTGGATATCTTTCTGCTCGAAAGAACATTGAAAATACCTACTTGAGTGGACAGTCTGGAGAAATGATTGATGGACAAGACATGGAAGTTACACCGCAATCTGAATTGCAAAAAAAGACAGATCAAATCAGAAGTAGTCTAGACTTACCACATGCTACGACTGGTGATATCGCTTTAAATTAAAGGAGATTTTTGAATAAATGGAGTACTCTAATTGGCAATATTTTTTGTATAAATTAGGTTCACTTTTCAATAGCAGCATTTTTAATCTAATTGCGGCTATTCTGATTGTTATTGTTGTAACTGTATTGTTCATATATGATTTCCAAAATCATGGACCGATTTTGTCTAGTAATAAGAATAGATCCAATGAAAACGTTGATAATGAACGAGGAAAGCACTCAGGTAGAAAGCATGTTTTTCGCAATGAAGTACTGCTAGGAGTTGCTTTAATTGTAATTTTAGCCATCATGTTTGTTTCTCGTTCTTCTTTGGCAAAAGTTGATAGCCCATTTGAAATCAATAATAGTAGTAAAACTAAAATAGCTACTAAAGGAAAAGTTGTATGGATGAAATATAATAATGGAAGTTTAGGGATTAACGCTGATGACCATAAAGGTGAAAATGCGATTGTTGCGCAAATCAACAATGTTCCCATTCCCACTGATGCACCTGTAGTAACTCCTTACAAGGGAACGATGATTTCTAACAATGAATTTTTAAAATTAAATCCTGGTGACGATGTAGAAATTAAGTACCATCCTTACCAGTTTAAATATAAAAACCATGCTCAGTTTGGTAATGACAAAGCTGCTTTAAAACAAATTACTTTGTTAAACAGAGCCAAAGTTAATGGTTATGTAGAGAAATATACACCGAAACAAGTAACAAAAAAACAAGCAAAAACACACGCAGTCCAATCTCCATACGCAGCTGAGACAGATTACTATTAATTAATAAATGTCGATTTGATATTGTTTGGGAGAAAAGATGGTGTTTAATGGAAAATGTTTTGAGTAAAATTACTAGATTTTTTAATAATTTTTATGCGAAGCCAGAAACTGAAGAAACACGGACTACGTTGGTCTGTGCGTTTTTTGGCATCTACACATTTTTAATGTTTTTTACATTAATCTATACCTATTGGACGAAAGAATATGGGTTGTTTTTTAGTCCGGTCACAAAAATAGCTTCAGCAGTATTAATAATAGGTTGCTTGGAAAGTATTTTATTACGGAAACCGGATTCATCATATATTGTATATTTTTTATTGATTGCTTTGGGATTAATCGTAAAGAGGACCTCAACATTATCTTTTCCATTGTGGTTCTTTGTAATGCTTTTGATGATTAATCACATCGATTTTAGAAAGATTGTTAAAGTTTTTTTTCTGGTTACCGCGGTTATGACGATTTGCACAGTAATTTTGGGATATTTTAATCTAATTCCAACTTTTTCTACATTTAGAGGATTTACTAATAATGGCCAAATGTCATTTAGGCAAGCTTTAGGATTCAATTGGGTAACGTTACCATCACAATTATTTTTCTATTTATTCCTTTGCTATATTTTTATTAAAAAAGGGAAATTAAATAAAATATCTCTATTTTTACTGTTTTTGATTAGTTGCTTCTTGTATTCACAAACTAATACTAGAAATCCATTTCTATTAGAACTATTATTGATTGCGTTTTTCTTATTAATGCAAGTAGGATTTAAATATAAATTTCTTAAATTCTTCAAAACTAATTTATTTAAATATCTTTCGATATTATCAATGCCTATTGCTTCAATTTTGACGATTATTGTTTCTTATATTGGTCCAACTTCTCCATTTATGGTTAAGTTTGATTCAATTATGTCGGGAAGAATTGGTTTATCTCACCTTGGAATTGAAAAATATGGACTTAGTTTCTTTGGAACGGTAATTAAATTTAAGACTTTTAGTCCTAGTCATCCGCTTCATGGAAAGTATTTTTATTTAGATAATTCTTTTATTCAATATTTATTGAATTTTGGAATTATATTCTTACTTGTCATTGTCATTTTGCTAACAGCAGCGTTGTGGATCGAGTTTAAGAAAAAGCATTGGTATGTTTTATTGATTTTCATTTTCATTGCTCTTCACAGTGTTGGGGATCCCCAGTTGATTTATTTACAGTATTCTCCATTTGCTTTGATTATTGTTGAAGTTATTGATCGATTTAATTTAAAGAAATTTTTACAAGCAACAAGAGAAAGGATTGGAATAAATGAGGATTAAAATTTTGGTTGCTACTCATAAAGATGCCCTAATGCCAGTTAAAGATGATCTCTATCTTCCTGTATTGGTGGGTGCTGATCAAAATTTTAAGGATCAAAAGGGATATCAACTTGATAATCAGGGTGAAAATATTTCTCGTTTGAATCCAAATTTTAATGAACTTACGGCTGTATACTGGGCATTTAAAAATTTACATAATGTTGATGCCG
The DNA here is from genome assembly GCF_024029675.1 of Fructilactobacillus carniphilus. Taxonomy (NCBI): domain Bacteria; kingdom Bacillati; phylum Bacillota; class Bacilli; order Lactobacillales; family Lactobacillaceae; genus Fructilactobacillus; species Fructilactobacillus carniphilus. The sequence goes on along the minus strand of NZ_CP097121.1, from coordinate 1,131,673 downwards.
TTGGGCTTGTTCATTATCGTCGTTTGTTTAGTAAACACTTGTCTCGTAATATCAACAATGTTTTAGATTATCAAGAGGCTGAAGAGTTATTAAAAAAAGCACCAATTGTTTTACCAAGGAAGAGACATTATGTTGTTGAGACAATTTATTCACACTATGTTCATTCTCACCACAAGGAACCCTTGGAACTAACCAAAAAAATCATTGCAACTGATTATCCTGATTATTTACTGGCTTTTAATCAGGTCATGGAAAGTCGCTCTGCTCATATGTTCAATATGTTCATTATGAAAACCGATTATTTTAATAAATACTGTGAATGGTTGTTTGGAATATTATTTAAAGTAAGGGGTCAATTAGACATTTCTGATTATTCGGAACAAGAAGCCCGAGTATTTGGATATTTATCAGAACTATTAATGGATGTTTGGATTAAAACCAATAACATTGATTATGTAGAGTGTAACTGGATTCAAACTGGTGATCGTCACTTAGTTAAAAAAGCCATTGGTTTTTTAAAAAGAAAAATTTCAAGTAATGTTGGTGAAGATAATACCCATTATTAAAGAGGATTATGTATGAATGATTTTGATATCAGTATTATAATGCCAGCCTATAATTCAGAAAAAACAATTGGAAGAGCGATTGATTCGATTATTAAGCAAAAGACGAAGTATAAATTTGAGTTAATTGTCGTTGATGATGGTTCAAAAGATAACACAATTCAGATCGTCAAGAGAAAAGCAGCTAATGGGAATAACATTAATTTGTTATTACAAGACCACCAATTTCAAGCTAAAGCAAGAAATCTCGGGATAAAAAAAGCAAAAGGTAAATTTATTATGTTTGCGGATGATGACGATTTATATTTGCATGGGTTTATCGAAAAAATGGGGAATAGTATTGCTGAAAAACAACTAGTTATTGCTGGAATTCAAAAAGAAAATAATGGTGAGATAAATTTAGAGACGAATTCGTTATTAGAAAGTGCTGATAGTAAAGAACAATTAATCGGAATTTATCTGACTAAGAATCAAGAAATGGATGTAGGATTGTGGAACAAAATTTTCATAAAAAAAGTCATTGAAGATAATAACATTAGTATGAGTAATGACAATTTTTTTGAAGATAGTTTATTTGTATTAGATTATCTTTTAGCAATCAATTATCGGAAAATTTATTTTATTAATGAACCATTATATGATTTGAAAAAAAGAAATGGATCGACTACTAATACCTTTGATTCTAAGTTATTAGAAAAGTGTCACAATTACATCAACAAGGTTAGTTTACTGGTGAACGAAAATCATCTAAAACAATTTTTACCAGCGTTTAAGGCTAGAATATATTTGTTTTATATTCACCGAAATATCTTAACTAATCAAGCTTGGACTTCAAAGCAACAAGTTAAAATTTTAAAGCCATATATTTCCTTGGAAACATTCAAAAATTTGCAAGTTAAGTATGGGATTGCTTTATTGATAGCAAGATTTTTACCCCAGATTTACATTAATTTGTATAAACATAAAAATTAGATGAGGTCTTCGATGAAATTTAGTACTTTTCTTAGCAAAGCAATTAATGATATTATCTATATTCCAATTTATCAACTTGTGTATAAAAAGAAATATTTAAAGTTTAATATTGCTAAAATTGAAGAAACTATAGATGCGGTTGCCGATAAAAATATTTCCATCAGCAGATTCGGTGATGGAGAGTTTAAATGGATTCATATGACGGAACAAAATTCTTATGAAATAGAATCTCCAAAATTAAGTAAGCGATTATTAGAGGTTCTTAATTCCACTGATCCAATGGTAAGAATTTGTTTACCTCAAGCATTTCGTGATCCTAAAATTTTAACTGCTACAAAATACTGGGAACGAGAAATGGGAAAATACGGATCCAAATGGTCTAATGATCCCAATCCTGAGCACTATTATTTAAATACTTCTGTCACGAGGCCATATATGGATTTAATTGATAAATCTGTGGCTACCTACGTTTTTAATCGTTTTAAAAAGCATTTGCAGGATAAAAATGTTTTGATGATTGAGGGAGACCAAACTAATTTTGGGAAGGAAAACGATTTATTAAGTAATTCCAGAAAAATTACCAGGTTGATCTGTCCAAGTAAAAACGCATTTGAAAATTATAATCGAATTTTAGAGGATGCCAAAGTAAGAATTTATGAAAAACAAATCGACATTGTGTTGGTTGCTTTGGGGCCAACTGCGACCATTCTTGCTTATGATTTGACTAGGTTAACTGGAAAACAAGTATTAGATGTTGGACATATGGATATTGAGTATAGCTGGTATCTAAATGGGGATACAAAAAGAGTTCCAGTTAAAGGGAAGGCAGTGAACGAGGTAGAGTAGTTATCTAGTTTAGGAGGTAGTTTTGGATAATAAAATTGCAATATTATCTAATGGTCTGAGTGGTAAAGGCGGAACAGAAACGGTTTTATCTTATGTTGGTAACTCACGAGAAATTAAAAAACATTTTGATTTAGTCCTTTTTGTTTTTAGTAAAGTTAAAGATGAATCTTTTTTTGATCATTGTGGCTATTCAGAAGTCTATAAAACTGAATTAAAAAGTAAAGTGATCAGGTTAATTAAATTGGTTAAATTTTTGGTTAACTTTAAAGGATCAGTTGTGATTATTACTGATCCTAAACTCATCCCAATTACTAAAATAGTTAAACAGGTCTTATTTAAAAAATATAAAATTGTTTTTTGGAGTCACTATGCTTTAGATAATGTTGTGCTTAAAGAAAATGATGCTGGAATTTATATTGATTTCAATAAGTTGAAACAATCTAATTATTTTTTGGCAATTTCTACTGGAATTAAAAAAGAATTGATTTCTAATGGGATTCCATCAGAAAAAATAAAAGTAATTTATAATCCACTTACTCCCAAAACTGAAACTATTTTACCTTCCCCAAGCAACTGCAAATTTATTTATATCGCTAGAATTCAAATGGATGGTCAAAAGAATTTGAAGGGACTTTTGACTGCATTAGACAAGGTAAAAGGTGACTGGATTTTAGAGATTTATGGTTCTGGGAATGATTATCCCAAGGCCCAAGAATTTGTGAAAAATCATGATAATTTGCGTAATAAAGTCATTTTCAAAGGATGGCAATTAGATCCTTGGGGAATGGTTTCTGAGGCCAATGCATTGTTACTAAACTCTAATTATGAAGGATTGCCGATGGTGCTGGCTGAGGCTATGAGTTATGGAATTCCATGTGTCTCATCTGATTGTCCAACTGGTCCAGATGACTTAATTATTCCGAAAAAAAATGGATTTTTATATAAAGTGGGCGATTATGATCAGCTTAGTAAGTATTTAAATCTATTTGTAGATAATAGGATTAAGTTCAATCCAGTTGAAATCAAAAAGAGTATTCACTTTATGTATAATAATGAATATGATAAAAGATTCATTTCGGAAATTGATGAAATTATTAATAATGATTAAGGCGGTAATTTATGACTAAAGATACTGATGTTGCTGGGGTTTTAGTGACGTTTAACCGATTAGAATTACTAAAGGGATCAATTAGATCTTTATTAGAGCAGACTGTTGCAGTTAAAAACTTGTTTATTATTAATAATGCTAGTTCAGATGGAACCAAAGAATATTTAGATAATTTAAAGAATGAATATCCACAAATTAAGATAAAAAATTTGGATAAAAATATTGGTGGAGCCGGCGGTTTTAATGAGGGAATCAAATTTGCTGCTCAAAATGGTAACTATGATTTTTATTGGGTAATGGACGATGACACATATCCTAAAAAAGACGCGCTTGAACAATTGTTAAACGCTGATGAGAAACTCATTAATCAAAAGGAGAACGTTGGCTTTTTGTCTAGTAATGTGATTTTTACGGACGGAAATCCCGTTAAAATGAATATTCCAGTGGTTAGTCCAGAATGGAATAAAGATATTTCTGAAAATCTAGTAGGGCTTTCTTCAGCGTCTTTTGTTTCTATGCTAATTAATAATGATGCAGTAGAAAAATTAGGGTTACCGATTAGTGAGTTCTTTATTTGGGGCGATGATGTTGAATATTCTGAAAGGATTTCATCACATTATTCTTGCTACTTTGTTGGTCATAGTGAAGTTGTCCATAAAATGAAAGCAAATGCCGGAGTCAATTTATTAACAGAAAATAAAAATCGAATTGGGAGACATTTTTATGACACTAGAAATCGTTTCTATATGGCCAAACAAAGAGGATTAAAAACTACAATTAAGTATTTTTTGAATCGAGTGTTTATGATTTTTGAAATACTATTTTCTAGATCCAGTGATAAATTTAAAAAAAATGGTGTATTAATTCATGGTTTATGGTCGGGAATTTGGTTTAGCCCTAAAATTGAATATTTAGATAAGAAGTTAGATAAGGGTGTGGAAAATGACCGATAAGAAGGATGATATAACTTTTGTTGGATCTGTCACCGGTAGAGGCGGAATTGAAACGGTTTTGACGCACGTTTTGAAAAGTAAAATTATCAATTCTAATTTTAATTTATCTTTTTTTCTATTTAGAAAAGTTAGATATCAAGAATTCTTTGCTGGTCTTAAAGATATAAAGACATATAAAACTAATTTAACTAATAATTATTCGTGTTTGATTAGATTGTTAATATTTTTAATTAGTTATCAGGGAGATGCCTTAGTTTTTATGGGGCCTAAAGAAATTTTAGTGGCTCGCTGGGTAAAAAAAATTTTCCGAAAAAAATATAAAATTATTTCGTGGATGCATAATTCTAATGTTGATGCTGCATTAAATTTTAATCTATTGCCCAATGCTGATTTTCATTTAGCTATTTCAAATGAAATAAAACATGAGATCGAAGATACTGGAGTATCATCCGATAAAATTAAAGTTATTTATAATCCAATTGAACCCAAGACAAAAACGATTACTCCTAATATAGATAAAACAACTTTTATTTACGTCAGTAGGATAATTTTGGACGGTCAAAAAAATCTGCGAGGGTTGTTAGAAGTATTAAAAAATTTGAATGGTAATTGGGAATTAGATGTCTATGGCAGTGGGCGAGACCTTGCTGCAGTGAAAGCTATTGTTAATTCCAACTCCAATTTAAAAGAAAAAATTCATTTAAAAGGTTGGAGTCAAAATCCTTGGGATGAGATTGAACATGCTAACGCCTTATTATTGAATTCTAACTTTGAAGGTTTTGGAATGGTTTTAGCTGAAGCGATGAGTTATGGAATTCCTTGCATTTCCTCTGACTGTAAGGCTGGACCAAATGATATAATAAGAAATAATGAGAATGGTTTCTTGTATCCAGTTGGAGATTATACTTTGCTAGCAAATGATTTAACTCTATTTTGTGAAAATAAAGTTAATTTTGTTCCTCAAAAAGTAAAAGAATCCATTAATTTTTTATACGACAAAAATTATGACGCTCGGTTTGTTAACTCACTAAAGTATTTTTTGAGTTTTTAGGAAAGAGGTTTATTTATGACTGATTATCTAGTAGTTGGCTCAGGACTATTTGGAGCTACTTTTGCCTACGAAGCAGCTAAACGCGGGAATCATGTTCAAGTAATTGAAAAACGTGATCACATTGCCGGAAATATCTATACAAAAGAAGTAGAAGGGATTCAGGTTCACCAGTATGGAGCCCACATTTTTCATACGAAAATGAAAGATATTTGGGAATATGTACAACAATTTGCTGAATTTAATAATTACATTAATAGTCCAATTGCAAATTATAATGGTGAAATTTATAACTTGCCGTTTAATATGAATACTTTTAGCAAACTTTGGGGTGTTCGGACTCCCGCTGAAGCGCAAGCTAAAATTGAAGAGCAAAAACGGAATGCTAACGTCCCAGAGAAACCAACTAATTTAGAAGAACAAGCTCTTTCGTTAGTTGGAACTGATATCTATGAAAAACTAATTAAGGGATATACGGAAAAACAATGGGGAAGAAAGGCAGTTGATCTACCATCGTTTATTATTCGGCGTATTCCAGTTCGTTTTATCTATGACAATAATTACTTTAGTGATCCATACCAGGGAATTCCCAAGGGTGGGTATACCCAAATTATTGAAAAAATGTTAGCTGATGATTTGATTGACGTAAAATTGAACACGGATTTTTTTGCTCACAAAGAAGAGTACCTAAATTCTGGGAAACGCATTATTTTTACTGGGATGATTGATCAATTCTTTGACTATGCTTTAGGTGAGTTGGAATATCGGAGTCTTCGTTTTGAAACAGAGATAAAGGATGTTGACAATTATCAAGGGAACGCGGTGGTCAACTATACCGATGCAGAGATCCCATATACGCGTGTTATTGAACACAAACACTTTGAATTTGGAAAGGGTAACAAGGGGAAGACCGTGGTTACCCACGAATATCCTAAGGACTGGCATCGTGGTGATGAACCATACTATCCAGTTGATAATAAACAAAACCGTTCATTGTATAAACAATATACCGATTTAGTTGCTGAAAAAGCAGATAATGTTGTCTTTGGTGGTCGTTTAGGTCAGTATCGGTACTACAACATGGATCAAACCATTATGTCGGCCCTACGTTTAGTTAAAACAGAATTCGGTGAGTAGTTAATAATGAAGGTAATTAAAAATTACCTATACAATGCTTTTTATCAAATATTTGTGTTACTGGTTCCATTGGTAACTTCTCCCTATTTAGCCCGAGTTTTAGGTCCTAAAGGGGTGGGAATTAATGATTTTACCAATGCCGTTATTCAGTTCTTTATCATTTTTGGTAGCGTAGGCGTAGCACTGTATGGGAATCGACAAGTTGCATATGTTCGAAATAATCGTGAGAAATTAACCAACACTTTTTATGAAATCCTTTTCATGCGTATTATTACAATTGGAATTGCGTATATTGCGTTCTTTATCTTTCTTTCCCTTGTTCATCGGTTTCAAATTTATTATTTAGCGCAGTCATTTTCCTTATTAGCGGCAGCATTTGATGTTTCTTGGTTTTTCCAGGGAGTGGAAAATTTTGCGGTCACAGTATTAAGAAACCTGATTGTTAAAATAATTACGTTAATTAGTATTTTTACTCTGGTTAAATCTTATGATGATTTGGCAATCTATATCTTAATTTTGTCGCTTTCTGGACTAATCGGGAACCTAACTTTGTTCCCGAGTTTACGCAGGTACATTGGATTACCTAATTGGAAGAAATTCCATTTGTGGCATCATTTTTATCCTTCATTGGTGCTCTTTATTCCGGAGATTGCTACTCAAATCTATTTATATGTTAATAAATATATGCTTGGGATGATGACTAACGTTACTCAAGCTGGATTTTTTGGGCAATCTGATAAAATAATTAAAATGTCATTAGCAGTTGTGACAGCAACTGGAATGGTTATGCTTCCTCATGTTGCAAATGCCTTTCAACGTGGTGAAATGGAAAAAGTACGAGGTTATTTGTATACGACTTTTGAGTTTGTTACGGCCTTATCTGTTCCTCTAACATTTGGAATCGCAGCAGTTGCCAATACATTCGTGCCATTGTTTTTTACACCCAAATTTATGCCAGTAATTCCGTTAATGATGTTAGAATCGGTGGTCATTATTTTGATTGCATGGAGTAATGCCATTGGAGTTCAGTATCTAGTTCCAACTGGACAAAATAAAGCATATAACTATTCTGTAATTGTTGGAGCTGTCGTCAACATTGTGGCTAACGTTCCTTTAATTTTATTGATTGGAACAGTGGGAGCGACGCTAGCAACGATTTTATCCGAAATTTGTGTTACTGCTTATCAAATTTATGCAATTCGTAATCAAGTGAGCCTAGTAAAATTATTTGAAGGATACTTTAAATATTTCCTTGCCGGATTGGTAATGTTTATCGTGGTTTTTGCAATTGATTTAAAATCTCCGGATAAATGGTCAATTCTTTTCTTGGAAATCATTATTGGAGTGATTTGTTACGCACTTATGCTTTTAATTTTAAGACCACACTTAATTAAAGAAATAATTTTAAAAGCTAAGACTAAACTTGGCAATTAAAATAAAATAACTATTTAAACCTATTTGATAGTTTAAATGGTTATTTTTTATCCATCTGTCTTTTTATTGCTTTATATGATATAATTTAAACGTTTTGGGCTGATAATCAATAAATTGTTGTATTTTTATTTTCGAGGAAAAGGTGATTAGATTTGGTAAAGGAAAAAGTTCATGAAAAAATCTGGCTGGATCCTTCAAAAGTACAAAATCGACCAATTTATTTTTCCGTTAAAAGAATAATGGATATTTTTTTAAGCTGTCTAGGTTTAATTTTAATCAGTCCATTGTTATTGGTTATTTGTCTGTTTGTTAAGTTTGATGGTTCCCATGGGAAAATATTTTATATTCAAGAACGAGTTGGAAAAAATGGAAAACATTTTAAAATGTTTAAGTTTCGTTCAATGATTCCAAATGCTGATCAAAAATTAGCCGAATTGAAAGCTCAAAATGAAGTTCACGGGGCTATGTTTAAAATGAAAGATGACCCTCGAGTGACTAAAATTGGTAAATTTATTCGCAAATACAGTCTGGATGAATTGCCACAGTTATTTAATGTTATTAGTGGAAGCATGTCTTTAGTTGGTCCCCGTCCTCCAATTCCGAGTGAAGTGGCAGAATACACTAAATATGACATGCAAAGATTGCTGGTAGTTCCTGGATGTACTGGGTTATGGCAAACAACCGCTCGCAATAGTGCTGACTTTGGTGAAATGGTTAATCTTGATTTAGAATACATTCAAAAAAGTTCACTATTATTTGATTTAAAGTTAATGTTTGATACTGTAAAAATTATGATAAGGCCAAACGCTGCATATTAAAAAAGTGAATCTTAGTTGATTCACTTTTTTTGTATAATTAATTTTTGATAATATTATATGAGAATAACTTAATGATGGATTCAATGGTTTATTTTATAATTCCCTCTTAATAATATCGAAAAATATTTATATGAATGTTTAGAATCAGTTGAAAAACAGAGTTATCAGAACATTCGTCCGATTATTGTTAATGATTACTCCACTGATGATTCTTTAAAAATTATGAGAAATAATCAGCAAGAACCCAGGTTTAAATTTATGTTTTTAAATAATTAATATAATAACGAGTTCCTTATTCTCGAAATCGAGCTTTAGAACAGCTAAAGGGTAAGTATGTTACCTTTTTAGATTCAGATGATGTTTTATTAACTAATTATATTAGTAAATTAGTTGATTTGATTGAAATTAATAATTTGATAATTGAAGTTACCGGTGTGAGAACATGCTTAAGACTAAACCCTAAAAAATTTAAGTTTAATCATGTATATTTATATAACGATGGGTTGTGTGAATTATTAGGTGCTAATTGTATCGATCGATTTCTTTGGAATAAATTATTATATGTGAGTGATGTTCAAAATAATTCATTTCGCTTTGATTTTAATATTTTCATAGCAAAAGATCTGATATTTTTTCTTGAGTTAAGCGTGAATTTTTCCCGTTAATATTCAATAGATATTTTTTAATATAGGAAAAAGGCTTAAATTTTAAAGGTGTTAAAAATGTTAAAACAAAGTAAATACAACTTACAAGTTAAATAATATTAAGGAAGAATATCCTTAATTATTGGTGTTTTTCTAATTACAAATATGATTAGACCTACAATCAAGTAGGTAACAATTGGCATGATCCAAACAAAAATAAAGCTATTTGGTTGCGGCTTGAAGAAATCTTCAAAAACTTTAAAGAAAATTGGGTGAAGAATATAAATTCCTAAGCTAACTGAAGCAGCTCCTGCGAACCACTTTTCGTGCTTATTGAAAAAGTCGGTTTTTTCACTGGTTTTTTTAATGATCAAGTAGAGTGCAATTGCGTACCAGAATAGCAAAATTCCCCCAATGGGACCATTATTTATTTTGAATGCTGTCGTCAGTAGAGAAATTACTAGCGCAATCATTCCAACACCAATCATTATTTTTTGAGCTTTATTTGAAAAGTAATTGATTTTAAGTAGATAACCCATGATGAAAAACCCTACGAATTCAGAAGCAATCGGGTTTAGTTGTAAACCGGATGTACCACCGACAATTGGAAGGTTAAGTGCATGGACAAAGTCTAAATAGACGTAATTAGCAATGAAATTTAATCCGACTAGGTATAGGAGTAGAGTCTTATTTTTTTCAGCTAAGACCGCTAGTACTGGGGTTAGTAAATACAGTAGGATAATGGCGTAGAAGAACCAAAATATGTTGTTAATGTTATTGTTCAAAAAACTGTAAATAAAGTCTTTAATCCCAGGATTAGGATGAGGAATCGGACCTGGAAATGCTGTAAATTTAATGTCGTATAGGTAGTAAATAATACTCCAAACAATTAACGGAATTCCAACTCGTTTAATTCTTTTGATTAAAAAGGTTTTCGTGGAGTATTTAGTTCGATAATTCAAAAGGGTCGCTCCCGAGTTAATAAAAAAGAGATAAACGGCGGGAATAAAGATGTCCTGGATAATGCCATTTTTTTGTACCATGCCATTTTTACTAATGTACTGAGAGGAGTGAAGCATTAGTACCGAAAAAATTGCCACAATGTTAATTAAATCGATATAAATAATTCTTTTTTTCATATGGTTATACCTTTCTTAATAATTTATAAACATTGATTTAAGTATGACATTGATAGGAAAAAATTGCATTATTTTTTCTGAGATATTAATTATGTGTATTTATGGCGACTGATCCTGATGAAATCTGGTAAATATAATTGGCGTCCATTTCCCATAACCCACTCATTTCAGCGTTATAATTAAGAAAAGGGATATTGGGTGAGCGTGATGGTTAAGTTTGCGACAGGAAATTATTATGGGTTGGTGCGACCCAAAGCAACACCGGGAGTTAAGGATAAGAAACATATATCGTTGGAGCCGTATTGGCAGGACTAGCTTCGGTAGCTTTATTGATTCGCGATGGCTACATGCCGGGTGAAAACATTACAATTTTTGAAGAAAAGGACCAGGCAAGTGGCTCTTTGGAAGCCTTTGAGAACATCAATGTTGGTTATGTGACTCCAGGTGGTCGGGAGATGGAGGACCACTTTGAGTGCTTGTGGAATCTCTTTAGTACCATTCCGTCTTTAGAGGATCCCCAGCAAAGTTGTTTAGATCTTTATTATTACCTTGACCAGGAAGATCCCAACCAATCGAATTGCCGATTAATTCATAATCAAGGAGAAAAATTACCTGACGATAAGTACTACATGCTTAATAAAAAAGCGTTGAAGCAAATGATTAAGTTGGTAATAACACCGGAACGAAAATTAGTCGAAAAATCCATCGAGGAAGTCTTTGATGACAACTTCTTCAGTTCTAATTTCTGGATTGACTGGCAAACCATGTTCGCGTTCGAAACGTGGCAATCTGCCATCGAAATACGGCGTTATTTAATGCGCTTTATTCACAACGTGGATGGATTAGCCGACTTTACGGCATTGAAATTTAATAAATATGATGATTATCAGTCCATGAGCGAACCACTAGTGGCCTTTTTGCAGGACCACGGGGTCGTTTTCCAATATGGAACCACAGTAGAAAACGTCAAGGTTGAAACTAAAGCTGACCAAGTGATGGCGAACCAACTGATTATCAAAAAGGATAACCAGGAAGACACCATTCCTTTAGACGATAATGATCTGGTCTTTGTCACAAATGGTTCGATTACGGAGGCAACTACATACGGTTCTCATGATGCGGCTCCAGTTACCGATAACAGTTTAGGTGGCAGTTGGCCGCACAAGATGAACGATTTGGACACCCCGAGGTCTTTTGTGACACGATTACGGATTCTAATTGGGGTATGAGTTTCACGATCCACCGCCAACCAGCTTATAAAGGGAAACCAAAGAATGAAGTGGTCTTATGGCTGTATGGCTTGTATTCCGACGTTAAAGGTAATTACATTAAAAAGAACATCACAGATTGTTCCGGGAAGGAATTAACTGAGGAACTGCTATACCACCTTGGGGTTCTCGAAGATCAGATTGATGAAATGGCAAACGTTGAGAATATTCAAGCCATTCCTGACTATATGCCGTTTATCACGAGCTATTTCCAAATGCGCAAACCAGGCGACCGGCCAGATGTTATTCCCAATGGATCCACCAACCTAGCTTTCATCGGGAACTTTGCCGAATCCGCCACTCGCGACGTGGTGTTTACAACGGAATATTCGGTTAGAACTGCTTTTGAAGCTGTCTACGGTTTGTTAAACATTGACCATACAATTCCAGAGGTCTATCCATCGGTTTGCGACATTAGAACGTTAATGAGATCACTGTATTATTTAAGCGATCAAAAAACGCTGGAGCAAATGGATTTAAACTCAGTGGAGCGGTCCGGCTTGAATTTTGCTTTGAACAAAATTAAGGGAACGTGGCTAAATGACTTGTTGGAAGAGAGCCACTTAGTGAAGAAGGATCAATAATTAGTTATTGTAGTTAACCACTTAAATTGGATGATCCAATTTAAGTGGTTTTTCTTTTGTTAGCAAAATGTAAGATTTTCCTAATTTCTTGCCATCTAAATTCCAAGTACCTTATAATTAGAAGTAGACGACCCAACGAGGAGAATAAATATGTTTAAAATAACTGTGTACAATGTGCGTGAGGTGGAAACCCCACTGTTCGAAAAGTTGAATAAAGATGATTATGATTTAACCTTAGTTGCAGAACGGATGACGCTTGATAACGTGGACCGGGCTGAGGGCGCCGATGCCGTTTTAATCACGGCCTTTGACGACTGTGATGCTGAGGTAATTGAAAAACTAGCTGGCCACGGAGTTAAGTACATCTACACCCGGGTAGTGGGAATTAACAATATTGACGTAAAAGCCGCCCGTAATTTAGGGATTCAAGTGGCCAACGTGCCAAACTACTCCCCGCGGGCGGTAGCAGAGTTATCGCTGAGCTTGGGACTAACTCTCTTTCGAAATGTGTCTCGTGCCGCTGCTAACACGCATGCCGGAGACTTCCGACTGCTGCCAACCTACTATGCTAACGAAATTCACAGCGCCACGGTTGGAATCATTGGTGCGGGTAAAATTGGAATGACCGAAGCTAAACTGTACCGGGCTTTAGGAGCGCAAGTCTTGGCTTACAAGCGCCACCCAGAACCTGATAATGACGTGGTTCAATTTACCGATTTAGATACTTTACTTAAAAAGTCAGATATCGTTTCGTTACACATTCCTTACATTCCCGGCCAAACTGGCAATCTAATTGGAGATGAAGAACTCGCGAAGATGAAGGACAGTGCCATCTTGGTTAACACTGCTCGGGGTCAAGTTGTGGACACCCAAGCAGTGGCTGACGCGGTGCGGAGTAACCGCATTGGTGGCTACGGAACTGACGTAATTCTTGATGAGGATGCCATTATCGGCAAGCAGTTTGATTCGCTCGATGATTTACCGAACCCGCTCAATGTGGAACTAATGAAGAATTATCCCAACGTTTTAGTAACGCCACACATGGGCTTCTTTACGGAACCAGCGGTAGAAGACATGATTCGGATTAGCTTTGAAAACTTTGCCAATACGTTGGCCAACGGGGAACCGTTGTACCCAATCAACGAGTAGGAAGGAACGAAAGATGGATAAAATTACGGTTTATAACGTCCGTGAGTTTGAAAAACCCATGTACGAGGATTTGAATCACGGTCGCTTTGAATTGAACTTACTAACGGAACCTTTATCAGAAGCAAACGTGGACACTGCTGATGGTTCGATTGGGGTTTTAATTGACGGAACGACTACGGCGGATGCCGAATTATTAGCGGCCCTTAAAAACCTGGGGATTAAATACTGCTTTACTCGCTTTGTGGGTTACAACAACATCGATTTGGATGCTGCTAATGCCAGAGACATCATGGTAGCCCGGGTACCTAGTTATTCTCCATACTCAGTGGCTGAATTGGCGTTGACAATGGGATTAGACCTGGCTCGGCACGTTACGGCAGCAACTGATAACACGAACCAGGGGGACTTCTTCCTGCAACCAGATTACTTTGCCAATGAAATTGATCACTTGACGGTTGGAATTATCGGAGTCGGTCACATGGGTGCAGCCGAAGCGCAGTTGTGGCACAACCTCGGCGCCAACGTGTTAGGGTTTCAACGTCATCCAAACGATAATCCGGACGTTGATTTTGTCTCGTTAAACGAGTTGTTAATGCAGTCAGACATCGTGTCACTTCACGTTCCGTACTTCCCCGGCGAAAATGATTTGATGATTGGAGCTATTGAAATCGGGAACATGAAGAGTAACGCCGTGCTGGTCAACACCGCTCGTGGTGAATTAGTGGACACAGCTGCGGTCGCAGATGCGCTCGAAGACGGGAACCTTGCCGGCTATGCTGCCGATGTAATCCCAGACGAAAATGCGATTGACGGCAAGCAATTTGATAGCCTGGATGACATTCCAGACCAAGAGTTGTTAAGCCTCATGAAACACTACCCAAACGTGATTATTACGCCCCACATGGGTTATGACACCCAACCGGCAACGGAAGATATGATTAAGGTTAGTTTCCAAAATTTCCAGGATGCCATTGAAACGGGCGAAACCGAAAACCAGATCAAATAGGAGGTCATACCGTGGATACGCAATTATTAGATTTAATGAAGCACCGGCGCACCATTTATAATTTAGGGCGCAACGTCCAGATTCCCCAAGCGGAACTCTATCAATACATTAAGGCAGTGATTCGGCACACTCCATCGGCCTTTAACAGCCAACCAGTCCGGGCCGTGGTATTGTTTAACGATAACCACGAAAAACTGTGGGACATCGTGGAAACGGCACTAGAAGAAAAGGTGGCGCCCGATGCCTTTTTACGGACGAAAGCAAAAATTAGTAGTTTCCGAGACGCGTTTGCCTCCATCTTGTTCTACACGGACATGGACGTGGTGCAAGCTTACGCAGATAATCCCCACCTAGCTACTTACCAATACCAAGAGTATAACTGGGCTGAAGAAGCACAGGGTAACGCACAATTTGCGGTCTGGACCGGATTAGAAGAAAACGGTTTGGGCGTAAACATTCAACACTACGATCCACTAATTAACTCGGCTGTCGCTGCTCAATTTGATATTCCAGCTAGTTGGCAATTACGGGCCGAAATGAACTTTGGTTCCATTGAAAAACCTGCTGCTGAAAAAGAATTTATGGATGATGACCAACGGTTCAAGGTCTTTGACTAGAATCTAAAGGAGTCCACCATGAAGCAAGATGAAATTGATCAACGTTTAATTAAACTGCGGCGGATTGCTAATTGGACGATTACCCCGCTGTGTTTAGCGTTGATTGTGGCTTACTTTGTGCAAAAAGAAGTCACACCTTTAGTAATCATTCTCGCGATTCTCGTAGTTTGTGCTTACATTCCGTACGGTGCCGTTACGTTGTATTACGTGTGGAAACGCAGAAAACAAGACTAACCAGGCATCCCCCGCTCGTCGTGGTGAGGGGTGCTTTTTTGGTGTAAAATGAAAAGGTTGAAAACGGAAAGGAGGAATAATTGGTGCAAAAATTCCGTACGTGGGGGCCGGCCGTCTTACTAATTGGATTGGCAACGGCCTTAATCATGTTAATGCAGTGGAAAGTGGGAACGGTCATTTTAGGCTATGACACTTTTTTCCATTTTAACCGGATTTATGATGCTGCCGAACAGCTCCGGACCGGCCATTTTAATTATTTTATGAGTAACTTTGGCTACCAGCGATCGGGACAAATGATTAATGCACTGTACGGGCCTTACTTTGCGTATCTCTTAGGGATGCTGCTGTGGCTAACTGGTAGTTGGTTTAATTTTCAGTTGTTAACCGGTTTTCTGATTTTGTCCGGGGCTGGTTTCAGCGCTTGGCTCCTTTTCCGGCGCTTACACGTTCAGCCTTTTTTAGCAATGTTAGGGGCGTTGATTTACCTAGCCCAAAATTTCATTACCTACTGGATTACTAGTTCCGCCTTTTTAGATTGGGGAGCGATGTTACTTCCTCTAGCGGTACTAGCTGGCTTAACCTTATTAGATGGTAGTCCTCGGCGCATTAGTTGGGGACTAGGGCTTATCATGGCAGTTTTGATTGAGGTCCACACGTTGAGTGCGGTCATGACCTGTTTGTTGCTATTTCCATTTGCACTGGTTGGTTGGACGCGATCCCAAGAAAAGGGACGTTACTTGGTTCGGCTGGGGTTGAACGTGTTATTAGCCGTGGTGTTAACGGCCAACTACGTGGTAGCGTTTGTTAACATTGTCTTACATAATCACCTGGTGGCTCCGTTTGCCGTGAAAAGCTTACGGACCGGAGCGATGCACCTATTAAGTCCGAACTGGATGCAGGCAGATGTCGGGATTGTTTTCATCATAATTTTGTTAATCCAATTGCTCTTGTTAGTTATAGTACGACCTTTACGTCGTTTGAACTACTTTTTGACGGGGATAGGAATCTGTTTCTTCTACATTTCCTCCATTCTCTTTCCCTGGCGGACGGTTCAACGGTTCTTTCCCTTCCTGCAGCACTTCTTACAGTTTCCATCGCGATTCTTTTCGTTCGCGGCGCTGTTATTATTGGCGGGCTTATTGATGTCCTTGACTCAGGTCCTGCAAACGCCACGGTTCCGCTGGAGTTTTGGTTCCGTTTATGCTTTGGTAGGTCTATTAGCAGTTGCCGCCGTAATGTTAGGAATGCGGAACGTTAAGATTCAAGCCGATAATAACTGGAATAGCGGGATGCGACCGCCGCAAGTGGGAGTCTATACACCGATTAAGCACCGGTACGATTACTACCAATCAGGCGTTACCAGTCAAACGCTGAAGGCTGATTTTGCTAGTTATGATTTAGCGCGTCCGTTACTGGCAGAACGGCGGGGAATGACCGATTACCTGCCAAACTATAGCGGGCGGGCGAACGTCAGACACCTGCAGCAACAGTATCAAGCTCAGATTATGCAGCGGAACCGCTGGGTGCATAAATGGGTGGACGAATCCGGACGGATGCACGTTACCTGGAATAGTCAGCAACCGGGATTAGTTACAGTTCCCGTGGTGGCGTATCATGATACGACCGTTCGGTTGAACGGACAGCAACTACGGCGTGGGAAGCAAGCCGATGCCAATCATTACCAAGTCACAGACATCGGTACCATCCAAGTTATGCAAAATCTAGGTACAAATCGGGTACTGGTTACCTATGCAGCGCCGTTCTTTGTAAAAGTTGCGGTCTTAGGATCTCTAATTGCCTGGTTCCTAGTACTCGGCTGGGGCTTGGTCTTGATGTTGCGGAAAGTCGGTAAATTCACCAAAAAGCGGACGAGCTAGGCGACCACGCAAAAATGTGCTAAAATTACAATCACAGCAACAGAACGAAATGAGGAGTTAGCGGATGCAACGGTTATATTGGGATGCGATTAACATTGATGGCCAGAAAGTCTTTTACACTGTAACTGACGCTGGGCTTAATTTTGTGAGCTCTCCTGATTACGGTGTATCACAGGTGTTGCGGTTTTATCCCCAAGCCTTTGAATATGTTCACGATCACCAGCAAACTGATCATTACCGCAAAGCCCTGAAGCGTTATCTCAAGGGGAAGAGTGACCACTTTGGCTTCACCTTGGATTATTTTGTGGATGGGACTCCGCAGGAAGAAGAGGTCTGGCAGCTGATTAGAGCAATTCCATATGGAAAAACTCTGACGTTGGCTGAAATTGCAGATCAATTACAGTTAGAACCGCAGTTGGTGCAACAAGCACTGCAAAATTGTCCCTTATGGTTGGTTGTGCCGTTACACCGAGTAGTGGAGCGGGGGACCGATCGGGGTTACCGCACTGATGCGGCCATGCGGATTTATCTCCGAAATCTGGAACAAAGTCCAAAATCAGAGTTACGAGAGTTACTATAGCTCACCAACTAACTTTGAGAGGATTAAAAATAGATGAATAACCGAAAAATCACCCTGGTATCGTTGGTATTGATTATCTTTACCTCGATCTTTAACTTCGTTAACATTCCCCGGGCTTTTTACCTGATGGGCTATGCTTCCATCATTTTTTACGTAATTGCAGCCCTGTGTTTCTTTTTACCGTTTGCTTTCATGGTGGCGGAATTTGGTTCCGCTTATCCGAGCGCCAAGGGGGGCATCTATACGTGGATGGCTTCCGCTGTCAATTCCCGCTACGCCTTTGTGGGAATCGTGATGTGGTATACCTCGTTTATTACATGGATGCTCAACACTAGTTCAATTATCTGGATTCCGATTTCTACGGCAATCTTTGGGGTGGATAAGACGCAAAGTTGGCATTTACTGGGCTTAAATGACGTCCAAACGTTGGGAATCCTAGCGGTTGCTTTAGTTATCTTAGTGACCTTTGTGGCTAGTCGGGGCTTGAATCAGTTCAAGCTGATTACCTCCATCGGGGGCTCGGCCATGTTACTGGCCAGTTTCATCCTAATTGTGGGGGGAAGCGTAATCCTGTTGCTGAACGGACATCCCTTGCAACCCCTGAGTTTGCTAAGCTTCATTCACTCGCCGAACCCGGATTATCAAACAGGAATTGCAGTGCTCGGATTCTCCGTCTACGCGATCTTCGCCTTCGGGGGCATTGAAATCATTAGTGGACTTGTAGATCAAACCAAGAATCCGCAAAAAACGTTTCCACGGGGAATTGCGGTAAGCGCAATTCTGATCACGATTGTGTATGCGTTAGGAATCTTTGTGACCGGGATGTTTACCAATTGGAACCAGGTCTTTAACGCCAATGGTGGGAAAAACGTTAACATCGGAAACGAAGCCTTCATTGCGATGAATAACTTTGGTTATCAACTTGGATTAGCGCTACATTGCCCGCATGGAGTAGCCGTGCAAATGGGGCTCTGGGTGGCGCGCTACATTGGGTTATCCATGTTCCTCGCTTTAATGGGCGCCTTTACGACAGTGGTCTTTTCACCAATCAAACAACTGGTGGAAGGAACCCCGGCAACCATGTGGCCCAAGTGGTTCCGAAAGGTTAAACGTGACCTGCCGGTAAACGCAATGAAAGTTCAAGCTTTAATCGTGATTGCCTTTATCTTGCTGGTTTCGTTTGGAGGCAAAGATGCCAAGATGTTCTTCCAGATTGTGGTTTCTATGACCAACGTAGCCATGTCCCTACCGTACCTGTTTGTAGCTTACGCTTTTTGGCAGTTCCGGAAGAAGCGGATTGACCATCCCTTCGTGTTCTTTAAGAGCTATGCGGTGGCCCGCTTAGCGTCCATCGTGGTACTAGTGACCGTGGGAGCGGCGATTATCTTTACTTTGGTTGCTCCGGTCATGAGTGGTCAGTGGACCACCACGATGTGGATGATTATCGGTCCTGTGCTGTTTATTACGGTGGCCCTGATTTGGTCACGAAAAACTGAATAAAATGCAAAAGGATCCTCCTAATTTCAGGAAGATCCTTTTTAATATTTGACTATAAAAGATAACCTGGTTTCGGCGCCAACATGTCTCGAACTTGTTCCGTAAGACTCGGTAAAGGACGGCCCAGCGCCTGGGGTAAGTCCTGATACTGAGCGCGGCGTTTTGCAATCGCCTCGTGACTCATACCCATTTCCACCGTTTGTTCCGCTACTTGCGGTCCTAACGCACCAGAACTCATTAGAACTTGGCAATTAATTAAGAACTGTTGGGTCGCACCGTCTAAGTTTTGCTGCTGTAACCAGGCTTGGTATTCAGCCGGAGTCAGCTGTTGCAACTGAACGTCTTGACCCGTGACGGTCCGGACGGCTTTAACTAACTCCTCGTAGGTATGGAAAACGCCGGTTAGTTCGTAACTGGATTTTAATTCGTCTTCGGGATTACTCAAGAAATTGGCGGCTGCCTCTGCATAATAGTGTTCTGCTGCCCAACCAATGGTCTGGTTGCCGGCCGTCGTTACGACTGGTTCTTTTTGCTGCAACGCAGCTTGAAGGGCTGGAAATTCGTTGTTTAAATACCAGTTGTTCCGTAGAAAGGAGTGGGGCAAATTGGTTTGCGCAATGAATTGTTCGGTAGCTAAGTGATCTGCGGCCAGTGGATTCTGACAGCGGTCGGCGTGAAAGAAACTGGTGTAACCAAGCCAGTGCACGTGGTTCTGGACGGCGGCTTGGACGACGTTTTTGTGTTGAGTGATCCGCGGGACCGCTTCATTCGGATGGGATGAAATTAAAAGGACTCGGTCAACGTCCGCTAACGCTGCTTGTAAACTGGCAGGATCGTCATAATCACCCTGACGGATGTCTAAATAGGCGGGGTAGAGCTGGTGGGCTTTATCGAGATTACGAGCAATAATCACGATATCGCGAAAGGACACCCGAGTCAGTAAGTGGTTGACGACTAACTGGCCGAAACGGCCGGTTGCCGCGGTGACCGCGTATTTCATGGTAAAGGACCTCCTTGCTGATTTAGACAATAAAAAAGAGAGCGACGAATTGTCACTCTCCGAGGTTCGTTGCTTAGAACGAACGGATGATCAATAAGATTCCAAAGAACATCAGGTAAAAGGCGATTAAGAACAAGCTGGTACTTACCCCTAACACTGGGTTGAATAAGAGAACAATTCCTAAAATCAAACCAATGACAGCGAGGATTACAGTAAACCAAAAGTAACCTTTTTGGTTCTTGCTAATGTAACGACTAGCCCAAAGTTCGAAGAGGGAGTCCATGATGAATGAAATTGACAAAACAACCCAAAGGTAAATGCCACCTAAACCAGGCATAAAGATGATTAGGACTCCTAAGATCAAATCTAGGACGGCACTAATAATTACCCACGTGTTACTGATTCCCAGTGATTTATCAATCGCCGTTAAATCAGCTAGCTTGAAGATTCCTTCCATTACCATCGCAAAGGCAATTATGTAAGCAACCACCACTAGGGAGCCACCTGGATATTTCAGCATTACTAATGAAAGAATTGCAAATAAAATTCCCACTACTAAAGTAAAGGGATCAAATTTTCTTTCGGAACTAAACATAGTGTTTCCTCCTTATATTTTAATACAAACTTAATTATATCATATTTGGTAAGCAGTCCTCGTTTTATAGTAAAATAAAATTGACGGCAATTTTTTTCGAAATCAGTAATGAAGAAAGTGTTGAAATTCATGAAGAAGAAACTGTACCATCTTTTCGGCTATTTGGGAGCTTTTTTCCTGCCCATTTTAGTTGTAATTCTAGCTTTTGCTGGGCGCGGGATTGCTCCGTTAGGTGACCATAATCTGTTGGTGAGCGACTTAGCAACCCAATACTTTCCCTTTTTCAATTTTTTGCGTATGCAGTTACACAATGGAGGATTTAGTACCTATTCTTTTTTATTTTCTCTCGGGGATAATACAATTCCGGTCTACACCTATTATTTAATGAGTCCCTTGAATCTGTTGGTGGCTTTTGTTAAAAGTGCCCAGATTCCACTGCTCATGGAAGCCATCATTATGATTAAGATTGGCTTGATTAGTCTCTCCATGGTGATTTTTCTGCGGGTTAAGGAACACGAGTTTAACTGGTGGCAACTGGTGGCCGGAGTTGCGTACGGTCTGTGTGGCTTTGTGTCCATGTATTTTTACGACTTTATGTGGCTGGAAGCGTTGATGGTCTTACCGTTCTTGACGCTTGCCATTGACCGGCTCTTTCAGAAAGGCAAGTGGGGTTGGTATACCTTTACTTTATTGGTTGCCATCCTGTTGAACTATTACATGGGGTACATGCTGTGCGTTTACTCTGTGATCTACTTTGTTTACCTCCTGTTATTGCACCAACCGCAGTCCATGAAGTTCTGGGCCTACGTCAAGACCCAGGGAGCTTTACTGGTTAAATACATCGTCAGCTCCATCCTTGGCGGGGCTCTATCAGCAATCTTGCTAGTGCCCACCTTGGTGGGGATGCTGTCAACGGGGAAGGGAAGCCTCGATTGGACTAGTTTCCTACCAATCTTCCGGTTTTTGCCATCCGACCTGCTTAGTTTAGGGGTCGGCGCGACGAACTTTGTGGGCCGCTTAAACCACGAACCCTCCTTGTTTGTTGGGAGTTTCTTTGCTTTAGGTATCCTCGTGTTCTGGTTTAGTCCTAAAATTAAACGTCACGAAAAGCGAGCCTCAGCCTGGTTAGTGGGAGCGATTTTTGTCGGGATGCTGATTGCCACCTTCGACACGGTCTGGCACATGTTTCAAATGCCCGCCGGGTTCCCGTTCCGCGAAGTTTACATGTTGAGTTTTGTGATGATCTGGCTGGGTTACCAAGCTTGGCGGCGCGGAGCGTTTGCTCAATTTCAGGTGGTTAAAAAAGCGGCCGGCTTATTAGCCTTATTAATCACAATTGGTTACGGATCCGCTTTCTTAGAAATTCGGATTGCGCGAGCCCTGCACTGGGCCACGCCGTTCTATGTGACTAGCTATTGGAACTGGTTGTGGGCCATGCTGTTTATTTTACTGACGGTTGCAGCAATTGGGATTAGTCAACGACAACCACGCTGGTGGCCGTTATTGTTACTGGTAGTGTCCCTCGAAATGGGTACCAACCTGTGGCTGGCCCTCGGTGGTACCCATGAATACGGGAATCAAACCCAGTTTGTGCAAAAGTACAATCGGTCCGCTCAACTGGTGAAAACGGATCAGAATCGCCACCGCTTTACTCGGTTAGACGTCAATAACCAATTGTACGTGCACAACTTCAACATTAATTACAACCAGTACAATGACTCCCTCCTGTTTGATTTTTACGGAGTGAATAGTTACACGTCTTCGCTCAACGTTCACACGCACGATGCACTGACAAAGCTGGGCTTGTACAGTCGAAACGAACGGCGGGTTAGTGTCCGAGGCCTAACGCCTGTAACTGCGCAGCTCTTGAGCGTTGGGCGTCAGGTGGACATTAGTTCTGCCGGAAAGCGGCAGATTAAAACCACGTCGACCAACGCTGGCCTCGGTTATGCTGTTTCGGATCAACTGGAACACCTCCGCTTGGCCAACAATGATGTGTACGGTAATTTGAATCGCTTGTTTCAAGCGGAAAGTAATTCTAAGACCACTGTCTTTCATCCCAATGCGGTTCAGCTGGTGCAAGCTCAGAAAAAAGCCGGTCAGTACCGTTATCAAGTTCGGGTGACAGCTGCCAAACCGGGCATGCAGTATCTTGACTTACAACGCGTTAGTCCCAACCAAAAACTGCAGATTCAGGTCAACGGTCAGCCCATTCAGAGTCGCTATCCACAGAATGGAGCAGAGCTGATTGAACTAGGACACAGAAAGGCGCACGAGCAGTTCACGGTGCAGTTCATGAGTAACCGGAAGCTCAATCAACGTGATTTGCAAACGACCTTTGCTATTTATCAGGGTCAAGCGGTAGATCGCTTTAGCCAGGCTACGAGACCTTATCAATTGCACGTGAATCATCCGGACCGCCTTGCCATTCATGGGAACCACTTTACGGGCACGGTCCAAACGACTAAAGCCCGTCCGGTGGTGCTGATTAGCATTCCGTACGATCAAGGATGGACGATTACAGATGGCAATAAACCTGTTAAAATGAAGAGGGCGGTAAACGGCTTGTCACAAGTCCGGTTAACCCCCGGCACTCATCGTTTGACGTTCCGGTACCAGACTCCGGGTCTTAAGGCTGGTTTCTTAATTTCATTAGTGGGATTAATTGGAACCGGACTGGCCGGTTGGTTCTGGCGGAAAAAGCGTACGGTTAGGAGAGATGCATAATGGCAGTAACAGCATATTTAGTAAGACACGGACAAACTTATTTAAACCTCTATAACAAGGTCCAGGGGTGGATTGATTCCCCCTTGACTTCGAAGGGAATTGCGGATGCCCAGGACGCGGGTGACCGGTTAGCCAAGATTGAATTTGACGCCGCCTTTACCAGTGATTCGGGACGGGCAGTGGCCACTGGTCGGGAAATTTTGAAGAAAAATCCGCGTGGGATGGACATCATTACTTACCAATATCCTGAACTGCGAGAACAGTTCCACGGCTACTTTGAAGGGGAAAACCTCGAACAAATGTGGCAGTTCGTGGGGGAACAAGTTGATATTACTAACGAAGCGGGCGTTTTAGACCACTACGGACTGGAACGAGCTCGGGATCTGATTGCCAAGGCGGATCTGTACAACAATGCCGAAAATAATCAACAGTTTTGGGATCGCTTGAACCGGGGCTTTGATCGGATTCGGGAAAATACTGAAGACGGGCAAAACATCCTGATTGTGTCCCACGGGATGACGATTCGATCGATTGTGGATCGATACGCCCCAGAACTCGATGATGGGCAAGCCGCTAAAAATGGTAGTATCACTAAGTTACTGATTCATCCGGAAACCATTGAAGTTGAATACTACAATAAATTAGACCAGGACGTGTAGTTGCTTGGTTCAAGCAACTAGTGCTACAATGACGTTAATCAAATAAAAAGTTGGGGTGCCATGCGCTGAGATTATACCCATTGAACCTGATGTAGTTAACACTATCGCAGGAAACTTTTATCCGGACGGATTCCGTCCCTTAATAATTGTTAATCCCAAAGTTCTCAGCGATTGCTGGGAACTTTTTTTATTTGGTAAATTTAGCTCATGAGAAGGAGATTGACTAATGCAACCAACCGGAAGTAGGCAGATGCAACAGACGGTGGCGGAACTGATGCCACAATTTATGGAGAATTCCTTTGTAAAAGAGATTGCTACGGGAAGTTTATCCCGGGCGGCCGTAGTGAATTACGTCCAACAGGATAATTTGTACTTAGATCGCTTTTTAACCCTGTATCAGCAGGTACTAGGCGCATTAAATCCTAGTTTACTGGAGCAAACGGAACACGACATTCAGCGGGAAAATGGGGCGCATCAGGTGTTACTGAAGGTGGCGCAGACCACGACGGATCAGATTATGACGCCGGTACCGGCTGCTAAGCAAGTCACCAAGGCGTACTTGGAACACATGGAACGCTCAGCTGAACAATCCGCCTTTTTGGGACTCGCCAGCATGCAAGCCTGTCCCGCGGTTTATAGTAAACTGGCGCAACGATTGGTCCAGCAGGGAGCTAATCAGGCGGATAATCCATTTGCCGACTGGATTAACTTCTATGTCGGAACTGATGATGATTTTAACCACACCATGTTTCATGAGTTGGATCAGCTGAGCCCAACCGTAACGGCTGCGGAACGGCAGCAGGCGCAGCAAGTTTTTCGCAAGAGTTGTGAATTAGAACTGGCCTTTTTTACCCAGGCCGAGGAGGATGATTAACATGCCACAATATCCAACGGGACTCACGATTGCGGGCACTGATTCTGGTGGGGGTGCGGGAATGATGGCCGACATCAAAACGATGCAAACCCTTAAAACCTTTGCGACATCGGTAGTAGTCGGATTGACGGCGCAAAATACGGAGGGCGTGCAACGGATTGAAACCGTGGACGCCGCCATGATAGATGCTCAATTTGCATCCGTTGCCGCGGACTTTGACGTTCGGGCCGCTAAAACAGGAGCCCTTTTTGACGCCGAGCACGTGCAGGCGGTAGTGAGAAACCTGGCTCGCTACCACTTTCCAGTGGTCGTCGTGGATCCGGTGATGGTCGCTAAGGGTGGTAGTCATTTGTTAGATGAAGCTGGAATTGCGACTCTTAAAACGGATTTACTGCCGCTAGCCGACGTGGTTACGCCTAATTTACCAGAAGCCGAACTATTAGCCGGCCGTGCGATTCACGACCGGGTAGACGTTTTAAACGCAGCGAAGCAGATTCAGCAGTTGGGAGCTGCCAACGTGGTGATTAAGGGCGGTCACGGGACGGATGCTGTGGTGGCCGATTACGTGAAACTAGCGGATGGTACCGATTACTGGCTGGAAAGTCCCCGAGTTAACACGAACCGAACGCACGGTACGGGCGATACCTTGTCGTCCGCCATCGTCTCCTACGTGGCCCACGGGATGAACCTAAAGCAGGCGATTCGGCAGGCACACAACTACTTAGCTGCAATTATTCCGCATCCGTTGCCACTGGGTCACGGTCACGGACCGTTGAATCACGGGTTATGGGAGGAACATGATGAAATTTAAGCCAGCAATGTTGCAAGTGTACTTGGTAATTGGAACCCAAAACGTGGAGCAGCAACCCGCCCGACTGTTGCAGGTGGTGCAACAAGCGCTCGCTGCTGGAGTCACGGCAGTTCAATTCCGCGAAAAAGACGGGTCTCAATTGGATGCGGCGGCACGGGTACGATTAGGAAAAGCAATCCACCAGTTGACCCAAGCAGCTGATGTTCCCCTGCTAGTTGATGATGACGTTCAGTTAGCGGAACAGATTGGAGCCGAGGGGGTCCACGTGGGTCAGACCGATGATACCGTAGGCCCAATTCGAGCTCAACATCCTGACTGGATCATTGGATTATCGGTTCACAACGAAGCAGAATTGCAAGCTAGTCAAGCTGACCTTCCGCAGGTGGATTATCTAGGCGTGGGACCGGTCTTTGCGACTGATAGTAAACCGGATGCCCAGGCTCCGATTGGCGTAGCCGGGCTTCAAGCGGTGCAAGCACAAACGGAGCTGCCCCTGGTTGCCATCGGTGGCATTAGTGAAACCAACGTCCATGAACTGAGTGCGGTGCCAACCATTGGAGTTTCAGTGATTTCTGCCATTACGCAGAGTTCAGATCTTCAGAAAACGGTGCAGCTTTTAAAAACGAAGGGAGCAACTCATGAAAACTAACCTATTAGCCCAGATTCACAGTCAGACCCCGATTGTCTTAAACGTCGCTAACCACGTGACCCCACAGCGGGTTGCAGATGGAATCAACTACATTGGCGGTTCACCGATGATGGTGGCTGATCCACTGGAAGCAGCTGATTTAGCCCACATTGCTAACACGGTGGTTTTAAACCTGGGGTCAACCAATCCCGTAGCGCAGGAACTAATGCTAACGGCGGGGCAAGCGGCCAATCAGGTGCAACATCCGGTGATCTTTGACCCGGTGGCGGTGGGAGCCACTCCCTTACGGCGCCAACGGACCCAACAACTTTTAGAGCACGTTCAGGTGATGGTGATTCGTGGTAACGCCGGTGAAGTGGCTGCACTGGCCGGGATTAAGTGGGAACAGCACGGAATTGATGCTGGACAAGGAACCGCTGATCCGGTTGAAGTTGCGCAAACGGCCGCCCAACAACTGAACTGTGTGGTGGTAATTTCCGGACCCACGGACATTGTTACGGATGGCACCACGGTGTATCGGATTGCAAATAATGCACCGCTGTTAACCACCAACGTGGGGATGGGTGATGTCCTCGATGGCTTACTGGGGGTGGCCACGGGCGTAAGTGCCGACCTAGAGACCATTGCCACCGCAACGGGCATTTTGCCAGTAGCAGCGGAACTGGCGGCGGAGCGGTATCCCGATGCGCCGTTCTCGTTTATAGCCGAAACTTATAACCAACTCGCCCGCTTAGATGATCAGACCTTGCAACAACGTTTACAACTGCAAAAGAACTAAAAAAAGACCGCTTTCCAACTGGAAAGCGATCTTTTTTAGTCTAAATTGAGGGAGTGATAGCTCTGTAACAGGGCTCCCCGTAATTCAGGATCGTGCGCATACAGGTAAGCACCGTGAATCCCCCGTTTTAAGAGGACGTTCACAGAATTTAAAATGATTTGGTGTTTCATGCGGGTGAATTGTGCTGGATCAGTAACGTCCGTCCGGCGTTTGATCATCTCGTTGTTAGTTTTCTTACTGAGGTCTACCTTGATGCGATGATCAGCAGGGTCCAAATACAACAGGGGACTGAGAATCAGCCCGACGTAGTTCAGATCAAAACCCTGGCAGGTATAAATTGATCCCACTTCGTCAATCGTCTCTGGAATCTCGGCCCAGGGGGTTTGCGTGTAATTATATTGATCCCACGGCATGTGAAAGCCCCCGGTTTCGTGAATGTAGTGTTTGCCCCCGTCTAACGTGGAGGGATAACCGGTGGTCGCGACAATCCGGGACAACCCCACTTCCTGATTGCGGTGCACAATGGCCTGCCGCATCGCTTCGGCATCCGCATAGATGCGAAAGTCATAGTCCTGCCTGGTATTTGCAGGTAATGGGAGTAACTCGCCCGCGCTAAAGGCGTCCATCCAGTGAATTAACTCCGGACTAGCAGTCATGCGAAATTGATGCGTTAAATCGTACTCTGCGTGGGGATAGGGGGCCACAATCCGATTTAACAGTTCTTGGTCCCAGTAATTCTTAGTTTGAATTACCTGGTGAAAGTCAAAGACGCAGATGACCACCCGACTCAGCTTAAGAATCTCTGTCAGCTGGTTGTCGCCGTAAAAGTTGTTGTAGTGATCTGGTTGCGAGAGCAACAAGTGTGCTTCGTCAATCACCACCACGTCGGCGCGTTCGTGCCGTTTGTGCAACTGGTTAATGAAGGAAGTCGGGCGCAGAAAGTTTTTCTTAAGCACGTTTTGCTCGGGCCCGGCCATTTGCTTGTAGACCTTGAGGACCTCGGGGTGGTTGACCAAAAAATAGTTTTTCGTGCCGGAAAACCGACTGTGTTCATTGTGGGCGGCCTGTTGGAGTTCGTAAAAAAGCTGACTGAGAATTACACTTTTGCCCGTCCCACAGTCGCCGTTAATGGTGAAAATGGCCGGGGTAGAGCCTGCTAGATGTTGTTGCGTAAATTGCATAATGCGTTGCACTAACTCTTGTTGTTCCGGGCTTAATTTATGTTGGTTGGGCGCCAACTTGGTGGTTGCTGCATTATTAACCACGTTTACCCTGCTTTCTTTGTAATCCCCAGTTGGTGAAAGCCAGGATGGTGATGATAACCGCAATCACAAACAACAGGGTGTAATCAAGATGGCCGCCCTGAATGGTAGCAGCCATTTGGGCGTTAGCGCCGTGAGCTTGGTTTTGATAAAAGGCTAATCCCGAGGCCAACAGACTGGTCCCCAATGAGCCCGCGTATTGTTGCAACATGTTAAACAGCGAGTTGACGTCGGCCGATTGTTTCACGGGTGCGATTGATTGGGAGTTGGACAGCAGGTTGGCAAAGGCCATGTTCATCCCGATTCGGAGTAACGAGAAGAGTAGCATGAAGGCCATGGGAGTGGCCCACTTGCTCGAGATGCTGAAGCAAAAAGTGGCAATCGTGAAGATAATCATTCCAGAGAGGATTGGTTTAAAAGCGCCGTACCGGTCGTAGGCAAATCCCGCCACGGGAGAAATGGCTCCTCCGATGATGGAACCAGGTAAGAGGATTAAACCAGCCGCTAGGGGAGTGACGTGAAAGACGACTTCTGAGTAAATCGGAATTACAAAGGAAATTCCGATGTTAACGAACATCAGCATCATGTAGACGATAGCGTTTAGCGAGATGCTGGAATTTTTCAGTGGATGGAGCGAAAGTACCTGGGTGTTGCCGTGGTTGTTGGTCCACACGAAGAGAGCCAAACTGCAAAACCCAATTAATAACGGAATGAGCCACGGTAAGATGGTGCCGTGCGCGCTTCCTAGCTGATTAGTCGCCCACACAAAGGAAAAAAGCGTGATGGCGAGCCAACCCAAAGCCACGAAGTCGAAGTGTTTTTGAACTCCTTGGGGCTGTAAATCGAGGGTTTTACTACCCAGCCAGAAAGTTAACAAGATAAATGGCAGGATGACAATGAAAATGTAACGCCAGGACAGCAGGGAGGATAAGGCGCCACCGTAGGTAGGACCCAACGCCGGGGCTAGGGAAACCACCATCGAGGCGATTCCGACGTAGGTTCCGATGCGACGCTTGGGAATAAGGGCGAAGATCACCTGGTACATCATCGGCATTGCTAAACCGGTGGAACCGGCTTGAATGAGTCGTCCCGCTAACAGCACGGGAAAGTTGGGAGCTAACATGGACAACAGGTCTCCAATCACAAAGAGGAGGCTGGAGATGGCAAAGATTCGTTTGACCGGATAGCGCTTGAGTAGGAAGGCCGTAGTGGACATGGTGATGGTCACGACTAAGAGGTAACCGGTTGTAATCCACTGGATGGTATCCAGGGAAACGCTGAGTTCCTTGGCTAGTTCTGGAAACGTCACGTTCATGGAGGTTTCTAGTAAAACTCCCGAGAAGGATAGAAATGCTGCGGCCAGAATGGCCAGATTGGTTTTGAGCGGGATTTTTTCTGCTGGTGTAGCTGACATAAAAAGAGCTCCTTTCTTACAAAGAAAAAAGACGCACGGGCGTCTTTTAATTACATAAACATTTAACCGTTGGCTTGGTTCACGGCGTGGTTGACCGCATTCCGAAATCCTTTTTCATCCAGCCCCACGACTCCCTTAATGGTGGAACCACCGGGAGAAGTGACCTGGTCCTTTAATACATCGGGGTTAGTACCCGTTTCTAAGGCGAGCTTGGCACTTCCAAAGACCATGCTAGCCGCCACTTGGTAGGCCGTTTTTCGGTCCAGACCATTCTGAACGGCGGCGTCTGCTAAAGCACTCATGAAAACGTCGACAAAGGCGGGACCACAACCCGCCACGGTGCCAACAATTCCGGCGTTAGTGGCTGGAACTGCCACGATGGTTCCAAGTTGAGCCAACAGTTCATCAACCGTTTTCTGATCCGCAGGAGTGGCAGCATCCGCCTTGGTCATGGCAATGCACCCCGCGTTCACGGCGACCGGAATGTTAGGAATGATGCAGACAGCCGAATTAGTGGGGAAAATGTCTTGGATTTGCGCGGGGGTAATACCCTGCACGGCCGAAATGATGATGGTGTGGTTGGCAACGTTCGTTGCTCGTAAAATGGTTTGGGTAGCTGGAGCAGGCGTGGTAACGAATAAGACGTCTGCCGCCGAAAAGTCATTTTCCGTCAGCAACTGAAAGCCGATTTCTCGTTGGAAAGCTTGCAGTTCTGGAGTAACGCGATGACCTTTTACTAATAGATCAGTAGCCGAGTAGCAATTAGCAAGCCCACGGATGATGGAACTTCCCATGTGTCCGGCTCCTAAAATTCCGATTTTCATTGGCAACTCCTTTGTGTGTGAGAACGTAATTACCATTATTGTAGCATGTTTGTCGTTAGGACAACGATGGCCGCTTAATTAGTCGGGGTAGCCATCAAAGCGGCGTCTACGTCATCGTTGGTAATCGTCTGTAGGTCTTTTTTGGTCGGATGAGGTTGAAACGCTACCCGTCGGGCCTGGGCCTGGAGCATGGCCTGGTAAATATTCCGGGCCCACCGGGCGTTTCCGCTCGGATTGTTTTGGTTAATAAAATTCGTCACGACTTCTGTAAAGTAACTGTCGTGTTCCAGGGTGACAATTTGTTCTTTGTTGATCATGTTTAAGATAATCTGCGTCAGCTCCCCGGTCGTGTAGTCTTCAAAGTGGACCCGATTCGGGATTCGGGATCGCAGTCCGGGATTGTCGTTTAAGAAGGTTTCCATCTGGTCTGTATAGCCAGCCAGAATGACAATTAAATCTTCTCGGTGGTTTTCCATGCCGATAATCAGCTGGTCAATCGCTTCGTGACCAAAGTCAGTCGGACTGTCGGGGTGGGAAAGTTGGTAGGCTTCGTCGATAAAGAGCACGCCGCCTAAAGCTGCTTGAATTACTTTTTTGGTCCGGTCCGCCGTGGTTCCAGTGTATTGACCCACGAGGTCCGATCGATCAGTCAGCACTAACTTGTTGGCAGTAATGATGTCGTTTTGGTAGAGAATCGTGGCAAAAAGCTTGGCGACCGTTGTTTTTCCCGTTCCGGGGTTCCCCGTAAAAATCATGTGGTTACTGATCCCCTCGGGCGTTTTGAGTCCGTGATCCTTCCGCAATTGATTCATTTTGGCAATTGCGACCATGTCGGTAATTTGTTGCTTGGCTTCCTCTAAACCAGTGAGGCCTTTAAGTTCAGCCAGAGCATCTACGTTCGTATCAAGCGTTTCGACGTTGAGGCTTAAATCATCGTTGGGACTATCATCGTCAGTGGTCGTTTTTTCTGATTTGTCGGTTGCACTTGCCGGGTCATCCTTGAGGTTATTCAAATCGCTGAGATTGAGGTCAGCGTACGGATCCTTTTCAAATAATTGAGTAGCATGGCCGTAGTTCGTGGTGAACTTGCTAATGTCAATGGTGGCAATCGAAGAAACTTCGTCCGTTTCGATGTCGACCACGTCAACTAAGGGCAGCTGTTTTTGCAGGTCTGCGACTGTAACCGGTTTTTTAATGGCGAAGTAGATTGACATCGTCCGTTTTTTAAAGTTGAGTTGGAAGCTAAACTTACTCCCCAAGAGCTTGTGCAGGAGGTTATACAGCAGGATTAAATTGTCAGTCCAATCCGTGGTTCCTCCAGCATCGTTTGGTTCGCGTTGGTAAGACTTGATATTGTTGATTTTAAAGACTTTGGTTTCTAGGTTTCGATCCAGTTTGTAGTTTTCGCGGTAGAATAGCTGACCATATTCTTTTAATTCTTCAAAAGTCATGGCTACACTCCCTTTCTGTTGGCGGATTTGGTTCTAACCTTTTTATTTTATAAGGAAGATTCAGAATTGTAAACCAAGAAAGGCGAAAAAATCAGACAATCCAGGGAAAGAAGACAGATTAAGGGCAGTGGTTCTCAAAGTTTGACTTTGAAAGCGGTTAAATTGTTCGGATTTGCTCGAAAACAGGGCAGAATAAAATCGCCCAACTAGGAGAACTAGTCAGACGATTTAGATTAACTCTTATTTTTGGAGTAAGTCATGGTTAATGGCCGCAACGTAACTCTCTAAGCATTGGGTTGCTTGGGCTTGGGAATCGGCCTTCACTCCCACGTAGAACTTAATCTTGGGTTCGGTTCCAGAGGGGCGGATGGCTAACCAAGTTCCATCAGCTAACCAGTACTTCAACACGTTGGACTGCGGTAGGTCAATTGGAGTTTCGGTTCCATCAGCCGCCGTCTTAACGGAAGTTTGGAAGTCTTCTTGCGCCACAACTGCCACACCGTTAAATTCGGATAGCGGGTGAGCTCTAAAGTTCTTCATGAGGTTAGTCATCGTTTCTTGACCGTCTAAGCCGGAGAATTCTTCGGAAATGGTTTCTTCTTCAAAGTAACCATATTGTTGGTACAGAGATTGGAGTCCGTCATACAAGGTTTGTCCCTGTTGCTTGTAGTAAGCTGCCACTTCAGCCAGTAACATGGTTGATTGAATGGCATCCTTGTCCCGGACAAACGGTTTGATGAGGTACCCAAAGCTTTCTTCAAACCCAAACAGGAAGGTGTGGTCGTGGTTAACTTCGGCCAGTTGAATCTGTTCGGCAATGAACTTAAAGCCGGTCAACACGTTTTTCATGGTAACGCCGTAGTGGTTAGCAATGTCAGTAGCCAGCTCGGTCGATACGATTGACTTAACGACCATCCCGTCTGCCGGTAAATCGTTAGCGGCTTGTTTGGCCTTTAAGATGTAATCTAGCAAAACACTGGCAATTTGATTTCCAGTCATTAACTGGTACTTTCCATCTGGTTGGCGCACTGCGGCACCCAGCCGGTCTGCATCAGGATCAGTAGCGATTAAAACGTCAGCGTCTTCCTGCTTGCCCAACTCAATGGCTAAGTCGAAGGTTTGGGGAAATTCAGGATTCGGGAACGGCGTGGTCGGGAATTCTGGATCGGCAATCGTTTGTTCCACCACCACGTCGTAGTTTTGAAAACCAGCGTCGGATAAAGCCCGTCGCGCGATGATTTTCCCGGTTCCGTGAAGTGGGGTGTAGACGAACTTCAGATCTTTTCCGACCGTTTTAATCAAATCATGGTTGACGTTGACGGTCTTAATTTGGTCTAGGTAAGCGACGTCGACGTCTTCACCCACGATTTGGAGTAAGTCCTGTTCGCGTAATTCTGTTTCAGCGGCCACCTGAATGGCAAAGAGGTCGGTCACCTGACGTACGTAGGTGGTCATTAAGTCGGATTCCTTGGGGGGCATTTGACCACCGTCGGGACCGTAAATTTTATAACCATTGTATTGCTTCGGGTTGTGACTAGCGGTAATCATAATTCCCGCGTAAGTATGTAAATGGCGGACCGCAAAGGACAATTCTGGGGTCGGGCGGATGTCATCAAACACGTAGCTCTTAATGCCGTGGGCGCCTAATACGCGGGCAGCTTCGTGGGCAAAGAGCCGGGAATTGTAACGCGGATCAAAGCTGATCACGACTCCACGGTCCCGGTCAGCAGCTGGTAACGTTTCCATTAATTTAGCTAAGCCCTCAGTGGCCTGGCGAACCGTGTAGATGTTCATCCGGTTCGTTCCAGCGCCAATGACGCCTCGCATTCCAGCCGTTCCAAAGGACAAGGAGGTGCTAAAGGCATCGGCGATGGCATCCGGGTCATTGGCCATTGCTTGAAGTTCGTTTTTTAAATCTGCAGGAAGGTTGGCGGCGTCTTTCCATTCCGTGTACCGTTCCATGATTTCCGTCTTGTTCATAGAGTAATCTCCTCAATAAAGTCGATTAAGAGTATTAATTCAATCCAAATTATAGTTATTAATCCGCTAATAGTCAACGAGCGCCGGTCTGATAATGATTAGCTGGGTTTTCCGGATGCCAATCGGAGGTATGGTATAATACGAATAAATGAACAGGGGAGGTTCAACCGAATGAAATTCTTAGCTAGTCCAGGGCGGTTTTATCTGAATAATCCCGCTGGAGAAATGGTGGCCGAAGTCACGTTTACAATTGCTGACAACGTGGTTGCAATTAACCACACCTTTGTCGATCCCAGTTTGCGGGGCCAAGGCGTGGCCGGTAAGTTAATGGTGGCCGTAATTGATTATGCCCAAGAACATCATTACTGGATTAAGCCGGTTTGTTCCTACGCCCAAATGTTTTTCCAGAAATTTACCCAGTATCAGGATTTAGTAAAGGAGTAAGAAAATGGCAGTTTTAGTTGCTGGGGGAGCCGGTTACATCGGTTCTCACATGGTAGATCGCTTGATTGGTGAGGGTTACGACGTGGTCGTAGCGGATAATCTCTCAACTGGTCACCGCGCCGCCGTACATCCGCAAGCGCGCTTTTATGAAGGGGATACGCGGGACGCCCACTTTTTAGACGATTTATTTGCCAAAGAAGACATCGAAGCCGTAATTCACATGGATGCCTTCTCGTTAGTTCCTGAATCAATGAAGAAACCGTTGAAATACTTTGATAACAATGTGATTGGCATGATTGTGTTGTTAGAAGCAATGAAACGAGCCGGCGTGAAGTACGTGGTCTTTTCGTCAACGGCGGCTACTTACGGTAATCCGGAACGAATTCCGATTCACGAAGCTGATCGGAAGGAACCCATTAACCCGTATGGTGAAAGCAAGTTAATGATGGAGCACATTATGAAATGGGTGGAACAAGCAGACGGAATTCACTCCGTCGCCTTACGGTACTTTAATGCCGCCGGTGCCAAAGCTGACGGTTCGATTGGAGAAGATCATCACCCAGAAACCCACTTGATTCCAATCGTGCTAAAGGTAGCCGCTGGGCAACAAGATCAGCTAAAAATCTTTGGGGATGACTACGATACTCCGGATGGCACTAACGTTCGTGATTATATTCACATCTTAGATTTGGCGGATGCTCACATTCTGGCAATGGAATACTTAAAACAAGGTCATCCGAGTGACGTCTTTAATCTCGGCTCTTCCACCGGCTTTTCCAACCGAGAAATTTTGGAAGCCGCGCGCAAGGTAACGGGGAAAGAAATTCCAGCGGAAGTAGCACCGCGACGGGGCGGAGATCCTGACACGCTGGTAGCGGACAGTAGTAAAGCCCGTGAAGTACTAGGTTGGAAACCGCAATACGATAACGTTGAAGACATCATTAAGACAGCCTGGACGTGGAAGCAAAAACATCCCAATGGCTACTCAGATCGGTCTTAATGTCCAATGACCAATAAAAGAACATACCTCGGAGTGGTGCTTGCCATTGCCGGAGCCTTGATGTGGGGCATTCAAGGTCCGGTATCAGAATTTTTGTATCAGGATCGACACTTTTCGACGGAATGGTTGATGGGGATTAAAATGTTAGTTTCTGGCATTTTAATCCTTTTCTTTGTGCGCTTGGTGCAACACCAGCCCGTGTTTACCATTTGGAAGCGCCAAACCTGGTTACCGTTAATCTGCTACTCTGTCTTGGGGTTAACCGGAGTCCAATATTTTTTCCTCCTCACGGTCCGGGCTAGCAATCCAGCGACGGCCACCATCATGCAAAGCCTGGGGACCGTGATGATTGTGATTTTAACGGCCCTTGTGTATCGTCAGTTACCGAGTCGTCCCGAAGCAATTGCGGTGGCAGTCGCACTGGTCGGGACTTGGCTCTTAGTGACCAAAGGGGATCTCACCAGCCTAGCAATTAGTCCTAAAGCGTTTGAATTAGGTCTGTTGGTGGCATTAGCCGGTGCTCTGCAAACAATGTTGCCGGTTAAGTTAATCCAACGGAACAACACGTTGGTGGTGATTGGCTGGGCGATGTTAATCGGAGGCCTCATCTTTAGTTGCATTCATCCCGTGTGGGTGAATCCGCCACACCTAAGCGTTGGCGTCGTGCTGGGGGTCGGTTTTATCGTGATCTTTGGGACAATGTTGGCCTTTATCTGCTTTGTGTCTAGTTTGCACTACGTTTCGCCCACCACAGCGGGGTTACTGGACACCTTCGAACCGCTGTCAGCGACGTTACTCACAGTTTGGTTCTTCCATACCAGTTTTAACTTAGCCGAAATCATCGGGGGGATACTGATTTTAAGTACCGTCTTTATTCTGGCCGTTCCCGCTCGCAAGCAATCTTCATTTTAAGGAGATTGCTTTTTTTATTAAAATTAATTGAACACCGTGTTGACTTAATAATCAAAATGAGTAGAATTGAGTTTGATATGAAGTAGAAGGGGGTCAAGTGATGGTCAAACAAACGCGCAAAACCAGTACGGTCGCGGACATTCAGGAAGCGTTAATTGCGTTAATTAACGAAAAAGGGCTTCAAAATTTGAATGTGACAGACATTACGCGCACCGCTGGCATCGGTCGGGGGACGTTTTACACCCATTATTTGGATAAGGCGGACCTCGTGAATCAGCTCGAAGCAGATTTACTGGAAAAACTGCAGACTGACTTAGATCATATTATGCCGGATGCAATGAAATGGCTCGTTGGAGAAGTGCCCAAAACCGCTTCGTTTATCACAGAGACACTCAATAATTTCTACGCGAACCAACGCTTAGTCGCGGCGTTACTGGGCGAGCAGGGAGATCCGTACTTTTTAAATCGGATTAAACAGGTGGTGTTTGCAGACCTGGACGCGGCGTTGACCAAGTTTGGGGATCAAATCCACAGTCAACAAGCGGTGCCGCTTGATTACGTGCGGGAATTCATTATCGACGAAATCATGGGCATCATTGTGTATTGGATTAAGAAACCGAATCCAGAACCACCCACTGTGGTGGCCAAAATCATTGCTAACTTGCAACAAACCGCCCCGTTTCAACTACTAACACTGACCAAAAAACAGGAGGAGCCTAACGATGAATAAGTTTGTAAAAAAATATAGTGGCATTGCGCTATTGTGGCTCATTGCCGTACTCGCCGCGATCCTCTTTTTACCGAACATCGGAAGTCTAGAGGCCGAAAAGGGACAGACCAAGATCCCGGCGAACATGCAGAGTCAGGTGGCCAATAACATGCAAAAGCACTGGGGCCATCACATTAGTAATACCCGTCAGGTGGTTTTGGTCTATAACAACGGCGAACAGCCGATTACCAAAGCTCAACAGCAGCGGATTGATCAACGAATTCGTCACCTAGAGAAAAATTCCGATCATTACGGAATTAAGAGTGTGACGTCGATTACCAATACGCCGGTGGCCAAGAAACAGCTGCTGTCGAAGGATAAATCGACCGAAATCGTGCAGTTGAACGTTTCCAAACGCGATTCGGTGGAAACCATGAACCAGAAGCTGAAGTCCGGCGGGAAGGTCAGCGGCGTGCGCTCGTACGTGACGGGAGCGGACGTCTTAAACGATGACATGCGGCTCTCGATGGTGGATGGAATCAAGAAAACGGAAATTATTGCCACAATCTTCATCTTAATTGTGCTGATTATCGTTTTCCGGTCCCCGATCGTCCCACTGGTTTCGTTATTAACCGTGGGAGTTTCGTTCATCGTCTCGTTGAGCGTGGTCATGAACCTTGTGAAGTACTTTAACTTCCCGCTTTCAAACTTTACTCAAGTCTTCATCGTGGTGGTGCTGTTCGGAATCGGGACCGATTACAATATCCTGCTGTACGACCAGTTTAAGGAGAACCTGGCCAACGGGATGGACCGCGTCCAAGCAACCGTTTCAGCCCGGAAGTTAGCCGGGCGGACGATTCTTGATAGTGGAATCTCCGTTCTGATTGGATTTGCAGCCCTTGGTTTGGCGAACTTCTCCGTCTACCGGTCTGGATTTGCTGTAGCAGTTGGAGTAGTCGTCTTACTGCTCGTACTGTTAACCTTGAATCCGTTCTTTATGTCCGTTCTTGGTGCCAAGATGTACTGGCCGAACAAGAACCTGGCTGAACAAGACCAAAACAGCCGGCTTTGGGGTTGGTTATCCAAGCACTCCGTTCAGTTTGCCGTTCCCGCTGTGATCGTAGTCTTAGCGGTTCTCTTACCCATCATTTCCTTTGGTCACGGGAACCTTAGTTATGATAGTGCGGTCGAATTAAGCAACAGTGTGCCATCAAAACAAGGATTAAACGTGGTGGAAAAGCACTTCAGCAAGGGGACTGCCGAACCATCCACGATTTACATTAAGTCTGATCATTCGCTGAAGAACCAGGCTGACCTAATGAAGATTGATCAAGTTACGAATCAGTTGCGGAGTCGGAAGGACGTGGCTACGGTGGCTTCCGTCACCCAACCAAGTGGACAACCAATTAAACAACTGTACTTAAATGATCAATTACAAACGTTAACCGGAAAAATGAATCAAGCCGGGCAAGGATTGCAACAAATCCAAGCCGGGGGCAACGGGCAAGGTTTTAATGCTGATCAACTGAAAGCCATTGGTGAATCTGCTCAAGCCATCGGGCAGAAGTTACAAACGATTCAAGCCACGGCGGGCAACCAGATGACCGGGGACCAGGTGGTCGCTGCCATGCAACAAAAGGCGACGTCTATGGGATCACCGTTAAACCAAGCCCAACTGCAAATTATTGGCGGCGCTCTGCAACAAGCTCAAGCTAGTCAAAGCAACGTGAGTGGACAGCTAAATGGAATTGCAAGCGATACCCAAAACATCGGTAATAATGCCCAAGCGCTGGGTGAACAGTTGAAGGCCTTGCAAGCCCAAACCGAAAAAGCCCAACAGGGTCTGAGCCAAATCTCTGGCGGAGTGGGACAAGCTAACAACTACCTGGCTTCCGTTCAGGGTTCGGCTGCCGGTCAAACCTTCTTCATTCCAGAACAAGTCATGAACAGTGATCAGTTTAAACAGGCAGTTAACAATTACTTATCTGGAAACGAAAAAACCACCAAGATTGTGGTGGTCTTGAACCAGAACCCATCGAGTGCAAAGGCCATGAAGACGGTTAACGACATCCAAAATCAAGTTAAACAAAACTTGAAGGGGAGTGACCTTGATAAGGCCACGGTCGCCGTTAACGGTCAAAGTGCTCTGATTTCTGATACGCAAACGATTGCTTCGGGAGACTTCTTCCGGACCGCTGTCATCATGTTAATCGGAATTTTAGTGGCCCTCATCTTTGTGACCCGGTCAATCTTACAACCGCTTTACATTGAAGGAACGTTGCTGTTAGCTTACTTTGCTTCGTTGACGGTCACCCACTGGATTAGTAGTTTAGTGCTGGGACACCCGATGTTGACTTGGAACACGCCGTTCTTTGCCTTCATCATGATTATCGCTCTGGGAGTGGACTACAGTATCTTCTTAATGCGGAAGTACCAGACGGTTCCCGGTGCTAATCCCGCCGAACGAATCATCGAGTCTTCCAAGTTTATTGGAGTCGTGGTGCTTTCCGCGGCCTTGATTCTAGGGGGAACGTTCGCAGCCTTGATGCCATCTGGTGTCTTGACGCTGATTCAAGTTGCCATTGCCGTGATTGTGGGACTTTTAATCCTTGTGATTATCCTGCCAATCTTAATGTCGGCTGCGGTGAAATTAACGTATCCTGATCCCGAAAAGGCGACAGAAGCTGCCGAAGGTGAATAAGTAAAAATAAGTCTCGCTTGTGCGGGGCTTATTTTTTTCTGCTTCGGGGGCGGAAATTTATGCCAAAAAAGCGTATGATAAAAACATTGGAAAAATTAAGGTTGAAGGGGAAGAAGCATGGAAAAACAACCACAAGTGCAACACCAAAACATTATGAAGGGGATACTGTGGGCCACACTGGCCTCCGCGTTCTGGGGAATTTCAGGAACGATTCTCCAGTTTGTCTCGCAAAACGCTAGCATCCCGGCGTCCTGGTTCCTGTCGGTTCGAACACTGTTTTCGGGAATTATCTTGCTATTTATTAGCGCGGTTTTATACCGGGGCAAGATTTTTGGGGTCTTTCGAGATGTCCACTCGATTTTATTGATCTTTGGGTACGCCATCTTTGGGCTCGGAGCAAACTTACTGTCATTCTACGTCAGTGTGCAAACGGGAAACGCCGCTTCAGCCACTATTTTGCAGTATCTCGCGCCCTTGTTTATTTTATTGGGCGGCTTTATCTTTAAGCACAAGATCCCGAACAAGGTCGATGTTCTGGTCTTTGTAATTGCTTTAGTGGGGGTAATCCTTTCGATTACCAAGGGTGACATTAGTCAATTATCCATCCCACCCGTTTCATTATTCTGGGGAATTATTTCCGGAATTACTGCTGCTTGTTACGTGGTGATCCCACGGCCGTTAATGGAAAAGAATTCACCGTTGACGGTGCTTGGTTGGGGAACTTTGATTGCCGGGTTCTTCTTTAACCTGCACCAACCGGTATGGGAAAACGTCCCACATTTGACGACTGGGAGTGTGATTGGGATTGCCGCCATTGTCATCTTTGGAACGGTGTTGCCGTTCGCCTGCCTGTTATACAGTATGCACTTTGCTAGCTCCGAAGACGTTAGTTTGGTCGATGCGGTACAACCGGTAATGACTTTTATCTTAAGTATCGTCTTCTTACACACCAAGATTAGTTTCATGGAAATCGTGGGATCAGCGCTCGTCATCATTGCCATTTACATTCTGCAATACTACCGGCGTAAGTCCGATCAAGTAGCGCGGAAAATGGAGTAAGCCATGTCACAGCAGTACAAGGTGTTACGGTTCATTGGCGTTCCGGTGGTGCAAACGGCTAACGGTCAGTATGAGATTAAACGTGATCAAGCCGGTCAGTTTAAGCTGCACGAGTGGCGCATCGGTAAACACACCAAGGGTCACTATCAGGCGCCCGGTCAAATCTTTTTGACCGAGAACCAAATGCGGGTTGCAATCGTAGCGGCCTTTGATGTATCTTTTAAAAAACGCCATCGGTACCAACCGATGGCTCGTTTTTTGTCGGAGTCGGTGCCAGCGGATGTGTTGCAAACGGCGCAGGCTCAATTAGACGCAAACTAAGTGTGATAAGGGGAAAATTAATGTTTACATGGTATCGCAAGTTAAGTAATAACATGAAGGGAATTTTACTGGCGGGACTCGCCTCTGTTTCCTGGGGGATTGCAGGGGTCATTACCCAGTTCGTGTCCCAAAACGAATCGATTCCGGCCTCCTGGTTCCTATCGGCTCGGACCACTGGAGCAGGGTTAATCCTGATCTTGGCCAGCGCGATTATTTATCGCGGTCGGATCTTTGATATTTTCAAGAGTTGGAAGTCGATTGGGATTCTGATTTGTTACGGACTATTCGGACTGGCTGCCAACATGGGGAGCTTCTACGTTAGTATTCAAACCGGGAACGCCGCTGCCACCACGATTTTGCAGTACTTGGCGCCACTTTTCATCGTGATTGGGGGCTTCATTTTTCAACGTCGTAAACCGGTGAAAATGGACCTGGTGGTCTTTGTAATTGCCATCATTGGGGTGGTACTTTCAATCACCAAGGGAGACCTCAGCCAGCTATCGATTCCGCTAGATTCCTTTTTATGGGGATTAGTTACCGGAGTGACGGCCGCTTTGTACGTCGTCTTACCTCGGCCGCTGGGTAAAACCAACCCCCCAATCGTCGTAATGGGATGGGGAACGTTGATTGCCAGCCTGGCCTTTAACCTGAACCATCCGGTGTGGAAAGATGTTCCTCCGTTGAGCGCCGGTGCCATTCTTGGGGTCCTCGGGATTATCTTCTTTGGAACGTTATTGACCTTCTCCACGCTGATTTACGCTTCCCGGTTCACTTCGTCAGAAAACATCAGTTTGATGGATGCCTTACAACCAGTTTCAACCTTTATTTTGAGTGTAATCTTCTTCAAGGAATCACTGAGTTTGGCCGAAGTGGTGGGGGCCATCATGGTGATTATCGCCATTTACCTCTTGCAGTACACGCAACGCCACGAGGACATTGCGCAACAAAAACAATAAATGATGATAAAACACAAAAACCGTCGCTCATAAGAGTGACGGTTTTTTAGTTACTTAAGCATGGTTTAGTTGGGGGCGCGGGGCTGGATTAGCCTCAAAGAGCGTGTGAGTTGCCGCCCAAATTTGCTGGGCGACTTCCGGATTGTTCATCGTGTAAAGATGGATGCCGTCAACCCCGTGGGCCACTAAATCAACAATTTGGTCGATGGCGTAGGCAATTCCGGCGGCCCGCATGGCCTCGGGGCAATCCTGATAGCGGTCCATCATGGCGGTGAACTTCTTGGGCATGGTAATCCCAGCCAGCTCGGTGATGCGCTTAATCTGCCGGTGGTTGGTGCAGGGCATGATTCCGACTTCCACCGGAACGTTAATCCCAGCTAGCCGGAGCCGTTCTTGAAAGGCATAAAATTGATCATTATCAAAAATCATCTGGGTGATTAAGTGGTTGACACCGTTTTCCACTTTCGTTTTTAAGTTGAGAGTGTCGGTAATCAGGTCCGGGGCTTCCGGATGTTTTTGCGGATAACAAGCACCGGTAATGTCGAATTGACCGGTTTGCTGGATGAATTTCGCTAGATCAGCCGCGTGGGGGAAAACTCTCGGAGTAGTTTGCCCTGGCTGATAATCACCGCGGAGGGCAAGAACGTTGTGAATCTGGTAGCGATCTAAATCAGCGAGAAAGCGACGCACGTCATTTTGATCCCGATAGAGCCCGGGGAGATGTGCCAACACCGGGATTTGCAGGTCGGTTTGAATCTGACTAGCCAAGGAGAGCATGGATTGATTGTTACTTCCGCCAGCGCCCTGCGTTACCGAAATGAAATCGGGATGAATTCCCTTGATTCCGGACAGGGAGTTGAGCAGTTTTTGTTGCCC
Organism: Fructilactobacillus carniphilus; assembly: GCF_024029675.1. Taxonomy (NCBI): domain Bacteria; kingdom Bacillati; phylum Bacillota; class Bacilli; order Lactobacillales; family Lactobacillaceae; genus Fructilactobacillus; species Fructilactobacillus carniphilus. The sequence goes on along the minus strand of NZ_CP097121.1, from coordinate 1,088,197 downwards.
GAGGTCGGTCTTGGGAGGGAACACTTCTAAAGAAAAGACCGTTTTCTGGGCGAAGAGGTGGTTAATCAGCATGGTCTTGTCCTAACTGGGCGCGTTGCTGTTTAGCCGCGGTGACCATGTTTTCGACGCTGGCGAAGGCCTCAGCTTCCCTCCGAGTTTTGAGACCACAATCAGGATTAATCCAGACTTTTTGCGCCGGTAATTTAGCAAGAATATTATGAATCACTTGCTCAATTTCAGTTACGCTGGGAATTCGGGGCGAGTGAATGTCGTAAACGCCGGGGCCCACTTCCGTTTCAAAGTGGTTGGCTTTTAGTTCATCAATAATGGAGAGGTCGGAACGGGAGGCTTCAAACGAAATCACGTCGGCATCCATGTTATCGATGGCCGGAATAATGTCGTTAAACTCGCTGTAACACATGTGGGTGTGGATTTGGGTTGTCGGCTGCACGTGACTGTGAACCAGTTTGAATGCTGGAATGGCCCAGTCGAGGTAGTCCTTGTACCAGTTACTTTGCCGTAACGGGAGTTTTTCTCGGAGGGCCGCTTCGTCAATTTGAATAATCTTGATGCCGTGCTGTTCTAGGTCGAGCACTTCGTCTTGGATGGCGAGGGCAATCTGAGTAACGGAAGTTGATGCGGGGATGTCTTCCCGCGGGAATGACCAGTTAAAAATCGTAACCGGACCCGTTAACATTCCCTTAACTGGCTGATCCGTGAGGCTTTGTGCGTAAGTCGATGCCGTGACCGTAATCGGTCGTTTCCGACTTACATCTCCCCAGATGATGGGAGGCTTCACGCCCCGGGTTCCGTAGGATTGAACCCAGGCGTTTTGGGTAAAGGCAAAGCCGTCTAGGTTTTCTCCAAAGTATTCCACCATGTCATTACGTTCGTATTCACCGTGAACCAGAACGTCTAAACCAACTCTTTCCTGCCACTCGATAATTCGTTTGATTTTGGCCCGGTTAAATTGATCATACTCGGCTTTACTAATCTCGTGATGACGGTAAGCAGCCCGGTTTTTCCGGACGTCCGGTGTTTGGGGGAAGGAACCAATCGTTGTGGTGGTGTTGACTAGCAACCGCAATGTCGTCAAAGAGCTGGGTCCCTACTAGTTTGACGTCCGTTTCTGGTTCAAATTCAGGCACGATGTAGTGGTAGTTGGTGTTGAACCACTTTTTCATGGGCAGGGCTTTAACCGATTCCGTTTCGGTTTGGTAACCCCGCGCTTGGGCAAAGTAGCGATCCAGTGGATTTAGGTTTAATTCCTGATACCGAGCGGGAATGATGTTGAACAAGTTCGCGGTGTCTAGCAGGTTGTCAAAGAAGGAGAAGTCGCCGACGCTGATGTAGCTTAAACCAGCTGCTTCTTGAGCGTCCCAATTTTGTGTTTTAAGCGAAGCGGCCGTCTCCAGTAATTTTGCTTGCGATAGTTCGTGGCGCCAGTACTTTTCGGTAGCGCGTTTTAATTCTCGGTGGGCCCCAATTCGGGGAAACCCAATAATACTTGTACTCATAATGTGTACCTCCTAGGTAATTAACGAAAAAAAAGAATAAAAAAAATCCCGCAGTCAAAAATTGACTACGGGACGTTGATACGCGGTACCACCCTGCTTCTGCTGGCCATCACTGACCAGCACTCGACAAGTACATCAATTCCAATTAATTGAGATACTCTAACGCGATAACGGGCGCACCCGAATGCGGCTCATCTACAGACTCACCGGATTCAATCGATTCAGAGACCATTTTCAGATTCTAAGCAACGCTGACTCTCACCACCATGTCAACTCTCTTTAGGTTACCGCCAAAACTTACTTATCTCTTCAATATCTTTGTTGCTAATTAGACTAATGAATCATTTTTTATTTGTCAAGGACTTTTTTAGAAGCTTGTGCTGGAATGGAGGCGAGCCACTGCTTAAAAAAGCGGGTGGCGTCTGCCTGCCAGCGATTAACGGGTCGACCGTTATGATAATAATTTTGGGGGTGGGGCGTTGATTTTTCCGCTTGTTGATCGCGCTGTTCTTCCAGGGCGAGGGTGTTCGTGCTGTACTCAAGGTGCCCCATTACGTAGTAAGAATTTAGCGCGGGGGCGTGGAGGACCACGGCGCCTAATTGGTCATTGCCGGCTAGGACGCGAACGCCAGGTTCAACGGATGCAAGGGGAATGGTGAAGTAGCGGGAGTGGGGCATGGTAACCCCGTCCGTCGTAAAGACTCCACACAATTTGTGGTCGAGACGTTTTCCCGTAAACTGGTGCTCACGCTCTCCCGCAGCCCAGGCCGCCCAGCACAGAAAGAGGCTGGTCTGGACGTGGTGACGGCGCCACGCAAGTAAGCTTTGAAAATCATCCCAGTAATCGATTTCTTGAAAGGCTTTTTGATCAACCGGCGCCCCGGTGACAAGCAGGGCGTCAAACTGTTGGTCTTGAACGTCCGTTAAACTGGCATAGCGTTGCTTAACCCCCGCCGCGTAGTGCTGGAAATGATGGTGGGGTAAATAAGCAAACGTCAGGTTAAAGTTTTGGTGGGTTCGCTTGAAGACGCTAATCAACTGGTGTTCCGTTTCTGCTCGTTTCGGCATGAGGTTCACAATCAAAACATTGAGTGCTCCTGGTTGTGGCGTCGTTGTGTTTTGGTTGTAACCAGTGAGAATGTTCATGCGTCCCATGGTCCTCCTCCTTTCTAGAGCTGATCTAAGGCCTGGGTGAAATCAGCAATTAAATCATCACTGTTTTCAATCCCGACGGAAACCCGGATTAAATCGGGACTAATCCCGGCGGCCTCTAACTCAGCATGATTAAGTTGGGCGTGGGTGGTAGACGCCGGATGAATAATTAGCGATTTGGCGTCGCCTACGTTGGCGAGCAGGGCAAAGAGCTGAAGATTTTGGATGAGCTTTTTTCCAGCTTCCTCACCGCCGGTTAAGCCAAAGGTAAAGACGGAGCCCACGCCCCGGGGGAAGTCTTGTTGTGCACGGTCCCGATACGGGCTGGTACTTAATTCGGGATATTTAATCCAGGCCACTTCCGGACGACTCTGTAAGAACTGGATTAGTTTTCTGGTGTTTTGCACGTGCCGTTCCACCCGGAGTGATAGGGTTTCGGTTCCTTGCAGCAGTAAAAAGGCGTTAAAGGGACTGAGGGCAGCCCCGTTGTCCCGTAACTCTTCGGCCCGGACCTTGGTCGTAAAGGCGGCGCCCGCTAAATCTCCGTACACAATCCCTTGGTAGTGGTCATCGGGAGTTACAAAAGCGGGATAACGGTTGCTTGCGTGGTAATCAAACTGTTCGTTTTCTACGATGAGACCGCCCATGCTAGTTCCATGGCCGCCGATAAACTTGGTTGCCGATTCAATGACTACGTCGGCACCATGGTCAAGCGGTCGGTACAGGTAAGGGGAAGCAAAGGTATTATCCACAATGCACAGTAACCCGTGTTGGTGGGCAATGGCAGCGATAGCCTCGATGTCACTCAGATTAATATCAGGGTTACCGATGGTTTCCAAGTAGAGGGCCTTTGTCCGGGGCGTAATTGCATTGGCAAAGTTGGCTGGTTCATCCGAATCAACAAAGTGCGTGGTAATTCCGAGTTTGGGGAGGGTAACGTTAAAGAGGTTGTAGGTCCCTCCGTAGAGAGTACTAGCCGCCACAATTTCGTCTCCAGTCCCGGCAACGTTGGTGATGGCAGCACTAATGGCTGCCGCCCCAGAGGCTAGCGCCACCGCACTGGTTCCGTTTTCTAAAGCGGCAATCCGTTTTTCTAAAGCGGCAATCCGTTTTTCTAAAACGGCCGTGGTGGGATTAGTCAGCCGGGTGTAAATGTTACCCGGTTCTTGTAAGGCAAAGCGGCGAGCCGCTTGGTCGGGATCCTGGAAAACGTAAGACGTCGTTTGATAAATCGGGACAGCACAGGCGCCCGTGGGGTCCAGTGTTTGGCCGGCGTGAATCTGGTTTGTTTCAAAATGTGGTTCAGTCATAATTAATCCTCCTCTAAATTTTAGGGTAAACAAAAAAGGCCTGCGCCCTGGATTACGTTAATCCATGGGACGAAGACCTTCGTGGTACCACCCAATTTTGTTTACGCTTTGCAACGCAAACCTCAACAACACAATTGTGTCTGGGAAAATAACGGTTCCTCCCGGATGCCAGCTGGGCATCACGACTCAGAGTTCATCTAGAAAACCGTTGTTGTTACACCGTTTCAGTCACTGGTGCTCCCTTTAAACAACGAGGGGTTTTCCTCTTCTCGTCAACGTCGTTGTGAAATTAGGTTGAAGCTTAAAACGGCCGTTTGAATTTGTCAACTAGGAAAAAGGCTGGCAATTTAATGTTAAATTTCTTTTTACTATTAACTGCCAACGAAAAAATGGTGCTAGAAAAAAATTTGGTGGTTGACAAACTTACGGGGGCTCGGTAGGGTATGAAGCAACCAAAAACAAGCCACAAAATTTAGTTGAGAACGTTGATGAGATGAGTAGAAGCTGAAATTACCAAAGCGAGCCACGGACTGGTGAAAGGTGGTGTAAGGCAGGTTTCGAACATGGTCTTGGAGTTCAATAATCGAGTGAGGTTTTCAAACTCGATTCGGGCGCGCCCGTTACTGCGTAGGAGTATCGGAATTTTTCCGGCACTTAACGAGTGTTTGTCAGTGATGGCAAGCAGAAACCAGGGTGGTACCACGTCTAAACGTCCCGTAGTCAATTTGACTACGGGATTTTTTTTGGAACGAAATCGAGATGACGAGGAGGAAATTAACATGACGGGTTTTAATACCAAATTAATTTACGGTAAGGGTTTAAATCAGGTTCACGATAATCAAACGGGGGCGGTTAACGTACCCATTTATCAAGCAACTACGTACGCTTTTAAGCAAGTAGCTGGAAAACATAAGTATGACTATTCCCGGTCGCTGAATCCGACCCGAGAATACTTGGAAGACCAGATTGCAGCGTTAGAAGATGCCCAGCATGGGTACGCCTTTGCTTCTGGAAGTGCGGCTATCCACGCAGTGTTTACCCTGTTTCATCCGGGCGACCACATCGTGGTGAGTCGCAATATTTACGGCGGGACCTTTCGGTTGATTCACGACTACCTCGAACCGCTGGGAATTGAATTTAGTGCGGTTGATACGCAGGATTTGGCGGCAGTAGAAGCGGCCATCCAACCGCAGACCAAGGCGATTTACTTTGAAACGATTGATAATCCATTCCTAAAGGTGACGAGTGTCAAACAAATTGCGGCAATCGCCAAACGTCATCACGTGCTCACCATTGTGGACAACACCTTTTTAACTCCGTATTTACAACAGGCGTTAACGCTGGGAGCCGACGTGGTGATTCATTCCGCCACAAAGTACCTGGGTGGTCATTCTGATGTGATTGCAGGACTGGTAGTGACAAATGACGATGAGATTGGTAAGCAACTAGAGTTTGTGCAGAATGCGGTGGGTGGAATCCTAGCTCCCGAAGACTGTACGTTGGTAATTCGCGGGATTAAGACGTTATCCGTTCGGTTGGATCGGCATTTACAAAATGCGCAGAAAATCCTGGACTATCTAAAAACCAAGTCCGACCAAATTGAACGAATTTACTATCCGGGTCAGGCGGGCGATGCAAGTGATGCGGTAGCGAAAACGGAACTAAAGGGCTACGGCGGGGTGATTACCTTTGCATTAAAGCCCAACGTGGATGCGGAAAAGTTCGTTAACAGTCCGCGGTTAATCTGGTTGGCCGTTAGCCTGGGATCCGTAGAAAGTTTGATTGAACTACCCTACTTTATGACGCATGCCGAATTACCGGTGGCAGAACGGCGTAAGGTGGGAATTACTCCCCAACTGGTTCGTCTGTCGGTGGGACTAGAGGATCCGGATGATTTAATTGCTGATTTAGAACAGGCCTTTGCGGTGGCTGAACAATAAAACTGCAAGGAGGAGCATCGTGAAAATAGCAATCTTAGGGCACGGAACGGTTGGAGCAGGAGTAACCAAGCTGCTTTCTAATCCAACCAAGCAACCCGTAAACCAACTAACGGTGAAATCAATCTGGGTTCGACCGGAAAAGGTCCAATTAGAAGCGCGCTATACGGATGATTACCAACAAATTTTACATGACCCAGAAATTGAAGCCGTGGTAGAAGCCCTGGGTGGTGAGGAACCCGCGGCGACGATGATTCGTGAAGCGCTAGAACACCAGAAGCACGTAGTCACCGCAAATAATGTGGTAATTGCCCTTCATCTGGCTGAGTTTCAGCAACTGGCGCAGCAGCAGGGAGTGCACTTGTACTTTGAATCCAGCGTTGGCGGTGGGATTCCGTGGATTGCTAATTTGGAACGAGTGCTCCGCATTGATACGGTGAATGAAGTGCAGGGAATCTGGAACGGCACCAGTAACTTTATTTTGGATGAAATGACGGAGAGTGGTGCGCCGTTTGACGTGGTCCTGTCCGAGGCGCAACGACTAGGTTATGCGGAAGCCGATCCCAGCGCAGATATCGACGGCGACGACATTGAAAACAAGTTATGTATTAGTGCCGCGCTAGCTTACAACGCGGATTTGCGTCCGGGACCGCAAACCTTGAAAGTGGGAATTCGCAACGTAACGGCGGCTGACATTCACTACTTTAAACAGCAGCAATTATTGCTAAAACTAATGGGAAAAAGTGTTTGTCAGAAAGGGCAAGTTAGTTTGATTATTGAACCCACCCTGGTTCCCAAGACGGCGGCGGAAGCTAGCGTCCGTGCTAACCAGAACCAAGTTCGGTTGCATGAAGCAACGATTGGAGATTTGAGTTTGGTGGGGCAAGGAGCCGGGCAACTGCCTACGGCTCATGCCCTGGTTCAAGATTTATTGGACATCGAACTGGCTCATGGGCACCAACAGCAAGATCTATCGAGTCTTTTACAAGTCAATCAAAACTTGCAAACGAGCGACTACGTGTTGCGGACTCACGCTGATGTGCGGCAGGATTTGGTTGGGTATGACGTGGAACGCGATGCTGATTACTATTGGATTAAACAAATTAGTGCGGCGGCTGCCCACCAACTAGCCCGGCAAATTAAACTTCGAGATCAACGAGTTCTGCTGGCCGCGGTCGCTTAAGTTGTTCTCAACTGTTCCTGATTTAACCCAGTCGTTAATTCCGGTATAATAGAAACTATTCGGAATTTTACAGGTGTGAAAGGAAGCGGAACAGTTGAAACAAAAACAACCCGGAGTGTCCCTCGTGGGCCTCATCATGCTGGTAATCAGTGCGGCCATTGGGGCAGGGATCTACAATGCTAGTGCTCAGCTGGCAGCCGTCTCAACGCCCGGACCAGCCTTAGTGGCGTGGTTAATCGTGGGAATTGGAATTTTTGGGCTCACGTGGAGTTTTAAGTCACTAAATGAAACCCAACCAGAGCTCAATGGGATGGTGGAATACGCCCAAACTGGTTTTGGGAACTTTGCCGGATTTCTGTCGGGCTGGGGATATTGGTTGTCATCCTGGGTCGGGAGTGTGGCCTTTGCGACGATGATGATGTCTGCGATTGGCTACTTTATCCCTAGTTTTCGGAGTGGGAACTCACTTGGAGCGGTTTTGACCGCTTCCGCCATTTCCTGGGCGCTAACTTTGCTAGTGATTAATGGAATTGAACTCGCGACCTCGATTAACGTCATCATCACGATTTTAAAGTTGATTCCCTTGGTGGCCTTCATCTTATTAGGCATCGTGATGTTTAAGGCCGGGGTCTTTACTGCTCACTTCTGGGCCAACTTCACGACTAATTTTCGGTACTATCCGGCCACCGCAAGTGGAATTTTCACCCAGATTAAGGGATGCATTATTACCATGATGTGGGTCTTTGTTGGGATTGAAGGAGCGACGATGATGACAGACCGGGCTCGCAAACGATCCGATGCCAGTAAGGCGACCATCATTGGCTTTTTGGCGCTGTTAACGCTGAACGTCGTGATTTCAATGCTTCCCTATGGATATTTGACGCAAGCGCAATTAGCTCACGTTAGTAATCCGGCGCTGACCTATGTGGTGCAAGATATGATGGGACCAGTTGGGGGTGCTTTAGTTAGCATCTCGTTAATTATTACGATTACTGGTGCTTGGTTATCCTGGACGATGCTCCCGGTCGAAGCAACCACTCAAATGGCCGAAAAGGGACTCTTACCGCACTGGTTTGGGGTAATGAACCGGAAAAATTCGCCGGCCCACTCTTTGTGGATGACTCAAATCCTACTGCAATTATTTTTAATCTCGCTGTTATTTTCAACGCAGGCCTATAACTTTGCCATTTCCTTATGTACGGCAGCCATCGTGGTGTGTTATTCACTGGTAGCGGCGTTTCAGGTGCAGGTCGGCTGGCACCGCCATTCTGTGAGCTTAATGCTGCCGGGCTTAGTGGCGTTCGTGTTTGAAATTACGGGAATTGTGCTGGCTGGAGTGCAATACCTCTGGTTGTGTACCATTGCCTATGTACTAGGATTTGTCTTCTACATTCGCGCGGTGCACGAACAGGGACGGAGATTAACCCGACGTGAAATGATTCTGATGAGTCTAATCACGCTGGCTGCGATTGCAGCAGTTGCAGCCGTTATCACCGGCCGTTTAGCGTTGAGTTAATGACCAGAAGGGACGAAGGATGATGAAAAATAAAGCAGTCGCCGTGTACTGCGGAGCAGCAACGGGGAATCAACCTGCGTATCAAAGCGCAACGGTGGAGTTAGCGCATTGGTTAGTGAAAAACCACCTCACGCTAGTTTATGGTGGAGGTGGCGTGGGCCTGATGGGGTTATTGGCACGAACGGTGCTGGCGGATGGCGGTCAGGTGCAGGGAATCATGCCCCAAACACTGGTAGACCGGGGCGCTGCCCTTGATGAATTGTCTGATTTGCAGGTGGTTGCCAACATGTCGATTCGTAAACAACGGATGTTAGAACTGGCGGATGCTTGTATTGCACTACCCGGCGGACCGGGGACGCTCGAAGAGATTGCGGAAGCTTACTCCTGGACGCGGATCGGCGCTAATGCGAACCCGTGCGTTTTGTACAACGTCAACGGTTATTACAATCCTTTGCAACAGATGTTTGCCGAAATGGTGGACAATGATTTCTTGACAGCCCAGGACAACGCCAAGTTGGGTTTTGCTCGTTCCTTAGCTGAAATTGAGACGTTTATTAAAAACTACACGCCGCCGACGGTACGTAAATATTAAAAAAATCGTCCGCTCTCTATAAACGGGACGTAATATTGATTAATTTTAAGGATTTGTTCTGATTTCCAATTGGAGGAAGTCCTTTTTTGTTACTTAAATCAAAAAAGTTTCACAACAGGGCTTAGTGTAACTATTTATTAAATTTATCCTAAAAATATTTCTGTTTAGTACTTACGATTTTTAGTTTGGCTAATTATTTTAAGGCTAGCTAGTTTTTAGCTGTAATTATTAACTTTTGGAGCTAATTCTGGGTTTTAATTTTGAATTGGATTTATTTATAAAAAAATTCCCCCTAAAAATTAGGTTTTTGGCTAATTTTTAGGGGGAATTTTAATTTTATTCAATCATCATCTTATTTTAAAAAATGAGCTCCATTGATTATTTTAATAATTATATACATTTATAGATTAAACTGTGCCTAAGCATAAACATTTTGATGCATTTAGCTTAATACCAGCACTAGTCATAGAAACATCAAAGAGTATAATTCTACATAAATCTTAAGTTATTAAGAAATTATAAATATAATGTTTAACTTACATAACAGGAGATAAAAATGGAAAAACCTAAAAAAAGTAAAAATTATAGAAGTAAGTTGATGAAGACCATCCTATTTTTATTAATTTGTATAATCCCAGCGTTGATTGCGTATGAAGCATATCAGTTAGTAGCAAAAAGTTCTTCATACGAAGTAAATAATATTAAAGTAGCAGTCGTAAATGAAGATCGACCTACACAACAAAATAATCGTACTTGGGATGTTGGAGGTCAATTAGTAAACAAGCTACGTGACGACAAAAAGAGTAAGGTGCATTGGCATTTTGTATCAGAAAACGAATCTAAACGAGAATTAAATGATGGCGATGTTGATATGGCTGTTTATTTGCCATCCGATTTATCCATTAATGCTGCTTCTGCTCTAGGACCGAGACCGCGACTGAGTAACATTAAAATTAGAATGGCAAAACGAAATAATTTTATGTCGGTTCAGGTTAATCAACAAATTGCTAATGATGTAAAACAAATTGTAACTGCAAATATTCAAGCGGTTTACGATAAGATTTTATTAAACGATATTAAAGAAATGGGTAATCAGATGAAAATTGCTTCGAAAGGAAGCAATCAGATTAATGGAAATGTCCTAACCGTTAGATCAGGTAAAGTTTCTGTTTCTCGGGACCTGGATGCCTTAACTCAACAGATGCTTAATTTTCAAGATGGATCAAAGGCAATTGACGGACAAATTAATAGTAATTCACAAATGTTGTCTAACCAGTTAAACGCAAATGCCCAGAATTTTAGCAATCAAATCCAAGGAACATCCCAATCATTTAATTCTAAAGTGGGTGCTAATCAGCAGGCCATGTCGTCCCAGTTAAATGATTTATCTGGTAATTTTGACAATCAGTTAAATACTTTAGCAACCGGAATTGATACGTTAACCATTAATAATAAAAAAATTAATACTTCGTTAGCAAGCCTCCAGACTGGTTCAAGTTCAGTAGGTGGTGGTCTGCAAAGTTTATCAACTAATTCGGCTGATGCAAGTAAAGCAGTTAATGATTATACCAATAAGTTCGGGGATTTGAACCAGCAGTTAGGTTCACTAAACCAACAAACTGCTGAATTAAATAATAATAGTCAAAGTGATCAAGCAACCGTGGCTAAAACCCAAGCATTTGTTAAATCAGCTGGTAATTTGATTGATCAAGCACTAATTTTAAAAAACATTGATATTACTAATTTAGCTAAGCTCAAAGATGATCAAAAGAATAATGAAGCATTGAAGAATAATGCGCAAGAAATTATTGATAAGGCCAAGGCGGTTGGGGACACTAACCAACAAATAAATAACAATGATAAGAGCGCCTTAGCTAATCTTACTGATCTTGATAAAGATGACTCAATTGCTCCAGATGTAAAAAGTAACTTGAATGATAAATACATTAGTCCGGCTACCAAAAGTTTAACTAGTAATGCAGAACTTAGCTCAAGTGAAGCAGCCGATCTGGACAAAATAACAACTGATGCAACTACGATTCAATCAAGTATTGGAAATTTAAGTGACGAAGTTGCAACCATTAATAAATTGGTCCCTGCAATTCAAGATCTGGATAAAAATGAATTGTTAAGTCCAGAAAATAAAGATGACGCTAAAACCTTGACTGAAGCTTTACCACATGTTGTTAAAACGCTCCAAAGTATTAAGGGATTGTCTGATGCCACTGATCAATCCACTAAGACCAGTAATTCATTAGCAAATAACTCGGAAGGGATTAATAATAATGTCGCCGGGTTACAAACCTTAGTAAACAAAGTTAATAGCGATTATTCTGGAGTGGATAAAGGACTTAATGGGTCTAAAACTGATTCAGATGGAGTAATCAATGAAGGACAAGCCGTAGCCGAGAATGGTGGCCAAATTAAAGCTAATAAAGCCCAGGCAATTAGAGGGGTTAATAATAGTGCGGATCAAGGCAACGCAGCGCTTGCCAATGATTTACAAGCTGGCTTAGGCCAGTTAAGTTCCAACTTAGATAGTTATAAAGGTTTTGATTTAAGTAACATGAATCAAAATATGATCGATAAAGTTGCAGCTAATGAAAAAAACAATAATGATCAATTAGCTAATGCTGCGGATTCGGTTAAGGGCGTCTCACAAAAAGCTTCTGATAATGACAATAAAATTCACGATGCTTTAGGCAATTTAATTAATAACAACCGACAGTTACATGGATTATTAAATCGAAATGCGGAAAAAGTTATCCCAATTAATGCAAAGCAGAAAAACGTGAATAGCATGATAAATCCGGTTAATAATACGGTTTCTGGTAAGGGATATGGGGCTACCCTTAATAAGTTATTTGCGCCAACAATTATTGCAGTAGTCTTGTATGTTGGGGCGTTGCTAACTTATATGGCAAAAATTTACTCTAGAAGACATCGGAGCATTAGTTTTGGATATAAAGCGGTTACTGCAATTGCGATAATTCAAGCCATTACAGTTGATTTTATTTCAGTTTATTTCCAAGTAGAGCCAAGTAACATCGTATTGTTACTTTTGATTTCTACAGTTGCAGCACTTAGTTTTAACTACATTAGTTTAGCGATGAATAAGATTATGGGATTAGTTGGGTTAATCCTGATGGTGGTGCTATTAGCAGTTCAAATTGTAATATCAAATAACGTTATTCCAGCCAACGCGCTGGGAATCTTTAATAAGCTAGCATTCTTATTACCATTAACATATGGAGTTAAAGCCCTTAATGATGTAATTAACAGCTTATTGTATACTCCTGCTTTAACTGGAGACATGCTTGCATTAGTCGCTTACCCAGCCATTTTGTTTGCAATTAGTTTTGGGTTGCAAAAATATCGTGAACGGAAAATGTTAGAAAAAGACTAAAAATTAATTAATAGGTGAATTGAAAATGAACGAAAAATTAAAAATGCTGCCAGTCGGGTCAATTGTTTATTTGAACGAAGGTAATGTAAAAATGGTGATTGTGGCCAATGGTCAATTGATTGCCAACGATAATAACGAATTACCGACGTATTGGGATTATCTAGGCGGGGTTTTCCCGCAGGGATTTGATCCTGATAATATGTACTATTTTAATCAGAACGACATCGATAAAGTGATTTTTCGAGGCTATGAAGATGATAATAGTGAAAGATATGCTCAGTTAATTAAAGACTGGAAAGCAAGTCATCAAAAGGAATACCAGGTTGAAAAAGGAATTAATCTCCAAATGCTAAGGAATGAGGCAAGCGAGATTGCTGACTACGATGAAATAAATGAAGAATAATATTTTTTAGGAGAATAAAGATGGTAAAAATTAGTTCTGATAGTGGCATCGTACAAGAAGCGGTTAGTGGGTTACAACATTTTAATCCCATCAACGTTAATAAATCTAATGCCAGTTATAGCAATATTGCTGGGTTACTTGCTGGCAATAATAGTGTTCGAAAATTAGCTAAAGCAACTAATTCGATGGAAAAATTACTGCAGGATAAGGCGATGACGTTTACCAAGGTCGATACCAAAAAACATGGTGATGACGCTAGTTTGGCTCAAGGATTTAAGTGATGGATAAAAGAAAACTAAAAGAATTAAATGAACAACTAGCTAATTTAAAAAAAGCCCAAATTAGTGAGGAAAATCAAACAGATGCCTACTATCAAGAAATTCGGAGCCAGTCTAGAAAAATTATGGATAGTCTAACTGCTTTAGGGGCGAATGGAGATCTGGCGATGCAGAAATTATCTACCTACATGGCTAATCAAGATTTAGAGTTAAGTCGCCTATTAAGAACAATTTCTGCAACTTCAAACGATTACTTTTGCGATAAAAAACGGCAACTAGAAAATAAAGTGGAGGAAGAACAATGGGACTGAAATATGATAGCGGCGAATCCCAACAAATGATTTCTAGCTTACAAGTGACCATTGGTCTGACTTCAGCCTTTATTCAAACCGCTGAAAGTGGAATCTATCAATTGATTGCTAGCGTCGGAAAAGATGGGATGACGGGAGAAGCCTACGAAAGCGGGAAAAATCTTTTTAACGGTCAAATTAAAGGTGAAGTCCGTAAATTAAAAAGTGCAACTGATAAATTGAAGAAGGATTTATCAACTTATGAAGCAGCTAATCAAAGAGTTAGTCATTATGGGCGAATTGATGAAGATCAATTAGAAAGTACTAGATCCCAAATTAAAAAACAAATTAGCAATTTAAAAAGGATGCAACGCGATTATCAGCATAAGAGCAGTAAAGCTGATGATGTAGGGTTATCCATGATTTATCGTAGTCATGCTTCGCACATCCAATGGCAGATTGACGGGCAAAATGAAGGATTACATGCCATCGAAAAAGAATTAGCTGATTTGAGAAGCTATAATCAGCGTGTCAGCGGCTTATTTAAGTCGGGGATTGAAGCGACTAAGCACGTACAATCTAGCATTAATAGTTCTGGAGGCAAAACGAGCTCTTCTTTAATAAAAGAACTTGAAAAACTTATGGAGGACGGGCAGAAGTTTACTGATCAAGACAATTTCATTAGACTTCAACAATTGCTGAAATTATATCCGAAAGGAATAATTAAAGCTGTCCTTGATAGTAAAGAATTGACAAACTTCGCTAATACTTATATATCATCATCTCACAAAATTAAATTAATGCGGCTCTTAGTTAAATACAGAAAATTAGGAGATAAAACATTTTTAAAAGTCCTCAGTATTAACAAAATTGGTTCCGCCGTTAAATGTGTAGATTATTTTACTTCTCCTTTTAAGTCATTTACAGCTAAAGGTTTAAAGATGATTCCTAAAGTAAAAGGAATAATTGGAAAAGGTGGAGGTGCTGCGACCTGGGCCGAACTAGTCATTACTTTTGCTTCCAGTGCAGTAGGGGAATTCCAAAAAACTAAAAGCATTGGGAAGGCATCTATCGGTGGAGCACTTGATACCGTTAAAAGTGTGGGACCACTTGAAGGAGCAGCTGTTGGTGCATCAGTCGGTGGAGCGATTGGATCTGTAGTCCCAATTTTTGGAACTGGTGTTGGAGTATTAGCAGGTACAGTTTTCGGAGGAATATTTGGAGCATCAAATTCGATTAATAATTTCATTCATCCACATTTCTATTCTGGTCTAAAGAAAACGGCTTATTCAGACTACGATAAAATAAAGAAAACGGCTTATTCAGACTACGATAAAATAAAGAAAACGGCTTATTCAGACTACGATAAAATAAAGAAAACGGCTTATTCAGACTACGATAAAATAAAGAAAACGGCTTATTCAGACTACGATAAAATAAAGAAAACGGCTTATTCAGACTACGATAAAATAAAGAAAACGGCTTATTCAGACTACGATAAAATAAAGAAAACGACTTACTCAAACTACGATAAAGTAAAAAAGGTGGATTATTCAAACTACGATAAAATAAAAAGCGTGGGCAAGGCGAAAACGCTTTTTAACAATAAATCTAAATTTAAATTTACATGTTTTTCGCCCATATTTTAGGAGTTAATCATGACCAAAAGCATTTTTTCAGCAACCTTTGAGGAAAGCAAGAACCTATTAAATGATTCTTTCTATAAAAAAGATAAAGCGGATCAAGCTAATAACGAAAAAAGATTTAAATATAATCGGAAAAAAATTGTTACCTTTGAAATACTAGGTGGTATTTTTGCTACATTATTTTTACTTATTCTTCCTGGTTGGGGTGCATCCTATCTTTGCACAAGGTTAGCTCTCGAAAAGGGAATCCCTAATTTTTCCCCCTTCTTTATTTTTAAAGGTGGATTACTTCTTCTTTTAATATTTGGAATTATAAGTTTAATTGTTCCGAAATATTGGAAAATTTTTTGGGGAAAATTTGATTATTCATTTATAGGAATAGTTTGGTTATTAATTGAAGCAAATGGCGTTATTTGTTTAATTGGCTATGTGTTCCATGAGTTTTATTTACTACTTTTAACTTATTTCGTTTTACTAATAATTTTAATTATGTTCATCATTCATCGAATTCATTTAACGAAAATATTACTATATAAAGTTAAAGAAAATCAGTTAGATATAACTTTCAAAAGAACGATAAATTTGTTATATGCAATTATACCATCTCTTGTTTCCATTTATTTTGTAATTAAAATTATTAATCCCAATGTAGTTAAAACCAATTTTACTTTTACGGTTCTTATAACTGGTTCTCTCCTGTTCTCTTTCTGCTTAAATTTATTTGGAATCTTCCTAGAAGTATACCAAGTTTCTACTTACCTTCTGGTTGGATATTATTACCATAAATACTCCGAAGACTACCGCAAATTAGAGAATAAGACTTATCAGCAGTGGTATGGGAAATTCTACATGAAATTAAAGGGGTTAAAAGATGATGAAACTAAGCAATAAAATGGTAGTTTCAGTTAATTTGGAGGTGAATTATGACTAAGAGCATCTTTTCCGCGACATTCGCCGAAAGCAAAAATTTATTAAATGATTATTTCTACAAGAACAATAAAGCCAATCAAGCTAATACACATAGAAGATTCAACTACAATCACACCAAAATATTAGTAGCTGAAACGGCAGCAACTATATTTTTTGTATTATTTTTTTTTATTCTTCCTTGTTGGGTAGTATCTTATCTTTGTACGAAGGAAGCTATTGAAAAGGGAATTCCTAATTTTTTTCCTTTTTTTATTTTTAAAGGTGGATTATTCCTTCTTTTAATATTTGGAATTGTAAGCTTAATTGCCCCTAATTATTTAAAAGTTTTTTGGAGTAAATTTGATTTATCTTTTATTAGGAGGAGTTTGGCAATCAATTAGTTTTAATGCTTTTTTTTGTTTAATTGCTTATAAAACAAATCAACTTCGTTTAGTTATTTTGCTATATCCAATTGTAGTAATATTCTTAATTATATTTATCATACATCGAATTCATTTAACAAAAATTTTGTTATACAGTGTTAAAGAAAATCATGTAGATATAACTTTTAAAAGAACGATAAAATTATCATCTATAATTATTCCATTTTGCATCTTTATTTATTTTATAATTAAATCTATTAATCCTGATTTAGTGAAGATAAATTATACTCCAATTGTTATTATCTTGTTCGCTTTTTGCTTAACTTTATTGATGATTTTTATGGAGGTATATTCAGTTTCTACCTATCTTTTGGTCGGGTATTATTACCATAAGTACTCCGAAGACTACCGCAAATTAGAGAATAAGACTTATCAGCAGTGGTATGGGAAATTCTACATGAAGCTAAAAGGGTTAAAAAATAATGAAAACAATCAATAAAAGGACTCATATAAGGAGGTTCTAACATGACTGAAAGCACAAAATTATTACCACTCGGAAGTATTGTAATTTTAAAAGAGGGTTTACAAAAATTAATGATTGTTGGAAGGGGTGCTGTTTATGGTGACTCTGAAACTGGAGAAGAAAAATTTGCAGATTATATGGCAGTTATCTATCCTTCAGGAATTGATCCAGAAACTACAATCTTTTTTAATCAAAGCGACATTGATAAAGTTATTTTTAAAGGGTTTTCTGATGAAGAAGAAATTAGATTTTTAGATATTTATGCTAAATGGAAACAAGAAAATTATCCCGATGAAGAATAAAACAGGCTCTAGTGAATTTCAGAACCATAGTTGGGAAGCGGAATCGTCGAGAATCGCTTTAACAAGCCCACTAAAGGTAATTTTACGGAATGTGTAGATAATCTATAAAAGAGGTCTGATTTATGACCTTCTTTTTTTATAATTAGTGTAAAATTAATTGTGAGGTGGATTAATTGAATAATCATATAAATATAGAAATTAGGAATGGGAAAGAGAGTTTAGATCTCCGGATTCCTAATAAGTTAACGTTAAAATCATTAAAGCGACTAATTGCCCCAA
This sequence comes from Fructilactobacillus carniphilus, assembly GCF_024029675.1. Classification (NCBI taxonomy): domain Bacteria; kingdom Bacillati; phylum Bacillota; class Bacilli; order Lactobacillales; family Lactobacillaceae; genus Fructilactobacillus; species Fructilactobacillus carniphilus. The sequence continues at coordinate 1,070,571 of NZ_CP097121.1, read as the reverse complement.
TTCTTTTTAGAGAGGGAATCGTAGACAATGATTTTTATGAGCTAAAGGTTGCTAATAAAAGTGGATTCTTTGTACTACCATTGAAAGATTATGCGATTGGAGACGGTGATATTTTCATAATTTCGCATTTAGGAGAAGATGATAATGAGAGAGATTAGTAATGGTGAAATGAACTTAAAAATAAATTATCTTGATGATAAAATTGAGGTTTTTTTAGAAGCTAAACAAGTCCAAGAAGGTACGATGGACATTATCAATGATTATCTTGAAAGTGATGATAATTTATTTTTAACTGGCAAAATTAGTCATCAGGAAGATGGATCTTATAAAATTGTTTATAATAATCCGGGTTCTTTGGTTTCTCTACGAAATATGGCTAGTCATTCTAGCCATTTTAATCGGCTCAAATTAGCATTAAGGGTAATTAACCTTGTGAATGTACCTCATTATAGGTTTGTTATGTTTTTAAATCCAAGAAATATGGTAGTTACCCCTAATCAGGATATAAAAGTAGCTCATCGAGGAATTCATGAATTAATGGATCCAATGGAAATAACTGAAGCTGAAAAATTAAAGCAAATTAAGGCGATGATAATTAGCATCGTAGTAAATAAAGTTGAGTTTGATGACGTTATTAATGACAGCAAATTAATTGCTAAGAATAAATTTGCTGCGAAAATCATTGCAATTGATAGTTTTGAACAATTACAAAATTACATGACAAAATTAACTGCAATTGAATCTAAACATCAAAATAGCATTACTAAAACAATGCCAAAATGGGTTTATCGAACTTTAGTTTGGGGAAGTGGGCTATTGCTTTTAATCTCAATTGTTATCTGTATTAGTTGGGCAGTTTCGCTACATAAAACGCAGGGACAGAGAATGGAACTCCAATCTACGAATGCTTACCTAGATGGCAGATACCAAGATGCAGTTAATGTGATGGCAAAGCAAAATCCTGATCGATTGTCAGTTGAGGAACAATATGTGTTAGCTCAAAGCTATGTTCATTTATCCAATTTAAACAATGGTCAAAAAACAAAGTTCTTAGATCAACTATCACCTAATTCCGACAATAATTTAGTGATGTTTTGGATTAGTGACGGAAGAAAAAAATACAACGATGAGTTAAATTATGCGAAAAAATTGAATGATAATGAACTAATTTTACATGCTTATCAGCAATTACTATTAGAGGTTAAGGATAACGGATCAATTAGTGGTGAAAAGAAACAAAAATTATTGAAGGAATATCAAGATGCCGTTAACTCGTACCAAAAGAAAGTTTCGCCTAAGAAGGATAAAAACGATAATAAATAGGAATACTTAACAGTAAAGGTAAGATTATGATAAACGAAAAGCAAAGGGAAACTAGGAACTACTATCCTTATGTACCTAATTTTGATAATAGTATCATTGCAAAAAATGACATAACCTATATTATTTTCGCTTGGGATGCAGAATTTGAATATTTTGAGTTTAGTAACGATACTAATACGTGTCGCTTAAACAATGACCAGGAGCTGAAGGTCGAAGATGGGTTAGCTTATTTAGACGACCGCGAAATTGAAATAAATCGGGTTATTAAAACTGGAAACCTAAGTTTAATTATTAAGCCGTATCAAGATTTGAAGATTATCACCACGAATTTACCTGATAGATTAGTAACCATTAGCAATAACCAAAATGCACCATTAAGTGGACTAGTTAAAGGTGCCCATCAAGAACTAATTTTAAAACCGCAGAAAAACGATATCGGTAGCTACAACTATAAATATAACTTTGGAGTTATGAACTTAGCTAGTAAAACTTACATTAACGATGTGATCATTACTAACGATACCAAGGGTTATTTAAACGTTGGAGATACTATTTTTATTAATGGAATCTACATTGAGCGAAATCAATATCAATTGAAAATAACCGAAATTTTTGCCGATATTTATTTGGATTCTAATTATTTTATTAACGAAAAATTTGTTCCCCAAACTCCCAAAAACTTCCCTGAATATGCAAGGTCTCCTAGAGTTAGATTAACCCAACCTAATGATAAAATCTCGGTTAAAAGTCCTAAAGAAGACGATGAGATGCATACAGATTTAATTAGAACGGCCTTACCAGCAACGGGAATGCTATTTGCTACGGTTTTAATGACCCTCGTAACTGGTTTAAATGTGTATATGATGGTGGGAATGGGTTCAATGTCTCTAATCACTGTATTTACCACTTTTTATATTTATCGGAAGGATAAAAGGAAGCTTAAAAGTGATAATTTAGAGAAAAATAGTGATTATGAAACTTATTTATACAATGTTAGTAAAAAAATTAATAAGTTGAACCAGCAACAAAGACAAGCATTGCACTATTTATATCCCAATATGCGGATTTTGTACCAAATGGTGAAGGATTATAATCATCGAATTTTTGAAAAGAAGAATACCGATGATGATTTTTTGGAATTTCAAGTTGGAACTGGAGTAATTGATAGCTCCTATACGATTGATTTTCGAAGTGATGAAAATCAAAAGGGGAATCCGTTATATAAGCAAGCCAAAGACTTGGTTGTGGATCCAATGAGAAAATTGAAAGATGCACCAGTTAGGTTGAGTTTAATGGACACGACAGTTGGTTTGGTTGGGGAGTATAAAACCGTTCGCCCAACGATTACAACCATGATTATGCAACTGGCGACCTTTCAATCTTATGAAGATGTGCAATTTCTTTTATTAGTACCAGAAAAAAACCAGGCCGATTGGTTAGAGTTTAGGTGGCTGAAACACCTTAATATTACTGGAATTGGTTTGCGTGGATTGGTTTTTGATGAATCGACTAGACAAGCTATTTTAAATCCTTTTTATCAATTACTAAAGAAGCGAAGACAAAAAATTAGGGAAGCTAAAAATAAAAAGCTTCAATTTGCGGTACATTATGTCATGGTCATCTTGGAAGATGAGTGGCTAAATGAATCTGAATTAAATGAATTTTTAGACGGTGACATGTCTAAATACGGAGTAACCGTTATTTGGGTCAAAAACAAAGTTGATGCATTACCTTCCACGGTCAATACAATGATTACGTTTGAGAATGAAGATTCTGCTGTGATTGTCAATCAAAATGGTGAATATGTTGATCAATCATTTAGACCATTGGTTTTGCCCCCAGATGTAGATGTAAGAGATTACATTACGCATATCGCTAACCTAAATATTTTAACTGTTAAGAAGAATTCCATTCCGGACCAAGTTTCATTTTTAGATTTATACGGAGTAAAGAGAACCGAGCAGTTGAGGATTGCAGCTCGGTGGGCTAAAGCTAATCCAATCAAGAGTCTTGCTGTTCCCTTAGGGTTAAAAGGGAAAGACGACATCATCAAGCTTGATCTAAATGAAAAAGCAGATGGCCCGCATGGATTAGTAGCAGGAACAACTGGTTCCGGTAAATCAGAAACGCTCCAAAGTTATTTATTAAGTTTGGCAGTTAATTTTTCACCTGAAGACGTTGGTTTTTTGCCAATCGACTTTAAGGGTGGGGGAATGGCTAATTTATTTAGAAATTTACCACATTTAATGGGATCCATCACCAACTTAGATGGAGCTGCCACTACGAGAGCGTTGGCAAGTATTAAAGCTGAATTACAAAAGCGACAGCGCTTATTTGATAAGTTTCGCGTTAATAGTATTAATGGGTACACCCAAAAGTATCAGGAAGGAAAGAAAAAGGGAGTATCTAAGGACAGTACCGAATATCCGACTGAACCATTACCCCATTTATTTTTGATTTCTGATGAATTTGCTGAATTAAAGGATAATCAGCCGGACTTTATGACTGAATTAGTTTCAACCGCCAGAATTGGACGTTCTTTAGGGGTACATCTGATTTTAGCAACCCAAAAACCAGCTGGGGTAGTTAACGACCAAATTTGGTCAAATTCTCGGTTTCATATCGCCTTAAAGATGCAAGATGAAGCGGATTCAAAGGAAGTTCTGAAAACCCCGGATGCGGCAAGAATAACTCAACCGGGACGAGCTTACTTACAGGTCGGAAATAACGAACTATATGAATTATTTCAAAGTGCTTGGTCAGGGGCAACCTATGAGCCAAATAAGGTCAAAAGAGTTAGAAAGACAGATAATCGAGTTTGGACAATCAATGAATTGGGTCAGTACGTATTAGCTTTTGATGATGAAAATGAAGAAGTATTAAAGACGGAATTGTTTGCTAAAGATGAAGAAAATATTCCAACGCAATTAGATGCAGTAATTGATGAAGTAGTTAAAGCAACTAAAGAGGTAAAACCGGTTATTCCAGCAAGACCATGGTTGCCTCCTTTGAAAGATAAAATGGTCACTCCACTAATTGATTACAAACAAGATTGGAAAGAGCCTAGAAACTTAACGATTCCATTAGGAGTTCTTGATTTACCTAAGCAACAAACTCAACAGCAATTTGATTTTGATTTAGAAAAACGGAGTCACACCGCTATTTATGGAAGTCCTGGATACGGTAAATCAACCCTGTTACAAACCATTATTTTAAATTTAGCTAGAGAAAACAATCCAGAACAAGTTCAATTTAGTTTATTTGATTTTGGCGCACATGGATTATTTGCTTTGAGTGGACTGCCTAATACTAGCGACATTGTCAGCTTAGATATGCCTGAAAAACTGCATAAAATGATTAAACGGTTGCATAGCGAAATTAAAGAACGAAAATTGCGACTACTAAAAGCGGGCGTCTCTTCTTATAAACAATATGAAGAAACAACAGGCGAGGTATTTTCAGTTCAAGTAGTTGTGTTAGACGGATATGATGCCCTAGTTGACAGTAAGTATCGAGAATCAGTTGATTTATTGTTAAGTGACATTTTACGTGAAGGTGCCTCGTTAGGGATGTATTTAATTTTAGCCGCAAGCCGTGTTACAGCGGTACGTTCCTCGATGCGTAGTAATATTGAGACTCAAATGTCCTTATATTTACTTGATAATGATGATTTAATTACTTTATATGGTAAAGCTAGAATTGATACAGGTGATATAAACGGTAGAGGTGAAATCCTCTTAGATGAGCCAACCGAAATTCAATTCTATTTACCGGTTTCAGGCCAAGATGATGCCAGCCGGGTTATTGAATTAAAGAAAACAATTGACCAGCTAGATAATGCTTGGACAGGGAAAAGACCTGCTAAAATCCCCATGGTACCAAGTGATATTGATGAGTTTGACTTTATTAGGGACCGCGATGTTGCAAGATTAGCTAATAAACATCATGTACTTCCACTGGGATACCGATTTAAGGATGCAAAACCGGTTGGAATTGACTTTAATGATAGTAGATTTTTCTCAATTGCCTATGAAGATGATACACAACAAGTTAATATGCTTAAACGAATTCAAGCAGGGAATGATATTTTTGAAAAGCCACTGCCACTAATCGTAATTGACTCTGAGGATATGATTGAATCGATGCAAAATGATGGGATTGAATACTTTGGAAGTGAACAGTTTGGCGAAGCGAAGGCAAAAATCGCTGAAATCACAGAGTCTAATCCGGCCATTATTTACATTATGAATGCGGATGTGTTTTTGAAGCAGATTGATAGTAAAACTCTAAATGAATGGATTAAGCATGGGTATAAAAATGGTAAACGTTTAATTATCGGCTTCTATCATCGTTGGTTGATTAAGTACGATACGGCCTCGCAACTAATCAAAGAGAATAATAAAGATGGATTACTTTTAATGAGACAAAATGATCAACAAATTATTGAAGCCACGGAGAGTCTTAGAGAACCTGATTTGAAGGATGATGAATCGTATCTTTATCATCGGAGAAAAATTGAAAAGATTAAAATGATCCAAATTAATGATTATGAAAGTGACGAATTCTAATGGAAGATAAAACAGAATTATCCTTAGAAGAAAAAGAGGGTCGCTTAAAATATATTAATAAAGTAATTGATGACGGAGAATCTCAACTTAGAGACGTTAAAAAATATCAAATGGAGCTAAGTGAGCGGCTTATAAATTTAGCGCAAAAAAATGATCTAATGGCCTCAAATGAATTTAAAAAAGGATACAATGAGGCTATGGAAATATTAGATGATCGCAACTATGAAATTAAAAGAGCTTTGAAATATGTTTATGAAGAACAATATTATCTCAAAAAAGAAATAAATAAAAATAAAAACTAGATTATTTGTTGCAAAACAATGGATTAGTAATATAATAATAATAAGCTAAATTTTTTAATATTTATTAGATAATTTAGGATTATTTATTTTATATATTTAAGAAAGCGAGATTATATTATGGCTAAAATTTCCGTTACACCAGAAGAGCTCCAACAACAAGCACAAGTTTATTTACATGCTAAGGATGGTATTGAAGAACAAATTCAAACTGTTAATAATATGAACAGTACTATTGCAGAAGAATGGCAAGGTCAAGCATTCCAAGCATACTTGGAACAATACCAACAATTATATGGAAAAGTTCAACAATTTGAAGAACTGCTCCAAAGCATCAATCAACAACTTAATCAATACGCACAAACGGTTGCTGAACGTGATGCTGCAGATGCCAGCAGTTTTCAATTAGATTAATTTAAAGAATGAGGAATTGCTTATACTAAAATAGTATAAGCAATTTTTATTATTAAAAGATTGTAGGGATGGATGTTAGCATAAAAAAAGCTACATGAAATTTTGGTTCAAGCTTTTGATAACTAGGGAGTGAATGTTTGTAAACTGGTCGATTTAATCAGTTAAATAAGAAATACGTGCACGCTTTCTTAAAGTAATTAATAAATTACACGCCTAAAATACTGATTACGATGGTGATAAAGCGATTTTGAATTATTAAATAATTAAGATAAAAACAGAGCTGATTTTAATCAGCTCTGTTTTTGTGTTTATTATTGATAATAAGATTAATTTTTGCTTTTTTCCCATGATAGTAAAAAAGCATTAAATACTATCGGCTCCTTGTGTAAAGTTACCATGACTTAATGATTCACATTTTCTAATGGCGGCTTTACCTGCCTTACCGTCTAATCCACTTTGTAATTCTGACTTTGCTGCCAAAACGAAACTATTTTTTTCTGATGCAGCAGCATTAATAGAAATTTGGGCTTCTTTTTTTATTACACTATAGTTTATGCGCATCGTTACTGGTAACCCATTTTCAATAACTGCTTTGGCAATTTTTCTTTTCAGTTCATGAAGATGTTTTTCACCATTTTCAATGGTATCAAAAGCGCTGTCTAAAGAATTAATTAAGTTCATTATAATGCTCCTTTACGTCCACTAAAAATTGAATCTACCAGCCCATGTGGTATCGATACTGATCTGGTCTGAAGTTGTCTTTTTAATTCCTGATTCAAGTTCATCAATATCACGTTTTTGTTTGACTATTAACTTATTCACCTCATTAATAGAACTTTCACTGACCACTTGTTGTGGTCTTAAACGATTTCTATTGATGGTTTTTTCAACGATGTCTGAAACATCAATGTCAAACATATCTATAAATTCATTTTTAACCCGATTAAAACTTTTATTCATTTTAGGAACAATTTTATTGTTAGAATGTTCAATATCATCTAATTTATTACTAGCTTGCTCTAAAACACCAATACTACTAAGAGCAACTCCGGTATTGACTAAGATTCTATCAGCAGATATTATTCCCAGACCAGCAGACATAGAAAATTTAGCTCCGAATTTTACTGATTCGACAATTCTATTAGGAACTGTTTTTTCTACACTAATACTATTTTGAATAACGCTTTTACTTGCTAAGTAACCGCTGCCGATTACACCTATAAAATTAGATATTACTTCAATAGATGTAGCCGCACGTCTTTTTATAACAAATAAGTCATGTGAAATATTACCATGAAAAGAACCTAAAACGATTGCTTTTCCATGCTTGTCAAAAGATTTGTTGCTAAAAGAGTCTGTAAAATGACCACTAATTCCAAGTGAATTAAAAAATGAATATTTCAATATATTTTTGGGGGTAATCTTTTGATTTTCGTTCTTTAAAAAGTGTTGTTTAGAAAAATTTGGCACTACTCCTGGAACATCTGAAACAATGTCATCATTATTTTTATAATTTACAATTCTTTTTTCAAAATATCCCGACGTAGCGCGTTTTCTCAATTTAGGCGATAATTCATTGTAAGATTTAGGGGCGGAAAATGTGGTTGCTCTAGCATTATATGTGACTGCTCCATAACTAGCCAATGCACCACCTAGAGAATGGCCAGTAAAAACAAGGTTCTTAGGATTAAATCCATATTTCTTTTGCATTTTATTTACGAATCCTCTCAAATCTGTAAATTGAGAGGATTGTTTATAAGCTTCTGGATTAGCTAACTCGCCATCTTGAACAAAATCGGATAGTTGGCCTGCTGTCCCTCGACAAGCAACTACATATTGACCATCTACTTTGATCAAACTAGCTTGTAATCCGTGGGCTTCAAAATTTGTATGTGCTGTTGTGCCAATAACTATAGCATTTCGATTATATGGCATATATTTTTTTAATTTTTTATAACTATCACCATAAACGTCTTTAGAAAAATTCCATAAAGTTTTATCGCTTAAAGCTTTCATTTACTCGTTTCCTTTCTTAAAATGATCGGGATGCAACTTTAGTAATTCTTGTTTAATTTGTGGGCCGGTAATGTTAGAAGTAAAGCCCTTTTTCTTTAAAATATCAATATCTTTGGGAAACAGTAAATATTTGATGGCGGAATTTTTATATTCCGCTGATTCCGGAACTTTAATGATGGGCTTGTCTTTTTCGTCTTTAGCAAAGCCCATATTATCCAATTCTAATTGCTGATGATCATCGTAGTAGACAGATAGATCCTGTTTTTTGTTTTTATTGAAATAAACCGTATAGTCCAGAGTAAGTTGACCATCAACTGGATTTCTCCATAGCTTATGGTCAGGAACGACTTTATCGACTCCGATGTAATTCCACTGGTAAAATTCATTCAATTCTTTGCTTGATTTTTTGATTATTTTTGCTTGTTCTTGCTGAACATGATATCTGTAGATCATATAGCTGGTTCCTCCTAAAAATATTATTATTAAGACGATTGCTAACAAAATGAATCCAACTTTATTATCATCACTTAAGTTATTAAATTTATTAAATATTTTTTTCATATTTAGTCTCCTTACTTTTTAGTATAAAATTATTTAAATTATAACTTTATATTTAACTAATAGTGTAACATAGTTTAGAAAATGCCTATACTTCAGTATAGGCATTTTTATTATAATTATCATTTAACTAAAGTAAGGTCCAGCATGAAAAATCAGAAAAGCGAAAGGTTTTGAAGAAATTCTAAACAGAAATTGTAGAAAATTTAGTTAATAAATATGCGGGCATCAAGACGATTTAATTTGATAAGTACGCAGTTATACCCACGGTAGGTGGTGAATTGTTATACTATATTAATGGATATAAACCAAACGATATTTCTACGTATTTAATGTTTTTTGATGAAAAGGAGCCATATGCCAGTATATTAAGAAAGTTAAATGTGAAAGAAGGCAAAAGTGATTTCAAACAGATAAAAATTAAATATAATGATGAAGATAACTTTAGTGATTTTAGTGCTAAAAGATGTGCTCTACTTATTCTCTTGCTTAAAATGATTGGGATGCAACTTTAGTAATTCTTGTTTAATTTGTGGGCCGGTAATGTTAGAAGTAAAGCCCTTTTTCTTTAAATGGTCAATATCATTTACCGTTAATTTATAGTAATACGAATTGTGTCCATATTCAGCTGATTCTGGAACTTTAATAATGGGTTTATTTGTTTCTTCTTTATAAAAACCGATATTATTCAATTCCAGCTGCAGATGATTATCATAGTAGACAGATACATCTTTCTTTTTATTTTTATTGAAATAAACTGTATAGTTTAAGGTCAGTTGATCACTCATTGGATTTCTCCATAGTTTATGGTCAGGAACGACTTTATCGACTCCGATGTAATTCCACTGGTAAAATTCATTCAATTCTTGGGTTGATTTTTTGATTATTTTTGCTTGTTCTTGCTGAACATGATGTTTGTGGATTGTATAAATAGAACCACCTAAAAGTAATACTGTTATTATAATTACTAATATAATTACACCGACCTTATGATTGTCACTTAATTGATCAAATTTACTAAATGTCTTTTTCACAGTTCGTCTCCTTGCTTTAATCATCTTATTATAATTATATTTTTATAAAATAGTGTAACATGTTACAGAAAATGCTTATACTGACAGCAGTATAGGCATTTTTTATTATAATCATCATTTGATTAAACGGGGGTTCCAATATGAAAAAGCAGAAAAGTAAATTTTCAACCATCTATATTTAATAATAGTATTTTTACTCATAATTTTAGGAGTTGGTGGAATTAAGTAAGTGCAAGAACATGAAAGAAAAGTTGCCATTGAAAAAGCATAAAAACGGCAAGCTTTAAAAAAATATGAGACAGAAATTGTGAAAGATTTGGTCAATAACTATGCGGGTATAAATTCGGTTGAGTTTGATAAATATTTTGATTCATTCATGGGAGATGTTGAATGGACTTACTATATTAATGGAAAATTGAATGTCAAAAAAGACAAAAGTTATTTCAAATGGATAAAAATTAAATATAACTATAATGATTATAAGTGAGGGTGATTGTGCTTATTAACTTTTTACTTGTAGTTTAGGAGCTAATTATGACCAAAAGTATCTTTTCAGCAACTTTTAGAGAAAGCCAAAATTTATTACATGATATTTTTTAAGAACCAATAAACAAAATAATACAGAAAAAATTCATTCAGCAGCAATTCAAACCGATTCAATAGCAGTCAAAAGAATTATAGGTATTTTTATTTGGAATTTACTTTTTATTTTACTACCGAATTTAATAATTGCTTCTATAAGTCATAATTATGTTCCATTTGAAATAGGGTTATTAATCTTAACTTTTTCACTACTTTCTTATATAGGATCGCCAACGTATTTAAAAGATACAATGGTTGCATTATCATGCCTAGTGGTTGGTCCATTATGGTTAGTGATAGGAATAGATACGTTTTTAGCTCCAATGGCAATTGAAAAAAACTAATTAATGATGATTATCATCATCATTTTTATGTTGTTATTCTCGCTCTTTGTAATTAAACAACGGATTAATTCTTTTTTTAAAAAAACCTTTAAATTTATTTTGCTTGTGACTCCATTTGTCTATTTCTTGATAGCTTGTTCTTCGTTGATTAACGAACTGTTTTTTCATTTTAATTTTAAAATTACTTTAAATTTAATTTATATTTATTTATTTGTTATAGTAATTAATTTATTAATCTTATTTCTGATACTCTATATAATGTCAGTTCCGTTACTATTTGGATATTATTTGCATAAATATTCCGAAGATTATCGAAAGTTAGAAAAGAAATCTCAGCAGCAGTGGTATGGGAAATTCTACATGAAATTAAAGGGATTAAAAGCAGGAGATAAGTTGTGAAAAAGTTATTTAGTAAATTTAATCAATTAAGTGACAACAATAAAGTCGGACTCACTTTGTTAGCAATTATCCTGTCAATATTACTTTTGGGCGGTTCTAGTTATATGATTTACAGGTATCATGTTCAGCAAGAACAAGCAAAAATAATCAAAAAATCAAGCAAGGAATTGAATGAATTTTACCAGTGGAATTACATCGGAGTCGATAAAGTCGTTCCTGACCATAAGCTATGGAGAAATCCAGTTGATGGTCAACTTACTCTGGACTATACGGTTTATTTCAATAAAAATAAAAAGAAAGATGAATCTGTTTTCTATGATAATCATCTACAGTTGGAGTTAAATAATACCGGTTTTTATAAAGAGGAAACAAATAAACCCATTATTAAAGTTCCAGAGTCAGCTGAATATGGACACAATTCGTATTACTACAAATTAACGGTAAATGATATTGACCATTTAAAGAAAAAGGGCTTTACCTCCAACATTACCGGACCACAAATTAAACAAGAATTACTAAAGTTGCATCCCAATCATTTTAAGAAATGAAATTACGGATTTAGATAGTCGTTTATAAATTGATGCTCGTCTTTAATCATCTTCATAGTTATATTTGATTTCTATCTGCTTAAAATCCCTTTTTTAACATTCAACTTTCTAAGTAAGCTATCACAGGATTGGGGACATCACTAGACATTTCATAAGTAGCAGTATCATTTGGTTTATATCCATTAATAAAGAAAGATTGAAAAACTTTCGCATAAATCCATTGGATAAATCAGTACATTAAACATTATTATTATCACTAAAAGCAGAATATGATAAAGAACGTGGAGTTTCTGATAATTTCGCAAAGGATTCAATTGATATTCTAACGATAATCGTAGTTTTTGCGGTTGAGATTAGGAAGAGATAGCATTGTAACGAAACTAATCAGATAGAGCACCGATAAGAACATCATCACAACAATCAAGTTGAAGTGTTCCATTAAAAGACCGATGACCAAGGAAGACATTCCTCCGAGGGCTCGACCAACGCCAACAATCATGTTATTGGCACTGGAGCGAACGGTTATGGGATAAAGTTGACTGACCACGGCGCCGTAACCACCGTACATCCCATTGGAAAAGAAGCCAACGACTGCTCCGATAATCAGGAGGAGTCCAATCGTGGTCCAGTTTGTTTTTCCGTCGGTAAACATGTAACGCCGAATGGCCGTGAATGGGGACATGGTCTGGTTTCGTTTATTCGCTAAAAAGGTTGACGATTCCTTTAAGTGACGTCGAACTAAAAAGATGAGGACGATGGAAAGTAAGCCAAAGAGATACAGAGCATGCCAACCAAAATGCGGGATTACGAGAGTAGCTAAGATTGCAGCAGCAACTGCACCAATTTGGGCACCAATAGTGGCAATGGAAGATAGTTTACCTAGATTTCGATTGGGAAAGGCTTCAGCAATTAACGTAATGCCGATCCCGTATTCACCCCCAGCTCCGATTCCGGCTAACAACCGAAACAGATAAATCCAATAGATGTTTTTGGCAATGCTCATGAGGGCAGTAGCCAGGGCAAAAACAAAGATGGTGTTGGTGAAGACTTTGACCCGGATCAAGCGATCACCCAGCATCCCGAAGATGATGCCCCCGAGTAGCATTCCCCAGTTAGTGATGGTTCCAATCATGCCAGCGGCCCCGGGCGAAATGTGCATGGTGGCGATGATGGAACTTAACGTAAACGAAAGAAAAAGCACGTCCATATTTTCGAGACCAAATCCAGAACTAGCGGCGAAAAGCACTAGTTTTTGATTGGTCGACATGGGAACGTGCGGTTAATCGGTTTTTGTCATCGATAACCCTCCAAAGCGAGATTCACGGATCCCAATTATTTGTTTTTTATCTAGTGTGATATAAAGAATCAGTTTGTACAACGGACGGTTTTATATTATAATGCGGGAAACTAATTAAATGGTTCAGAGAAGCCAGATTAAAGGACAAGTAAATTAATTAACCATTAGCGGGCCTTCTCTATCATAGGGAAGGTTCTTTTTGACTTTTTTGGACTCTAACCGTGGGAGGTACTAATGACGAATTCGCAGACAATTCATCCATTAATGGTTGCTTTGGATTTTCAAACCAAGGACGAAGTACAGACCTTTTTAAACCAGTTTCCGCATCCAGAGCAACTGACGGTTAAAATTGGAATGGAACTATTTTATCGCTACGGACCAACGATAGTGACTGAGATTCAAAAACTGGGGTGTGCGATTTTTCTCGATCTGAAGTTGTTTGACATCCCGAATACAGTCGAACGGGCGTTAATCCAGCTTGGCGAATTAGGGGTAAACTACGTGACCGTACACACGCTGGGCGGGGCTACCATGTTACAGGCGGCCAAACGAGGGTTAACGGCCGGAGCGGAGCGGGGAAACGTTGCTGTTCCTCACTTACTGGGGGTTACGGAATTAACCTCAATTTCTCCGGAGATTTTGCGTGAAGAACAAAATTGCCGCCTCGATATGACGGAACAAGTGGTGTCATTAGCTCGCTTGGCGCGACAATCTGGTTGTGATGGTGTAATTACCTCAGCTTTAGAGTTACCGGCTTTGGTGCAACAGGTTGGGACTGAGTTTGAATACGTAGTACCCGGGATTCGATTGGCGAGTGATGCTACTGGTGATCAACAACGAGTGGCGACGCCCCAAACGGCCCGTCAGGATGGTGCGTCTGCAATTGTGGTAGGACGACCGATTAACCAGAGTTCCAATCCGGTGGCGGCCTATGATCGCTACCATGTTGCGTGGACTGAATAACAGGAGACTTTAATAATGCAAAAACTAGAAACAAAGATTTTAGACCAATTGGTAGCACATGACATTGTGCAATTGCATTCGGATCATACCTTTCAGTTTGCGAGTGGGATTCACTCTCCCATTTATACGGACTTGCGGTTAACGGTTTCTTATCCTGAGCTCCGAAGTAACATTGCGGATGTTTTGGCGCAATTAATTAAGGCTCAATATCCAGACGCAACCGTCATTGGCGGGGTGGCCACCGCAGGGATTCCCCACGCAGCGTTGGTTGCTGACCGGTTGAATCTCCCTATGGTTTACGTTCGCTCCAAACCCAAGGATCACGGAACAGGAAAGCAGATTGAAGGAAAAATTAGCCAGCAGGACCAAGTCGTTTTGATTGATGACCTGATTTCGACGGGAGGTAGCGTCATTAAAGCCGCTCAAGCGGTACAACGCGAGGGATACCAAGTTGCCGGCGTTGTTTCCATTTTCTCATACGGTTTTCCGGATGCGAACCAAAACTTCAAGGATGTTCAAATTCCGTTTACACCTCTGTTGACCTACGTTCAATTGATTCAGCAGTTGTTAGATACCAATGCGATTACTCAAAATCAGTACAGCAAATTTAATCAATGGCACCAGGATCCGTGGAATTGGAAATGAGGCTAATAATCTTGCTGAGCCTATGTTAAAATGTAAAAGACTCGTAATAAAGACGAGTCTTTTTTTATGCTAGAATAATAATGGTAATCAAATTAACTAATAATTAAAAAGCTATTTACGAAAGGACCTATATTTTATGAAGAAGTATGCTAAGGCACACAACAAAATGGCGTTAGCCACTGGTGAAACTAAAACCAGAGCTAAGCTAACCAAGTCAAAACATGGCTGGCTTAAAATTGCCATGGGGTTAACCTTCGCTTCGACGGCCCTCTTTGCAGTTGGAAAGCCAACTCATGCAGATGTTCAATCCTCTGCACCAGTTGCTGTGGCAACTGTTCCATCATCTGATAATCAAAAAAACACTGAACAAGCACCGGCTTCTGATGTTAAGCAAACAACTACGAACGAGCAAACTGATTCATCAGCTACTACTAATGGTCAAGCAACTACTGACCAAAAGCAAAGTGTTGACGCTAAACAAGCGCCGGTAACTGATCAAAAAGATCAAGCTGATACTAAATTAAACGAGCAAGCTGCTCCGCAATCAGAAAATTCAAAGCAAGTAGCTAAGGCTGCTGAGCAAACTACTGCTAAAACAGATGAAGTGCCTGCTACTGATGACCAAGCAGTTGATCAAAAAGCAACTGAACAAAAGGATTCCCAAGCTGCTCAAGTAGCGACTACTCCAAAGGAAGCAACGGATTCCAAAGCGGAACAGGTTACTAGAACTGCTGATGCAGTAAAAACGGATGCTAAGGAAGCTACAACTGACAATCAGGATCAAGCCGAAACAAAGGAAACAAACAAAGCTGATCAAGCTACTCCTGCTAAATTGACCACGGATGCAACGAAACAAGCTAGTGATCAAGTTGAAACGAAGAGCGATGATCAAACACAAAATGTAGAGCAAACACATGATGCCCGGTTAGTTAACTTGGTTGTTCAAACCGCAGCACAGAATCTGTCTACGGCTAACATGACTAGAGAGTCTGGCTCTTACACTCCATCTGGAGAACAAAACGTTCGTGACAATCCAAGTTTAAATGGAAACATCACGGGTCAATTACAAGCCGGCGATACCATTAACTATGATGGAAAAGTTCAGGCTGATGGTTACACATGGTTACACTACACGAACTACGAAAGCAAGGATCGTTGGGTAGCTCAATTAGCTAGCGCTACTACTAGCCACTCTGATTTCATTAACTCCTTGTCTGCCGGAGCACTTGAAACTTGGAAGAAGTACGGCGTATTGCCAAGTATTTCGATTGCCCAAGCTATTGTTGAAAGTGCCTGGGGTCAAGCAGCTCCTGGGAATAACCTCTTTGGGATTAAGGGATCATACAATGGTCAATCTGTAACTGTTCCAACCCAAGAATGGATTAATGGGCACTATGTAACGATTCAAGACCGCTTCCGGGCTTACCCTAGTTTTGCTGAAAGTGTCCAAGATCACGGTTACTTCTTATATTCAAACTCACGGTACGCAAACTTACTTGGGAATCGGGATTACTCACAAGTAGCTTGGATGTTACAAAATGATGGTTATGCAACTTCACCTACGTACGCAAGTACTTTAATTAACGTAATTCAATCAAACAACTTATCTCGATTTGATCAAAATTTGGATAATCCAACGACAGTACCAACCAATCCTGACAACAATTCCACTAAAGTAGTAGCTGCTAATGGAACTTGGACCTTTAGTTCTGACGTTAACCTACGAAATGCACCAAGCTTATCAGGACAAATCGTAGGATTAGGGCAAACTGGTCAACAAATTCACTACGATGGTTTAGCTGATAATAATGGCTATACTTGGATGCGTTTTAAAGCTAGCAATGGTGCTTACCAATACGCCGCTCAACTCGGGGCTAATGCTGATATTCCAGCTACTAACCCAAGTACTGATAACAACAATAACACTGGTATGAACCAAGAAAGCGGTAGTTACACGTTGAGCAGTGCACAAAATGTACGTTCTGATGCTAGTCTAAGTGCCGGGGTAACTGGTCAATTGCAAGCCGGAGACACGATTTACTACAGTGGTACTCGCGAAGCGGATGGCTACAAGTGGTTACACTATAATAACTACGCTGGTCAAGACCGGTGGGTTGCTGATTTAAATAGTGCCAACCAAACTCCTTCTCAACCGGCCCCAACGCCAACCCCAGAACCAAACAATAATAACCAAGCTACTAACCAAGAACGTGGTAGTTACACGTTAAGTGGACCGCAAAATGTACGGACGGATGCTAGTTTGAGTGCTGGGGTAACGGGTCAACTCCAAGCTGGAGATACGATTTACTACGATGGTACTCGTGAAGCGGATGGTTACAAGTGGTTGCATTACAATAACTACGCCGGTCAAGATCGGTGGGTTGCTGATTTGAATAGCGCTAGCCAACCAGCTCCGACCCCAGCCCCTGCTCCTAGTGAAAATAACGGGAACAACAATAACCAAGAAAGTGGTAGTTACACGTTAACTGGAGCTCAGAACGTCCGGACTGACGCTAGCCTGAGTGCTGGGGTAACGGGGCAACTTCAAGCTGGCGACACAATTTACTACAACGGTACGCGTCAAGCCGATGGCTACAAGTGGTTACACTACGACAACTACGCTGGTCAAGACCGGTGGGTTGCTGATTTAAATGGTGGTAGCCAACCAGCAGCACAACCAACTACTCCTACTAACAACGATAATGGTGCTACAGTTAAAGTAGATGGTATTTACACGGTTCGTTATGAACAAAACGTCCGGACTGATGCGAGCTTAAGTGCTGGGGTAACGGGTCAACTCCAAGCTGGGGACACGATTCGATATGACGCTATGAAGCAAGCTAACGGTTACACATGGTTACACTACGTTAACTTTGCCGGGGCTGATCGTTGGATTGCCCAACTCTAATTTAAAGATAAAGTGAACGCGTAAGCGCTCTGAATTTAAAAACCACGGATTATCGAAGGGATAATCCGTGGTTTTTAGTTCGGGAATAGATAGGGTATAATTTGGGATGACGATTTATTTCCAGCTAAACTTAGAAAGGTTTAAACATGAAGTCTCCTAAGTATTATTTTGAAATTCCTGAGCAGACTGTACAGAAGCTAAAACTTCGGGATGGGGAAAAGTTCATCCTCCAGGTCGATAAAAATGGCTTGCAACTGGAGAAAGAAAACGTTCAGCGGGCTTCCTTTTGGAATGTGTCGTATTGGTGGGAAATTATTCCGGCAATTTTAATGGCCTTGGTCTTTTTTATCTACTGCACGCTAACACAATCACGTTTAATTCCGTTAACTGGTGATTATTCAATTGCCACTGGGACCATTATTTTAGGAACCATCATGGGCTCGATTCTTTTTACAATCTTTTTCATCAAAACGCGGAATAATTCGGTTAATTCGGTCTATCGTAATATTTATTGGCGGAATTTGCCGACCATTATCATTGCGGTGGCGTTGATTCTCCTAGTTTCTTTATTAGGGATTTTCTGGATTTTTTCGCGGGTCTTTTATGGAGCTGAATTTGATCATTATACCGCCACGGGTATGCTATTTATGTTTGGCATCATCATTAATACCATCATGATTAACGTGGCCGATAACATTACACCAACAATTTTGGTTGATTTGTTGATTTTGATGATCATTGGCGGTTTATTGATTTCGATGCTGGCTAACGGCAATAAACAGTGGTGGAAGCATAACATCAGTTTTCTGGGAACGGCCAAGGCCATTGACAGTTGGCAGTTTAACCTGACCTTTATTGTGTCGGCGTTGTTAATGTTAGCGCTGGTTGATTATCTGTTTGTTTCTTTAAAACCATTGCACTGGCCACCAATTCGAACCTTCTGTTTGCGGTTGTTACTAACCCTCTTAGCGGTTGATGCCTTAGCAGTGGGCTTAATTTATAATAACCGGCAGGTTCCGTGGATGCACTACTGGCACGATCAATTTGCCTGGGCGATGGCTTTGGTCATTATTATCCTAATCGGTGGGATTAAATGGTTGTTACCTAAAATCCCGCGCAATTTTATGATTAATTCCTATTTAATTGTTTTTTTGATTATCTTAGTTAGTTTCTTGTTTCGACACGTGCATTATTTATCCCTCACGGCTTTTGAAATTTTAGCATCTGCATTAGGCTTTTCTTGGATTATGATGCTGTTTCAGTACTTATTGGGGGAAATTAACCAAAAGAGCCAACAAGTTGTACAGCTTCAAATCAAGAAACCAAATGAATGAAATTAACTGGTGATTCTCCTATAATGAAGTCGGAGGTGCTAACTATGAAACTAAATTTAGATTCAACAATTACCTTAAACAACGGAATTGAAATGCCTTTATTGGGATTAGGCGTTTGGAAGAGTGATAACCAAACTGCTGCCCAATCAGTTAAATGGGCGCTAGCAAACGGCTACCGGGCCATTGATACTGCTAAGCAATACGGAAACGAAGCCGGAGTCGGGGAAGGCTTGAAAGAGGGTCTTGCCGAAAACGGGTTGAAACGAGAAGATATTTTCTTAACCACGAAGGTCTTTAACGGGGACCAAGGTTATGAAAGCACGCTGAAGGCCTTTGAAGGGCAACTAGAACGTTTGCAAACTAGTTACGTTGACCTCCTCTTGATTCACTGGCCAGTAAACGGCAAGTATAACGAAACTTGGAAAGCTATGGAAAAGTTATACCACGAAGGTAAAGTACGTTCGATTGGAGTTTCGAACTTCAACTTGGACCGTTTAACTGATTTGATGGAACACGCTTCGGTTAAACCAGTCTTAAACCAAATGGAATTTAACCCCGTGGAACAAGAAAAAGACATTAAAGACTACTGTGACAAGCACCACATCTGGCTAGAAGCTTGGTCTCCATTGGGACACGGTGATGCTTTGAACGATTCTGCCATTCAAAAGCTGGCTGATAAGTATAATAAGTCGACAGCGCAAATTATTTTACGGTGGGAATTACAACGTGAAGTGATTACGATTCCAAAGTCAACGCATGAAGAATACATCAAACAGAATGCTGATGTTTACGACTTTGAATTGAGTGACGAAGACGTTGCTTTGATTGACAGTTTAGATGTTGATAAGCGTTCCCTCTGGTACGGAGCCTTTCGTTGGAACGGTAATCCGGCCGGATTTGCTGATACCGTTGACGAATGGGATAAGTAATAACCAATTAAGGACTCGACATGTTCGGGTTCTTTTTTTATTTGGTATTTTTTCGTTGTATTTTTTGTTATAATGTGATTATTAAATCTCAACGGAGGTTATTATGATTAGAGAAGTATTAAGGAAGACTAACACTACGATAAAAAATAATTTTTGGTCTTTGTGGGCAATGTTTTTGCCCATTACGGTTTTATTTTGTATTTATTATGTCATTAATTTATCATATTATTATATTAGCAAAAATATAACAGATATCAATGATTTATACAAGGTTTTATTCTTTGTGATATATAACATTACTTTTGTATTAGAAATGTCATTTAGTTTTGGGATAATTAACAGTTTGAAGAAGGGCAAATTTCAATTTAAGAATACCTTTGTGGCTTTTCGGGGTTTTAACTGGTTGCCAAGTTTTACTATATCTGTGATATCACTGATCCCAATAGTATCAATATTAGTTATTTGGGCATTTATGGTATTTATGATGATAATGAACCTTTTATATTTTGGAAACTCGAGCTTTTTTGTATGGCTTTTGATTGGGAGTGTTTTAATAATATTTTTTTTGATCTATGTATGGTTAAGGCTACAGCTTTTGCTATTTACGTATTTTGTCTCTAAAGATGCTGACCCAAACTTTTTTCATGCCATTAAGGAAAGCTTTAGATTAGTGAAAGGACACCGTTGGCAATTAATTGCTTTCAATTTAATCCAATTAGTAGCTTTATTCATCATTGCAATAGTATGTATGTTAGTCATCAATATGGGTATTAATATTTCTATAATTAAGAGAGAATATGGAAATATTTCAATATCTTTTTTGGTAGTATTTATTGTTTACTTTTTTTATGCTTTTTATGCACTGTGGATGGCAGTTACTAATGTTCAGATCTTCCTTAGCTTACTGGATTTGAAAACGCAGAATTCAAAAGGAACGACAGTGAAATCAAATGAATAATTAACTGTTTACTCAAAAAAGTGAAGATATGGTAAAATAAGACTGATTCAAGTAAATTTAGACTAATTAATGGAGTGGTAACGATGGCAGAACAAGCAAATAAGGAACAAATTTTAGCAGAAATCAAAGACATTGTGGTGGATCAAACGGATATCGATCCTAACAAAATTACGTTAGACGCGAACTTCAAAGATAACTTGGACTTAGACAGTTTGGATATCTTTGAAATCGTGGATGCCCTAGAAGACAAATATGACATCGAAATTGATGGCGACGAAGGCATGGAAACGGTGCAGGATTTAGTTGATTACGTTGCTAAACAACTAGACGAACAAAAATAATCAGGTAGGAGGCGGTTCGTTTGTTGAAATTCAAAACCGGACGGCTCACTGACCTGCAATATCAACCGTACTATCGTCGGTTTCAGATTGAAGATAATCAGCGTAAACAGAAGGATTTAGTGGGGCGGATTTTATTGGCGAAGCTCATAGATTTGCCGGAAGATGCGTTACTAGCTGATGATGAATTCACGACGATTGCGAACGGAAAGCCGTTGTTTGCGAAGCGAACGACGGCTTTTAATATTTCCCACTCGGCTGACCTGGTGTTGGTTGCCATTTCAGACCGTCCCCTGGGAGTTGATGTAGAAAAGGTGAAACCGGTCCAATTAAAGCGGCTCAAACGGGCCTTTACAGTTGCAGAGTTAGCCTACTTAGAAAAGTTACCAGCAGCCCGGCAATCATTGGCGATGCTGCGGTTGTGGACGGTTAAAGAGGCTGTTTTAAAGGAAACTGGCGCAGGATTACCCGGTAAACCACGGACTGTGAGTGTAAACGTTCCCCGGATGGATGTGGCCGAACAGCATGGTCAACGGTTTGCGATTAACTTTTTAGCCATTCATGAGGATTACTTGGGGACGATGGCCCAGAAAATGGAATAATCCGAACATCATGTTCTGAAAATACATTAAAAGCACTGAATCAACTGATTCAGTGCTTTTTTGCGTATTTACTTTTCGGATTTAGTTTGGTAAGCTAAAAGGCAACTTACGCAAGAAAAATTATTACTTTAACTAGTAAACGAAATGAAAGAAGGCAATTTAATTGCAAGTTTTTTGGCAAAACGCAAAATTTCGGGCCTTGATGTGTTCCGGCCTCTTGGATAATCTAGGAACGACCCTATTTAACATTGTTTTCATTATCTATGCCAGCCACATGCCTAATCCGAATCTGGCGGTTAGTGCTGTGAGTCTGATTTCCTCGTTACCCTACGTTACGAACATCATTGCTGGGGTTTTTGCTGATCACTCGCACCAGCATTATCGCGGCATGTTAGTCATTCGGTTACTGCAAATGGGGCTCTTTTTAGTACTGAGTGGGTTGATCAGTTTAACCCCGGGATGGTATTTATTTGGGATTCTGCTACTGTTGAACTTTTTGACAGAATTTTTAGGTACTTATGGGGGCTATTTAATGCTCCCAATTTTTAAAAAGATTGTGCCGGAACAGGATCTAACCGCGGCCCGAGGTTTTCAAGGTGGAGTCAGCCAATCAATTAGTCTGATAGGTGGAATGGTGGGGGCATCCTTGTTAGCCTTGTTAAACCAAAATTATGTTTTGTTCGCCTTAGTCAATGCGGTTACATTTCTATTGTCTTACATCATTTTAAAGTGGCACCAAGCCGATTTGGATGTGCCCGTGAAACAAAGCGTTACTCCACAGTCCACTAAATTTAGTCTAAAAACGGTAGTGGGGGAAATGAAAAATAATTACGGGGCATTACGTAATTTTCCGCAATTATTTCATTTTGTCTTACTCTTTGCGCTGACTAATTTATTGACATCCATGCAAGAAGTGCTGATGACGTTAACCTTGTTACACTATCATTCGCTAATCCTCTTTAACTACGGATTTACCGTGGCCCTCGTGGGAGCGATGGAAAGTGGCGGTATGATTGTTGGATCTTTCTTCGGGTTACCAGGACTGCGCCGCGCCAGCATTGAAAGCAATGTGATCCTGGTGTTGGCTACTTTATTAGGTTTATTTTTAGATATGCTAGTTGCACGAAATGGAATTGTGATGATTTTGTTGGTTGCCATCGTTGGGTACTTATGTGGAATTCT
This sequence comes from Fructilactobacillus carniphilus, assembly GCF_024029675.1. Classification (NCBI taxonomy): domain Bacteria; kingdom Bacillati; phylum Bacillota; class Bacilli; order Lactobacillales; family Lactobacillaceae; genus Fructilactobacillus; species Fructilactobacillus carniphilus. The sequence continues at coordinate 1,047,330 of NZ_CP097121.1, read as the reverse complement.
TTTTCCTAAGATCGACGCTTTCATTATGAAAGCCGCTCCAGAAGAACAGTTGGGAACGATTATGAGTGCCATTAACTCGTTAGTGACCTTGACCATTCCTCTGGGTTCGCTAGTGGTCGTGGCTTTGGGAAACCTCATCCCGCTAACAGTTATTTGGGGACTAATGTGTGGTCTGGGCGTTCTTGGAGTTGGATATGCAATTTCGTTATGGAAAAGATATCAGACGTATGCGTAAACTAAATAATGGAAGGAAAACGCATGAAATATTTTTTGTATCCCTATCAACCAGCAGGAATTGAATTACCCAAACAACTTCCGGATGACCTGACGGTGGTAGTTCCGGAACAGCAAAAGGAACGCTATGAAAAGTATGTTACCGCTGCTAGTCAGGGACAAATTGATACAGTAGCGAGCCTTGATTTTGCTCATCTAGTGACGTATTTTCGGAAAAAACAGACGCAGGAAACCATTTCAGACATCAGAACGTTAGCCGAGGATGCCATGATTGGGGTCGGAATTTTAAAAACCTATTTCTGTGATAAGCAGTTGGATTCCGAGCTTTCGAATCTCTTCTTTAAAGATAAGTACTACATGCGTTCGATTCTACAGGGAATTGTACCCCAACCTGAGTTTCAGGCGGTGAGTTCCTTTGCGCAAATAAAGAATTTTGTGGAAGAACACGGGCAATCCGTTTTAAAGCCCCGGCGAGCTGATTCCGCAACGGGTGTGTTCGTGATTGAACCCGCTCATCTAAATGAATTTGCTGATGTAAATTTAGGTGAGGATGACTACTTAATTGAAACCTTCTGCCCGTTTAACCACATGGTAACCGTCGATGGTTATTCGGTTGGCAATGAAATTAAATTAGACCTCTACCATGAATACTGTGATTTGATTTTATCAACGTTAACCACGCGTCAAAATCTCTGTGTGCGGACCTCTAAGCTATATTTTTCTTCGGCAACGTGGGTTCCAATGATTCGGAAACAACTGAAGGAAGCAACCCAAAAAATTCTCGACGTTATGACCGTCACTGGAGAAACAACCCCGTTTCACTTTGAATTTTTTTATGGGGAACGAGGAATCATGTTTTGTGAGGTCGGGAAACGATTTGGGGGCCAGGGAATGATTAAATTGACTCCATTTGAATTTGGTGTTTCGATTCCAACCGCATTTTGGCAGGATTACCTCGAACCAGGGACCGCCAACCTTTCCATTTCAAAGCGGCCTCAATGCATTGCCGGGCTATTGTTTGTGATGGCACCACCACACTCTGATCGTTACCAGAAGCTTCATTACGACTGGATTAAAAGCATCCATCAGAAAAAGGGAAATGAGACCGCTACCTACCAGTCTACCGGCTCATACTGTTTTGTGGTGGAATTTACTAGTCGCAATGAAGCTGAGTTTACTGCTCATTTGCAGCAACTAACGAAAGCTTTTCAATGAAAAATGTGAAGTAAATGAGGATGACGAATGGAATTACAAAACAAACGTGAACTTTTAGAACGCCGCCGGTTACTAGCATCATATCCAGAACAACTCCAAATCTTACCAGCTAGTCCGGTTTTTCGAAACGACGAGAAGGGCTTTTTTACCTATTCTCCTTACTTAGATACGGTCACTAACTTTACGCAGACGAATACTGCTAAGTTAGTCTTTAAGGCTCAGACGTGTGTCCGGTACTTAAATAACGAGCAAAAGTTGAATTTAGACTGTCCGTTATCGTTAAACTGTCAGGTGCAGTATGCATTTCAACAATACGAGCAGTGTAATCAAACCGCTAACATGCGGCGCGTGATTCGGGGTTTAATGCAGACCTACGGCTTAAAATCCGAGCAAATCTTTGTCGAAGCACCCCGTTTTTTGAAGAATTATCTGCAGGAGTTGCAAGAGTTTAGAATTAAATTTGTGGATGCTGATTTTACGGCCGACTTACATAATGGGGCCAAGAACGTGTACGTGAAGTTTTACTACTATTACTTTGAGATGCCGTGTGTTTTCTGTAATTTTGCCCTAGTCAATCTAAATGAAGACCTGGGGACGTCGCAATTGGATTCCATCGTATTTCAAGAACGGCTAAATATGATTAAGGACCAGGTTCCTTATCCGTTTGCCCGGCCTGAATACCAAGTTTGTCGGTTATTTTTGCAAGAAATTATTCAACAATCACGGTTGAATCAACTACAGATCCATCGGCTTTTAAACGACGTGTTAGCAATTGTTAGCTTAGCAGCCAATGAAGTTCCCTTAACCGCTAAGGGAGCAGGTTCGGAGTTTCGTCGTAAGGTTAAACATCTTTGTCTGTATTTTGAATTTTACTGTGGTGGTTTGCCACCGGTTGTAGATTTGCTGACGTTAATTGAGAAAATGGCTGTTATTCAGGGACTTTCGCTAGGATCACTGACTAAGTTAGCTGGATATTTAAGCACCTGTGAGCAACAAATTCAAAAATTTAGAGCGCAGTATGGTGAAACAGAGGTATCAACCGCAACCGCTGCAAAGTTACATCAATCAAAGGGAGTTCCGTTAGAAGTTTTTGGTTACCGCCAACCGGTGCGTAATGACATTTATTATTTCAAAGCGCAGGATTAAGACTTCCAAGCAAAATAAAAAAACCGCCACGGCGTTTTTTTGTTGGATGGAAAGTCGCTAAGCTTTTTGCCGGTAAACCAGAATCATAGTAAACGGCAGTAGCGCGGTTCCAATTAACAGTAGACTAACGAGAAAGCTAGATTGATTAATCACTAATCCAATTAGATAACTGCCCAGGGGCATCACTAGATTTAAACAAAAGAATAAGACTGAAAAGGTTTTTCCAATGATTTCGGCCGGAACTTGCAATTGAATGAACGTTTGACTTAGGACGCCGTACCGGACTAAGTTTAAGTTGGCAATGATTGCTAATAGACACATGGAGTAAATGTTGGGGAATCCAAAGATCACGAATAATGAGAGCACCAGAAGCGCTAAAAAGCTGTATTCGGTTTTGAGGGTCTTGCCAATTTTAAAGTAGTGCATCGACAGGGCGCCTAGGATTCCACCGACGGCCATGAAGCTTACGACAATCCCATATAAAGCTTGCTGATGTAAAGTTTTGGTGACGAACACGGGGGCAAAAACGTTTAGTTCTGCGGAAAATAACGAGAGAATGGTTCCTAATAAAATAATTTCTTGCAGGCGAGGGACACGGAAAACGTATTTAATGGTGTTCGAGTACCGATTATCGGGATTCCTCGGGGGTAGTTTGAATTTTAACAACGGGAGCAACAGGATGAAACCGATTAAAAAGGACACAGCGTTGATTCCTAGAGCCCATTCAATTGTAAGGAAATGCTTGGTGTACAGAATGGTAGAGATAGCTGGAATCACAATGGTTAGCACCTGCCCGACCACCGAAGTCCATTGGTTGTAAGTCGGGATCCGTTCCCTTTGGACGTAGCTGCTAATGGCCTTTTTCATTAACGGGGAAAGTAAAAAGTTACTAAAATTAATGAGGAAAAGAAAGAGGTTGATAATTAGAATGCTGGGCCTTTGATTTCCAATGGCGGTTAGATAGAACAAATTGAGAAACGAAATGACCACGGAGAAGAACTCAATCCCCAAGAGAAACTTGCCGACGTAGCGGGAGTCGGCCAAATAGCCACCCACAAAACTGGCAATGAAATTCGCGGAGCTAGCGACCGCCAAACTAGTTGCTAAGGTTTTCGATGAACCAAACGTGTTTAAAATCCACAGATCCAGGAGGGTGTTAAAGATGAGGTCACCAACCTGGGAAAATGTTTTGGAAAAAAAGAGGCGTAGTTCCATAGGTAATCCTCCCCAAAAATAAGTTTAGATTTTTTCTTAGTTAAATTTAAGCTTATCCTTGTTTTAAAGGATTAGCAATCTACGCCAAATTAATTTTAGTAAAATTTAAGTTAAAAAAGAGCCGAATCGGGTTGAAATAGTGTTTCAATCTGATTCGACTCTTTAAATATAAATTTTTTGATTACCGCCGGTGGGTTTGTTCCCGATCCGGACCAACCGAATACCATTCAATGGGAACCTGAACCAGGGCTTCCACCGTTTTGATGTAGTTTTGGGCGTTAGCCGGTAACTGGTCAAAGGTGGTGCAATCCGTGGTACTTTCGTTCCAACCTGGCAGTTCTTGGTAAACTGGTTCACAGTTGTCTAGTTCATCAAGGTTAGCAGGATAGTAATCGATAATTTTTCCGTTAAGCCGGTAACCGGTGCAGACCTTAATCACGTCGAGTTCATCTAACACATCGACACAGTTCATGGCTAAGGCAGTTAAACCGGAAACGCGCGCAGCGTGCCGCAATCCGACCGTATCCAGCCAGCCAATCCGGCGGGGTCGTTTAGTGACCGTTCCGTATTCGTGGGCAGTATCACGGATATGATCCCCAATTTCGGTTAACAATTCAGTGGGGAAAGGACCTTCACCCACGCGGGATGTGTAGGCCTTGCAAACGCCAATTACGTCAGTTACCTTGGTCGGACCTAAACCGGCTCCCACGGCAGCACCACCGGCAACCGGATTAGAAGAAGTGACGTACGGATAGGTTCCGTGGTCAATGTCTAACATAATCCCTTGGGCCCCTTCAAAGAGCACGTTTTGTTGCTTTTCAATGGCGTCGTTTAAGAGGACGGAAGTATCCGTAACGTACGGTTTCATCCGTTCCCGATATGCCTTGTATTCGTTGTAAATGGAGTTGAAGTCTAACGGTTCCACTTCATACAATTTGGTTAATAATTCGTTTTTTTGCCGGAGGGTTTCTTGGAGTTCTCGTTTGAACGTCTCCGGATCAATTAAATCGGCTACCCGAATTCCCACCCGGGCAATTTTATCCATGTAAGCAGGACCAATTCCTTTGTGGGTGGTTCCGATTTTATTCGTCCGTTGTTTTTCGCTTAGTTCGTCTAACAGAATGTGGTACGGCATAATGACCTGGGCCCGCGAAGAGATCCGTAAGTTATCGGTCGGGACGTCGTTTTCGTTGAGATAATTAATTTCTGCAAAGAGCGACTTCGGGTTTAGAACCACGCCGTTCCCAATGACAGCCAGTTTATCAGAGTAAAAAATCCCAGATGGCAACAGTTGTAGGCTAAACTTGTGTCCGTTAAAGACAATCGTATGGCCGGCGTTGTCGCCTCCTTGGTATCGTGCAATTGCATCGGAATCTTTACTGAGATAATCGACGATTTTACCCTTACCTTCATCGCCCCATTGACTACCAACAACCACTGTTACTGACATATAAGCACCTCGTTAAATTTTTTTACCAGTAGCAAGTTTACCAATCTTAACCGGTGAAATCAAGAACTTAACGGATTTTTGCAGATTAAAAGTTCGGGTTTTATTTGAGAAACAAAAACCGACCGCTACCATCTATCCTAAACGGGATAGATGGTAGCGGTCGGTTGAGCTGGTTAAACCATTATTCAGGAATGACAAACGTCTGTTTAAATTTAGTTTGAAAGTTTTCGTCTAAGTCGAGAGCTTCCGTCAGGTAATTTGAAAAATTACCGTAGTGTTGGTCAATCGTAGCGAAGGCTCGTTCGAGGTAACTCTTGTCAACGTTCAAAGCTACTTGGAGCGCTTTAATTTGTTCAGCAGAAATTTTCCCCTGCAGGGAGTTAATGATTTCTTCGTTGCTGGCTTTGCGCATTTCGTTAGTTTTAAGGTAGTCAGCGTAAATTTGGTCGTCAGAAGCACCGGCCAGTTTCAGGATTAAAGCGGCACCAAAGCCAGTGCGGTCTTTACCAGCAAAACAGTGGAATAACAGCGGTTCGTTCAGCTTCAAGGCTTCCGTTAGAAAATCATGATATCCTTTTTGCGCCGATTCACTAAGCACCAGTTGTTCGTAAGTATTTAGCATGCCCTCTGTAATGTTATCGGCATGTAGTAACATGTCTTCAATGGAGGCACTACTGTTAGTAGCGGAAGCCAGGATGTCAATGTTTTGATACTTAACACCGGGCATGGTGGTATCTGGTTGTTGTTCGATTTCTTTTTTACTCCGGAAGTCAAAAACTTCCTTTAAATGATGTTGATTAACGAGAAAATCAACATCTTCAGGGGTTAAATCAACTAACTGACCGCTTCGCAGGAAGATTCCCGGACGTAAGGTTCCCCCAGCAACGGGAATACCACCGATATCGCGAAAGTTTACAATTTTTGATGCTGTCATGAGCTTGCTCCTTTATGATTGTGATTTAATTAATAGTATACCATTAAATGGAAGCGCAGTCCTTAAAGGTTAAACAAAAAATAATTGGCAAGGATAAAGTTCGTGAAAATCCGGACGATAATTGACAAAAATCCAGAAATCGTTAGAATTAAAGTAATTTAAGAGTGGGGGTACGACAATGATTGAGCGGTATACACGCGCACCAATGAAAAAAATTTGGAGTATGCAAAACCAGTACCAATCCTGGTTAGACGTTGAAATTGCGATTGATGAAGCTTGGAATAAACTGGGGTTAATTCCCGATAACGATTTAAAAGCCATTCAACAAAAGGCGAAGTTTGATCCGGATGAAATTGCTAAAATCGAAGCAGTAACTCACCATGACGTGGTGGCCTTTACCCGGGACGTTTCTGAATCCTTAGGACCCGAAAAACGCTGGATTCACTACGGGGTTACCAGTACGGACGTTGTGGATACGGCGCAAGGGGTTCGATTAAAACAAGCCAACGCCGTTTTGCGCGAGGACTTGTTGACTTTAAAAGAAACGATTAGAGAAAAAGCCTTACAATACAAGGATACGGTCATGATGGGCCGGACCCACGGGGTGCAAGCAGAACCCACCACGTTTGGTTTGAAACTAGCCCGGTGGTACTCCGAATTGAACCGAGACATTGACCGCTTTGACCATGCGGCTGCGGGCGTTGAAGCCGGAAAAATTTCGGGAGCAGTGGGAACCTTTGCTAACATTGATCCTGAAGTGGAACGGTACGTTTGTGACAAACTCGGATTGCGGGCTCAAGAAATTGGGAGTCAAGTGCTACCGCGTGATTTACACGCCGAATACATTGCCGTCCTGGCTCTAACCGCTACTAGTTTGGAAAACTTTGCGACCGAAATTCGGAGCTTGCAACGTTCAGAAATTCATGAAGTGGAAGAACACTTTAATGCCGGCCAAAAGGGATCCTCAGCGATGCCCCATAAACGGAACCCCATCGGATCAGAAAATATTTGTGGTTTGGCTCGAACGATGCGGGGCTTGATGACGCCGGCTTACGAAAACGTTTCGTTGTGGCACGAACGCGACATTTCTCACTCTTCGTCAGAACGAATCATCCTCCCCGAAGGAACCACGTTGTTAGACTACATGTTGCACCGGTTTAATAACATTGTGAAGAATCTGGACGTCTTCCCAGAGCGCATGAAGGAGAATATGAACATTACGCACGGCCTGATTTACAGCCAACGGGTAATGTTAAAATTGATTAACACCGGTTTGAGCCGGGAAGCTGCTTACGATTTAGTGCAACCACTCACGGCCAAGTCCTGGGATGAACAAATTTCCTTCCGGGAATTGGTAGAAAACAGTCCAGAAATCACGGACCGGTTGAGTGCAGCAGAAATTAACGATGCCTTTGATTACCACTACCACCTGCGGCACGTGGATGATATTTTCAAACGGGTCGGCTTAGAATAAGTGCATGAACAAGATTCCATTGACGCCTTGGACGTGAATGGAATTTTTTCTAACCACGATAATAAGAGAAAGGATTACGGATGTTAATTCAACAGGTTGTGATTGAAAATCAAGCAACGCCACAAGATGTGCGTTGTCAGGATGGGATAATTACTGAAATGGCAGCGCATTTAACGCCCGAGCCAGATGAGCAAGTGATTGATGCCACGGGTAATTTACTGTTGCCACCGTTTGTGGATTCCCATGTGCACCTAGATTCGACTTTAACGGCTGGGGAACCACGCTGGAACGAAACGGGAACGCTATTTGATGGGATTCAGATTTGGTCGGAACGGAAACCCCAGTTGACTCATGACGATGTAAAACGACGGGCGCTCGCGACGTTAAAACGACAAGCCGAACACGGGGTCCAGTTCGTGCGCAGTCACGTTGATACCACTGACCCCAGTTTTACGGCACTGAAAGCTCTACTGGAGGTTCGTGATGAAGTTTCTGACTTCATGGAACTCCAACTGGTGGCGTTTCCTCAGGAAGGAATTTTATCGTTTCCAAATGGAAAGAAACTAATGGAAACCGCCGCCCAAATGGGTGTAGACGCGATTGGTGGGATTCCGCACTATGAATTTAACCAGTACTACGGGAAGGAATCCCTGGAATTTATCATGGACCTCGCGGAGCGCACCAACAAACTGGTGGACGTGCACTGTGACGAAATTGATGATCCGGGCTCCCGGAACTTGGAAGTGCTGGCGACGTTGGCCTACGAATCTGGGTTGAAAGAGCGAGTGACCGCTAGCCATACGGTTTCGTTGGCAAGCGTAAACGATGCCTACGCTTATAAACTAATGCGGGTGCTAGAATTGGCGCAACTGAACTTCGTGGCCAATCCCCTGGTGAACATGCACTTGGGTGGCCGCTTTGATACCTATCCGAAACGCCGGGGATTAACACGGGTTAAAGAATTGCTAGAGCACCACATCAACGTTTCCTTTGGAGAGGATGACATTAAGGATCCGTGGTATCCGATGGGCGACGGCAACATGCTAGATGCGCTCTACGTCGGGATTTTAGCCAGTGGGTTAATGGGCTATCACCAGATTTTGGATTCCTACCGGTTGATTAGTACAAACGGTGCCAAAACCCTGCACGTGCAGGATCACTATGGAATTGAAGTCGGGAAACCAGCTAGTTTCCTGATTTTTGCCGGGTCCAATTTTTATGACGTTTTAAACGAACGGCGGCCGTTGCTGTACTCCATTCGAAACGGCAAGGTCTTAGTAGAAAATCACCCGCAGTCCGCGCACCTAAATTTCTAAACAAGCAAAAAGGAGAACGCGATGACCGAATATCGAACTGAATCTGATACCTTAGGAGACGTGCAAGTCCCGAAAAACGCTCTCTGGGGAGCACAAACGGAACGAAGTCGCCATAACTTTCCGGTGGGACCGTTAATGCCAGTGCAAGTAATTCGAGCGTTGCTGGTCATTAAACGAGCTGCAGCGCAGGTTAATGCCCAGGATCAGAAGCTGGCACCGGAAAAAGCAGCTGCGATTGCAACCGCCGTTGATCAATTACTGGAACTGGACGATGCCGCTTTAATGCAGGATTTTCCGCTTCATGTTTACCAAACCGGTTCCGGAACCCAAACCAACATGAACGTGAACGAGGTCATTACCCACGTGGTGCAGCAGAATCAGCCTGACCTTACGGTGCAACCAAATGATGACGTAAATGCTTCGCAAAGTTCAAATGACACTTTCCCGACGGCGATGAACATGGCTGCTTATCAAGCAGTTCAAGCGCTAATGTCCCCGTTACAACATTTAATTACGGCGTTCCAGCAGTTGGAAAGCAAGTATCAAGCAGCGGTCAAGATTGGCCGAACTCACCTTCAGGATGCCACTCCGTTGACCTTTGGCCAGGAAGTTTCTGGTTGGCGCAGTACCTTACAGCGCGATCAACAAGCCTTACAGGAAAACGCACAGGGATTGCTGGAGTTACCGATTGGGGGAACGGCGGTTGGAACTGGGTTGAATACCCCAGCTGGATTTGATGCACAAATGGTGCAGGCTTTAAGTCAAGCCCAGGGAGTCCATTATCGCGTGGGCAATAAATTTGCGGGACTATCCGCGCATTCGGCCTTGTTAAATACGCACGGCGCCGTGCGGACGCTTGCTTCTGATTTATTGAAAATTGCGAATGACATTCGCTTCTTAGCCAGTGGACCGCGAGCCGGTTACGGGGAACTGACGATTCCCGCTAACGAACCGGGGTCGTCCATCATGCCAGGGAAGGTGAACCCGACTCAGGCCGAGGCGATGACGATGGCGGCGACGCGGATCATGGGGAACGACACGACGCTGACCGTGGCGAACAGCCAGGGAAACTTTGAAATGAACGTGTATAAACCGGTGATGATCGCCACCTTCTTAGAGTCGGTGGAATTATTGACCGATTTACTGCCGAACTTCACGGATAAGATGGTCAGTGGGATTCAGGTGAACCAGGAGCGGATGCAGCAATTGGTTGATGCCTCGTTGATGACGGTGACGGCGTTAAGTCCTCACATCGGTTATCACCATGCAGCTGAAATTGCGAACCAGGCGGCGCAAGCCAACGAAAATTTGCGGGACGCGGCGCTTGCATCGGGATACCTAACGGCAGCGGAGTTTGATCAGTGGGTGAACCAGTTGCGGATGACGAATTATGATCGAGATTAAAATTTAAACTAAATGAATCAATAAAAAAACAGCTTTGTTAATTAACCTTTGCCGGGATAATTAGCAGAGCTGTTTTTAGTTTAGAAAGACGAAGAATGCCTTTATAGCAACGATGCACCTATTAGTTGCGGGAAAGCGCATAAGTAGTTCGTGATTTTTACGTTAATAGTTTTATGCTTAAAAATGATTTTAAAAGGAGAGGTTGATCGATGATTTTAGGACAACGGATTAGAGAAGAACGGGAGAAAAGGAACTGGACCCAAAATGATTTGGCTGAGCTGTTAAACGTTAGTCGCCAGTCCGTTTCTAAATGGGAAATTGGGACTGCTTATCCTGATATTGACAGATTGATTCAAATCAGCGATTTGTTCGAGGTTAGCTTGGATAGTCTCATCCGGGGTGATGATAAATTCCAAAAAAAAATTAAGGTCGAGAATCCAAAGGTAGGGATGACCTTTTGGGATTTTCTCAATCATCGCTGGTGGATTATTTTTATAGTTGCATGGTGTTTGGCGTGGCTAATTCCAGTGATTATTCATGCATTTAAGTAATGATTAAATTAAGGAGACCAGAATGACGGAGTACATTTTAACGACCAACCAATTAACCAAGCGGTTTAAACAGAAAGTGGTTTTAAATCACATTAATTTGAAAATTCCACAAGGTAAAATTTATGGATTGCTGGGAATTAATGGAGCTGGGAAGTCCACGACCATGAAGATTATCACTGGAATTATTACTGATTTTGAAGGGGGAATGGAATTTAAGCATCAACCTTGGCACCGATCAATTTTGCAACAAATTGGGTCTTTAATTGAATATCCGGCTGCTTATGGGAATTTAACGGCATTCGATAATATGAAGATTATTGCTTTAGAAGACCACTTGCCTTTAGAAAAGATTCCAGTTATTTTAGCCCGTTTAAACATTGATAATACCGGGAATAAAAAAGTGAAGAACTTTTCTTTGGGAATGAAGCAACGGTTGGGAATTGCAATGGCGATGCTGAAGAATCCAGATTTTTTGATTTTAGATGAACCTTTTAATGGTTTAGATCCGTACGGAATTAAAGAGCTGAAAACATATTTAAAGGAGCTTACCCAAACGGGAAAAACGGTTCTAATTTCAAGTCACATTCTGCCCGAATTACAAGACATCGCAGAATTCATTGGTATTTTGAATAATGGATCGTTGGTTTATCAACAAGCAGTGACTGGTAAAGAGGATTTGAATCAGATCTTCTTTGAAAAAACACAAGGATAATAGTTGAGATGAAGAATGCATTAAAAATAGAAATATTGAAAACTAAATCGAGTAATGATTTAAACATAGCATTAATTTTACCGTTGCTTTTCTGCGTATTTACCCTGATGACGTTACTATCATCTAGGAATCCAACTGGGTTAGTTAATGGGGTTAGCATTATTCAAACTAATATTTTTAACATTTGGGCACTGATTTTGTTGCCAATATGTGTTGTGATGATTATTAGTGGTGATTATCAACAAGAAAAGCGGGCTTTAGGGCTTCAAAGCGTTTTAGCCAATCATTGGTCTTTGCAACAGCGTTACCTAGCCAAGTCTTTGAAATACTGGTTATTAATGTTATTAGCTCAAACTACTTTATTAGTGGTTGTTTGCATTAGTAACTTGCTGACAACTAGAACGGTCGGGAATGTCGCGTTATTATCGTTTGCTTCACTGGTTATCTGGCTTGGTAGTTGGCCACTAATTGTAATTAACATGCAGCTATTGCGCTATTTGAATGCAATTATGGTTATCCTGCTTAATCTCGGAATTTCAATTATGAGTGCTTTTATGGGAATTGCTTTAACCTTGCGTTTCTGGCTAGATCCCTGGGTATTAGCACTTCGGACGATCACATTATTACGGATTAATCCTAACGGGACCGTCTTATCAGCTCAAAGTAATTTGACTAACAATCTTAGTTTTATCGGTTGGATTGTCATCGTAGTCGTGATGTGGTTAATCATTAATTATTTGCTGTCTTTAAGTAATGCTCGAAAGGTGGCTTGAGTTGTGTTAAAAGCTAATTGTTTGAAAATCAAACATCAACCGTTACTGTTAGGAATTTCATTATTAATCGGATTATACGGAATTTATTTTGGCTTAAAAAGCAAAGCTTCACCAATGACAGGAACACTTTGGACCAAGACGGCAATTGTTTATTTGAACTGTTTGGCCCCATGTTTGCTTAGTCTAATTCTTGCAATTCAACGAAGGTTCGAGGACCAAAGACCTAATTTTAATGGGATTCTTTCACTGCCGAAGCGAACTAGCTGGCTATTAGGATTTTCGCTAAGTACTTACTGGATGTGGTTAATTAATATTCTTATTTTTAATTTGCTGATGGTAACGATTGGTGATTTTTCCATAAGGATGTCCCTGAATCTGTGGGTTAGCTTAGCAATCTTAAATTTAGTTTGGGTGCCAATTATTGAGTATGTGGGAATCATGCATGGTTATTTAGCTTGTATTGGGGTTGGAATTATGACAATTCCATTTATGATTTATTACGGAACAACAGCATTGGGAGCGGGATTATGGTATCTGATTCCATGGGTTTATGGTGCCAAAATTTATTTAGTTTCGCCATTTCGATTAATGGGAATGGTGCTGGTAGTTTTATTAATTACCACGGTTGAGCAAATTATAGTTAATTGGCGTTTTAATCATTGGTCAGGAAATTAGGAGGAATTAAAAATGAAGCAGAGTAGAAAAGAAATTATTAATTTAGGGGCTTGGCTTGCATTAGTTATTATGATTATCTTATTTGCGGTTCAAACTCATACTTTTAACGTTAATATGGTGCTTTTTATCATCATTGTGCCAACGTTGCTAAATTTACCGTTATTTTTTAAAAGTCGCACTAAAAGCATGCTTGTGTTTCAACTCATCATGCTAGTGATTTCCTTACTAATCTTTATACTGGTAACGATTACAATGCTGATGAATGCTAGTTATAACCAGTTGATTCGGTGGTCAATTTTGTTTCTAGCAATTATCGGAATGATTTTCGTTATCATAAATTTGGTTTCATTGATTTCAAAAAGAAAATAGCAATTTTAAAAGGATGGCTCAGCTACTGAGACATCCTTTTTTGCTGGGGCTCAAGACTAGAGCTTGTCTGGATCAATCATTATTGTAAGGTCAAAGAAGTTTGATTTTATTTAATGAAGGAGGAGACAGGTGCAATTACAAGTAACGAACCTCAGAAAACAAATTAAAGGGAAATCGATTCTAAAGGACGTCTCGTTTACGCTGGAAGCGGGGCAAATTGGGGGACTAGTTGGCGCAAATGGAGCCGGGAAAACCACCCTGATGAAATCCATTTTAGGAATGATATCCATTAATCAGGGCACTATCAAAGTGGAGCAACAGGTGGTTAGCGTTCAAAAGAAAACAGCCCTCCACAACGTGGGATCGTTGATTGAATATCCGGCACTTTATCCTTACTTAACCGGTTGGGAGCATCTCCGGTTATTTGCTAACGATGACTATAACCAGAAAGAAACTGAAGATTTAATTGCTGCTTTAGAAATGGAATCTTATCTAAAGCGGCCCACCCGCCAATATTCCTTGGGAATGAAGCAGAAGTTAGGCATTTTATTAGCGTTGATTAATCAACCCAGACTAGTAATTCTCGATGAACCCATTAACGGTCTAGATCCTAATGGGACGAAGCAGGTTCGGGATTTAATTCTCCGCTTGCAAAAACGGGGCATTACTTTTCTAATTTCCAGCCACGTTTTAAGCGAATTAGAGAAAATGATTGATGTGTTAATCATCATTAAAGACGGTGTGATCTTAAAACAGACGACATTGCGTCGTTTTCAGCACCATTCCCAGCAGCGGCTCCGGATTACCGTTGATAAGTTTGATTTAGCGCGCAAACTGATTGGAGCTAATGAGCAAATTGAAATTAGTGATACAGCTTTAATGGTCCCGGTAGCCGAGTTGCAAACGTTGGTTCCAGGGTTAAATGCCAATGGGATTCACATTCAAACGGTTGAAAGTGAACGAGATGACTTTGAAAACAACTTGTTGCAGTTGCTGAAATAGAAAGGAGACGCCACGTGAAATTACTGATTAAACAAGAGTTATTTAAGCTTTTTCATCAGAAAAGTACCTATGCGGTGCTGGTTTTGCAACTAGTACTGATGCTTACTACTGCTGAAATCTCTAACTATAATCCGCATCTCATTACGGTTAAAGCAGTTTGGTTAGATAACTTTAATGGTTCGCTGTGGGGATTTTTGGTGCTGATTTATCTCAGTAGTACCATTTTCACCCAAGAGTTTAACTACGGCACCATTAAACTCTTAATTTCCAAACAATTTTCGCGCACTACAATTTATCTGAGCAAGCTAGTCACCTTATTGGTGTTTGCTGGTTTGTTGGCATTAATCTCGCTTAGTTTTTCGCTACTGCTTTTCAGCTGGTTGGGCAATTCTGCCATTCCTACCGCAGATTGGAATGTTTTCTGGTTGAGTAACGTGGCCAAGTTTTTCACCACGGGATTGATCAGCAGTTTGGTATTGACCGTTGCTTTAGGGTTTAAATCAACGGGCTTAGGAACGACGGTCGGAATCATCGTTTGCTTTGTTAGTCCATTATTGGCTAATGCAATGTTTGGGTTAGTTCATAGCCATCCGTTGCTAAGGTACAATCCGATTAACGTCATGAATTTAAATGGGCAAGTTATTAACCCAGCCTTACAGCAGGTTACGTTGTTATCAATTCCAGAGTATTTAGGCTTAATCTTGGTTTATGGAGGTTGTTTGCTGGTAGTTGGAAATTATGCCTTTAAACGCCGGACCACCTAATGATGTCGTTAAAGCTAAAAAAACACCTTACTTCGGAAAAGTAAGGTGTTTTTAGTTAGTCGATTTTATTTTTGACCAGCGTTTTGATTGTTCTTGGTGCTGGTCGTGTTAACTGGTGAGTTCTTTAAGTCCCCACGCTTGTCCCGCTTTACCATTTCAGCGATTAACATCCGGTATTGGGAACGGTAATCGTTGTAGGCTTTTTGGGATTCTTGCATGCTGTGTTCCGTTTCTTGAATTTTCTTAATTAACTCCCGGTTGGTGTAACCAGCCAGGTGCATTTGCATGTCCAACGTGGAGTTGTAGGCTTTTGACAGGGAATGGTACCCAGACCGAGTTGCCTTCGTAACCCCACTGGCCAAGTTCTTGATGGATGGGTGACCACTTAATTCGTCAATGTAATCCATCGTTGGGGTACTGATACTGCGATCCCAGAAGGAAATCAATGGACCAGCGAAGAAGGCCACGATAATGGAAGCAAACCCAACCGGACCGTGCACTAAGACGGCGGCAACCAAGAAACAAATATCTTGGATAACCCGAGCGGTCTTATATTTACAGTGCAAACGGGCCGAAGCAATTGGTGCAATCGCATCGTACGGAGCAACTCCCAAGGATGGAGCCATGTACAAAGAACTTCCGGCCGTAAAGAAGAGTAAACCAAGAATTAAATCAGCAACCAAAATCAAGAAGTTAACGTGACCGGGGAAGATTTGGTGGTAGATGGCAGAGAACCATTGGATTTCAAATCCAACTAACACCATGTTCATAATCGTCCCAATTCCGATTTTCTTCCGGTCCAAAAGCAGTACGAAAATGAAGATGACGAAGTTCGCACACAATTGGTAAATCCCTAGAGAAGTATGCAAGAGGGTTGCCATCCCGGTATTGACGGCGGTGAAGGGATCAAGCCCCAGAATTGGGGAAGATTTTAATAACGCCGCCCCCATGGACAAAATGGCAATTCCGACGAATGACATTAACGTTCGTAAGGAAATATTAATGACTTTTCCAAAGAAAGAAAAATTTTGTTGCGGAGCAGTAGTGGTGCTACCGCTATCGTTATTTTCATTATTCATAGGCTCAGTTAAATCCTTTCAAAAAATGTGATATTCCAATTATATCATAACGCAAATGGGTTGGTTCCTGCCAAGTTAATTGATTTGAACGCTAATCTGGGTAGAATCGTGCGTCTTTTTACCATTTATATTATAATTTAGCCAGTGACAAAATTAATTGTCCCAACGCAAACGGTTGAACAAGGAGGGAAACCCGCGTGAAATTAATGAAAATAACCCAAAAAGACTTTGCTGCTTTAGGCAACTGGCGTAAACGCGAGCAACAATTGATGCAACTACATCGACTGGTCCAGAAGGGTCGGCCCCAAACGTTTAACCTAAGTGCCCAACAATTGAACTTGTTCGCACAGGCCAAATTAAAATATTAGTAGGACAAAGGATTAAGGACTTTGTCCTTTTTTCAGTTGGGTGCCTGTTGCAGGTTAATGGTTGTTGTTACTAATCATTTAATCTGTAACCAGCATTTTGAAGAGCAGGAATGCCCTAGCAGCCGGGCTTTGCTATCTCTAACCAGGGGAAATGGCCCCCAATTGATTGCAACCCGTTCGCCTTTTACCGAGAATAGGTTGAGCAGACGAATCTCAATATTTTGATGATTAGGAGTAATAACTATGGCTGTAATGAATGCAAAAGAAATTATGGATTTAATTCCAAACCGGTACCCGATTCTGTTTATTGACCGGGTCGACGAAATGACTCCGGGAGAATCAATCGTTGCTACCAAAAATGTGACGATTAACGAGGAGTACTTTCAGGGACACTTCCCCGGTAACCCGGTCATGCCAGGGGTCTTAATTATTGAATCGATGGCACAAGTGGCATCGATTTTGATTTTAAGTACTCCTGAGTTTGAAAACAAAACGGCTTACCTCGGCAGCATTAAAAACGCCAAATTCCGCCGGATGGTGGAACCAGGTGACGTGTTAACCTTCAAGGTAACCATGGATAAGGTGAGAAACCGGACGGGATCCGTTTCCTGTGTGGCCTATGTGGGCGAAGAAAAAGCGTGTGAAACGAAGCTAACGTTTATCGTGGATCAACAAGAAAGAGAATAACATGACAAGTTACGCGATTAAGGCCGCGGCGCTGGCAGTACCAGAGCGGGTGGTTACTAATCATGACTTAGAACAAATAATGGATACCTCTGATGAGTGGATTAAACGACGAACGGGAATTGAACGTCGTCACATTGCGGTGGCAGAAACCAACGCCTCGTTAGCGACCAAAGTGGCTCGCCAGTTAGTGGAACAAGCCCAAATGGATGTCCATCGATTGGACTATATCATCGT
Source organism: Fructilactobacillus carniphilus (assembly GCF_024029675.1). Lineage (NCBI taxonomy): Bacteria > Bacillati > Bacillota > Bacilli > Lactobacillales > Lactobacillaceae > Fructilactobacillus > Fructilactobacillus carniphilus. Next base: position 1,029,728 of record NZ_CP097121.1, on the reverse strand, counting down.
GGCCACCATGTCACCGGATCACCTGACCCCGGCAGTAGCTGCCGAAGTTCAAGGAGCGCTGGGAGCGACTAACGCAGTAGCGTTTGATGTGAATGCGGCTTGTTCCGGGTTTGTGTACGCCACGGATGTCATGAATTCGTTGCTGGCTAAATTGCCGGGTGGAACGGGAATTGTGATTGGGAGTGAACGGCTGAGCAAGCTAGTTGACTGGCATGATCGTTCTACCGCAGTCCTGTTTGGCGACGGAGCAGCCGGGGTTTTGGTTACAAACGACGGGAGTGCTTCGCAAGTGATGGGAGCTGATTTAAAGACCGCCGGGGACTTAGGTTCCTCACTGACTGCCGGTCAAATGGTGGAAAAGACTCCTTTTGGCAACGGTAATTTGGATGCACGGCACCGTTTTTTTCAAATGGATGGGCACGTGGTGTATAACTTTGCGACCCGTCAGGCGCCGGCTTCCATTCGGCGGGCCACGGAACAGGCCGGCTTGGACTTGTCGGACATTAAGTACTTTGTGATGCACCAGGCGAACGCACGGATTGTCAAACGGGTTGCAAAAAAACTCGATTTGCCAGACCAGCGCTTTCCGATTAACATTACTGAATATGGAAATACTGCGGCCGCCAGTGAACCGATTTTATTGGCAGAACTGATTAATCAGCACCAGATTCAGCGGGGTGACTACATTGCCTTGACTGGTTTTGGTGGCGGATTAACGGTCGGAACTGTTATTATTAGATACTAGATTAAGATTTAATTAAGAGGAGAATAACCAATGAGTGAAACTAGTAAAGATCAAATTTTAGCTAAGATTAAAGAAATTGTGGCAGACCAAACTGATGACGTCGATGTTAACGACATTACGTTAGAAACTAACTTTAAAGATGGTTTGGACCTTGATAGCCTAGACATCTTTGAAATCGTGGACGCCCTAGAAGACGAATACGACATCGAAATTGACGGTGACGAAGGAATTGAAACAGTTGGTCAGTTAGTTGATTACGTTGACCAACAAGTTAACCAAGCTAAATAAACGCACGATTAGATTGAGGCCTCTATGACAAAAATAGGTTATTTATTTAGTGGGCAGGGAAGTCAGTTTCCGGACATGGGGATGGACCTCTATGAAGCAGAACCGTTGTACCGAGCTGCCATTGACCAGGTCCAGACGACGCTCGGAATTGATTTGACCGATGCCCAGCAACTGAATGATCCGAACAACGTGCAAGTTGCCATTTTGGCCATGAGCTACGGACTTAGTCAGGTGCTTACTGCCGCTGGTTTAGCCCCTCAGGCCATGATTGGTTTGAGTTTAGGTGAATATAGTGCCTTAGTTGCTAGTGGCGCGCTGGTTTACCCAGATGCGCTAGCCCTAGTCCATGATCGGTCCCGGTACATGGCAGAAGCCGGTGCTGCTCAACCCGGCTCCATGGCGGCGGTTTTAAAGCTTGATCCGCAAACGGTGACGGAGGTCGTTAATGATCTCCCTGACGTTTATCCGGCTAATTACAATACCCCGTTCCAGACAGTGATTGGCGGAACTAAAGCAGGGGTGGCTGCGGCCACGGAACAGTTGAAGGCCGCTGGGGCTAAACGAGTGGTGCCCCTGCCGGTAGCGGTTGCTTCCCACACCCCGTTAATGAAATCAGCGAGTGCTAAGTTGCAACAACGCTTGAAGCCGGTATCCGTGCATGACTGGACGGTACCAGTGATTAGTAATACGACAGAACAGCCGTTTACTACAGCGACATTAAAGACCACGTTGACGCACCAACTGGTGCAACCAACTCACTTTCAAGCAGATTTAGAGTATCTCAACCATACGACGGATGTTGATACGTTGGTTGAAATCGGACCGGGCGAAACGTTGACCCGGTTTGCTAAGAAAATTGTCCCTGATTTGGCGACCTATCATGTCGATAGCGTAGCCACGTTAGCCAAGGTACAAGCTGAATTACAGACGGAGGTCACAAAATGACGACAACGAAACAGGTAGTGCTGGTGACGGGTGGAACCAAAGGAATTGGGTTAGCAACTGCCCAAGAATTAGCGACGGAAAACCGCCAGGTAGTTCTGAATTCCCACCGGGAACTTAGTGCTGATGAAGTAGCTGCTTTACAAGCGGAATTTTCCACTCCAGTAGAAATTGTAACTGGAGACGTTGCCAAGGAAGAAGACGCGGACCGGATGGTGCAAACGGTCCTGGATAAGTACGGGCGGCTGGATGTGTTAGTTAATAACGCCGGACAAACGCAGGACAAGTTAATGACGCGGATGACGGAAGCCTCATTTAAGGACGTGTTAGACACCAACCTGGTTGGGACGTTTAACATGTCCAAATTTGCGTTAAAGGTCATGCAAAAACAACGTTCTGGTGTGATTGTAAACATGTCTAGTATTGCCGGAACCCATGGTAATCTAGGCCAAGCAAACTATTCTGCTAGTAAAGCCGGAATTGTGGGCTTAACGAAAACCACGGCGCGCGAAGGATCGTTGCGGGGGATTCGGTGTAATGCGGTTGCTCCCGGGATGATTAAGACCGCGATGACCGCTAAGTTAAGTGATAAAATTGTAAAACAATTTGAAAATGAAATTCCGTTAAAACGGTTTGGAGACGTGCAAAACATTGCCAAAACGGTCGCCTTTTTGGTCGATAACGACTACATTACGGGGCAAGTAATTACCGTTGATGGTGGATTAACCATGTAAGTTCTGCAGTTTCTTATAAGGAGGAAACTTGTGAGTAATCGAGTAGTAGTAACAGGAATGGGAGTTGTTTCCCCAGTCGGCAATACAGCTGATGAATTTGTCGATAACATTTTGGATTCTAAAAATGGGATTGGTCCCATTACCAAGTTTGATGCTAGTGAAACCGGGATCTCAGTGGCCGCTGAGGTGAAAGACTTTGATCCGGGTAAACGGCTCAGCAAACGCGACTACAAGCGACTAGATCCTTACGCACAATATGCCCTATATACGGCTAAAGAAGCGATGGACCAAGCGGGATTGGTATTAAACGAAAACTACCAACCAGAAGATTTAGGGGTCATTTACGGAACTGGAATCGGTGGAATTTCAACCATCGAAGAACAACTGCAAAAGGCCTTTGAAAAAGGACCACGCCGGGTATCTCCTTTATTCGTTCCCAAAGCGATTTCTAATATGGCGGCCGGAAACGTATCAATGTACTTTGACGCCCAAAACACATCGCAAACGGTGGTTACAGCTTGTGCTTCTGGAACCAACGCGGTGGGGGATGCCTTTGAATACATCAAGAATGGCAAGGCCAAGATTATGATTGCCGGAGGAACGGAAGCCGCCGTTAGTATGATGGGAATTGCTGGATTTGCGGCTCTGACGGCTTTATCGACTTCAGAAGATCCAGAAAAAGCCTCCCTCCCATTTGACGTGAACCGGAACGGATTTGTGCTGGGTGAAGGGGCCGCTTCGTTAGTCTTAGAAGACTATGACCACGCGAAAGAACGCGGGGCCCACATCTTAGCTGAAATCGTTGGTTACGGAACGACCAGTGATGCTTACCACTTAACCGCTCCTGATCCAGAGGGAAAAGGGGCCATCATGGCGATGAAACAAGCGTTAAATGAAGGTGGCATTGCTCCGGAAGAACTCGATTATGTAAATGCTCACGGGACGGCGACGCATGCTAATGATGTTGCTGAAGCTTCTGACATTGAAAAATTGTTTAAGGATAACGATCACTTAAAGACAAGTTCCATCAAGGGAATGGTAGGGCACTCACTAGGAGCCGCTGGTGGTTTAGAGGCTGCCATTCTGGTTGGAGCCTTACAACGGGGTCAAATGCCCGTCAACGTTGGTCTGTACGAACAAGATCCTGAAGTCCACATTCAGTTAGTTAACGATGATAACAAACAGGCTCCCATTAAAACGGCCATCAGTAACTCCTTTGGTTTTGGGGGTCACAACGCTGTGATTGCAATGAGAAAGTGGGAAGAAGATTAATGAATGAAGCTGATATTGAAAGGTTATTAGCCAAATTTGATCAATCAAGCTTACAAGAGTTAAAAATCGATGGGGATGGAGTGAACGTTTACTTTAGTAAACAAAGTACGCCAGCTCCCCAAGTGGACGCTGATAATGAAACTTCGTCCGAAGCTATGGCGCAAACTGGTTCGCAAACAGCCGCTCCGTATCAATTGAAAGCGCCGATGGTCGGTCTGGTTTACATGGCTCCAAGTCCAGACAAACCAGCTTATAAAGAAATTGGGGACCACGTGAAAAAAGGGGAAACCATTTGTGCCATCGAAGCCATGAAATTAATTAACGAAGTGAAAAGTCCTGTGAGTGGAATTATCAAAAAGCGGCTGTTTTCAGACGGTGAAATGGTTGAGTACGAACAGCCATTGTTTGAGATTGAGGAGGACTAGCATGGAGTATAAGGTAAGTGACTTTATTCCCCAACGGTATCCCTTTGAAATGATTGATAAGATTGTGGCGGTTACTCCGGGGGAAAGTGCGCAAGCCCAAAAGAACATCACGATGAACGAGTGGTATTTTTCAAACGGAAACCAACTATCGTTGCCGCATCCCATCATTTTGGAATCCCTAGCGCAAACTGGAGTAGTAGCCATTTTATCCATGCCCGAACATCACAAACAGAACGTCTTCTTTGGCGGGATTAAGCAGGCGGAGTTTAAGGATGAAATGCGTCCCGGTGACGTCTTGCAACTTAAGGTCCAGTTAACCAAGTTGAAACGAAACATCGGGGTTGGTCACGGTGAAGTAATCCGTGACGGCGAAGTCATTGTGACTGCTGATCTCATGTTTGCCATTGAAGCGTAGGGTGAAGTTGATGATAAAAAGGGTTTTAATTGCTAATCGGGGCGAAATTGCGGTCCAGACCATTCGGGCTCTGCATGAAATGGATCTGCAGGCGGTGGCCGTCTATTCGACAGCTGACCGTGATAGCCTATTCGTTCAAATAGCAGATCAAGCCGTTTGCATCGGGAGTGGTTTGCCCCAGGACTCGTATTTGAACATGGGCGCCATTTTGGATGCTGCCGTTTTAACTGGTTCAGATGCCATTTTCCCAGGTTACGGTTTTCTAGCGGAAAACAGCGAATTTGCTGAGTTATGTCAAGACTATGGAGTGAAGTTCATTGGTCCCAGTGCGGAAGTCATCAATTTAATGGGAAACAAGGCGAACGCCAAGGAAACCATGAAAAAACTGGATGTTCCCACGATTCCGGGTTCCGATGGCTTCGTAGATTCTTTAGCAGATGCTAAACGAATTGCCGCAGAAATTGGCTATCCCGTGATGTTGAAAGCAGCCGCAGGTGGGGGCGGGAAAGGAATTCGCCAGGTTAATAACCAGACGGAACTGGTCCAAGCCTATACCGATACCAAGCGGGAAAGCCAGCTGTCTTATGGAGACGACCGGCTCTACTTAGAAAAAGATTTATCAGACGCTAAACACATTGAGATGCAAGCAATTGCTGATCAACACGGTCACGTCGTTTACTTTCCAGAGCGAGATTGCTCGTTACAACGTAACCACCAAAAGATTTTGGAAGAATCGCCTTGTCCAGAACTTAGTGAAGCAGAACGAGCTCACATGGGTGAAGTCGTGGTTCGGGCCATGCGGGGGATTCACTACGAGAATACGGGAACTTTCGAATTCTTGATGGATCCTGAGCATCATTTTTACTTCATGGAAATGAACACGCGGCTTCAAGTTGAACATACGATTACAGAAGAAGTCGCAGACGTAGAATTAATCAAAGCCATGATTATGGTAGCCAACGGTGATGATTTGCCGTTTCGACAAGCCGATTGTGGTGTGCATGGCTATGCTCTAGAGTGTCGGATTAATGCCGAAGATCCTACACAAAACTTTCAACCCTGTGCTGGAAAAATCACGAAGTTACATTTTCCGGTGGGAACGAAAGGAGTTCGGATTGATTCTGGAGTTGAAGTGGGAAGTCTGATTTCGCCATTTTACGATTCGATGATTGCAAAAATCATCGTACACATGCCGACGAAACCGGCTGCCGTTGCCAAGATGATTCGGGTTCTGCGTGAATTTGAAATTGAAGGGGTCAAAACCAACCGAGAATTCTTGCTAGCAGTGCTGCAAGATCAACATTTTCAAACGGGTGACTTCAATAACCTCTATATTGAGAACGTCTTTTTGAAGGATTGGATGAAACAAAATGGACCAAAATAACGCGAAACAACCGAGTCCTGCTGAGTTACAAAAACGAATGGATCAGATTCCAGACGTGTGGACGAAGTGTCCGATTTGCGGCACCATGATTTATAAAAAGCGGTTTGACCGGTTTAAAGAGTGTCCCAATTGTTACTACGGTTTTCGATTAGGTGCTCAGGAACGGGTTGCTTTGTTGTGTGACGATTTTACTCCAGTAAATCAGGAACTTCAGGCTCCCGAACAATTTCAAGATCCGAAATACCTAGCCAAGTTGGCCCAAGCACGTAAGGTCACTGGTTTAAACGAAGGAGTTTTAACTGGAACTGGAACCATTGCCGGTCATCGAGCGGCCATTGGGGTCATGGACTGGCGTTTTATCATGGGTAGTCTCGGGAGTACGACCGGTGAATTACTGGCGCGCTTATTTGAGTTTGCAACGGAGCAGCAACTACCAGTTATTATTTTTACCGCTTCTGGTGGGGCTCGAATGCAGGAAGGAATTCATTCCCTGATGCAGATGGCCAAGGTATCAGAAGCAGTTGCCGAACATAGTCGAGCTGGTTTGGTTTACATTAGCTATTTATGTGATCCGACGACAGGGGGAGTAACCGCTAGCTTTGCAATGGAGGGCGATTTATTGCTTTCTGAACCGCACGCTTTGATTGGATTTGCCGGGCGCCGGGTGATTGAACGCACGATTCAACAGGTGCCTCCGAAGGACTTTCAACGGGCTGAAACGTTGTTAGAACACGGCTTTTTAGATGCCATTGTTCCGCGACGTGAGATGTTAAACACTCTTGGTCAGATTCTAGCAATTCACGAAGGCGGTGGTTGGAATGGCTAAAACAACGGCCTTTGATCGGGTGCTGCAAGCTCGTTCAGAGGATAAAATCAGCATTAAGGACTTAATTGCAGGTCTGACCGATAACTTTTTGGAACTACACGGTGATCGGGCTTATGGTGATGATTCAGCCGTTTACGGCGGAATTGGTCAGATGAACGGTCGTCCCGTGACAATGGTCGGAATTCGCAAGGCCGATGACCAAAAGAATGCCGCGGAAGTTCACTTTGGATCTGCGGAACCGGATGGATATCGCAAAGCCTTACGACTGATGAAGCAAGCGGAAAAATTTAACCGGCCCGTGGTTACACTAGTGAATACTCCAGGGGCTTATCCTGACGTGGAAGCTGAGTATCACGGTCAGGGTTACATGATTTCCCAGTTGATTATTCAAGGAATGCAACTGAAGGTACCCTACATCTCCATTATCGTGGGAGAAGGAGGTAGTGGTGGTGCACTCGCATTAGCAGTGGGAGACACCGTTTGGGCCTTTGAAGAAAGCATCTATTCTGTGTTGTCACCAGAGGGTTACGCCACGATTTTATGGAAAGACGCCAGCCGGGTACGTGAAGCAGCTGAAGTGATGAAATTAACTCCAGATGATTTGCTCCAACAGGGAATTATTGATCGAATTATTCCAGAAGTCCGGACGGATTCCCAAATCAAGCAGTTAAAAAGTGAATTGTTTGGTAAAATAGAAGAGATAAGTGCGCTGCCACAAACTGAGATGTTACAAAAACGGTTTGAACGGTATCGCAACTTTTAACTTAGTTGGCTAACTAATGGATTAATTTCCGTTAGTTAGTTTTGTGTTTTTTAAATTAGAAACTGAAAGGATGACCAAGAACCATGGCTGCTAATTTATTAGAAGGTAAAAAAATTGTCATCATGGGAGTGGCAAACAAGAAAAGTATTGCCTGGGGCTGTGCCCGTGCTGTTACAGAATTAGGTGGGCAAGTAATCTTAACCTACCAAAATGACCGGATGAAAAAGAGTTTAGACCGGTTTGTCGATCCAGATACGCCGATGTTTGAATGTGACGTGGCTGACGACAACAACGTTGAAAAAACGTTTACAGACATTCATGCTCAATTTGGTAACATTGATGGAGTGTTACACGCCATCGCATACGCAGATAAAGAAACTTTACAAAACGGAGTGATTAACACGAAGGAAGCTGGGTTTAACCTTGCTCAAGACGTAAGTGCTTACTCCTTAATCTCTGTGACGCGTTATGCTAGCAAAATTTTGAACAACCCAGGGAGCATCGTTACGATGACTTACATGGGTTCTACTTACGCGATTCCAAACTACAACATCATGGGAATTGCCAAGGCCTCCTTGGAAGCCGAAGTTCGTTACCTGGCGACGGAACTTGGTGAAGCTGGAGTGCGGGTTAACGCCGTTTCCGCTGGAGCTGTGCGGACGTTGGCTGTGACGGGGGTTAAAGGACACGGAGACCTCTTGAAGGAATCAGAATCCCTCACAACCGACGGTAAGAGTGTTTCAAAGTTAGAAATTGGGAACGCCGTGGCCTTCTTGTTAAGTGACTTAGCAACGGGAATTACGGGGGACGTTATTTATGTTGATAAAGGAGTCCACCTGTTTAATACTTAGGTTCATTCATGATTAATTTAGAGCAAAGTTATTTGTTAGCTCAAACCGGGTTAGATATGCAACATCTGCATCTGTTTGCCGAAGTGGATTCAACTATGACGGTGGCGGAACGGCTTAGATTACCCGGAATTCATTTGATTGCAGCAGACCGGATGACAGCCGGTCGCGGACAACGAGGTCATTCATTTACGGCGCCGGCCACGGGGGTTTATGTGACAATTGTCATTCCCGTCCGGCCCGTTTTTTTGCAACAACCAGGATTATTGACAATGGGCGTGGCTGCTGCCACCCATCAAGTGCTAGAAACCGTACTTCGGGTGACAACTTCGTTAAAATGGATTAATGATCTTTATTTACACAATCACAAGGTTGGGGGGATTTTGGTTGAGCTGAAAAGTGATGCCCAGAATCAACCAGAAAGCTTTATGATTGGAATTGGTTTGAATTTAGCCCCCCACCACTCATTAGCTACCGTAAACGCCACTGCCCTTAGTACGACGATGGCGGCCAAAAACCAGTTGATTGCTGCTCTGTACAAGCAGGTGGTGAATTTTAGTGTCCATCCTAACTTGCAACGCGTTCGTGATTGTTACAATCAACATTTGTTGTGGCGGGGGCAACTAGTTCAAGTCCAGCTAGGTAATCAGCTAAAACGGGGATTACTTCAAGGGTTAGATCAGCAACTGCGGTTAGAGTTGGTTGATCAAAATGGTCAGTTACACCATCTTACTCCAGAGGAGGCAACCCACCTTCGTCCGGTTCAGCAATAACAACGAAAAATGCAAGAGAAGAGGGATCCAGGTGAAATTAAATCGGCAACAGAAACGGGAACAGACGCGTCAGCGCATTATCTTAGGCCTATTTGAGTTAATGTTGGAAAAGAATTACGCAGACATCACCGTGAAGGCGATTTGCAAGCAGGCGAACGTATCGCGAATGACCTTTTATCGGAACTTCCACACCAAGGAAGAAGTGATTAAGGGTCAATTTGAGATGGTTTATGATCATTTCATCCAACGACTGGCTACCCAGAAGTATTTAGCCTTTTACGACGTTGCGACAACTTTTTTCACGTTAATTAAGGAAAATAAGTTGATGATGGAAGCATTGGTACAAAATAATTTAACCAATCTGCTGTTGGAATCCCTCTCGACTTACATTAAAACCCTGGTGGATCAGCAAATTTTGATTACTCGAGAGCAATCTTCCCAGTTTTTGGTAGCCATGATTTCCGGGGGATTAACCGAAGTGATTGTGGTCTGGACTAAGAATGATATGCAACAATCGGTTGAAGAACTCGTGATTTTTGCGTCCAAGTACATGCACTTAAAATAAAAAATCAGAAACAAAAAGCGATTGCCAGACGCATAGTCCAGCAATCGCTTTTTATGTGATGTGAGGCAACAAAAAAAGGATTCACGATTGTGAATCCTTTTTGTAAAGGCTAATTAGTCTTCAACGGGAGTAACGTTAGCAGCTTGTGGGCCACGGTCGCCATCTTCAACGTCTAAAGTAACCTTTTCGCCTTCATCAAGGGTTTTGAAACCATCTTTGTTGATAGCTGAGAAGTGAACGAATACGTCACCATCTTCAGTTGTAATAAAACCGTAACCCTTGTCAGCGTTAAACCATTTAACAGTACCTTGCTTCATAATATGAAACCTCCATAAAAAAATATAAATTTAATGTTGCTTTAGTTTGAATCTAATAAGGAAGTCATTCCATATAAAATAAAACAAGAAACCTTAAAAACTCGAAACCTATCAAACATTGACCTTAGTATAACACGGCTCATCACAAAGTCAACACTAATGGATGATTTCTTTTCTTAATCAAAACCGCCCTGCTTTACCGTAGCTACCGGAAACCGTACAATGAAAGCTAATAGAATGGAGGAATTTAACTTGCAAACATTAGTCATTGTAGCTCATCCTGAGTACGAAGATTCGAGCACCCAGGCTTTTTTAAACCGGGCTCAAGCAGATTTAGATACGGTCACTTGGCACAGACTAACGGATAATAATGAACCATTAGCCGTTGCGTCAGAACAACAACGGCTGTTGCAGGCCGACCGCATTATTTTTCAGTTCCCCATGTATTGGTACAGCGCCCCGGCGCTTTTAAAACAATGGGAGGATGACGTGTTAACCCGGGCGTTTACCTTTGCCAGCGAACGAGGAAAATTAGTCGACAAACAGTTGGGCATCGTTACGTCACTGGGTTATCCCGAACAAGAGTTTCAAGCAGGTGGGACGGAAGGCTTTAGCATCTCGGAAGTTTTAACTCCGTACCGGGCGTTGGCGCACCACGCTGGCATGCAGTTTCTAAAACCGCTGGTGATTAATCAATTTGCGTACCTAACGGACGCGGAGCAAGCGCAGTTACTAATTGAATATCAACAATATTTAACTGCTTCCCAACCGTTGCATTTTCAGCAACGGGTAAAATGGATGATTAAGCAGTTACAAAAGTGGCAAGTTAGTCAACCGCAAGCCCAGCAGCAACGAATTCAGCTCATTATTGACCAACTGCAAGAGCAGCAAGAACATTTGGACGATTTGAAGGAGCAAATTAAATTAATTCGCCAAGCAGAGGAGGGATAGTCATGGATACCGAGAAGTGGTTATTAGCTGAGTTAACAGAACTAGAAAATACGACTCAGAATGAACCAATCACAACGAAGGCCCTGTTACAGGCCACACAACAATTGGTGCATGTACAGGCTGTCCGAATTGAACAAGCCGAAGCTGAGCTTGACGGCCGGATTTGGAGTCCCTCCAAGTGGTAAAAAAATAAACCTAGCAGTTAGCTAGGTTTATTTTTAGTTGTTAGTTAGCGGCCCAATGGTTGATTGGACCAAACTGGTGCCCGACGTTAATCCCGTCTTTGATGCAGGCATCAACGTATTCCTTGGCACTCCGAATTGCAGTTTCAACGGACTTGCCTAATCCTAACTCTGCCGTAATTGCAGCGGATAGGGTATCACCAGTTCCGTTCTTATGAGTGGTTTCATAGTATGGTTCTGTCATTTTGAAGGACTGACCATTTTCCAATAAAACGTAGTCGGTCACCGTTTCCTGGGTTGTTTGGTCGTGCCGACCTTTAACCATGACGTTGCGGGCCCCCATTTCCTGGAGCTTGTGGGCTGCCTTTTCTTGAAAATCAGGCAGTTCGGGATCCAAACCACTAAGTTTAACGGCTTCAAAGAAGTTCGGGGTTAAAACCTCAGCCAGGGGAATTAATCGTTGAACGAGCGTCTCGTATGCTGCTTGTTCGAGTAACATATCTCCATGTTTTGTAATGATAACGGGATCAACCACGAGGGGACCGAAATCATATTTTTCGTAGTTGTCAGCCACGGTATTAATGATGTCAGCATCGGCTAGCATCCCGGTTTTAGCGGCTCGAATGTGGAAGTCGTCGGCGAGATCCTTAAATTCCTGACTAATGAAATCGGCGTCCATGTTAACTCCTGCGTGAATTCCAAAGGAGTTTCCCGCCACACAGGCAGTGATGATGGTTGCTCCGTAAACTTGTTTAGCAAAAAAGGTTAAAAGGTCGGCTTGCATGCCGGCACTACCATCACTATCGCTCCCGGCAATGGTGACAACTTGGGGATAATCATTGAGCATAAGAGACACACCTTCCTGAAGAAATTTGATTTTTCTACGTTGGATGTATTATAATACATAGAGCTGTTATTTGTAAGTCTAAAGTAAAGGAGTGTTCATCATGAGAATTTGTCATCCAAATGGTGTCCAAGGTCGGCGTCCAATTGACCAGAAAAAACGTAAAAAAGAAGAAAAACGAGTTGCAGATTTACAAAAGTTTTTAAAACAAAAACCTGCTGCTAAGTAAATTAAAAAGGGATTACGAATTGCTATCGTAATCCCTTTTTCTATTTCTTGGCTTTCGTCGCCTTCACAATTTCCTTTTTCTTCAATTTAGACATGGCGCGCAATTGATCCTTGAGTTCATTGATCTCTGCGGCGTGACTCTCTTTCCATTTGGCAAATGAATTATTGGAGTCCGTATCAGCCGGTTTTAAACCTGTATTTAGCCAAAACATTGCTTCAGAGAGACTGTTAAAATTCCGTAGCCATAACGTTTGCCCGTTTTCGGAATCAAAGGCTACGTACGAACGAGGCTTTTTCTTTAAGAAGGTGTGCCGTCTAATTTTAAAGGCTTCTCTTTTTCTGGTTAAATAGTAATCAGGCAGGATAAAACTACCGGCTGAGATTAATTGAGGAAAACGTTCATTGCGCTTAGCGTGACGATCGCGCAACATTTTCATGGCTTGGTCAGCCGTGATTAGTTTAATATTAAGCTCAGACATATTATTCTCCTCCTACTTATACTATTATTTTTACATAAAAAGCGCGTCCTGCAAAGGATTTAGACCAACTAATTCTGAAATTTTTACTTTTGACCAACGGAGGCATCTGATGACGAAGACAAAAAAGTATTATGCCGTCAAAAAGGGACGAAAACCAGGGATTTACCAGACCTGGGCGGAAGCCAAGGCACAAGTCGAGGGCTTTTCAGGAGCTCAGTACCAAAGTTTTCCAACGCAAACGGCTGCGCAGCAATTTTTGACGCAACCGACATCTCGACCAACCAAGCAACCAGCTAATCCTACTCAATCAGGTTCACACGGTCGCCCAGAAATCGTGGTTTTTACGGATGGGGGATCCCGGAACCACGGCAACGTTGCCGGCGGTCACGTCAAAGCAACTGATCCCGCCGCGTGGGCCTATCTAATTGATTGGCAGGGTCGTCAACACAGTGATTCGGATGGTGAATGGGGCGTTACTAACAATAAGATGGAAATCACGGCGTTAGTAAAAGCGTTACAATGGTTACGAGCGAACCAACTGCAACAGCGCAACGTGGGCGTGGTGTCTGACTCTAAGTACGTTTTAGATGCGATTCAAAAGGGCTGGTTGGCTGGTTGGAAACGACGGGGTTGGCGCCGGGCAACCGGGGAACTGAAGAACCAGGAACTGTGGCACGAGCTTGACGGCTTACTGGCCGAGTTTCCCCACCTGCAATTGGCCTGGACCAAGGGACACGCGACGAATCAGGGGAACATGTACGTTGACGAACGCTTAAACCAAACGATGGATCAAATGGAAAGGAAGCGCTAGGATGACAACGGAACGAGCCAAAATGACCGCTGGGGAATCGTTTAACCAGTTTGATCACGAATTAATTAAGCGCCGGATTTTAGTGCGCAAGATGTTACAAAAGATTAATAATACCCCGGATAACGAAGAACGGAACGCCATGATTAAAGGTCTATTTGCAGAGACCGGGGAAGAATTCTTCATGGAAACGGACTTGCAATTCGATTACGGATTTAACGTGCACATCGGGAATAATTTCTTTGGAAACTATCACCTGACCCTGCTTGATTCGTGCCCAATTCGGTTTGGGAAAAACTGTTACATTGGACCTAATTGTAGTTTGTACACTAACATCCATCCCTTAAATGCCAGAGACCGGATTAACGACGTGGAACTGGGAGCTCCCATTACGATTGGCGATAACGCGTGGTTTGGTGGTGGTGTAACCATTTTACCTGGAGTCACATTGGGCAATAACGTGGTCGTTGGAGCTGGGTCGGTTGTCACCAAGTCCTTTGGAGATGACGTGGTAATCGCTGGTAATCCAGCCCGGATCATTAAGCAGATTGATAACAGCAATTTGCAGGAAAAATAAAGTGTTATAATCAGAGCAATTCAGTAAAGTTGGAAATACCGCTATTAAGTTTGAATTTCGATTCACGTAGCGGTATTTTTGTATGAAAAAGCATAGCGCTTTCAGGAGGACCATTATTTTAAAGCATTTCAACATTGATAAATTCGTTTTTATCCCAACCATGGTGATTTTCGTGGTGGCGTCGGTGATTCTGATTGCCGGTGGGAGCACGTTACAGGGTGATCTAGCAACGGCGCTTGCATGGATTACCAAGCAAATGGGTTGGGCGTACATGATGGTTTACATCATTAACTTCGTTTTTTTCTTGTGGTTGATTTTTAGTAAATACGGTTCGATTAAACTGGGGGATGCCAAGTCGGTGCCCGAGTATAGTAGTTTGCAATGGGGCAGTATGGTCTTTGCGACGGCCATTGATGCCAGTATTTTAATGTTAAGCATGGTGGACCCGATTCGGTACGTTTCCCACCCAGCTTTTGGGATTAAGCCTTTTTCGGAGGATGCCTATAATTACGCGCACATGTTGGGTCAATTTGACTGGGGACCGATGGCTTGGATGATGTTTGCCCCAGCGGCCATTGCGATTGGCTACATTCTGTTTGTTAAGAAAAATAAGGTGCAACGTCTCAGTAAGTCGATTAACTTTTTGCAGGGAGATGCCAAGTGGCAGTATGCTGGGCGTCAGCTGGTGGATTTCCTGGTCGTCTTCGGCATCATGGGCGGAGTCGGTTCGTCCGTGGGAATGGAAATCCCGATTATTTCCAACGTTTTGAGTGGCTTAACGGGCTGGCCCGATAACATGGCGCTCAAAATGGGCTTGTTTGCCATCCTGTTCGTAATTTTTGCTTGGACCGTTTGGCACGGTTTGAACGGGGGAATTGACCGCCTAAGTGACATGCACATCTGGACCGCCATTTTGTTTCTAGCCTTTGTCTTACTGGTGGGACCCACGATTTACATTTTGAGTTCCGAAACCAACAGTTTAGGCCTGTTAACCAGTAACTTCGTGAAACTAAGTACCAACACGGTTCCCAACGGCACCCCTGACATTGCTAACTCCGAAACGATTTTTTACTGGGGCTGGTGGTTGTCATACATGCCCGTTATGGGATTGTTCATTGCCCGGATTTCTAAGGGCCGGACGATTCGGCAGGTCTTACTGGGAATGTTGATGTACGGTTCGGCTGGTTGTTTGAGTTTCTACGCCATCCTCGGGGGTTACTCGTTGTGGCTGCAAAAAAACGGAGTCGTAAACCTGGTCCACATTTTGAACACGCACGGACAGGCGGCCGTGATTACGGCAGTTCTAGGGACCTTGCCAATGAAGGGAATCGTGTTTGCGGTCTACTGTATTTCCTGTTTCATTTTCTTGGCCACCACGATTTCGTCTTCGGCCTACATCGTGTCGTCCTTTACGAGTCT
Organism: Fructilactobacillus carniphilus; assembly: GCF_024029675.1. Lineage (NCBI taxonomy): Bacteria > Bacillati > Bacillota > Bacilli > Lactobacillales > Lactobacillaceae > Fructilactobacillus > Fructilactobacillus carniphilus. Next base: position 1,013,943 of record NZ_CP097121.1, on the reverse strand, counting down.
CGAGCTGAAGGGCAATCAGGATCCAAGTCAATTGAACCGGATGACCTGGGTTGTTGTTTTTGTTCTCTTTGCCTTTGGAATCGTGGTTGTGGGTGGATTTGATACCATTCAAACGTTCTGTGCGATTGCCGGCTTTCCATTGATGTTTGTCTGCATCATGATTCTGATTTCCATTTATTACATGGTGAAAAACGACGAAGGCATTGTGTTGAAAGCCAAGGGAATGGAAGACATGCGGGTTGAAAAGAAGAAGGAAAAGATGCGACGGATTCGGGCCCGGCACATGATTGCCAAGCTGAATGCCAAGGATGACGACGATGATTAACAAGCAAAATTTTGCGGGCGCGTGTGGCGCTTTCATGCTATGATATGAACGAGGAGGTGAGATACATGGCTAAGGTAGAACCATTAGAATTCAAACGGATTTTATTGACGATTGACGCTGATGATCCAGACGCAAACGTCCGGGCCCTCAGTTACGCGGTGACGCAGGCGAAAACATTTAACGCTCAGCTCGGGATTTGTTCGGTATTAGAGGGTGGTGACATCAACATTTACGATTCTCTAACACCGAAGAAATTAGACGAGAAGCGAGATGCTTTGAACCAGGTCATTTACAAGTACGTGGATTTGGCTAAGGACTTCGGGGTAGAAAACGTCACGGCCATCGCCAGTGAAGGCGGCGACATCGACGACGAAATCTTGGATACGATTATTCCAGACTTTAAGCCCGACTTGCTCGTTTGCGGAGCTGATAAGGATGGGGAACACCATTTTTACAGCATTAGCGTGAAGTTGGCGAAAAAAGCTAAGATTTCAGTGATCGTAGTACGGTAATATTTGATAACGGTGATTTTTAAAGGCGGGCACGGACGGTGACAGAACGACTGCGACGGTTCTTTGCAACGGGAACCACGGATGAAATTACGCAACGCTTGCTAGGCAAGCTCTTGATTTACCACTCACCGCAAGGATTAATGAGTGGTTATATTACGGAGGCAGAGGCTTATCTGGGTCAACGCGATTCAGCCGCGCATGCTTATCAAGGCAAACGGACTCCTGCGAACGAAGCTCTCTATGGCGTACCCGGGACGATTTACATTTATTCGATTCATTCGCGGCTCTGCCTCGATGTGGCGGCGCAAGCGCGGGACGTTCCCGAGGGAATTTTGATTCGGGGGCTGGAACCGGTCCAGGGACGAGCATTAATGGAGCAAAATCGTGCTAAGCATGGGTATGATTTGACCAATGGTCCCGGCAAGTTAATGGAAGCCTTGGGCATCACGGATAAGCACCTGAACGAGCTGGAATTTGGGGAAACGGATTTAGACATTGATTTAGATCATGGCAAGATTCCCAAACAAATCGTGACCAGTGGTCGGATTGGCGTGAGTGACCGTGGGAGTTGGACGGAAAAACCGTACCGCTTCTACGTTGCCGGTAATCCGTACGTTTCCAAGTTACCGAAACGCGACTTTGACTTAAAAAATCACGGTTGGAAAAATTAACCCCAACAAACGCAGGGGCCTAATTAAATTTAGGCCCCTGCGTTTTTAGTTCGAAAAAGTTTGAAGAATTGGGATTAAAGCCGAACCATTTTACAAAACAGATTGAGATAATCCAGAATTAACCGTATAATAAGAGGCATCGACAAGAATTAAAAGGAGAGTTTTGCTAATGAAAAGTTTATCGGTAAAAAAAGTGGTCGCCATTGGAATTGGGGCCGCCATTTTCGTGATTTTGGATCGGTTTGCTTCCATTCCGACCGGATTTCCTAACACTAATTTAGCGACAACCTACGCCTTTTTGGCCCTCTTTGCGTTGATTTATGGACCAGTGGTCGGTTTTTCGGTCGGATTCATTGGGCACGCCTTAAACGATTTTATGATGTTTGGAAACCCGTGGTGGAGTTGGGTGCTCTGTTCCGCCTTATTTGGGCTCGTGATTGGATTTTTTGGTAAGTACTTCAAGGTGAACCAAGGAATCTTTGGTTGGAAAGACGCTGTGTGGTTTAATCTGATTCAAATTGTGACCAACTACGTTCTATGGGCGTTTGTAGCTCCAACCTTAGACATCTTAATTTACAGTGAACCCGCTAGTAAGGTTTACGTGCAGGGTTTGTTATCTGGAACCTTGGACAGTATCTCCGTGGGAATCTTGGGCACCATTTTGATTAAAGCCTACGCCGCTACTCGGGTCCGCAAGGATAGTTTACGAAAAGAGTAGGAGCTTATGACTGAACCAATCATCGAATTTAGTGATTTTTCGTTTAAATATAACAGTCAGGCGGAAGCTAACCTGACGAACGTAAAGCTCGCCGTTCACCCTGGCGAAAAACTATTAATTTTAGGTCCCTCCGGAAGTGGTAAATCAACCCTGGCTAAGTGTATTAATGGCTTAATTCCAGAGGAAGATCCTGGCGATATAACGGGAACCGGGCAAATTGCCGGCCATCCGGTTGGAGGCATGTCATTGTTTGACCTTTCCTTTTCAGTTTCGACGGTTTTGCAGGACCCAGACAGTCAATTTACAGGTTTAACCGCTGCGGAAGACATCGCTTTTATGCTAGAAAACGACGCCATGCCCCAAGCCCAAATGAAGCAGGTGGTGGCCGAATGGGCTAATCGCCTGCAGATTAAGGGATTGCTAAACCAGTCGCCGCAGTCACTCTCGGGAGGCCAAAAGCAAAAGGTTTCGTTAGCCGGAGTTTTAGTCAACCAAGCACCGATTTTATTACTAGACGAACCCCTTGCAAACCTAGATCCCGTTGCTAGTCACGAAATTTTGGCACTGGTAACCAAGTTACAAGCAGAACTCGGGTTTACCCTCGTGATGATCGAACACCGCTTAGATTTAGTCTCCTCCGCCGCTTTTGATCATGCCATCGTGCTCAGTGAAGGTCGGGTAGTTAGCGATTCTGATCTGGACACATTGTTAAAAACAGAACGCTTAGAAGAAAATGGCATCGAACCGCCACTCTACGTGCGGGTGTTAAAGGCCGCCGGAATCGACGTGCAACGGCAACCGCATTTAGATCACGTCCAGCAATTAGAATTAACGCCGGCGGAATTAGGGCAAATTCGACGGTGGAGTGAAGGAGCGGTTCAGCAAGCACATTCGAAGCCTGAGGGTTCCGCATTACTGGAACTACAAAACGTTGGCTTTCAGTATCCCAACAAGAATCACGCGACCCTAGCTGGAGTAAATTGCACCATCTACCAAGGGGATTTTATTAGTGTGGTCGGACAAAACGGAGCCGGAAAATCGACTTTGATGAAGTTGATTTGTGGTTTTTTGCGCGGCACGGGGACGATTACGTGGCAGGATAAGTCATTGGCAACGGCTTCCATTAAGGAAATTGCGGACCACATCGGGTACGTGATGCAGGACCCGAACCAAATGTTGTCACAAAAAACGGTTTTTGCGGAAGTGGCTCTGGGACTACGGTTACGGCAGGTAGAGCACATTGAAACTCAAGTAAACGACGTCTTACAGATTTGTGGATTATACCCATTTCGGAATTGGCCGCTCAGTGCGTTGAGTTTTGGGCAACGAAAACGGGTGACGATTGCCGCAATTTTGGTGTTACATCCGCAGCTCTTAATTTTGGATGAACCCACAGCTGGACAGGATTGGCAAACCTACACGGAAATCATGACCTTTTTGGAACAATTACACCAACAAGGAATTACCATCATGTTAATTACACATGATTTAGAACTGATGGCCCAGTATAGTAACCGGGTGTTAGTGGTGAACGATGGGAAATTAGCAGCTGACGTCACACCTAACCAATTATTACAGCAACCCGAGTTGATGAACGCTGCGCACCTTTGTTCTACCAGTTTGGCTACGTTAGCTAAGCAAGCTGGCACTACCGAAGCGGAGCTGATGATGGCATTAAAGGAGAGGGGGAAACAGCATGAATGAGGCCAATACGTTAGGGTATCATCCTGGCACCACGTTTATCTACCGGATTAACGCAGCTGCGAAGCTTCTCTTTTTCTTGATTGTGTCGGTGGCCTGCATGACGACTTTTGACACGCGCTTTTTGGTTTTAGTGGCCATTTTGTCGCTTTTAATTTTTAAGTGGTCCCACTTAAAGTGGCGACAGGTGGCGTTTGTGGTGAAGTTTATTGCCTTTTTCTCAATTTTGAACGTGATCCTGGTTTTCGTTTTTTCACCCCAATATGGAGTGCATCTTTATGGAGCTAAAACGGTGATCATTTCGGCTGGTTATTTTACGGTAACGACGCAAGAACTATTTTACCTGTTAAACGTGACCTTAAAGTACGTCTGCACGGTTCCGCTTGCATTGGTGTTCATTATGACAACCAATCCGAGTTTGTTTGCATCCAGTCTGAATCGGTTGGGGATTAGCTATAAGATTAGTTACGCGGTGGCGCTTACGCTGCGTTACATTCCAGATGTGCAACGTGAATTTGGAGACATCAAGGATGCCCAACAAGCGCGTGGGAGCGAACTTTCTTCTAAGGGAAAACTGACCACGCGCTTGCACGGGATCATCAATATCATTATTCCGTTGATTTTATCCAGTTTTGAAAATATCGACCGAATTAGTACAGCCATGCAACTGCGCCGTTTTGGCAGCAAGAAAAAACGGACGTGGTACACTGCGCAACCCTTTCGGGGGACGGATGCACTGGTATTGGGATTAGCAATCCTATTGCTGATGATTACCATTTTATTGTTTCAAGTTAATCATGGTCGTTTTTACAATCCGTTTCAGTGAAAAGAACGAGAAACAGTTTGCGGTTTAACCATTAACTGAATTTGTGGTATCATAATTAGGTAATGATACTAACGGGATATAGCTCAGTTTGGTAGAGCGCATGCTTCGGGAGTATGAGGTCGCAGGTTCAATTCCTGTTATCCCGATTATAATTACAGGTAGAGTAGGACTCGCAAGTAGCGGTCCTACTCTTTTTTTGTCTATATTGTTCACTATCACACAAAATTATATTTTACGCGATTTGGTATGATAAAGCCGTTGCTGCGCAATTATATCTAATTTTTTAGTTTTTTTAAAAGCTAAAAAGATGTTTTTTAGTTGACATGTGAATAGTTTAACAATATAATGAATTCGTAAAGTAAAGGTTTGGAAAGGGGAAACAATCATGAAAGCAGCTGTTGTGCGTCCGAACTCAGATGGGTACGTGGATGTCAAAGACGTTCAATTACGTCCCATCGAAGATCATGAAGCATTAGTTAAGATTGAATACTGTGGTTTATGTCACACTGATTTACACGTTGCTGCCGGGGACTTCGGTGAAGTTCCAGGTCGAATTATTGGTCACGAAGGAGTCGGAAAGGTCATCCAGGTCGGAAAAGACGTGGATAACCTGAAAGTGGGAGATCGAGTGTCAATCGCTTGGTTCTACTCTGCTGATGGAACCTGTCGTTACTGTGTCACTGGAAACGAAACTCTCTGTCGAAACGTTAAAAACGCTGGATTTAGCGTGGACGGTGCGATGGCGGAAGAATGTATCGTAGATGCCAAGTACGCTGTCAAAGTTCCTGACGGATTGGACCCCATCCAAGCTACTTCCTTAACTTGTGCCGGAGTAACAACTTACAAGGCCTTGAAGGAAGGGGACACCAAACCAGGTGACTGGGTTGAGATCGTCGGAGCCGGTGGGTTAGGAAACTTAGCCGTGCAACTGGCTAAACACGTTTTTGGTGCCCGGGTAGTGGTGACTGACGGTGATCCTGACAAACTGGAAGCCGCTAAGGAAAATGGCGCCGATGTGGTAATTAATCGGCACGATGACGATGCGACGGAACAAATCATTAAGGCCACTGATGGTGGAGTCGATGCTTCGATCGTAACCGCTGTTAGTGCAGCTGCCTTCACCAATGCAGTAAACGCTTTGGCTCCCAACGGAACGTTAGTTGCCGTGGCCTTGCCAAAGGGTGATATGGCCTTAAATATTGATAAGACGGTCTTAGACGGAATTAAAGTCGCGGGTTCGTTAGTCGGAACCCGGGAAGATTTGCGCGAAACCTTCCAATTTGGTGCTGCTGGTGAAGTGGAACCGATCGTTAGAACCGACAAATTGGAAAACATTAACCACGTGATTGACGACATGAAAGCCGGCAAGATTGTTGGTCGGGTAGTCTTTGATTTTACGGGCGCAACTGTCTAATTTATAGTAACAACCGGCAAAAAACCTTGCTCCTCAATCGGAGGGGCAAGTACTGCAGAACATGGAAGTAACCGGAGGAAAGAACATGTCTGACAAAAAAGAAGAAAAACAACTCAAACAAATTGACAATACCATCGACAAGATGGTGAAAAAAGCTCACGTGGCCTTAGACGAAATGAGTAGTTTTGATCAAGCTAAAGTGGACGAAATTACGCACGCCATGGTAATTGCCGGAGTCGATGCGCACCAACGCCTTGGTAAAATGGCTTACGAAGAAACTGGTCGGGGAGTCGCTGAAGACAAGGCCATCAAGAACTTATTTGCTACTGAAGAAATCTGGCACGACATTCGCAACGACAAAACGGTCGGTGTGATTGACGAAAACTCGGAAGAAGATTTGATTAAAGTGGCAGAACCATTAGGTGTCATCGCGGGAATTACACCCGTAACGAACCCAACTTCCACCACGTTGTTCAAGTCCATCATTTCGATGAAGACGCGGAACGCCATCATCTTTAGTTTGCATCCCCAAGCACTGAAATCTTCAATTGAAGCCGCTAAAATCATGCGGGATGCTGCCGTGGCCGCTGGTGCACCGAAAGACTGCATCCAATGGATTGAAGAACCAAGTCGGGAAGCTACGAATGCCTTGATTAAGCACCCAGGTGTAGCATGTACCTTGGCTACTGGTGGTCCTGGTTTAGTTAAAGCCGCTTACTCTACTGGAAAACCTGCTTTAGGGGTTGGTCCTGGTAATGGTCCGGTTTACATCGAAAAGACCGCTAAGATTCCAGAAGCCGTGAACGACATTGTGTTATCCAAGACCTTTGATAACGGGATGATTTGTGCCACTGAAAACAGTGCCGTCATTGACGATGATATTTACGACGACGTGAAGGAACAATTGGAACGTAACCGAGTTTATTTTGTTCCAGAAGACGAACAACAACAATTAACTGATGCAATGTTTGATAGCACCCGGTTAAGCGTTAAGGGTCCAATCGCCGGAGCAACCGCTCAACAAATTGCTGACATGGCAAACATCAAGGTTCCTAAAGATACCCAAGTGCTTGCCGTGGAAATGACAGGAATTGGACCAAAGTACCCGATGTCTGGAGAAAAATTATCCCCAGTAATCTCCGTTTACCGGGCTAAGGGTCACAAAGATGCCTTTGAAATCGTAAACAAGCTGCTGGACTACGGTGGATTAGGGCACACAGCTGCCATTCAAACTCGGAACGAAGAATTAGCGACGAAGTTCGGAGTTTCTGTGAAAGCCTCCCGGATTATTGTGAACTCGCCATCTGGATTAGGTGGGGTGGGGAACTTGTACAATAACATGACCCCATCCTTAACCTTAGGAACTGGATCATGGGGACAAAACTCAATTTCCCATAACGTAACGGATTACGACCTGTTGAACATCAAAACAATCGCAAAGAGAAGAAATAATATGCAATGGATTAAACTACCAAAAATTTACTTCGAAAAAAACTCCGTGCGTTACCTCAAGGATATGCCGGACATTCACAAAGCCTTTATTGTTACGAGTCCATCCATGGTTAAATACCACTACGTTGACAAGGTGCTTGACGAATTAAACGCTCGTGATGACGATGTCCAATACTACATCTTTGATGACATTCACGGCGAACCAACGACGGAAACGGTGGATGCCGGAGTATTGCAAATGCGTGGTTTCCAACCAGACACGATTATCGCCCTCGGGGGAGGATCACCGCTGGATGCTGCTAAGATGATGTGGTTAATCTACGAAAACTCGGAAACGGATTTCTTTGGTGCTAAGCAAAAATTCTTGGACATTCGGAAACGGGCTTACCGCTTTGAAAAACCAAGCAAGTCGAAGATGGTTGCCATCCCAAGTACGTCCGGAACTGGTTCCGAAGTAACACCGTTCTCAGTTATTACGGATGCTAAGTTACACATTAAGTACCCACTGGCTGATTACGCCTTAACTCCTGATGTAGCCATCATTGACCCGCAATTTGTTAAGACGGTGCCAAAGAGCACGATTGCTGCTTCTGGATTGGATGCTTTGACCCACGCCATTGAATCATACGTTTCGGTCATGGCTTCTGACTACACGCGTCCGTTGTCATTGCAAGCTATTAAGATGATTTTTGAAAACTTAACGGCTTCTTACAACGGTGACATGGAAGCTCGGGACAAGATGCACACGGCCTCAACGATTGCCGGAATGGCCTTTGCGAACGCCTTCTTGGGAATTACCCACTCCATCGCCCACAAACTCGGTGGTCAATTCGGCATTACCCACGGAATTGCGATTGCAATTACCTTGCCACACGTTATTCGTTACAACTTCAAACAACCAAAGAAGATTGCAACGTGGCCGAAGTACGAATCCTTCCGCGCTGATAAAGACTATGCAGAAATTGCTCGTTACATCGGTTTAGAAGGTAACTCGGAAGAAGAGTTAAAAGAGGCTTTGGTGCACAAAGTGATTGATTTAGCTCACTCAGTTGGCGTTACGTTGAGCTTGAAAGCCCAAGGTGTCGACCGGGAGGAATTGGAAGAAAAAGCCCAACGGTTAGCCGAATTAGCTTACGGGGACCAATGTACAACGGCCAACCCGAAGGAACCATTGATTGCTGATCTGAAAGACATCATTTTGGATGAGTACGATGGAATTGGAGTGGAAACGGAAACCGATAAAGAAGTTTAACCTAATTTAAACTAAGGTCCTCTAGCTAGGAATTCTAGCTGGAGGGCTTTTTGGTGTGATTGCTAAAAATGGTATCATTTGAGTAACTAACTGGATTGAGTAGCTGACAGGAGAACGAAAAATGTTGAACTTTATTACGGTAGGAACGGGTTTTCCCGTGGTCATGCTGCATGGATATGAACTGGACTCGACTAGCTTAATGCCACTGCTGGAGCCCTTTTTTCAAAACCAAACGCGTGCTTACCAACGGATTTACATTGACTTACCCGGGATGGGACAGTCGCGGGACCAACCCTTTATTGATTCAGCTACGACCCTCCAAATGGTGGTACAGGTTATCAAGTCGTTACAGTTACAGCGGTTTGTGACGTTAGGACAATCATACGGTGGCTATCTAGCGACAAGATTATCAAGTTACTTTCCGCAGGAATTAACGGCGCAACTACTAGTAGTTCCAATGATGGTGCCTGCAACTTCCCAACGAAAACTAGCTCAATTGCAACATACTTACGTAAGCCCGGATGCAACTCAATTTAGCAATGGTTTTGGGGAAGTAAACGTGGTCCTTAATCGATTGAAATATCGGTACTATCAACAACAGATTGCCACCGTCATGGCGAAAAATAAGAGTCCGATGTTAACCCAGGCCATGCAATCCGATCGTTATGCATTACCGGATTTAAGGGGGCAAAAGTCGGAATTAACTACCACTGCGTTGGTTGGTAAATATGACAATATCGTCGGCAACCAAGACGTGGAAAAACTTCGCCCATCCTATCCGGAATTAAAGGTAAAATGCTATTCAAACTCAGGTCATAATTTGATGATTGATGAAACGGATCGTTTTTATGCTGATCTAGCCACCTTTTTACAACAATCAGTGTAAATAAAAACAGGTTTTCCTTGTCATAGGAGAACCTGTTTTTATTTGCATTTAATGTCGGGGGGCGTAGCGATTTTTCAGCCAATAGACTAAGTAACCCAATCCAGCTATAATTACGATTAACTCAAAGCCGCCAAGGAACATTCGTCCCCAAGCGATGTTATCCGAGTTGGTAAAGACAACCGGAATGGATGATGATTGTCGTTGGAGGAATTGAAGGTGTGGAGCTTGAATCTGGAGCTGACCAAATGGTTGGTTCTTATGGATGGGGGCTAGTGGCATTGAGAACTGAGTGAGGCCATCGTTAGGAACTAATCGTGTTGTTAATTGGTCCGATTTTCGAAGCCAGTAGTAAGGCGGGCGTTGAAATCCTAACGGAACCGAGGATTGTTTTCCGTTAATCACCTGTAATTTTTGGTAGGGTAAATTCTTCCGTTGTAGATTGACCACCTGGAGCTGGTTGAGGCCGTTGAGAATCTTAGCGGTCTGCAGATTTCTTTGCCCGGTAGCAGCCCCAATCACTACGGTAATGACCCGATGATTACCTTTAGTAGCGGTTGCCACTAGGTTTTCGCCGGCTGTATCGCTCGTCCCGGTTTTAAGTCCATCGACCTGGAAGCCAGCGTGATTTCCCAACAGATGATTGGTGGTAGCTTCTGGAATGCCGTTCCAGTTAATTTGTTGAAGCGCTGTAGTTTGGACAATTTGTGGATTTAGTTGATAAACTTTTTGTGCAATCAGTGCGGTTTCTTTAGCAGATAGCTTGTTTTCGGTAGCTCCACTAAGTTGGGAACTACCTAAAGAACCTAATTCTTGATTAGTTAAACCACAAGCGTTATAAAGTTGGGCGTTTTTAATTCCCCATTTAGATACGGTTTGGCGCATGATTTGACCAAAGTCACCATGGGGACCAGCAATGGATTGTCCGAGCGCTATTGCTGCGGCGTTGGCAGATGTTACTAAACTAGCATTATAGAGCTGTCTGACGGTATATGTTTGTCCTGCTACCAACGGGACGTTCGTATACAAGGGATTTTGACTTAAAGTAGCAATTGCTTGGCTGATGGGAACCTTGGTATCCCAGTTAAGTTGATGTTGTTTGATTTTTTGCAAAACAACCCCAATGGTCACTAATTTACTAACAGAAGCAATGGGTAAGCGTTGATCTTGATTTTCACCATACAAAATCTGGCCACTATTGGCATCAATGGCAATGGCACCTTTTGCTTGGGATTGAACCTGTTGGTTAGTCAAGGGTAAATTAGATGAATTTGCTGCTGCCTGACCAGTCCTTAATGGCATTCCCAGGCTAAAAAAGAGCATGAATGAAAGTAATAATAATTTAAACGGTCGATTCTTTGCCATCGTAAACCCACTTTCCAGTCCAAACCCAGATTAGCAATTTTTAAAATTTGGTTAAGACTGTCCCCATTTTAGATTTTAATGGAGAGAGCGTCAATTAAAATTAGAATAGAATGATTAACTTCTAAACAGGGGAGTTAAATGGGCAATTTTGTTTTTCGAATAATGATATAATAATATTATTATTTAACTAGGAGGCCATTATGAAAAAAGATGTACCCTATAACCTAGGTTTAGACATTGGCACGAGTTCGATTGGGTGGGCGATTACCGATGAAAATAATCGTTTGATTTCTGTAAAGGGACACTATGGAATCGGAGCTCGCTTGTTTAGTGAAGGACAATCTGCTGCTGATCGCCGTGGGTTTCGAACGACCCGGCGGCGTTTATCACGCAGAAAATGGCGCTTGCGGTTATTAGATGAAATTTTTGATGCTCCGATTGCGGAGGTGGATCAAAGCTTTTACCCTCGGTTACGTCAATCGAGTGTTTCTCCATTAGATCCCACTAAAAAACAAGAATTTGCGGGCAATATTTTATTTGATGATCCTGATTTTACTGATCAGGATTACCATCATCAATATCCCACTATTTATCATTTACGGCATGATTTGGCTACAGAGGACCAAAAGTTTGATGTGCGGTTAATTTACTTAGCCGTTCACCACTTGATTAAATATCGGGGGCACTTTTTAAATAAGGCGGATGCTGATAAGTTTAAGGGTGGAGAAATTGATTTAGCGTCAGCTTTTAGTCAATTAAATGAGATTTTTGCCATGAAACAACGGGATGGTCTAGAGTTAAAAACGACCGGAGTGAATCAATGGGTTGCAACGTTGACTGACAAAAAATTGTCTAAAAGTGATCGACAAAAACAAATCGCTGGAGAGATTTTTGTTAAAGGAGATAAAGATCAAAATCAGGCTAATAAAAAAGTTGCAACTGAGTTACTGAAAGCCATTCTGGGTTTGAAAGCTAAGTTTAACGTTATCTTTGGAATTCAAGCTGCTGCTAACGCTAAGGAATTTTCTTTAACTTTTAATAGCGATGATTTTGACGATAAAATTGCGGATCTAGGTTCACAAATTACGGATGAAGACCAAGAAATCTTAGCAATTCTCCAAAAACTCTACTTTGCAGTTGATCTAGCGGGAATTTTACAAAATTCAGAAGATGGGTCGATGTATGAAAGTGTTTCCGCTGCCATGATGGGTCGCTATAAGCAACATTGTCATGATTTAAGTCGATTAAAACGAATGGCGGAGCAACTAAAACAAGCCGGAAAGAAACAACCAGCCAAAGCATTAAAGCAGGCCTATGCTGATTACGTTGATGGAGAAATTAGTAGTTATAAAAAAAATTCCGTGGGATGAATTTGCGAAGCGGGTGGAAAAGCAACTAGATGATTCGGATCTGGCTACGCAAATTAAAACGGAGATTGCTAAAGAGCAATTTATGCCCAAGCAACGTTCTAAGGATAATGGAGCGATTCCGTACCAACTGCAACAACAAGAACTGGATGCTATTATTGAGAACCAGGGTCGCTATTACCCATGGTTATTAGAGCAAAAAGACCATTTAGATGCTTTAATTTCTTTCCGGGTTCCTTATTATGTTGGTCCGATGGTTGATCCTGACCAAGTTAGCGAAGATAATGGTAAATTTGCCTGGATGAAACGCAAAGAACAAGGTGAAATTAAGCCCTGGAATTTTGAAGAAAAAGTTGATAAAACAGCTTCAGCCACTAATTTTATTAAACGGATGACCGCGACTGATACCTATTTGATTGGGGCTCCAGTTTTACCGAAGAATAGTTTGTTGTACCAAGAATTTACGGTTTTAAATGAGTTGAATAAGTTAAAGGTTAACGTAAATGGAAACAAATTAGCGTTATCTCCCGATTATAAACAAGCAATTTTTAATCAGGTATACAAGAAACACAAACGGGTTTCTTTGAAACGGCTTAATGATTTTATGCAAGCGCAAAGTTGGTTTAGTACGGATGCCTATCTTTCTGGAACCACGGACCAGAAGAACGTTAACAATACATTAAGTACTTATAATGACTTTAAAGCTATTTTTGGAGCTCAAATTGATAATCCTAACCGGCAAGCGGATTTGGAACGGATTATTGAATGGTCCACGATTTTTGAAGATGAACACATTTTTAAGTTGAAATTAGATACAATTAGCTGGCTCACACCAACGCAAAAAGACCGGCTGTCTAAACACCGGTACCAAGGTTGGGGACGTTTATCAAAACAACTGTTAGCTGGGATTACCAACGCTAATGGCGAACGGGTCATTGACGTCTTGTGGAATACCCAACAAAATTTAATGGAAACGCTGGCAGATGACGGATTTAAAAAAGCAATCCAGGAATTTAACGGAGAAAAATTAGACAAACAAAACGTTTCAGATGTAATTGCTGATTTATATACCTCCCCACAGAATAAAAAGGCCATTCGTCAGGTACTGTTAGTAGTTGATGACATTGAAAAGGCCATGGGGCACGCGCCTGCTAATATCATGATTGAATTTGCTCGTGAGGATCGGAATGATCATCGCTTGATTAATTCACGTTCTCGGCAATTAAACCAAATGTTTGAAAAAGCCAAGGATGAAGTTAGCGAATCCGTTCAGGATGAATTAAAAGATAAAATCAAAGACAAAGTGCAATTTAATGATCGTTTGTATTTATACTTTGTGCAAGGTGGAAAAGACCTCTATTCAGGGGAACCTTTGGACATTGATCGTCTTTCTCAGTATGATATTGATCACATCTTGCCCCAATCGTTTATTCTTGATAATTCATTAGATAATCGGATTTTAACTTCACAAAGTAATAATCGAGCTAAGAAAGCTGATCAATTACCAGGTGAAATTTTTGGTCCTAGGATGAAAGGATATTGGAACACGCTCCGTGAACATGGACTAATGACTTGGAAGAAATACAATAATTTAACGTTAACGCCGGATAAGATTAGCAAATTCAATAATCAAGGACGGTTCATTAACCGGCAGTTAGTGGAAACTAGACAGGTCATTAAGCTAGTGGCAGAAATTTTGCATGATCAGTATGGAAATGATAAGCAAACTAACATCGTGACGATTAAAGCAGATTTAACCCATCACATGCGAACCAAGTTTAAATTCTATAAAAATCGGAACGTCAACGATTATCATCATGCTTTTGATGCTTACTTGTCAGCATTCGTCGGCAACTGGTTATTGCAACAATACCCGAAGTTAAAACCATATCTCGTGTATGGTGACTTTGCTAAAGCTGGAATTAAAGACTTTAAGCAGTTTAACTTTTTGTATCGCTTTGAGAAAGAGCATGCAGTTGCTGAAGATGGAACGATTAAAAATGACTCGGATCAACTACTGGGCTATATGCGTAAGGTATACCAGCTAAAGAAAATTCTGGTAACAAAGGAACTGGAAACTAATCATGGTAATTTATATAAGCAAACAGTTTTCCCTGCCCCGTCTCATGATAAAAAGATGAAGAAACCAAGGAAGTTAATTAATCCCAAGAACAATCGTCCTAGCGATATTTATGGTGGATATACTAGTAAAACAGCTGCTTTCATGGTCTTGGTTAAAGTTACCAAAGGGAAAAAGACCGAGTATCGACTGTCTAACGTCCCGTTAGCTAATCTAGTATGGCAACAGCAAGGAATGTCATTTGACGAGATGGTTGATAAATCAGTACGTTCCCAATTTACTGGTAAAAATGGCAAAGTAAGTGAATATCAGGTAGTTAAGAATAAGGTGTACATCAATCAACTGGTATCAGAAAATGAATCGCTATTTACCTTAGCTAGTAAACAATATCGTCATAATGCACAACAGTTGGTTTTGTCGGACAAATCAATGCAAATTTTAAATTCCAACTTAAATAACGTTAATCATGATGAATTAGTGTTTGTCTTTAACGAAATTGTTGATAATGGTGAGAAATACTTTAAAGCTTACGATTTTAGTAATAACGAAGCCGCTAAAGCTACCTTTGATGAATTATCTGACTTAGAAGAGATGAGAAGCATTATTGATGATTTGTTGATTGGGTTACACGCCAATGCCCCGTATACGGATGTTTCTAAGGTTGGATTGCCAAAATATTTTGGATTATTCTCGTTAAAAGCTGGTTTGAAATTTGACCCTGAAACCGAATTTATTTATCAATCACCAACCGGATTATTCTCACGCAAAGTTAAAATTTCTGATTTGTAGAGCTTATGTAACAAAAAAGGGAGGCTATCAGATGATAGCTTCCCTTTTCTACTATGTATGGCCCTTAAGGGCTCACAAGGATAAACTCAGCCAGAGGCATTGTTTGATTTTAACTCAGTATGTCATTTCAATGAGATTAAAAATCGTTGGCTTCCCAACCAACAAAATAAATATAACGACTTTTTCGATGAAAGTCAAGGAGGGAAACAGATGGGATGGAGAAGTATTGTAGTGACCCAGCACGCAAAAATTTCTTACTCGGGACGACGAATTATTGTGCAAACGAATCAGAACATCAATGAAATTCCGATTGATGATATCGAGGTTCTTTTGATTAGTACAACCCAAGCAGTCATTACAGCTCGGGCCGTCAGTGAATTGGCTCGAGCATCAGTTAAAGTGATTTTTTCGGACGATACAGGAGAGCCGGTTTGTGAAACCGTTGATTATTTACCTAATAATCGGAGTGTATCGTTGTTACAACAACAATTTGATTGGGATGTTGCTCGTAAAGAAATGCTTTGGACCTGGTTAGTAACTGCTAAGATTCAAATGCAAATTACGGTGTTGCAAAAACAACAAATTGATACTAGCGAATTAGATTATGAATTTCATAAAATTGAGGTCAATGATATCAGCAATCGGGAAGCAGTTGTGGCGCGCAAATATTTTCCGTTACTATTTGAAGCCGGTTTTGAACGCCGTAATTTTCAGCCGGCTAACGCAGCTTTGAACTATGGTTATTCAATCTTATTGTCATTTATTAATCGAAACATTGTGGCCACTGGTTGTTTAACCCAGCTAGGAATTCATCATCATAATGATGAAAATCAGTTTAATTTAGGGTCAGATCTAATGGAACCGTTCCGACCGATTATCGATTGGTGGGTTAGTGAACAAAATATTAATGAACTGACGCCAGAAATTAAAATTCAGCTAGTTGATTTATTGAATTTAGAGTTGAAATTTAACGGCAAGAATACCATTTTACGGAACGCGTTGAGGACCCACGTAACTAACTGCATTAGTTATTTAAATGGAGAACGTGAAACAGCCAAAGTAGAGGTGGAATTAGGAGATGAGATATCGGATCATGCGCTTAATCGTAATGTTTGATTTACCTGTTGATACTAGCGAAGACAAACGAAATTATCGAAAATTTCGCAAAGAATTAATTAATGAAGGCTTTTTAATGATTCAGTATTCGGTGTACGCACGCGTTTGTGTTACGAAACAATCAGCACATTTTACCGAAAATCGGATTAAAACTTTTTTACCACCAAGAGGGTTGATTCAAACCTTAACTGTAACTGAAAAGCAGTATAATGGTATGCATTTCTTGGTTGGGGATCAAAAGGATGACGTGCGAAATACTTCAGATCGGACGGTCGTAATATGAAAATTACATTGTATCCACATGCTCCATTTGAGATTAAAGCTGGAATTCCAACTATCATTCGTACTAATAACCAATCTTTTTACAGTGACTTAATGATAGGGATTCAAAGAAATGAAGATTTAGTTTTAAGTGAAGCTGATGAAAAATTAGATATTAACAATAATCTTGATTTTTTAGGCAACATTGTCACAAACTTAGATATTTTCCAGCCCTTTAAACTTAAGATGGAAAAGGAAATTTTGGAGAATCTAAATGAGAAAGAGCGCCAACGACTTTATCAGCTAGATCGAGAAATGAAGAGCATTTTCTTAGGTTCATCTTACTTGGAAGATTTTCCTATGACAGTTGATGATGAATGGGACTTAAAGCGACAATATAAATACTGTGGGGTTAATTTTTTGGATAATTCGCTATCTTCTCCATATGATATAATTAAGGAAGTTCTTAACTTATATCACAAATTTAATTCTAAAAAATTAATTGTTCTTAATGATTTATTCAATTATTTGGATGAAGAGCAACAAATTCAGATATTTAAATTGATTAAACGGTTGGAATTGCATGTCTTACTATTAGATTTTTCCTGGCAACCATACTCCCAATTGCTGGAAGAATGCTGTTATTACAGCGTTGATAAAGATTTTATTATCTTTGAACGCTGATTAATAAAATATTACAGACGGTTTTAGTAGTATGTCATTTCAATGAGATTAAGAACATCGTCATCTAAATAGTCATCAACCTCGTTGTTTTAGTAGTATGTCATTTCAATGAGATTAAGAACTATCATCAATTAATCGAGAAGTAGACGCTTGTTTTAGTAGTATGTCATTTCAATGAGATTAAGAACACAAAAAAGTTGATTTTACACCGTCTAGTTGTTTTAGTAGTATGTCATTTCAATGAGATTAAGAACATTTGGCACGTACGGTGACCAAAAGTTTACGTTTTAGTAGTATGTCATTTCAATGAGATTAAGAACAGAACTATGAAACCTATGTCAATCTCATTAGTTTTAGTAGTATGTCATTTCAATGAGATTAAGAACTTAACGAAAGAATAGTAGACCATGCTTGTTGTTTTAGTAGTATGTCATTTCAATGAGATTAAGAACTAGGATCAAGAACAGCAGGCTTACCTTTATGTTTTAGTAGTATGTCATTTCAATGAGATTAAGAACTAGGATCAAGAACAGCAGGCTTACCTTTATGTTTTAGTAGTATGTCATTTCAATGAGATTAAGAACTAGGATCAAGAACAGCAGGCTTACCTTTATGTTTTAGTAGTATGTCATTTCAATGAGATTAAGAACATTCCGGCAAGATGTTACATTAATTAATCGGTTTTAGTAGTATGTCATTTCAATGAGATTAAGAACTCCAGCTCCACCGGAGAAGTCACAGCCATCGTTTTAGTAGTATGTCATTTCAATGAGATTAAGAACGACTATTAATCCAAAGATTTGTCTGGCGGGGTTTTAGTAGTATGTCATTTCAATGAGATTAAGAACTAACGCCCCAGTAGTTATGACTATCGACATGTTTTAGTAGTATGTCATTTCAATGAGATTAAGAACGAAATCTACGTGGAATAAGTATCATGCTAAGTTTTAGTAGTATGTCATTTCAATGAGATTAAGAACCTATGTTCGAAAATCAGACCTTGGTGTCACGCTTTAGTAGTATGTCATTTCAAAGAGCTAAATTATTCCACAAATGGAAAAAAGGCAGGTCCAGTTGGGCTTGCCTTTTCATTACTAATCTTATTTTTATTATTAGGTTATAACGTATCAATTATGTTGTAATTTAGGAGAAAATTATAATATTATGAAGATCAAAATGGTATTAAATAAGATTAGCATCCCTATTATTACATAAATAAGTCTTAAAAATTAAATAAAATTATTTTTAGCGTTGTTTAATTAGTCGTAATGGGAACGCAATCACTAGCAACTCAATCCAACTAATCAAGAGACAGATACAGATTAAAATCAGCAGCACCAGCCACACTACCCCGGTTAACAGGACAAATTGATCTAGCGATTGACCAAAAGCGGGATGGATTAGTTTAATGCCGGTAATCACAATACTGATGATAATCACGAGGAACAGGTAGACCTTTGCGCCTTGCCAGGAACTCTTCAAATCAGCAGGGGAGAGACTAAATGCAGTTGTGCTAATGGTTCCAATTAATAACAGTAATAAAACTTGTTGCCACCAGGAGCTGGATAAAAAAGCAGTTACAGTTTCTCCCAGCCAAGTTTGGGTGGTTTGGCCAGCAAATTGAGCATAAGAGAGCAATGGCTGCTGTTGATTAATGAATTCTGGAGCTCCCACTGGTGTGTAGTCTGGGTGACACAGGAGCTGGATGAGTAACGTCAAAACAAAGATGCCACTTAACATGGGCGCCAAGCCGATGAAGAAATTTCCGACCGCTTGGTACCAATTTCGCGGATTATAATTAGAAGCCACGCTTCCGAGGGAACCATCGTGATTGCCCGACAGGTTTAGTAGTTTAAAGGAACTAATCCGATGCATGAAGAGTAATGCAAAAATGAGGTGGCCTAGTTCGTGGATAATGACACCGAGACCACCGACCCAGTACTGGGCACGTTCGCTGAAGTTGACCACAAGGGTGCGTTGCACCACGCGGGCTAAATGTGAAGTGAGCCAACCCACCACGAGGGGCCAGGCAATCAGAACGACGATTAAAAAGAGGGCTAGTTTTCCAGCTTGTAAAGCTAGACTTTCTAAAACTGCCACGTCCATGTGGATACCTCGCTTTCGGTAGTAGTATGACCATTATACGGAAAACACGAGCAGAAAGTGGTCCCAACGACTTACGACGGTGGTTAAGATTAATTGACAGGGGTCAAGGACTATAAGAGAATAGCGCTATGCAGATTAAACGCACAGAATTGAGGATAACTTATCCATGAAGAAAACGCGATTTCTAGGCTTTTTGGCTACCCTAATGCTTGGGTTAATGTTACTGGTGACCGGGGTCCATGCTGCGGACCACCAGAGTACCTTTGTGAATGACGATGCCGGAGTACTTTCGGAAAACACCTTGCAAATGGTCGATGACCTAAACCAAAATCAGCTGCGCCAAATTAAAGGGAAACCGCAATATGCGGTGATTACGAAAAATGGATTACCTAAACAGCAAAACATTGATGACTATGCCATTGATCAAGCCCGTCGGTTAAAACTAGGCCGAGCTGGTTGGCACAATGGAGTTTTATTAGTTGTTAATGTTAAGCCAGGCCAACACGAAGCTCGTTTAGAAGTGGGAACCGGATTACAGGGCGCGCTCCCCGATGGCGCTGTTTCTCAAATTTTCACCAACCAACAAGTGCAAAGTAGTTTGCACCAACAAAATTACGACCAGGCAGTGCAAACGATTAGTAATTTGGTGGCTCAACGGTTAAAACAACAGCAAAGTAACATTTATACCCCGAGCCAAGTACAGCAACAACAAGCCCGCACCCGGACTAACCGGGCGGATCAAGCAGAACAGCACAAAAATCTCGTATTTGTGGCGTTGCTATTAGTTCTAGTTGGAATCGGGGCGTTGGTCTTTTCTCTGAAGGGACGGCGTCATTACAGCCGTAAGTCCTATGATCGCAAGGTGATTGACTTTCTGCAAAAGCAACAGCTGCCAACTACCGATGAGGTTTTAATTAATCGAATAGTTGATAATCTGACGGCTAAGCAAAAACGGCCGGCTTCCGAGACGTTATGGCAGGCCTTTAACGAAGAAAGTTTGAAGTTGCATGGCATTAACAAGGTGGTTTTCTTTCCTAATCTAGCGAAGGGACCCGTAGCCGTGACGGATTACCAGCAACAAGTTACACA
This sequence comes from Fructilactobacillus carniphilus, assembly GCF_024029675.1. Lineage (NCBI taxonomy): Bacteria > Bacillati > Bacillota > Bacilli > Lactobacillales > Lactobacillaceae > Fructilactobacillus > Fructilactobacillus carniphilus. The sequence continues at coordinate 993,332 of NZ_CP097121.1, read as the reverse complement.
ATATGAACACGAAAAGGCGACCCGTGAACAGAAGGTAAAACAAGTAGCCTTGCAATACCTCAAGCAACAGAATTATCCGGATGATACCGAGGTTTTCATCGTTGCGTTACTGGGAACCGATGCCGTCCAAAGCTACATTGAGACGGGCGCTGATTACTCGGCAGTGGAAGCCACCATTGCGGACCAATTCCGGCGGCACATGCTGATTAATTTCATGCAAACCGATCCCCAAATGCAGCAACGAATGCAGAACAAGGGGGCCACCGGGTCTTACTCTAGTTACGTCAATCGGATGAGTAGTAGACGAGTGAACCAGATTTATAACGGCGGCAATATCAGTCGGATGTTGTTGTGGGGAGCCGTTGCCGGGTTGTTAGGTTCCATGTTTTCGAATCGCGACCATCATGATGACCACTGGGGTAGCGGTTCCTCATTTGGAGGCGGGAATGACTCCGGTTTCTTTGACAGTGGCGGTGATAATTCTGGAGGATTCTTTGGTGATGGATTTGGCGGCGATTCCGGCGGATTTGACGGCGGTGGTGGCGACTCTAGCGGGTGGTAACCCAACCGCAAAGCCGGTATAATGTGGAAATAGGAATGCCGAACTTTAAACATGGAGGAAACAACATGAAACTGAAAAAAGGATACGTGGTTACGGGGATTATCGCCGTAGTCGTAGTAATCTTGGGCGGATGGCTAATTTCAACTAGTAACGGCTTTGTCCGCAGCCAGCAACAGATTAAGCAGGACCAAGGAAATTTGGAAGTGCAACTTCAACGACGGGCCGATTTAACCCCGCAATTAGTGAGCACGTTACAGGGTTCCATGAAGAACGAACAAAAGATTTTTGGTGAAATTGCCGCTTCCCGGAATCAATATGCAAATGCGAAAAACTTGAAAGACAAGAATCAGGCCGTGCAAAACATGGACAAGCAAACAAACGTCTTGTTAAACGCGGTTCAGGAAAACTATCCGACCCTGGCGAGTTCCAACCAAGTTTCAGAGTTAATGACTCAGATTGAAGGTAGTGAAAACCGAGTTAGTCAAGCACGACGGGACTATAACCAAGATGTTACTGCCTACAACACTAAGATTGCGGTCTTTCCTGGAAATGTGATTGCGAACATGAAGGGACTAAAGCCGTACGATGAGTTTAAGGCTGATTCCAACGCCCAAAAGGCACCCAAGATTAATTTAAATACGGATAAATAAAAAAGAAGCACAAATTCCACGAGGAATTGTGCTTCTTTTAGTTTACTGGTAAGTAATCGTCATGAGGCATTTATAGTAATTTAGACTGGCAATGTTGGTATCCAGAATTTCGTAACCATCGTACTGCATGCCACTCATGACTTCTTCAATGACCTGATTGGTATCTTTGTCAAAGAAAAAGTTAAAGCCACTCAGTTTAAAGGCCACTAGGTGTTTGTGACCATCCCGTTGGGCTAAACCGGGTTTCAGCTTTTCGTAATGAGATGCATTGGAAAAAATAGGCATAAACTCTCCTTTTAAAAACATAATTAGGTTAGTCCTAAGATACCATAAATAGAACTTGCTGAATATTGGTTTTGTCCCCCTTTTTTAAACAATTAGAATCAACTATAATCGGATTAAATTCAAGCTTACGAGGAGGCAGAACATGAAACAAACTAGGAGATGGATCCTGCTCATCGCGAGCTGTTTATTGTTAGTAACGTTGACCGGGTGTCGGAATTTTTCCTTCACCGATCAGGGTCATGACTACGTAAAGGTTTATGATGCCAAGGGTCACTTATTGCAGCATACCAACAAATTGGGAAAACTGCGGCAGCTAACGGATAACAAGTATCATTCCGTTAAGCATGTGCCGGTTCCCAAAGATGCCCAGGAAAACTACCGCTACGTGATTCACCAACGCAAGCATAATTTACAGTTGCAGGTAGTCGTCTATGCCAACTACAAGTTAGCTAAAATTAGTGGAGTACCAATCTTAGGGAGTGGTACCATAGATTTAACCCAGCGGCAGTTTGAAGTTCTTAACGATCCAGATCGCACGCTGGCTAACTAAAGGAGGATGATTCCATGCGAGTAACAATTTTAGCGGCTGCTGGACAGATTGCGGAACTGGTAACCCAAAACCTAATGACAGAAACTGACGATCAATTAACCTTAGTAGCTCGGGAAGCAGACTCCCGGTTGACGATTACTGATGCCGAACGAGAAAATTTAGTGGACTTAGACGTTAACGATGTTAATAAATTAGCGGCTACTATGCGAGGGGAAGATCTTGTCTTGTTGGCTACTTCACCAGACGAACGGATGGCTAACAGCGTTATCAAGGCAATGGATCAAGCTGGAGTAAGTCGGTTAATCGTGACCGGAGCCATCGGAGTGGAAAATGAAGTTCCCGGTAAGTTTGGGGAATGGAATCGCCGCATGGGCGGTGGCTTGTTAGCAGCCGTTGCCGATGGTTTCCATGCGATTGAAAATAGTGATTTAGACTACACCTATCTCCGGATGACGTGGTTATACAACGACCCTCGTAAAAAAGACTACGTGATTACGGAACCAGGGGAGCCGCAGCCAGGAGTTCAGGTAACGCGAACCGCCGTTGCGAATTTCTTAACTCATTTGATTAAGAGTGGGGCCAATGATTATCAACGCGCTTCAATTGGGATTTACGAACCCGGTTCGGATCGGTACGACAAACCCACGTTTTACTAAAATTGCCTAAAAATCAGATTGTGAGTTGTAATCTGATTTTTAGTTTGCAAAAATGTTGACACGGTGTCACCATCGTGGTAAATTATTTGTAAATAAAGTTAGCAAAAGGAGGAAACAAAATGCCCACCAGTACATTTGAAAAATTGCCAGCTGCAAAGAAGGAACGGGTTAACGCCGCCTTACTAAAAGAATTTTCAGTTTATTCCCTTGCAGAGGCCCAGGTCGCCCGGATTGTTGATGACGCCGAAATTTCGCGTGGTTCGTTTTATAAATACTTCAACGATATTTCCGATGCTTATCGGTATGAGTTTGGCCAGGTAATGTCCAGCTTGCACGCGCCGTTTAAACAGGGAGCATCTGCCACGGACGTTACAGGAATCGTCCGGATGGTGGAACAATTCGTTTCCGAAAGTAATCGGAGTGAGTACCGCGAGTTCATGCGGCTCTATTACCAACGCAATCAGTACTTGTTACCCACTGACATTTCGCCGCGGACGCCGACGGAATTGGAGTGGGCTAGTTCGGTGCTCGTGCATCAGAGTATTAAAGAGATTCTCTTGAATCCCGACCAGCAAACCCAGTATTTAGAAAGGCTGGAGCGGGTTTTACAACAATTATTTCACTAAGGAGGGAACAACATGTTTTTAGCACTCAAGGAAATTAAGTATTCCAAATTACGTTATGGACTAATCATGACGATGATTCTTTTGATTAGTTATTTGATTTTCATTTTAACCAGCTTAGCGGTAGGGCTGGCGTCTCAAAATACCCAGGCGATTAAGAGTTGGAACCCCACGCGAATTGTCTTGAATAAGAATTCTAACGTGAATGTGGGACAGTCCTTAATCATGAAGAGTGATTTAGACAAGGTGCACTTGAATCCGAAACAGGAAGCTGTGATTGGGTCAGTACCGGTTGTAGCCACCGGAAAACACGAAAAGATTTCTTCCCAATTTATGGGAATCGATCCGAACCAGTACGTGGCTAGGGACTTGCGGTTAACCAGCGGTCATAAAGCACGGAATCAAAATCAAGTGGTTGTGGACCAAAAGTTCCAGCAAGCAGGGTATCATTTGGAAGATAAGTTGCAATTTAATTCATCTCAGGAACGTTACCAAATTGTTGGATTTGTGAAAAATGCAAAGTTTAACATTGCTCCAGTTGTATACGGATCATTACCAACGTGGCATACGCTTCGGAATCTCGATGATCGCTTTGCCGGGAGTGCTGTGCTAAGTAAGAAAGCAGACTTCCAGATTCCTAGTAACCAATTACATTCATACTCAACGAAAACGGTGGTTACTAATCTCCCCGGTTACACCGCCCAGACGTTGACCTTTACCCTGATGATTGGATTCTTGATGATTATTTCCCTGATTATTATTGCAGTCTTTTTATACATATTGACGATGCAAAAATTACCGAACTATGCCGTTTTACGGGCCCAAGGAATTCCAGCCGGCAAGTTAGTGAAAGCAACGATGGCGCAAACCTTCATTTTAGTGGTAACTGGAATTGGCGCTGGCTTCTTGTTGACCGTCGGGACCCTACTGGTACTGCCGAGTGCGGTTCCAGTCGCCTTTAGTTTCCCGATTATGTTAGGAACGGTGGCTGGCTTACTGGTAACTTCCATGTTGGGAGCCTTATTACCAGCCCTGTTAATTGTACGAATTGATCCAGCGGATGCGATTGGAGGATAACGATGGCAAGCATTGAATTAAAGAACATTACCAAGAGTTTTGGCACGGAAGAAAATCGGTATCGGGTGTTAGATAACGTGAATTTTACCAGCAACGCCGGGGAAGTCACGATCATTACTGGACCATCTGGATCTGGGAAAAGTACTCTTTTAACAATTATGGGAGCGCTCCGGAATCCAGATGACGGAGAGGTCTGGCTAGATGGAACCCAGGTTAACCAACTTAGCAGTCGAGAACAGGATCATTTTCGGTTAGAAAAAATTGGCTTCATCTTACAGGCTCATACTTTGGTTCCGTTTCTAACAGTTGACGATCAGTTCCAACTGGTTGATCAGGTAAAACCTACAGGAAATCTAGCTGGAGAACAGTTTGATCAGCTCCTCCAAACTCTGGATGTGAGTCAACTGTTGCAGCAATACCCCGCTGAACTATCTGGAGGACAAAGTCAGCGGGTGGCGATCGCCCGCGGACTGTACACGCAACCGGCTGTTATTTTAGCCGATGAACCGACAGCCTCGTTGGACGAAAAACGGGTTTATAAGGTTTGTGAACTATTGGCTTCCGCGGCCAAACAGCAAGGCCGGGCGGTCGTGGTCGTGACCCATGACGAGCGGATGCACGATTACGCGGATCACATTTATGAACTAGTGGATGGCAACTTAACCAAACAACGTTAATAAAGCTAAAGGAGCTCCAACTGTGCTAGTTGGAACTCCTTTTTAATTGGGAAATTAGAATAAACAAAAAGCCCTCCCACGGGAAGAACTTTGAAAAGAATACTGACGTGGCTGGGCTCGAACCAGCGACATCCTGATTAACAGTCAGGTGTTTCTACCAACTGAACTACACGTCAAGAAGTGAAAATGATAACCAGCGACTGCTGGAACTGCTGTGGCTGGGCTCGAACCAGCGACATCCTGATTAACAGTCAGGTGTTTCTACCAACTGAACTACACAGCAATAAGAAAAACTGAAATTCGCTTGCTAATTACCCAAGCGAATAACTATATTTTAGCAACTAAGTTCATGTTTGACAACCTTTTTTTGTTAAATAAAATTGATTATTCGGTTATCCGTATGATTTTAATTGAATGAGGATTAAATGTTCATAAATTAATCCTTGCTTTTTAGTTGTAATAGGTCTAAATTAAGACCAACCTTAGCGCAAAAGGAGAATTTTCTAATGGCAGATTACATTCATGAGCTTCGCCAATTGGTTGGGCATCGCCCGTTAATTTTGAATACGGCCAGTGGAGCACTTTTAAACGAGCAAAATCAGGTACTACTGCAGGAACGGACCGGTAAAAACGATTGGTGTTTTCCGGGGGGTTACATGGAATACGGCGAACGAATCGTTGAAACCTTAAAGCGGGAATTTAAAGAGGATTCTGGCTTAGACGTGGAACCCATTCGACTTTTACACGTTTTTGACGGCGATTGTTTCAAGTACCCCAATGGTGATGAGGTGCAATGCATTACTAATTTCTTTCTGGTCCGCAAAACGGGTGGTCAATTGCTGGACCATCAAACGGCGGAAACGAGTGCCTTGCGCTACTTTCCGTTGACGGACTTACCACCGTTTTTTAATCATCAATCAGAAAAGATGGCCCAAGCGGTTATTGATTATTTAGCGTAAAAGAAGAGCTGAGCCGTTCAGCTCTTTTTAATTTGGTAATTACCAACAAAGTGGTAGCCAAACCCGCGGACCGTCTTAATGTGTTTCGGATGCTTAGGGTCAACTTCAATTTTATCGCGAAGGTGGCTAATGTGAATGTCGACCATTCGAGAAGTTTCAGAAATATCATATTGATCGCCCCAGACGCCCTCCAGCAATTGGGCTCGACTTAGAACTTGGGGAGCATGTTCGATTAGATACAAAAGCAGTTTTAATTCCTTAGGGGTGAGTCCCAAATCTTGATTTTGTTTAAAGGCCTTGTATTTTTGGCGGTCAATCACGACGTCATCAAAACGTAAATTAGGGCGTTTAGGTGATTGGGGGGACTTGGTTTGGGATAGTTGCATATAAAGCTGGTGCTTTTGCTCAAACCGAGCTAACAATTCGAATGCGTCCCACGGGGCAATCACGTAGTCGTCAAAACCGGCTTGAAAAATAGTGGTGGCTAGTTCCGGAGAATTAGCCAGAATGATAATGGGAAGCTGGTTCATGTGGCGGAACTCGTGCAACTGGGTTTCAAATTGGTCCAGTGGGAACGCCGTGAGATCCCACAACAAACCGCCACTCTGTTTTTGTTCCATTACGGAAGCCACTTGGGTCGGATCGTCAACGGTGTCAACAAAAAAATCATGATCATTAAAGGCTTGCCCTAAATCAATGGCTAAACGGAGTTGTTTGGTTACTAACGTTACGTGTTGCACACCCTCACCTCAATTTTTACATAATCTTTACATAAAGCACACAGGACCTTTACATTGGTTAATTATACTTGGTTTTGCAATGAAATACATGAATAAGAGGGAGGCACCTATGCGATTAGGCAAGTTAATCCCCGTGGGCTTAGCCGCGGCGGGCATTTTATTGTTAAGTGGTTGCGGAACGAAAAACAAGGGAAATGCGGTAACGGCTGTGGGTTCGACGGCGATGCAACCCCTGGTACAAAAAGCCGGGAGTGATTTTCAAACTGAACATAAACAGTATACGGTTACCGTCCAAGGGGGCGGCTCGGGAACGGGACTTAGTCAAGCTGAAACCGGTGCGGTCAACGTGGGAAATTCTGATATTTTTGCCGAGCAAAAGGACGGAATCCATGCTAACAAGTTGAAAGATCATCAGGTTGCTGTGGTCGGGATTGCTCCCGTTGCTAACGAAGAAAATGGGGTTAAAAACCTGACGGAACAACAATTAGAAAAAATCTTTACCGGAAAGATTAAAAACTGGAAGGAAGTCGGTGGTAAGGACCTCCCGATTATCGTGATTAACCGGGCCCAGGGAAGTGGAACCCGCAAGACTTTTGAAGCTAAGGTCTTGAAGGGCCAACAGCCGGTGAAGAGCCAGGAACAAGATTCAAATGGAACCGTGAAGAAGATTGTCCAAAACACGCCGGGGACGATTAGTTATCTGTCACTTCCATATTTAAACAAACAGATTAAAACATTGAGCGTCGACGGAGTGGAGCCCACGGCAGCTAACATTACCACCAATAAATGGCGGATTTGGTCATACGAACACATGTATACTGCCAAACACCCGAGCAAGGCGACCCAAGCTTTTGTCAACTACCTGATGTCAAAACCGGTACAAGCGAAATTAGTGAAAGAAGCTGGTTACGTTAGTGTTCATGACATGAAAGTTCACATGACCCCGGATAATCGGGTCTTACCAGGTCGACAGTAAAGGAGAAAGCCATGAATAACATTCAAAAACGATTAATGAAACCAAGCGCAGCGACTCGCCAAGACCGGCGGGGACGTTGGATTAGTTTCATTTGTGTCAGCTTTATTATGATTCTAACGGTTTCCATCATTGGCTTTATTGCCATTCATGGGTTGGCAACCTTTACGGATAACCATATTTCAGTTTGGGACTTTCTCACGAAGAGTGATTGGAATCCGGGTCAAATGGGAGCTAATGGGAAACCCGAAGTAGGAGCGCTTGCCATGATTGTGGCATCGTTTGCGGTGACCCTGTTGGCAGCGCTCTTTGCAACGCCCTTTGCCGTGGCCGTAGCGGTGTACATGACGGAGCTGGCTCCAAAAAAGGGCGCTCGGATGTTACAACCCGTGATTGAACTGTTGGTTGGAATTCCGTCCGTGGTGTATGGGTTTGTTGGCCTGGTAGTGATTGTTCCGGCCCTCCGCACGGTCTTTGGCGGCACTGGATTCGGGGTATTAGCGGGCGCAATTGTTCTCTTTGTAATGATTCTACCGACGATTACCTCCCTCACGATTGATAGTTTAAAACAAGTCCCTGGCTACTATCGGAATGCTTCATTAGCGCTAGGAGCCACGAGATGGCAAACGATTTACAAGGTGATTTTACGGGCAGCTTTACCGGGAATTATGACGGCCGTGGTTTTTGGAATGGCGCGGGCCTTTGGAGAAGCACTGGCCGTGCAAATGGTGATTGGGAACGCAGCAATTGTACCCACCAACTTGGTTTCGCCTACGTCAACGTTGACCAGCCAATTAACCTCCCAAATGGGGGATACCATCATGGGAACCTTGCCCAATAACGCTCTGTGGTCCTTAGCACTGGTTTTACTGTTGATGTCCGTCATCTTTAACGTACTGGTGAAATTGATTGGAAAAAGAGGGGAGCTGAAATAATGAACGAAAGCACTGTTAAAGCAAACCGAGCGAACCGCTGGGCCTTATGGGGCATTAAAGGCATGGTGGGAATCGTGGTCTTGATTTTAATTGCCTTACTGGGTTACATCCTAATTACTGGAGTACCCCACGTTTCCTGGCACTTTTTGACCTCACCGTCCAAGGAATTTGGCGCCGGTGGAGGAATTGCCAATGAACTCTTTAATTCGATTTACATTCTAGTAATTACGTTGGTCATCTCGTGTCCGTTAGCGCTCGGGGCCGGCATCTATCTCTCCGAATTTGCTAAACCGTCGTGGTTGACCAGTACGGTGCGGACGTTAATTGAAGTCTTGAGTTCATTGCCTTCGATTGTGGTCGGCCTGTTTGGCTACCTGGTATTGGTCATTAAATTCCAGTTGGACTTTTCCATTATTTCAGGAGCATTTGCGTTAATGTTTGTGAACCTTCCATTGCTAACTAGAAACACGGAAGAAGCCCTCACAGCTGTACCGCATTCACAACGAGAAGCGGGCTGGGCGCTGGGACTGTCACAATGGCGAACGATTACTAAAATTATTTTGCCAGCTGCTGTTCCCGGGTTAGTGACCGGAGTAATTTTAAGTGCCGGTCGAATTTTTGGAGAAGCCGCTGCCCTAATCTTTACGGCGGGACAAAGTACGCCGGTAATTAGCTACAGTAACTGGAATCCGTTTAGTCCCACGAGCTTTCTGAATCCGATGCGTCCCGCCGAAACTTTGGCGGTTCACATTTGGAAGCTGAACACAGACGGAATTACACCAGATGCGGACCAGATTTCTAGTGGAGCGTCGGCCGTTTTGATCATTGTGATTTTACTGATTATTCTGTTATCGCGTTATCTTGGGAACTACTGTTACCGCAAGATGAGTGGTACCAAGTAGGAGAAAGGAGTCCCCGTGGCAACTTATAACTTAGAGGAACACTACTTAACCAAGGTTCCGGATCCGATTGCGTTAGAAACTAAGCACCTGGACGTTTTTTACGGTAACAAGCAGGCAACGTTTGATGCGAACCTACGCTTTCCGAAGAATCAGATTACCGCTTTGATTGGGGCGTCTGGATCCGGGAAATCGACTTTTTTACGGAGCTTAAATCGCTTAAACGATAACGTGGCCACTGTGAAAGGGGCGATTGAGTACCAAGGATTAGATATCAATCAAGCTCAGATTAATGTGTATGAAGTCCGCAAAAACATCGGGATGGTCTTTCAACACCCCAATCCCTTTGCCAAGTCGATTTATGAAAACATTGCGTTTGCCCTCCGCGAAAATGGCATGACGGAGGACATTGATCAGCAAGTTGAACAAAGTCTGAGGGGCGCAGCGTTGTGGGACGAGGTTAAGGATAAGCTCAACCAAAGTGCCCTTTCCTTATCCGGAGGGCAGCAGCAACGGCTGTGCATTGCGCGGGCGATTGCGGTGAAACCAGATATTTTGTTAATGGATGAACCGACGAGTGCTCTGGATCCGATTTCGAGCCGCAAGATTGAAACGACTTTACAAGAATTAAAGCAGCACTACACGATTATCATTGTGACCCATAACATGCAGCAGGCAGCTCGTGCGAGTGACTTTACGGCCTTCTTTCACCTCGGACACGTGATTGAGTTTAATCAGACCGAAGAATTATTTACAAATCCACGGATGCAGGCGACGGAAGATTACATTTCGGGACACTTTGGCTAAGGAGGAGCACATGGCAACCACGAAAGAACCGCTTTTAACTACCAACGACGTGCGGTTGTACTATGGAGAACACGAAGCCCTTCATGGGATCAACTTGGATTTTAATCAGCACGAAATTACCGCACTAATTGGACCTTCCGGGTGTGGAAAATCAACCTACCTGCGCTGCATTAACCGGATGAATGATTTGGTGGATGGGGTTTCCATCACGGGGAGTTTCCGGCTCGATGGGCAAGATATTTATAGCCCCAAACAAGACGTGGTAGCGTTGCGCAAACAGGTGGGAATGGTGTTTCAACAACCCAATCCATTTCCCTTTTCCGTTTATGACAACGTGGCTTATGGTTTGCGGGTGCAAGGGATTAAGGATAAAAAGATGTTAGACGAACGGGTGGAAGCTAGTTTACGTCAGGCGGCCGTCTGGGAAGAAGTTAAGGATGACTTAAATAAAGATGCGTTATCCTTTTCTGGAGGACAGCAGCAACGAATCTGTATTGCCCGGCTACTGGCGGTGCGCCCCGAAGTGATTTTACTAGATGAACCGACGAGTGCATTGGATCCAATCTCTAGTGCCGAAATTGAAGAAACCCTTTTGAAAATTAAGGACCAGTATACAATTATCATTGTGACCCACAGCATGCAGCAGGCTTCCCGGATTTCGGATCGAACGGCCTTCATGCTAAATGGTAAACTAGTCGAAACCGGTAAAACCAAGCACATCTTCTTGAACCCGGAAAAACAGGAAACCAGTGACTACTTAAACGGTAAATTTGGCTAAGCAGCAGAGGAGGAATTAACCATGGCAAATACATTTGACGATCGACTAGCAAAGCTCCGCCAGGGGTTTACGGACATGGGCGTGGACGTTAGCGAACAAATTTATCAATCAACGAAGTCTTACATTGATCACGACGTAGAGCTAGCGCATCAAGTAATTGACGGCGATAACGAAGTGAATGGCAACGAAACTCAACTGGAAACGGATGCAATGAATCTAATTGCACTCCAACAGCCGGTGGCGCGGGACTTTCGCATCATCATTAGCTATTTAAAGTCAAGCACGGACCTAGAACGGATTGGGGATAATGCGGTTAACATTGCCAGAGAAACCCTTCAGGCCAAGGGTAATCCGCGGATTTCAGACGTTGAAATCGTGATTGCTAAGATTACTAAACACATCCGGAAGATGTTAGAGGAAATTTTGGATGCTTACACTACTTTTGATGCAGAAATTGCCCCAGTGATTGTTCAAGAAGATCGTAGAATTGATGAATATTATCACAACACCCGGACGGCGATTACCGAAGGGATTCTCGAAAACCCTGCTACAGCGGTTGCTGCTTCCAGCTATTTGATGGTAATTCGGTTGTTAGAACGAATTGGGGATCACATTGTGAACCTCGCCGAATACTTAATTTATAGCGATACCGGTAAGATTGTGGAACTGGGAGAAGCCAGTGACGCTGATGCGGAATAACTTGTAATGCAAAAACGATTGCTGCGGCAGTCGTTTTTTTAGTTGGAAAATGGGAAGATAATTTTTAGATAATCTAAAATATTTATTGCTTAAATGTGCTATAATAAAGCTAGATTTTTTCAGTTACGACGAAATCATTGATTTTGTCGTATTTAAATGTGTACCTAAACATTACCGAAGACTGTCCACAATCTGGATAGAGGAGATCATGCTAATGAAATTCTTAAAACTACACATGGTGTTGTTTTCATCGCTATTGTTGGCAGGTAGCGTTGTAAATCACCCGACGGTCCACGCCGATGAACAACCAGCGACCCCTCAAGTCCAAACAGATGATTTTTCCGATTTAGCTCCCAATCAACGAGATTTTATTAATCAAGTTCGTCCTGGGGCCATTATGGCCTGGAAACAATATGGAGTACTGCCATCCGTAGCCATTGCTCAAGCAATCATTGAAAGTGGCTGGGGTTCATCATCATTAGCTGCACAAAACCACAATTTGTTTGGAATTAAGGGAGCGTGGAATGGTCAAGCGGTTTTCCTTCCCACCCAAGAATTTTCTGGTGGCGGATATGTAACTATTACAGATTCTTTCCGATCTTATCCTGACTGGTCGACTAGTATCCAAGATTATGGGGACTTTTTACGGAACAATAGTCGCTATGCCAATTTAATTGGGGTTAGAGACTACGTTTCAGTTGCTAATGCCCTTCATGAAGATGGTTACGCGACAGCACCAGATTACGCACAAACGTTAATTAGTTGTATTCAACACAACCATTTGGATCGGGTCGATCAAGAGGCTTTTAACGCTCCTGATGATTACAAAGGACCGGTTGGTTCGGGAGCTAGCACCAATACCACTCCAAATGGAACTCCAGGAGCAGCTAATGACCCGTACAGCAAGGGGGCGCCTTCTGATTATACGCCAGCGCCTAACGTTGATAACAGTTCCGCAGTGGGACAATACACTGGGGATGATAAGGATCGAGATCCACAGGTGGTCGCATTTGATCCGCATGGGGCTTCGAACGTTCCAACTGAAAAAGCAGATCCAAACGATGCCACGTTAGGGAATCCTGTTACAGTAACTGGGGACCCATATCAACCGCAAACCCAGAAGGTAGATTTGAAGCCAGTATCGCAACCTCAATCAGATTTACCACAGGGAATTATGCAAAATCAATCATCTAATGAAACAAAGCAAGTTAATTCAACGGCAGTGGGGAACAAGTCTAACCCACAAAATGCAGCTAGTTCGCCAAATGCGAACCCTACTACTGCTAGTGACAATTAAGTTTCAATCGTTTTAGCGTCTGATTATTCAGGCGCTTTTTTTAATTAGCAGCATGGGTCCGTAGGTTCCGAGGGGTCAATTTATATGGTAGGATGGTTGTAAACTTGAAACAACGCACCGGAAAAACAGGAGTAAATTCATGGCAAAACAGGAAAACGGACAACTGCGACCGCACCATCGTTCCCATTGGAAACGAAACTTATTTTTATTACTGGTGGTAGCCGTAGTTGGAGGTCTGGGACTAACAGGCTATCGTTATTATGCAAAGGATCAGCAGGTTGCCCGGATTACGAGCGGAATTTTGAACGAACAGGAACAAACTTTTACTGACAATGTGGTGATTAGTGGTCAACCGGGAGCGGTAAATGCTTCGATTATGCGGCCGGTGGTTAATTACTATCAACAGCATCCGCACGAATTGGCGATCCTAAAGGACCAGTTAGACCAAAATAATTCTGCTCCCAACGGTTTCCGGCTCGTGAAAAAGGGGACGTACTTCTGGATTTTCCCCCACTATCGCTTAGCGATTGATCAAATCCGGCCGATAGTGCAAACGAATGCTCCCAACGCCACAGTCGAATTAGATGGTCATGACGTCGGGCAAACATCTGAGAATAGTCAAATTCAATTACCACCGTTGGTTCCGGGATTTCACAGTCTTAAGATTACTGCTGACGTGAATGGGAAGAAACTTTCGACGTTTAAACAGGTCAGCTTTTTTGCCAACGAACACGAAAAAGTTACCGTTCCGTTAGCAATGATGTCGTTTCGGGTGAAGGGGCCTGCTGGCGCTCAAATCTTCGTCAATAATGACAAGGTAGGAACGGTGGCGGACGATGGAACCGGGGCCGTTACGGACGTTCCCCTGGGGCAACAGACCACCACCTGGCTGCAAATGGACGTGGATGGACATCAAGTGGTCAGCGAGAAAAAGACCATTACTAAGAAGGATGATGGCAAGTTGATTAGTTATAATTTCCCGAGTGCCGTTAGCAAGAACGATGGGTTTCAATTGTTTAGTAACCTGTGGACGGACGTCGGAAATGCGACTAATCTGAACCAGAGTTTGGATCAACAAAACGTGTCAGGGAACTTCAAGGATGGAACCAAGAATCCGGATTACCAAACCCTGAATGCTTTCGTGAACCAAAATCATCAAAGCCACCTGCAGTTTGGGACTTTGCATCTGCAGGTTGAAAAGGTGCAACCACTCGGAGATGACACTAGTTTAGTTACCTATCGGGTTCAAAGTGACGTCAAGATTAATAACACCCTTGGTACTTTTGATAACCGGTATCAAGCTCACGTGGGAACCGGAAACGGGCAACCCCTTCAAATTCAAACCAACCAATCGGTGCAATAAACAAAAAGCATTCGCAAACGCGAATGCTTTTTTAAATGAGGTGCTGCTTTTGCAGGAAGTGAAAGAGGACGTCTGCCATCAATTGATAGGTAGCAGCGTTAGGATGCAGGCGGTGGTCACCTAAAGTCGTGCGGTAGTTGTTTATGGTTACTAGATGGGGGGCCACTTTTTGCCAGTCTAAGACGGGAATCTCCATGGATTGATAAACGGACCGGAGTTTTTGGTCCAAATCAGCAAGCGTGTACTGACCCATTCCTTCGATATTTTGATTGTCGACTCCACCATCAAAGCGTGGGAGCGGTAAAATACCCACCGTTTTAAGCTGCGGGTTAGCCTGTTGCATTTGGGTCAGATTGTGTTGGAGTCCAGCGGCCACCGTGGTTAGGGTAGCCTCTGAATGAGCAAAGTCATTGGTACCAAAGAAGACGGTGGCTAATTGATAGTTGGAAAAATCATGACTTTCAACTTGGAAGGTCAGGTCTCGTTCGGTATTACCAATGATAGAACCAGCGTTTACCCCACAGTTTTCAATTTGCCACTCTGGCAGTAATTGTTGCAGATAATACGAAAGATTGTGAGAAAGGTCCCGGTAGCCGTCAAAACCGTTTGTGATTGAGTCACCAAGCATGATTAACCGCTTTTTTTTCATTGTAATTACCTCCAATTCAATGACTATATCGTAACATAATCCGAAGATTTCCTTATTGCTCGGGCAGAAAAATTAAGTTATTATTAAGCATAAGATGATTACTTTATGGAGGGTGAGCAAGTGAGTTATAAGCGAGTGGTACTAGTTGATTTGGCTTCCTTAGGAATGCGTTCCGATAATGAGTCTGCTCAACACAATTCAGATAATGATACGTTGTTGACTCACGTTTTGAACCAATCATCGGAATCAGCGTTGCCAACGTTTCACAAGTTGGGGTTGTTTAACATCTACTTTGCGAACGATGATGATCCGGATGCGCGGCCGATTGCGACTTACGGCTTAACTAGAACCAGATCAATTGTGAACAAGTCCTGTTCGGGTTTGCGAGAAATGTTTGATTGCTCGTTGAGCTATCGGGTGTCTAGCGTATTTGAGGAAGTGGGAAAACAGAGTAATTCGATGATTATTTCTCGGTTTATGAGTTATCTTTTTTCTCAAGAACACACTAGACACCTCCAAGTCGGTAATGATCACGATGCGTTTGCGGTTTTAAATCACCAGTTGGACAAGGAAATTCCGGGCTTCTTTTATCTGCAGGTTCCGAGTTTGCAAAATCACGTTCAAGAAAATGACTTTGACGGCTTTACGGATGCATTAAATGAAGTCGATCAATACCTAAAGCGGTTACTGGAACGTTTGCATTCTGATGACCTCTTAATGGTGGTTTCTAGCCGGGTTGGTGATAACCGGTCTAAAGATGGTTTTTCCACCTACAAGATTTTGCCGTTCATGCTCTACAACCAGAACTTAGAGCCTCATCATGTTCTGGAAAAACCGTATGTGTGTGAAGTCGGTGGGACGGTGTTAGCCGCCCTAGGGTTACAACATTTAGTGGCCTCGCCCAAACATAACTTACTCCCTGAAGCTCAAGTAACGGTCGATTAATTGCTGCTGGATAACGAAAGGATCTGAACATGTATCTACTGGTCAATATCATTGGAGTGTTAGTCTTTTTGGGAATTGCATTCCTCTTTTCTAAGGATCACAAGCACATTAACTGGCGCTCCATTATCGTAGTGCTGGTGCTGAACTTGGTAGTTGCTTATTTACTGACGAACTTTAGTCTCGGACGGGACCTGGTTAAAGCCATCGCGGGCGGTTTCCAGTGGCTCGTGAATGTGTCCTACACGGGAATCGCCTTTGCCTTTCCCGATTGGGTGCACGTCAAACAAATGAACTTCTTTACGTCGGCTCTGATGCCAATCTTAATGATTGTGCCGTTGTTTGATATCTTGACGTACTTTGGGATTATGCCCTTCTGTATTAAATGGATTGGCCGAGGAATGGCCTACGTAACGGGACAACCGAAGTTTGAATCGTTCTACGCCGTTGAAATGATGTTTTTAGGGAACACGGAAGCCATGGCGGTTTCTAGTTTACAGTTGAAAAACATTTCCGCAAAGCGAGTTTTGACGATTGCCATGATGTCTATGTCATGTATTACGGCGGCCATGGTAGGTGCTTACGCCCAGATGGTTCCTGGGCAATACGTACTGACCGCCATTCCGTTGAACATTTTAAACGCCATTATCATTACGAACCTTTTGAACCCCGTGCAAGTGACGCCGAGTGAAGACGTGATCTATCAAATCGGGGGTAGTTCCACGGCGGACGAACAAGTGGCCGAAGAAACGGTGGCTGATCGTCCCGAAAAACCCCACAAAGAACCATTCTTCTCGTTCTTAGGGGATTCCATCCTCGGAGCTGGAAAGTTGATCCTGATTATCGTGGCCAACGTGATTGCCTTTGTGGCCTTGGCTGCTTTGATTAGTAAGTTACTAGGTCTGATTAACCCGTGGTTATCCCTCGAACACATCCTGGGAGTAATCATGTTCCCATTTGCTTGGTTAATGGGATTAGACGTCAACCACGCCTTCCAATTTGCCCAATTCATGGGAACCAAGCTGGTTACGAATGAATTCGTTGTGATGGGTCAAATTGCCCCCCACATTAACAACCACCACTTCTTCAATCCGCACTACCAAGCACAATTAACGGTCTTTTTAACTTCCTTTGCAAACTTCAGTACGGTCGGCATGATCGTGGGTTGTTTGAAGGGAATCGTGAGCCGGGACAAAAACGACTTTGTTTCCAAAAACATTTTGTACCTCTTCCTTTCGGGAATCTTGGTATCATTGATGTCAGCTGGAATCGTGGGTCTCTTTGTTTGGTAATCGACCACTAAATTCTAAATTAAGGAAAAACGTCTCTGCAGGGCAGGGGCGTTTTTTTTATTTGGTTTAGAAGGTTTGCAGGCAAAGAACCTGGTTGAGCTATGCTAGAATAGAAGTAAATTAAGAGATGGGATGTGAAGAAAATGCCATTAATGCGCATTGATATGGTAAAAGGGCGGAGAACTCCGGACGAGATTAAAAAGGTGATGCAACTGTCATACGATTTAACGCGGAAAGATTTAGGCGTTCCAGAGGATGATCGTTTCCAAGTTGTGACCCAACACGAAGCCTACGAAATGAAACTGATGGACGCGGGCTTAGGTATTGAACGGACGGATGACGTTTTGTTGTTTGAAATCCTCTCGACTCCCCGGACGATGGGTCAAAAGAAAAAGTACTGTCAAGACATGGCAGCAGCCTTTCAGCAGGAAATGGGCATGAAACCCGAAGACATTATGATTGTCTTTGCCACTAACCATGCTGAAGACTTTAGCTTTGGAAACGGAAAGCAACAATTTCTAAACGGGGAACTCTAATGGAACGAATTATCATCGATGCTGATCCGGGAATTGATGACGCAGCGGCGCTGGCCGTGGCGATTAATCATCCTGACTTAGACGTACAATTGATTACAACGGTGGCGGGCAACGTAACCGTGGATAAGACGACTAATAATGCATTGAAGATTTTGGAATTCTTTGGCAAAGCCGACCAGATTCCGGTCGCTGCTGGAGCAGAGCAACCGTTGGTAAAACCGTTTGAAGATGCTGCCCGGATTCACGGTGAGTCGGGGATGCAGGGGTATGATTTTCCCGAACCAACGACAAAACCAGTGCCACAATCGGCCGTTGCCGCTTTACACGAATCCATTATGAAGAGCCCGGAACCAATTACATTGGTACCGACTGGTTCATATACCAACATTGGATTGCTGTTGGCACAGTACCCCGAGGTCAAAAGTCACATTAACCGAATTGTTGCTATGGGTGGAACCCTAGGTCGAGGGAATATGACCAGTGCGGCGGAATTTAACGTCTTTACGGATCCTGATGCCGCTAAAATCATGTACCAGGCTGGAATCCCAATTGTAATGATTGGATTAGACGTCACCATGAAGGCATTACTGACGCCCCCAACCCTGGAGACAATCAACCACATGAATCGGGCTGGACGAATGTTACACGACATTATCATTAGTGATGGCGATCAGAACGCTGCGGGTGTAGCAATGCATGATGTCAACACCATTTTCTACCTCCGACATCCGGAAGCGGTTACCACCACGCCGTATTGGATTGACATTCAAACGAATGGACCAGCAATTGGGGAAACGGTTGCTGACGTCCGTGGTGCTTACCACGATGGTCAAACGAACGCTCTAGTGGGAACTGACATTGATGCGGCTGCTTTTAACCGGTGGTTCATTGCGCAAGTGGAGCAAATGGATTAATTAGTTTGCCTGAATGAGATTTGAAAAAACAGAATTCGCTTGGATTCTGTTTTTTCTTTGCAAAATTTTATTCTTTCTCACGAAAACGTCTGATTTTCGTTATAATATATAATATGATGATAGTTACGCAAATGAGAAATGATTGAGCAACTTCGTTCAACCGGCTGTAGTTAGGAGTTATTAATGACGCCAGAAGAGTTTCAAGCGGCCTTAGCAAAGCAGGGAATCACCTTGAGTGCGCGGCAAATGCAGCAATTTCAAGCTTATTTCCGGCTGTTAGTTGACTATAACCAACGGGTTAACTTAACTACGATCACGGCCGAACCAGATGTATATTTAAAGCACTTTTATGATTCGGTAACCCCAGCTTTTTACGTGCCGGGGATACTAAACGCAACGACATTAGTTGACGTTGGGGCAGGAGCTGGCTTTCCGTCGCTACCACTTAAAATTTTAAATCCGGAGCTGCAAGTGACCATTGTCGACTCGTTAAACAAACGAATCGTCTTCTTACAGCAGTTAGTCGACCAGTTAGGCTTGAGCAACGTGCGCCTGGTTCACGCGCGCGCCGAAGAGTTTGGGGGACGTCGCTCACCAGATCGGGAACAGTTTGACTATGCCACGGCCCGAGCACTGGCTCGCTTAAGTGTGATGAGCGAATTGTGCTTACCGCTGGTTAAAGTGGGGGGAGCACTGATTGCCTTAAAGGGCGCTCAAGCTGAAGCAGAATTAACCACTGCCACCAAAGCAATTCATGTGCTTGGTGGTCAAGTCACGAAAGATGAAGCGTTGACGTTGCTTCCTCACGATGAGGAACGCCACATTATTGTGATTAAGAAAGTGAAAAAGACTCCGATTAAGTATCCCCGAAAAGCTGGAACACCTAACAAAGAACCGATTCAATAACGAACAAGGAGGTTACCAGATGGCACATATTATTGCTTTAGCCAACCAAAAGGGCGGGGTCGGGAAAACGACTACTGCTGTAAACCTAGGCGCTGATTTGGCGAGTGCCGGCAAGCGGGTTTTAATCGTTGATTCCGATGCCCAAGGAAACGCTACCAGTGGGGTGGGGATTAGCAAGCAATCCATTCAACACGACGTTTATGACGTGTTGGTTAGCGAAGCACCGTTAGACTCTGTGATTATGCAAACGCAACACGAGGGCTTAGACATCGTTCCGGCCACCATCCAGCTATCTGGAGCAGAAATTGAATTGACGCCCCAAATGGCTCGAGAAACCCGGCTGAAAAACGCCCTGGGAGCGGTTGATGATCAATACGACTTTGTGTTAATTGATTGTCCCCCCTCGCTAGGATTGATTACGATTAATGCGTTTACAGCCAGCGATTCTATCCTGATTCCTGTGCAGAGTGAGTACTATGCTTTAGAGGGATTGAGTCAGTTATTAAACACGG
Organism: Fructilactobacillus carniphilus; assembly: GCF_024029675.1. Lineage (NCBI taxonomy): Bacteria > Bacillati > Bacillota > Bacilli > Lactobacillales > Lactobacillaceae > Fructilactobacillus > Fructilactobacillus carniphilus. The sequence goes on along the minus strand of NZ_CP097121.1, from coordinate 973,051 downwards.
TCCAATTAGTGCAAAAACACTTTAATCCGAACCTTTACATTGAGGGAGTATTACTAACGATGTATGACGCTCGGACCAACTTAGGGACCCAAGTAAATGAAGAAGTTCGAAAATTCTTTAAAGAAAAAGTTTACCAGACCGTTATTCCGCGGAACGTCCGCCTGTCGGAGGCGCCGAGTCACGGCCTTCCCATTATTGATTACGACCCGCGTTCTAAGGGAGCGCAGGTTTATTTGGAACTAACCAAGGAGGTATTGGCTGCCAATGACAAGTAAGAACAGTAAGGGGCTCGGCCGGGGACTGGATGCGCTCTTTGATGGCAACGAATTGAGTTTAAACGACGAAGCGGTGCAACAACTGGATTTAGCGACGTTACACCCGAATCCGTACCAACCGCGCAAAAAATTTGAACCACATGCCCTCCAGGACCTAACTAATTCGATTAAAATGTCTGGAGTTTTTCAACCTATCATTGTGCGTCAGCCCAATCCCCACCAAACTAGTTATGAGATTTTAGCAGGCGAACGACGCTTTCGGGCTTCTAAAGCAGCAGGCAAGACAACCATTCCGGCCATCATTCGGGATGCCACTGATGCCCAAATGATGGAAATTGCGGTAATGGAAAACCTTCAACGGGAAGATTTAAACCCGCTCGAAGAAGCCAAGGCCTACGAGATGTTGATGACGAACCTTGACATGACGCAGGCGCAGGTTTCCAAACGGTTGGGCAAGAGCCGGCCGTACATTGCCAATTACCTGCGGTTGCTAAACTTACCGGTCCCTGTTAAGGAAATGCTACAAAAGGGTCAACTATCAATGGGACAAGCTCGAACCTTGCTAGCGGTGAAAAATAAACAAGCGCTGGTGAAACTAGCGAACCAAGCCGTAGAAAAAACGCTAACGGTGCGGCAGTTAGAAAAAGAAATTGAAAAATTGAACCAGACGGAAGCTCCGCGGACTAAAACCAAACAACACAACCGCAAGTCTCCCTACTTACGAGCTGGGGAAGAACAGCTGCAGGATAAATTTGGAACTCGAGTAGCCATCAGTGAGAGTCGACCGAAATCTGGGCGTGGCAAGATTGAAATTGATTATCTCTCTAACGATGATTTGAACCGGATTTTAACGTTGTTGGATGTTCACCTGGATTAGGAGGAATTTTCAATGTACGAGTTACATGACGTAGTCGAAATGAAAAAGCCCCATCCCTGTGGGGTAAACCGCTGGGAAATTATCCGGGTGGGAGCTGACATTAAATTAGAGTGTCAGGGATGTGACCACATTGTGATGATGCCCCGCCGTCAGTTTGAAAAACGAATGAAAAAAGTAGTAGAAAAGCATGTAGAAGATTAGAAAGAGGTAATGTAGATGTCATTAACAGCGGGAATTGTCGGGTTACCCAACGTAGGGAAATCCACCCTGTTTAACGCCATCACCAAGGCGGGAGCCGAGATGGCGAACTATCCCTTTGCCACCATTGATCCCAACGTGGGGATGGTTGAAGTGCCAGATCACCGGCTCGACCGGATTCAAGCATTAATTCCGGCCAAAAAGGTCGTACCCACAACCTTTGAATTTACGGACATTGCCGGAATTGTTAAGGGAGCCAGTCGCGGAGAAGGACTGGGAAACAAATTCTTAGAAAATATCCGCCAGGTGGACGCGATTGTCCATGTGGTCCGGGCGTTTGATGACCCGAACATTACTCACGTCTCCGATAAGGTGGATCCGGTGGCCGACATCGAAACGATTAACCTGGAACTAACCTTAGCTGATTTAGAAGCGGTTAATAAACGGATTGGTAAGGTAACCCGTGCTGCTAAGGGAAGCGAAGAAGCTCAGGCTGAACTGGACGTCTTGAACAAGATTAAACCCGTGCTTGAAAACGACGGCGCTGTTCGCGACATTGATTTTGACGAAGAAGAAACCAAAATTGTAAAGGGATTGTTCTTGTTAACTTCTAAACCAGTGCTGTATGTGGCCAACATTAGCGATGAATCGATGGCGCATCCCGAACAGGATCAGTATTTCCAAGCCGTAGAAAAGTACGCTAACGAACACGATGCGCAGGCGATTGGGATTGCCGCTGAAAGCGAAGAAGAAATCGCAGAGTTAGATGACGACGATAAGGCCGAATTCTTAGCAGCGGCAGGAGTGACTGAACCGGGATTGGACAAATTAATTCGGGCGGCCTACAAACTATTAGATTTGGAAACCTTCTTTACCGCCGGCGGCAAGGAAACCAAAGCCTGGACCTTCCTCCGAGGGACCAAAGCTCCCCAAGCGGCAGGAATCATTCACTCTGATTTTGAACGGGGGTTTATCCGGGCGGAAGTCATGTCATTCGCCGACTTAGATAAATATGAAAGTGAAACAGCCGTCAAGGAAGCCGGAAAGTTACGAATTGAAGGAAAAGATTACGTGATGCAAGACGGTGACATCGTCAACTTCCGGTTTAACGTATAGGAGGAACTATGGCAACTGAAAACGAAAAGCGGAATGCTCACGTGCAGCAACACCGCCATTCCAGTCAAAAGGAACGCTACGAAGAGTTTGCTAACCTGGGTCTCACCAAGCGCAACGAAGAATACATGGTGAAATTTAGTACCGCACTGGCAGAAACCAAGTACCCAGTGGAAAAACAAAGTGAATTGATTAAAACAATGGTGCAAGAAATTATTGCAGCACAAAAGCGGGGAACAACGGCTAAGAACCTATACGGAACGGTCACAGATAAGGTGAAGATTACCCTGAATCCCCCCAAGGAACCAGCGGGCCCAATGACTAAGGAACGTTACCTAACGGATGCCACTTACAATTTCTTGTGGTTCTTAATTTTATTCAACTTTATGTACGGCATTATGGCATTAATGGCCCCGGCTTCGGCACAACAATCCGGCGCAGCGGGAATTACTTGTATCATCCTCTCCTCGTTAGTTGCCGGCGCAGGGATGCCGTTTATCACCCAACTCTTTGCTCCCGATGTGAAGCACAAACATAATTGGTTCGTGCGCGCCGGGATCATGGCGCTATTGTTCTTAGTCTGGATGTTGGTCTTTTACGGAACCAACCTGTTACCACGGATCATTAATCCAGTGGTTAACCCGATTATCAACATTGTGATTGGAGCCATTGGAGTGGTTGCCATTCTTTACATGCGTTCTCGCTTCAAAATTACCAGTGGAATTTTTGCCGGACGTAAGTAGTTATTAAAAAAACGGACCTACTATGTAGGTTCGTTTTTTTAATGTTATACAATAATATTATTTATAACTATTAAAATGTTTAGGAGCATATATGGTTAAAAAATATGATTTAGAGACTATTGAAGAGAATGTAGAATATGAAATTCATAGTATAGATGGTTTCATTCAATTTGCTATTAAAATGCACGATATGGGATATACATGGTTTAGAGGACAAAAAATTTATGAATGGGATATTGAACCGGGATTAACAAGAACTTCAAGAATTCCAATAGATGAAGATGAAATTAGGATAATCAGAAGAGAAACCACTTCATTCAATAAATCAATTGATAAAGCTATTGAAATTATAAATAAAAAAAAGAAATATAAAAGTATTAAAAATTTAAAGCTTACTAGAATTCAGTTAATAATGCTAGCACAACACTATGGACTTACTACGCCATTTTTAGATTGGTCCACTAACCCCTCCGTTGCGTTATTTTTTGCGATTAATCCATTAAAAAATATGAATAAATATAATAGTAGTCCAGTTTTATATGCAACTAATCCAAAATTATTAAATTATAATTCACCTATTGTGATGGATAGCATAATAATCAATGAAAATAATAAAAAATTAAATAAGCCGATAAAAAAAGAATTGAAAAAAATAGAGGGGAAACATGGAATTGAAAATTCTTTTATTCAACCTTTAGCAATTGAATCAAACTTAGACTTTTCAGATAGGATAACTTTTCAATCAGGAAAGTTTACCATTAATGGTCCTAAAAAGATTTTTGAAAACGTAAAATTTAAAGACGTTTTGTATCAAACAGAAAACGGTAATACACAAAAAGCTAATATTAGAGCTAAGATTGATGTTCATGATAAAAGCATATTGAAAGGTTTGATAAAATATCTAAATACATTTGGATATACACAAGATAATATTTATAGATTACGAGATAAGAAAAGTAGATTATTAGAAAAATTATTTAATAAAGTTCAGAAATTTAATAAATATTAATTTTGATACTTCACAAATTTTATATTAATTAAATTTATGGAGTTTTTATATACACTAATATAACATCAATGATATTTCTAATGATTTTATGCAAACATCTTCCACTTAGTTTGCTAAGTTTTTCTTATCTTTGGTCTAAATTCTTTTTTTTAGAGTGGGATTTGATAAACTAAACAAAAAGAAGAATGAAGAAGAGGATTAATTATGAAAATATTAGTGGTCGATGATGATCAAGAAATTGCGCAATTACTAGAGATTTACATTAAAAACGAAGGCTACGAGCCGGTCGCTGCTTACGACGGGGAAGAAGCTTTGTCAAAATTGCACACGGAGTCAGACATTGGTTTGATGATTTTAGACATCATGATGCCAGGGATGAGTGGGATTGATGTGATTAACCGGGTCCGCAAAGACTCTCAGATTCCGATTATTGTGTTGTCTGCTAAGACGGAAGATCTAGATAAGATTCAGGGACTCACCACCGGAGCCGATGACTACGTTACAAAGCCGTTTAACCCGTTGGAAGTCATGGCACGGGTGCACTCGCTGTTGCGGCGGAGTAAGAATGCCATGACCAAGTCGGAACCAGATGAAATTCACGTGGACATGCTAACCATTAACCGGGATTCGCACGAAGTGGTAACCGACACGGGTAAGAAGATTCAACTAACGGCAATTGAGTTTGGGATTCTGTACCTGCTAGCCAGCCATCCGAACCGGATCTTTTCTGCCGATGAAATTTTTGAACGAGTGTGGAAGCAGGAGAGCGTAATCTCCGCGAAAACTGTGATGGTACACATGAGTCACCTGCGAGATAAAATTGAAGAAGCAACGAATGGCCAAGACGTCATTAAAACGGTGTGGGGAGTAGGATACAAGGTTGAAGGTTAAGCGGAAGAGAAACGAGGATTTTAAACTAACCAATCGAGAAAAAAACGAACTGTGGTTTGAAACTGCAATGACGATTGTGTTGTTGCTGTTGGCTAACATTGCGATTGGCAACATTCTGACTAATTTCATCCGGACCAATCAAGGGGTTACGGATGGAATTTTTATCATTAAGCAATCGATTACCTTTGGTCCGTGGCATCAGCATTTTTTAAGCTGGGAAGGGCTCTTTTGGATTTTAATGCTACTGTTTGATGCCGTGGTGGTATGGTGGCGGATTATCCGGGTTTACCGGCGAATTCAGATTAGTCGAATTATTGATGAACTCCACTATATTTCAGACGGACATTTTGATCATCGGATTTCGTTTCGCCTCACGGGTGATAATGAGCGGGTGGTGAATAGCGTCAATACGTTGGTTGATAACGTGATTCAGTCCCTAGATGAGGAACGCCGGATTGAAAAATCGAAGGACGATTTGGTTACGAGTGTCAGCCACGATCTGCGAACACCATTGACTTCCATCATTGGCTATCTGGGGTTAATTGAGGATCATCAGTACCAAAACGATGAAGAACTGCGTAAGTATTGCCACATTGCTTACCAAAAGTCGCAACAAATGAAAAAATTGGTGGATCGTCTGTTTGAATACACCAAGGCCAATAATATTGGCGAGCAACGATTAGAGATTAACCAGATTGACGTGAACCAATTGCTAACCCAGTTAGAAACATCCTTTGCCCTAGAGGCGCAGAAGCGGGGAATGGAAATTCGGGTGCGACCGTTAGAAACGGATGTGACCATGGCAGCCAATGCAGAAATGCTGGGTCGGGTATTCAATAATTTGATTATGAATGCTTTAAAATACGGGAACGATGGGCACCAAATTTGGCTAACGGCGAACCAGGAAGACCCAAACACAGTGACCTTTCAGGTGGCCAACGACGGGAAGTCGATTCCAAAGAAGGTAATCCACAAGATTTTTGACCGGTTTTACCGTGAGGAATTGTCGCGAAACGTGGAAACTGGGGGAAGTGGACTGGGTTTGGCCATTGTTCGAGAAATTATTAATAATCAGGGGGGCACGATTCAGGCTGAGTCCAATAGTAAGTGGACCACGTTTACGTTCACATTGCCGCTAAAATCAACCCCACAAACTAGCTAAGCTTTTTTAGCTAGTTTTTTTTGTAAAGGGCGAAAAAAGCGTGAAATCTAGAAAAAAATCGGGAAAATGGTTTTTTATTCAATCTAAATCCAATATAATGAAATGTACGGTGCAAAAAACAGACTACGATGAAATCATTATTTGGAGGATTTCAATTGACTAAAGTGGTACCAAACCCCAATGAACCCAACTGGCGGAAAAACTTTCGGACGTCCTTTCCGTTAGACATTAGCTATATTCCGATTGGAATTGCTTGCGGAATTTTATTACATGCTGCCGGTTTTAATACGTTTAATACAATTTTGGTGTCGTTACTCGTGTTTTCGGGCGGAGCGCAATTTTTGATTGCTTCAATGTTGACCATTAATTCTCCGCTATTAACGATTGTGTTAATGTTGTTCTTTTTGGAACTCCGGTATGCGTTGCTGGGATCCAGTTTATCTAAGTATTTGCGAGGCCAAAGTACCTGGTTCTTACTTTTCTTTGCGGGATCCATGAATGACGAAAACTACGCCGTTAACTACCTGAAGTTTTCGACCGATAAAGATTTTACCCAACGAGACGCGCTCCAAATTGAACACTGGTCACTCCTGTTTTGGACGGTTAGTAATTTAGTGGGAAGCTTAGTAGGAACGGCCATCTCAATTGATCTAACTGTGGTTCACTTTGCGTTAACGGCCTTATTCCTCTTCATGATTGTGATGCAGGTGAAGAGCTTTTTGAAGATTATCATTGCTGGGTTAGCGGCTTGTTTGGCCATTTTATTCTTGGTACTGACTAAATCTACCCTGGGGCTTGTATTTGCGACCTTAACTGCTTCGTTTATCGGCTTTGTGGCGGATAATTACCTCAGAAGACAGCAAAAGAAGAGTCGGTTGGTGAAGATGTTTAAGAATCCAGCCGGAACTCCCAAAGAATAAGCGGAAGGACGAAGATTATGGAATGGAACGGAATGCAACATTTTCTGTTGGTAATACTATGCTTCTTTGTGGCACTGGTCCCGCGGTTTTTCCCCTTATTCTTCTTTCGGAAACGGAAGATTCCCAAGTGGTTCAACGAATGGATGGAATTCGTGCCGATTTGTTTGTTTACGTCGTTGGTGGTGAAGGACTTATTTATTACTAAGACCTATACCTTTTCCGTTGCTAATTCAGTTCCGGAATTAATTGCGAGTGTCGTGGTAATTATCGTGGCCTTTTGGACTCGGTCCATGGCACTGTCGGTGATTATCGGATTAGCATTGGTCTTTGGGTTGACCTTTCTACTTTAGTTAAATTAAAAATGACAGCAAAAAAAGGAGCTGAATGTTCAGCTCCTTTTTCGTTTGGAATTTAGTTGTTTTTTTCGGCCATGTAATCTCTAGTCATTGGTAATGAAGCCCCAGATGGTCCTTTAGAAATCAGGTATTGTATTACGTCAATGTTACCTGATTTAAAGGAAGCAGCACAAGCTTGGAGATAGAGGTCCCACATTCGGACGAATTGTTCGTCAAACATTTCGGTAACTTCTGGACGAACCCGGTTAAAGTTTTTATCCCATTCTTCCAACGTTCGTTGGTAATGGCGCCGCAATGATTCAAGGTCATAAATCTGCAGGCCATTGTCCACAATGTGTTGAATGTTTTCGGTTAAACCAGGGATGTAACCACCGGGGAAAATCCACTTGTTAATCCAACCGTTGACAGCTCCACCTTGTTGCCGAGTAATTCCGTGAATTAGAGCGGTTCCGTTATCCACAAGGTGCGTGGAAACGGTTTGGAAATACTCATTGAGATTTTCTTTACCAACGTGTTCAAACATGCCGACGGAGGTAATGTAGTCGAACTGCTCGTCTTTCGGTAATTCCCGGTAGTCTTCGAGGCGCACTTCAGCGAGGTTTTCCAGGCCATACTTCTTGATTTGGGATTGAACGTAGTCATACTGTTCCTGACTCAAGGTTACACCGGTTACGCGGAGGTTATACTCCTTAGCAGCCGTTAACATTAAGGTTCCCCAGCCACAACCAATGTCTAATAAAGTTCGACCAGGTTGGGGATTTAATTTTTGAATGATGTGATGAATCTTATTTTCCTGTGCTTGGTACAGAGAATCAGTTGGTTTTTCAAAGTAGGCACAAGAATAGGTCATCGTCTTGTCTAACCACAGCCGATAAAAGTCATTCCCGATGTCATAGTGATCTTGCACATCTTTTTTGCTTTCCGATTCAGAATGAGATGCCTTGGGTAAGAACTTGATGAATCTTTTGTTACGAAAGAAACTGTCAGCAGCTTGGTAGGCTGAGGTAATGAGGTCTTCCAGGTTTCCATCAATCTCAATCGTGCCGTCCATGTAAGCTTCTCCCAGCGCAATGGAGGCGTTTTTCTTCACTTCTCGAATTGGAATCGGCTTGTGGATGGTGATGTGAGCCTTCGGAGTTCCCGATCCGTACTTCTTAGTTTTTCCGTCCCAAAAGGTGACTTCCAAGGGTTCGGCAAAACTCCGTTTCAGGAATTCGTTGTAAAATACTTTTTCTAACATAGATGCTACCTCACTTTTCCGTAAATTCAGTTTAATTATATGCTTTTTTCTTTTTTTCCGTAACTAATGTGGTAGATAAAAATCCATTTTCCATCTATGTTATAATGAGTCCACGGATGCAAAAGAATTTTTATGGAGGTAATTTTAATGAAGAAATGGATTTGGGGCATCATCATTGTTGTGATCGTTGCCGTGTTTGGAGGCTGGATGTATGCTAGTCATTCCAATGGAACCCAAGCTTATGCTAGTCAACTGAGTGATGGAAAGACGGCTTTGCAAGATTCTAATTATTCCAAAGCCAAGGATGACTTTCAAGCTGCCGTTGATAAAAAGCCCAGCTCTAAGGAAGCCAACGCGTTATTAAACCAAACGCAACACTTCATTGATGGTAACACCCAGATGAAGGATAAGCAGTTTAAGAACGCCAAGAAATCATATTCCGCCGTTAAGAACGAAAAAGACGGTTCGAATGTGATGGTTAAACGAGCCGAAGCCAAAGTTAAGACTACCGACGAAGTGATTAAAAATGACGGATTGTTCAAGAAGATTTACAAAGAAGCAGTTCGGCAACATAACGATAAGAAATATGATGCATCCAACCAAACGTTGCAGGGAATTTTAACTGCTCACGTGATTAACCAAAGTTATTATTCAGACATTAAGCAACAAGCTAAGGACTTAAAAAAGTCCAACGACAAGGCTTTAAAGAAGATGAACACTTCTGAAAAGAAGGCTTCTGCCATGGACGCCCAACAAAGTCCAGAGGTTACCCAGGCGGTTAACCAAGTTAGTTCAACTCAGGCGGCTGTGAAAGCCAACGCCCAAAGTCCTAACTCAGCTGCAGCCGCAGTTAAGAAGCAAAACCAGGCAGCGAATAATGCAACTGGATCACAAGCAACGGGTCAAACGGATCCCAATAGTTTGAACGTTTACACAAACCCAGGTGAATATGCTAATCGATTTGTGGACCCTAACACCGGTCAAAACCAGAACACCAGTAACAGCTCGAACGTGACGAATGGAGCTAATTCTGGAAATCAAACTACCACGAACCCAAATGATTACAATACTAACAACGATCCTTACAACGTTTACACGAACCCAGGCGAATACTCAAACCGGTTTAACTAATCAACAACTAATGGAGAGAATTTAAAGATGGAGAATCATTGGCAAAACTTTTTAAAGAACGTTCAACTCCGACGGACAGTGGTCCTGCTGCTATTGATTGCTCTGATTTACGTTTGCCGGGAAATGATTACCACCATTTTGCTAACGTTCATTTTTACGTTTCTAGTGACGAAGGCAGTTTTGTGGATTAGAAAGCGAATCAAAATTCCGACTCCCATCCTGGTCATCGCTTTGTATCTTCTAATTGTCGGAGGCATCGTGCTGGCAGCCGTGCTGTATTTACCGACCATCATTGATCAAGGCGTGGAGTACTCAAAGGCAATCTATAAGTTTTACCAACGACCTCATACGATTCAGAATCCCCAGATTAGAAACGCAGTGGTTAGTTTGATGCACTCCGTGAACGTCCCAAAGCAGTTAAAGGATAGTATGGGCGTAATTTGGAGTTACGTAACGAGTGTGGGAAACATCGGCTTTTCAATGTTTATCTCGCTCTTGTTGAGCTTTTTCTTCACGTTAGAACTTAAGCAAACCGAGGAATTTTCCCGTAAGTTTTTATCAAGCACCTTTGGCTGGTTTTTCCAGGACGTTGCCTACTTTGGAAACATCTTTGTTAAGACCTTTGGAGTAGTGCTAGAGGCACAGTTCTTTATTGCCATTTGTAATACAGTGTTGACGACGACTTGCTTGGCAATTTTAGGAATGCCGGACTTAGTCATCTTTGCCATTATGATTTTTCTCTTGAGTTTAGTCCCGGTGGCGGGAGTGATTATTTCGTTAATTCCACTGTCGATTTCTGCCTATACGGTGGGGGGAATTAAGTACGTAATTTACATCGTGATTATCATTGCGGTGGTCCACATGTTAGAAGCGTACGTTTTGAATCCCAAGTTTATGTCGTCGAAGACCGAGCTTCCCATTTTTTATACCTTCGTGGTGTTACTGGTGGGAGAACACTTCTGGGGAACCTGGGGATTAATTGTTTCGGTTCCGGTGTTTACCTTCTTCCTTGATGTCTTTGGGGTTAAAAAGGTTGATCACCCGCTGTTACCGAAGTTAGATTCACAGGCTCTAAAAAAGAACTTAAAAAAGCACCTTAAATGATGTATGATAAAAGCGAGTTAACTAAATAAATTGAAAGAGGTTTAAAACAATGGCTAAATTATGTTTAATCCGACACGGACAAAGTGAATGGAACCTAGCAAACAAGTTTACCGGTTGGGTAGACGTGGACTTAAGTGAAGAAGGGGTTAAACAAGCTAAAAACGCCGGCAAGTTAATTGCTGATGCTGGTTTAGAATTTGACCAAGCTTACACGTCTGTTTTAAAACGGGCCATTAAGACTTTACACTATGCTCTAGATGAAAGTGATCAACTTTGGATTCCAGAACTGAAAACCTGGCGTTTAAACGAACGGCACTACGGTGATTTACAAGGAAAGAACAAGGCTAAAGCTGCAGAAAAATATGGTGACGAACAAGTTCACATTTGGCGGCGTTCCTACGACGTGTTGCCTCCTCTGTTAAGTGCTGACGATGAAGGATCCGCAACTAAGGATCGTCGTTACGCTGACTTGGACCCACGGACCATCCCAGCTGGAGAAAACTTGAAGGTTACGTTGGAACGGGTAATTCCATTCTGGCAAGACCACATTGCTCCAATGTTATTAGACAACAAAAACGTAATCATTGCTGCCCACGGTAACTCTTTACGAGCATTAACGAAGTACATTGAGAACATCTCTGACGAAGACATCATGGACGTTGAAATTGCAACTGGGGAACCAATTGTGTACGACATTGATTCCAACTTAAACGTGGTTAGCAAGCAAAAATTAGGTGAATAATTTTAATGAAGTGTGGCTAATGTACTTAGCTGCACTTTTTTGTTGCAATGATTAAGGAAAGTCCTGATTGTTGCGGGTAATTACTGGCACTAATTTAGTAATCAGAGAAAAGAGCTTAAACAAAGGTTGAAAATGATGTAAGCTAAGGATATGTTCATGATTTACAAAAATTTTTAGAATGGGGTGAGTAAGATGCCAAACGATAAATTAACTGCTGATCAGTATGCGCAATTATCAGTAGATGAATTAACCAAGGATTTAAATTCATCAGCGCAAACTGGTTTAACTGCCACAGTGGCACAAAAAGAACTGGCAACGGTCGGAAAAAATGTGATTCAAAAGGGGAAGCAAGAAAATGAGCTCCTTAATTTCTTGAAAAACTTTGTTTCGTTGATGGCCTGCTTGCTCTGGGTCTCAGGAATTATTGCCTTTTTTGCTGGAACACCCGAACTTGGAATTGCCATTTGGGCTGTGAACATTATTAATGGTCTATTTTCCTATTGGGAAGAACGAGCAGCTAAAAAAGCGACCGACGCACTCAGTAAGTTGTTACCAAGCTACGTGAACGTCATTCGGGATGGAAAACAGACCCAACTAGTTGCCGAAGACATTGTGCCTGGTGATTTAGTTGAGTTACAGGCAGGAGACGCCATTCCTGCCGATGCGCGGGTGCTAACGAGTTCTTCGCTGCAGGTCGATGAGTCGGCCTTAACCGGAGAATCCGTGCCCGTGGACAAATTTGTTGAATACAAGCACAGTGATGGTCAGTTTGCGATTCAAAACATTGTGTTTGCGGGAACCGTGGTAACGAGTGGGACCGCTACCGTGATGGTCATTGAAACGGGGATGAATACCGAATTTGGTAAGATTGCCAGCTTAACACAAAACCAGAAGAAGACGGATTCACCATTGACCCAAGAATTAAACCACTTGACTCGACAATTGTCGATTTTGTCACTATCAATTGGACTGGCATTCTTCATTCTAGCCATTTTCTTCGTTCACTATCCCGTGGCCAAATCCTTCATTTTTGCCCTGGGAATGATTGTGGCATTTATTCCGGAAGGATTATTACCGACCGTGACTCTGTCATTAGCTCACGGAACCCAGGTGATGGCCAAGCGGCATGCGCTTTTGAAGAGCTTGGACAGCGTGGAAACCCTCGGGGAAACTAACGTCATTTGTTCGGATAAGACTGGGACTCTGACGCAAAACCAAATGACCGTGAACCACATTTGGTTACCAGATCAAGAATTTACGGTAACCGGAACGGGATATTACAACAACGGGAAAATTCAGTTTCAGAATCAAGATGTGGATTTGAAAAACTATCCTGACTTGAATTTACTGTTAGACATTGCTCTATTGAATAACGATACTAAGATTCAGAAACCGAAAAACGCCGGTGATGCTCCTAAAATTTTAGGGACTCCAACTGAAGCCGGACTGAACATTTTGACCGCTAAAGCCGGATTGAATTTAGCTGACCGTTTGCAAGATTCACCGCGGTTGAAAGAATTACCGTTTGATTCGACCCGGCGGATGATGACAACGATTCAAAAGAAGCAAGACGGCAAAACCTATGTTTATACTAAGGGAGCCCTGTCTAACTTAATCACAGTTTGTGATACGATTCTGATTGACGGCAAAGTCGAACCATTGACACCCGAATATAAGGCACAAATTGATCAAGCTAACCGGGATTACGCGGCGCAGGGACTGCGGTCGTTGGCATTTGCTTACACGACAACGGATGCTACTAACTTTGACAATGCAACGCCCGCTAACACGGAACAACATTTAACCTTCGTGGGATTAGCAGCAATGCAAGATCCACCGCGCGAAGAAATCTATGAAGCCGTGCGAAAATGTCATACCGCTGGAATTAGAATCATCATGGTTACTGGTGACAGTACTCTCACTGCCAAAAGCATTGCCGTTAAAATTGGCATTGTTTCCGATGCAGCCCGGGTGATTACCGGGGAAGAAATGAAGCAGCTAAGTGATGATCAACTCCGAGCAGCCGTAAAGGGTGAGGTCATCTTTGCTCGGGTTGCTCCAGAGGATAAATACCGGATTGTTTCCATGTGTCAGGCTAATGGTGACGTGGTGGCTTCCACGGGGGACGGAGTAAATGATGCTCCCGCCCTGAAGAAAGCTAACATCGGGATTGCCATGGGAGTGACGGGAACCGACGTCGCCAAAGATGCTGCGGATATGATTTTAACCGACGATAACTTTGCTTCAATCGTGAATGCAATCGAAGAAGGGCGGACGGTTTACAGTAACATTCAAAAATTCCTGCTCTACATCTTTACTAGTAACGTTCCAGAAGCATTTCCATCAATTCTTTTTTTACTTTCAGGGGGAGCCATTCCACTACCACTGACGGTAATGCAAATTTTAACGGTTGATTTAGGAACGGATATGTTACCGGCCTTAGGGCTCGGAGCGGAACAAAGTGAACCGGGAATCATGGAACGTCCGCCGCGCAAAGAAACTGATCACCTGCTAAACAAAACCATCATTTGGAAGAGCTTTGGTTACTATGGGCTAATTGCGACTGCCATTTCCACCTTTGCTTACTTCTTTGTAAACTGGCAACACGGTTGGCCGCACGTTGCTTTAGCTGCCAGTGGGAACACTTACATGGTAGCGACAACCATGACATTGGCTGCGATTGTTTTTTGTCAGGTGGCCAATGTTTTGAACATCAGAACGCAACGGAACTCCCTCTTTAAGGTGGGAATCTTTTCCAACCACCGGATTTTATGGGGAATTGCTTTTGAAATCTGCTTGCTGGCCTTCTTAGTTTATGTCCCGTTTGTTCACGGGCTCTTTGGTACGGCAGATCTTAGTCTTCATGACTGGTTATTCTTAATTTGTATCCCGATTCCGTTAATCTTAATCGATGAGTTAAGAAAATGGATTGTCAGAAAGACGATGAAGGGTACAAATCAATAAAAGTTAATCCTGAACGGAAACCGAGAAAGAATCTCACGAATTGGGGGGTTCTTTTTTTGCTTGTCAAATCTTTGTTAGCTTACTTGACAAGGGTTGATGATGCTCGTATAGTAACTGGTAGACTTTAAAAAATAAATGGAGGGATTTCAATGAGCGCAAAACAGACCGTTGATGCGAACGGAAACCCGTATAATCGAACGATGTTTGTTCTATTATTACTGGTGGGGGCCTTTGTGACCGTTTTGAATCAAACGATTTTAGGAACCGCATTTCCCACTTTGATGAATGCGTTTCACGTTAGTACGTCCACTGTTCAGTGGCTGACGACGGGATTCATGATGGTTAACGGGATTTTGATTCCAGTTAGTGCCTGGCTGACAAGCCGCATGAACACCAAGTGGCTGTATTTAGGAGCCATGTTAATTTTTGAAATTGGAACGATTCTGGCGGCGACTGCTCCCACTTTTAGCGTGCTTTTTATCGCGCGACTAGTGCAGGCGGTCGGGGCTGGAGTAATTATGCCGTTGATGCAGACCATCTTGCTTTCCATCTTCCCGGCTAACGAACGGGGAGCTGCGTTAGGGATGGGGGGAATCGTCATTGGACTAGCTCCAGCGATTGGTCCCACTCTGTCTGGATGGATTATTGATAACTACTCCTGGCGGGTGATTTTCAGTTTAATCATCCCAATTGCGGCCTTTGTGCTAGTGGCCGGACTATTTTTCATTAAACCGGTACTTCCCACCCATAAATCTAAGCTAGATTACATTTCGTTAGTTCTTTCTACGATTGGATTTGGCTCCACTTTGTACGGATTTTCGAGCGTTGGAAACGACGGTTGGGGAAGTAAAACGGTCATTTGGTCGTTGGTAATCGGAGCGATTTTTGTGGCCTTCTTTATTTGGCGACAGTTGACCATTGAACATCCTTTCTTGGACCTCCGGGTGTTGAAATCATTTGAATTTAGTTTATCCACTTCGCTGGCCTCTGTTTCTTTCATGGCCATGATTGGGGTGGAAATGGTATTGCCCCTCTACTTGCAAATTGTGAAGGGGATGTCCGCTTTTCATTCTGGGTTAACCCTGTTAGGGGGAGCTTTGATGATGGGGATTATGAGCCCGATTACTGGGAAGCTCTTTGATAAGTATGGAGCTCGCCGGTTAGCAATCTGCGGGTTGTTCCTCTTAACGGTAGGAACTTTTCCATTTATGTTCTTAACGGAGGATACTTCCAATGCCTACATTATGGTGCTGTACGCGGTCCGAATGTTTGGGGTTGCAATGGTAATGATGCCCGTGACGACCTCTGGGATGAACTCATTATCAGTCCAGATGATGGGTCACGGAACGGCGGTTAACAATACGATTCGGCAAATTTGTGGATCGATCGCGACGGCAGTGATGGTTTCCATCTTGTCGAACGTGACGAGCAACAACATGCCTAGCAACACGTTGAAGATTAACGACCCCATCCATTTTCGGGACTTAGCGATTTCTGCAACCTTAAAGGGATACACCGCCACCTTTGGAATTGCCTTTTTAATTGCATTAATTGCCTTTGGATTAGCTTTCGCTTTGAAAAAGGGACGGGTTAGTCAGAAAGCAACCACGAAAGGGGGAGACGCAGAATGATTTTTGTAATTTTAATTGGAACGGTTCTGGCGTTCTTCCTGTGTTTCAATTTAATTTCGAATCAAAAAATTGCGAATTTAACGGGCGCCATTGCCGGATTATTGGTGATTTTGACGGTTTTGAGTATTATTGGTAACTTTCATGATCACTTAGGAATGAAGAAAGCAACGGTTACAACCACGCAGTCATTTAATTCCATTAACAAACAGATGAACATGGTTCTTTACCAAAAGCTTGGTAAGCAGGGTAAGGAACAGGTTGTGATCTATAAGAAGAGCGCAAGTCAAAAGAAACCGACGACCACTCCAGCAATTAATACGAAAAACATCATTCATCACGAAGGGACCAAGAATAAATTGGTAACCCAGAAACAAGAATGGGTTTACAAGAATGGCTTTTACCGGATGATGTTTGGCTTAGCGCAAAAGGAAACGTTCATTAAACGGACGAATACTTTTTACGTTGCAAACGATTACTTGGTAATGACGCCAAAACAGGCGAAGGAATTTGGCCAGCGGATGAAGCAAGCAACGGCTGGATTACAAAAGCAGCAACAGGATCCGAATGCCCAAATGGCGGTCAAGCAACAAGCGCAACAGTACATTCAGGGTAAAATGCAAGCCGAAATGCAGAAGAACCCACAGCTTTCTGAGCAACAGCGCCAGAAGTTAATGAAGAAGTGGCAGACTGAATTTCAGGAACAGATGAAACAGGAAGCTCAACAGAAACTAGTTCAACAAGTCGCTCATGAAATGAATTTAAAATAATTTTAAAACCACTCAACTAAGGGTGGTTTTTCTTTAGGCAAAATTCATTAATTTTATAATTGCGCTTGACCTTCTTCAGCTTTGCTTGTATATTAGGAAATGCGCGTTACGAAGATTAATGCTATCACTTGAATTTAATTAATTCTTGCTTGACATTTACTCGTAATCACGATATGATTATTAATGCACTAAAGAAGTGTGTAAAGTAGTTCTTTGAAAACTGAACAAGATTTTGATTACAAAAAGTGTAAGGAATTTTTAAACTAGCGTTTAAAAATTAAACATTTGCGAAGTCAATTCGCTTAAGAAACAAATAATAAAGTAGAGCTAGTAAAGTTCTCATTTAAAATGAGAGTTTGATCCTGGCTCAGGACGAACGTTGGCGGCGTGCCTAATACATGCAAGTCGAACGAGGTCTCCTAAATGAAATGAAGTGCTTGCACGGATTTGACTTTAGATCGGACCGAGTGGCGAACTGGTGAGTAACACGTGGGTAACCTGCCCAGAAGTAGGGGATAACACCTGGAAACAGATGCTAATACCGTATAACAACTAAAACCACATGGTTTTAGTTTGAAAGCTGGCCTTTGCGCTAGTGCTTTTGGATGGACCCGCGGCGTATTAGCTAGTTGGTGAGATAATGGCTCACCAAGGCGATGATACGTAGCAGACCTGAGAGGGTAATCTGCCACAATGGGACTGAGACACGGCCCATACTCCTACGGGAGGCAGCAGTAGGGAATCTTCCACAATGGACGAAAGTCTGATGGAGCAACGCCGCGTGAGTGAAGAAGGGTTTCGGCTCGTAAAACTCTGTTGTTAGAGAAGAACGACTGTGAGAGTAACTGCTCACGGCGTGACGGTATCTAACCAGAAAGTCACGGCTAACTACGTGCCAGCAGCCGCGGTAATACGTAGGTGGCAAACGTTGTCCGGATTTATTGGGCGTAAAGCGAGCGCAGGCGGTTTTTTAAGTCTGATGTGAAAGCCTTCGGCTTAACCGAAGAAGTGCATCGGAAACTGGGAAACTTGAGTGCAGAAGAGGACAGTGGAACTTCATGTGTAGCGGTGAAATGCGTAGATATATGAAGGAACACCAGTGGCGAAGGCGGCTGTCTAGTCTGCATCTGACGCTGAGGCTCGAAAGCATGGGTAGCAAACAGGATTAGATACCCTGGTAGTCCATGCCGTAAACGATGAATGCTAGGTGTTGGGAGGTTTCCGCCTCTCAGTGCCGAAGCTAACGCATTAAGCATTCCGCCTGGGGAGTACGACCGCAAGGTTGAAACTCAAAGGAATTGACGGGGACCCGCACAAGCGGTGGAGCATGTGGTTTAATTCGATGCTACGCGAAGAACCTTACCAGGTCTTGACATCTTCTGTTAGCCTAAGAGATTAGGTGTCCCCTTCGGGGGCAGAATGACAGGTGGTGCATGGTTGTCGTCAGCTCGTGTCGTGAGATGTTGGGTTAAGTCCCGCAACGAGCGCAACCCTTGTCTTTAGTTGCCAGCATTGAGTTGGGCACTCTAGAGAGACTGCCGGTGATAAACCGGAGGAAGGTGGGGATGACGTCAAATCATCATGCCCCTTATGACCTGGGCTACACACGTGCTACAATGGACGGTACAACGAGTTGCGAAACCGCGAGGTCAAGCTAATCTCTTAAAGCCGTTCTCAGTTCGGATTGCAGGCTGCAACTCGCCTGCATGAAGTTGGAATCGCTAGTAATCGTGGATCAGCATGCCACGGTGAATACGTTCCCGGGTCTTGTACACACCGCCCGTCACACCATGAGAGTTTGTAACACCCAAAGTCGGTTGGATAACCGTTTGGAGTCCGCCGCCTAAGGTGGGACAGATGATTAGGGTGAAGTCGTAACAAGGTAGCCGTAGGAGAACCTGCGGCTGGATCACCTCCTTTCTAAGGAATAATACGGAACCTTACACCGATCAAAGTCTTGTTTAGTTTTGAGAGGATTACTCTCAAACTTAGTTCTTTGAAAACTAGATAATATTATTTTCTGTAAGAATTATATTGATTGATATAATTTTAACCGAGAAAACCATTGTGTAATTTGAGTTTTTTAATGTGTTTAATCGCTAAACTCAATAATTTATAATCCGTCGGATTATAGGTTAAGTTAGAAAGGGCGCATGGTGAATGCCTTGGTACTAGGAGCCGATGAAGGACGGAACTAACACCGATATGCTTCGGGGAGCTGTAAGTAAGCTGTGATCCGGAGATTTCCGAATGAGGAAACTCGATTAGTGTAATGACTAATCACTATATAGTGAATTAATAGCTAGATAGAGGCAGACGTGGGGAACTGAAACATCTAAGTACCCACAGGAAGATAAAGAAATTTCGATTCCCAAAGTAGCGGCGAGCGAACTGGGAATAGCCCAAACCGAACCTTCGTGGTTCGGGGTTGTAGGACTGAACATTTGAGTTACAAAAGAATTTAATAGCTGAAGCAGCTGGGAAGCTGCACCAAAGAGAGTGATAGTCTCGTAAGCGAAATTGAATTCCCTCAGTTCAGGATCCTGAGTACGGCGCCACACGTGAAACGGCGTCGGAATCCGGGAGGACCATCTCCCAAGGCTAAATACTCCCTAGTGACCGATAGTGAACCAGTACCGTGAGGGAAAGGTGAAAAGCACCCCGGAAGGGGAGTGAAATAGTTCCTGCAACCATGTGCCTACAAGCAGTCAGAGCCCGTTAAGGGGTGATGGCGTGCCTCTTGTAGAATGAACCGGCGAGTTACAGTTGCATGCAAGGTTAAGCCGAAAAAGCGGAGCCGTAGCGAAAGCGAGTCTTAAGAGGGCGAATTAGTATGTTGCCGTAGACCCGAAACCAGGTGATCTATCCATGTCCAGGATGAAAGTGCGGTAATACGCACCGGAGGTCCGAACCCGTGTACGTTGAAAAGTGCTGGGATGAGGTGTGGATAGCGGTGAAATTCCAAACGAACTTGGAGATAGCTGGTTCTCTCCGAAATAGCTTTAGGGCTAGCCTCGGAATTAGAATCATGGAGGTAGAGCCACTGTTTGAGCGAGGGGTCCGTCTTGGATTACTGAGTTCAGATAAACTCCGAATACCATTGATTTATGTCCGGGAGTCAGACGATGAGTGATAAGATCCATCGTCGAAAGGGGAACAGCCCAGACCGCCAGTTAAGGTCCCTAAATATATGCTAAGTGGAAAAGGAAGTGGAGTTGCTTAGACAACTAGGATGTTGGCTCAGAAGCAGCCACCATTTAAAGAGTGCGTAATAGCTCACTAGTCGAGTGATTCTGCGCCGAAAATTTACCGGGGCTAAGCATATTACCGAGACTGCGGACGCAACTACGTTGCGTGATAGGAGAGCGTTCTAAGGGCAATGAAGGCAGACCGGAAGGACTGTTGGAGCGCTTAGAAGTGAGAATGCCGGTATGAGTAGCGAAAGACCAGTGAGAATCTGGTCCACCGAATGACTAAGGTTTCCTGGGGAAGGCTCGTCCACCCAGGGTTAGTCGGGACCTAAGCCGAGGCTGAGAAGCGTAGGCGATGGATAACAGGTTGAGATTCCTGTACTAGTTAATTATGTTGGAACGATGGAGGGACGCAGAAGGCTAGGTTGAGCATCCGGCTGGAAAAGGATGTTTAAAACGTAAGTCAGGTAAGGAGTGAAAGGCTTCTGACCGGATTGACAAGCGTTGATGAGGATCGAAATTAAAGTAGAGAAGCAACCGATGTCACGCTGCCGAGAAAAGCTTCTAGTGAGTAATTAACTACCCGTACCGCAAACCGACACAGGTAGTCGAGGAGAGGATCCTCAGGTGAGCGAGAGAACTCTCGTTAAGGAACTCGGCAAAATGACCCCGTAACTTCGGAAGAAGGGGTGCTGACCGTCAGGTCAGCCGCAGTGAAAAGACTCAAACGACTGTTTATCAAAAACACAGGTTTATGCAAAATCGTAAGATGAAGTATATGGGCTGACGCCTGCCCGGTGCTGGAAGGTTAAGTGGAAAGGTTAGCTTCGGCGACGCCTCGAAATGAAGCCCCAGTAAACGGCGGCCGTAACTATAACGGTCCTAAGGTAGCGAAATTCCTTGTCGGGTAAGTTCCGACCCGCACGAAAGGCGTAACGATTTGAGTACTGTCTCAACGAGAGACTCGGTGAAATTAAGATACCTGTGAAGAAGCAGGTTACCCGCGACAGGACGGAAAGACCCCATGGAGCTTTACTGTAGCTTGATATTGGGTGTTTACATAGCTTGTACAGGATAGGTAGGAGCCATTGAAACCGGGACGCTAGTCTCGGTGGAGGCACCCGTGGGATACTACCCTTGCTATGTGAACACTCTAACCCTGAGCACTCATCGTGCTCGGAGACAGTGTCTGGTTGGCAGTTTGACTGGGGCGGTCGCCTCCTAAATAGTAACGGAGGCGCTCAAAGGTTTGCTTAGAATGGTTGGAAATCATTCTGTAAGTGTAAAGGCAGAAGCAAGCTTGACTGTGAGACTGACTAGTCGAGCAGGGACGAAAGTCGGACTTAGTGATCCGGTGGTACCGTATGGAAGGGCCATCGCTCAACGGATAAAAGCTACCCTGGGGATAACAGGCTTATCTCCCCCAAGAGTTCACATCGACGGGGAGGTTTGGCACCTCGATGTCGGCTCATCGCATCCTGGGGCTGTAGTTGGTCCCAAGGGTTGGGCTGTTCGCCCATTAAAGCGGTACGCGAGCTGGGTTCAGAACGTCGTGAGACAGTTCGGTCCCTATCCGTCGCGGGCGCAGGAAATTTGAGAGGAGCTGTCCCTAGTACGAGAGGACCGGGATGGACATACCGCTGGTGTATCAGTTGCGCCGCCAGGCGCACCGCTGAGTAGCTATGTATGGATGAGATAAACGCTGAAAGCATCTAAGTGTGAAACTCGCCTCAAGATGAGATTTCCCATTCCTATATGGAAGTAAGACTCCTGAAAGATGATCAGGTCGATAGGTTAGAAGTGGAAGCGTAGCGATACGTGAAGCGGACTAATACTAATCAGTCGAGGACTTAACCAAGGAAAAGCAGAATGGAAACTCAGCAGGAAATAATATTAGCTAGTTTTGAGGGAACGAAGTTCACTCAAAGTGTGGTGGCGATAGCCTAAAGGATACACCTGTTCCCATGCCGAACACAGCAGTTAAGCTTTAGCACGCCAAAAGTAGTTGGGGGATCGCCCCCTGCGAGGATAGGACGTTGCCACGCGCAGTAAAGGCACTTTCGAAGCAATTCGAAGGTGTCTTTTTTATTTAATAAAAAAAGAACCTGTAGTTACAGGTCCTTAATTAATAAAGAATTACTTGTCGTGTTTTTCTTTTTCTTTATCAACGACTTTTTTGCTATCTTTTTTGGCGTCATCGACAACATCTTTAGTTCCGTCTTTTACTTTATCAAAGACATCCTTAGCACCTTTTTTAGTGTCGTCAATTACATCTTTGGTGCCATCTTTCACTTTATCAAAAGCTTCAGCGGCATCCTTTTTAAACTTATCCATATCAGGCATCTTTATCCCTCCTTTAGTTAGCTTTCTATTAGTTTAAGCATTAACTAAATTATTTGCAATCAAAAGCTGTTAGTATGTTAAAATATTGGTGCCGCTTTAGCTCAATAGGTAGAGCA
Source organism: Fructilactobacillus carniphilus (assembly GCF_024029675.1). Taxonomy (NCBI): domain Bacteria; kingdom Bacillati; phylum Bacillota; class Bacilli; order Lactobacillales; family Lactobacillaceae; genus Fructilactobacillus; species Fructilactobacillus carniphilus. Next base: position 950,278 of record NZ_CP097121.1, on the reverse strand, counting down.
CTTCCATGGTAAGGAAAAGACTCCGGGTTCGAATCCCGGATGCGGCTTAGTTCCTAAATTGTAAAAAACTAGTTAATTGCAGCATTAATGACAATTATGAGCAGTTTGGGTAAGTAATTGAATGTAGTAACAAGAAAGGAGCAGTGAACATGATTAAAGAATTTAAAGCTTTCATCTCCAAGGGGAACGTCATTGACATGGCCGTCGGGGTTATCATTGGATCGGCCTTTACAGGGATTGTGAGTTCGTTAGTTAAAAACATTTTGAATCCCTTAATTGGGTTATTCATCGGTAACATTGATCTTTCTTCCCTATCGTTTAAAGTGGGAGGCGCCACTTTCCGCTACGGGGTTTTCCTCAACGCAGTCATCAACTTCTTCATCATTGCGTTCGTGGTTTTCATCATAGTGAAAATTTTAGGGAAAATGCGGTTGCGGCAAGATAAAGAAAAGACGACACCGAAGAGCGAACAGTATCTGGCAGAAATTGTGACCTTATTAAAACAAGAACAAGGTCAATCGGAAGCTAGTCAGGAAACGAAAGAAACTAAATAATTAGAAAGTGGGATCCGGCACGGTTAGTGCGAGATCCTCTTTTTTTACCATTGTTTTTAGCTGACTTTAGGATTATAATCAATCCAATTTATTTTTATTGCAGCAAGGACAATTGCCTCACGACGAGAGGAGTTTCAAATGGCCTACATTGAAACCAAGCACCTCAACTATGAATACCGTCTATTTGAAAAGAAATTAGGATTTAAAAATAACCTGAAAGACTTTTTTCACCGTCACTATCAATCAAAACGGGTGCTTACAGACATCACGTTTACCATTAACCAGGGTGAAAAAGTCGGATTGTTAGGCCCCAATGGAGCGGGGAAATCCACGTTGATTAAACTCTTGACCGGAATTTTACAATCCGATACTGATAATTTATGGGTGGCCGGTGTACGCCCGAACCCCAATGACTATGGTTTTTTAAAGCAGATTGGGGTCATGATGGGCCAAAAGAGTCAGTTAAACTGGGATTTACCCGCGTTAGATACATTTAAACTCCTAAAGACGATTTATCAGGTGGACACCCCGAGTTATCAAGCCCGTTTAGATAAGTATGTACAAATGTTTCATCTTCAGGCAGTGTTAAACGTTCCGGTCCGAAAATTGTCCCTCGGGGAACGGACCAAGCTCGAGTTGATTGCCACGTTATTACATGGTCCGGAATTGCTGATCTTGGACGAACCCACTTTAGGGATGGACATTGTGAGTCAACGTGAATTTCATGCCTTTTTAAATCAGATTAATCAGACCAACAACGTGACCATTTTATTAATTAGTCACCAAATGAACGATATCGAAGCGGTAGCGGATCGGCTGTTGTTGCTTCTCGACGGGCGGATTCAGTTTGACGGATCTGTTGCTAAGTTAATGCAGACGGTTCGGGATCCCCAGCGCCCAATTACGCTAAAGAACGGTCCAAATCACGCCATCGTGGCGACACAGGCCGCAGAGATATCGCAGCGTGACGACCAAACCGTGGTCCGGGCGGCCGAAGGAGATAGTACGATCACCTTTAAAACCACGGCGCTCGAGCAATTGCAGGTGGAAACGCCTTCCTTAGAGGACGTTGTTTATTCCATGTTTCGCAAGCAGGGGAGGTCTAATGAAGTACGTTAGTAACTTAGTCCTGGGATTTCAGAATTCGCTGGTTTACCGCGCTAATTTTTTCATTTCGTTAGTGACTCGCTTATTGCAAGTGGGGCTTTCTTTGTTAATGTGGCGGGCTTTATACCTGGAATCGGGGCAAAACACGATTCACGGTTATTCCCAAACCCACATGATGCAATACTTAATCCTTACGGGACTATTATCTTTAATTTTTACCTTTGAACCCTTGTTTCGTTTAGCTCGTCAGATTAAAACGGGGAAAATTAGTACATTATTGTTACGCCCGATTAACTTGAATTTAGAGAGTTTAAGTAACTTTGTGGGAGCAAAGCTGGTTTTAATTATTTTATTGGGAGTACTTATCGTGGTTCTAACGAGCGGGCAGGGCTTTAGCACAATCCTGATTTTACTCTACGCACTAGTGAGCATCGCTTTGTGGCACCAAATCATGTTTTTATTGGGAACACTGGCCTTTTGGCTAGTGCAAATGTGGCCGTTACGTCCGGTAATTAGCGCGCTGTATCTATTTTGCGGTGGCTTGTTGTTTCCCCTCGATGTGTTGCCAACCTGGGCTTATCAGGGGTTACGTTTTTCTCCGCTAGCGCTGGTTTCCAGTGATTTAGTGCAGACGGTCTTACAGGGTTCGCGCCAGCCACAGTTGCTTTTCCTCTATCTGGGGCTAACCGTCGTTTGGTTAATCGCACTAGTCGGACTAAGTCGCTGGCTCTTTCGGGTCGGATTGCACAAATTTGAAGGAGTGGGCGTATGAGTTTTCGGTTATATGGGGTGCTAGCCCAACAAAGTTTTAAAACCTTTTTGACCTACCGGATGACGTCGGTTCTCGTGGTGCTCTTTGGGTTTATGTTTACGGCGATTGAGATTGCGGCTGGCTTCGTGTACTATTCCTTTGCCCATCGCATTGGCGGACTTAACTTTCTGCAGTATGAAATCTTGATTATGAGCCTAACTTCGATTACAACCACCTATCAATTTCTGTTCGTGGGCGCCCACGAATCCTTAGCGGGCGATCTCATTGAGGGTAATTTGGATTACTTGTTCTTACGTCCGTTGCCGAGTTATTGGTACTATGCTTTGCGGCAACTCGACTTTCCCAGTGGCGTTAATCTGCTGGTTTACATGCCGGTGACGGTGTTCCTCTTGACTCGATTCCCGCTGTCTTGGAGTGCCTGGGGGTTAATCTTTGTAATTTACGTGGTTGGAGTTTTGTTTGTCTTTGCCTTGAACCAAATCGTGGTGGAAATTTCTTTTTGGTATGACAATTTAACCGCCTTAAACGGGGTTCCAGAAGATGTAATCTCTGCCGCTAGTCGTCCGGCGCGGATTTATCCCCGGTGGTTACAACTAATCCTTTCGACGATTTTACCGGTATTGGCGCTTTCCAACGGGATTGTGACTGTAACCGTCAAACAAAGTACGGCAGTTCGGATGCTCATCCCGCTGGTAATCGTAACGGTACTTCTCCTGGTTTTTTCCTTTTACCTATGGCAGCGCGGAACGAGGCACTACGTTTCTGCTAATTAAATGGTTACAAAAAAAGCACTTCATTACGAAGTGCTTTTTGCTTTAACTAACAATTGTTGGTGCAAGGCCTGCTCAGGAATTAGGTCGGTCAGCGGTCCCTGGCTTAGCAAAACTAAGTGGTGCATGGCCCGGGTCATCATGGTGTATAAAATGCCCAGTTCATGATGGGTAGGAAAGTTGGTTGCCGAGACGTTCCAAGCGATGACGGTATCAAACTCCAACCCCTTGGCCAGGTAGACCGGCAGGATTAAGACGGACTTGTTCAGCGTACGGGCCTTGTCCGTTACCAACAGGCAGTCAAACTGGTGGCGCAGTTCTTGATAAACGTGTTGCGCCTCATCTTTCGTTTTCGTGATGATAGCAACCGTTTCGTGGTCCTGCACCTCGGTCTTAATAATTGCTTGGGCGGTCGTTAGCAACTGTTGTTCATCCGGAACTTCCGCATAGGTCGGGGTATCCCCCTCCCGGTTAAAGGCCTCAATGTGATCACCAGCGGGCAGAATGCTACTAGCCAGGGTAGTAATCGGATAGGTTGAGCGGTAGGACCGGTTCAGGTTAATCAAGCGGGGATGCCGGACGGGTAGCGCCGCTTTGAGCCGATTGAGTAAAGCCTGCGCCGTTTCCACATCCTTAAAGAGTGCCTGCTCGCTATCGCCAATCAAATTGAACTTGGCCCGCGGAAAGGTCAGTTTAAGGTACATCAGTTCGGCAACCGAGTAGTCCTGGACCTCGTCAATAAAGAGGTATTTGATGTGACGGTTATGGTTTTCCCCGGTAAAGTAGTCCTGTAAAAAGAGGACGGGAGCGGCATCCACCAAGCGAATCTGATGATACTCAAGGGTGTCTGTGAAGGCCCGCTGATCCCGCTGCCAATCCGCAGGCGTAATTTGATCATTAGAATCAAGCTGACCCAGAAAGTTCTCGTACTGCGAATATTGGTCCCAGAACTGATCGTTGTAGATGGCATCATAAACCACGCGCAATCGTTCCTTCACCAGTTTACGAGCGACAAAGTCTCGTTCTTCGTCAAAATCGAGGAAGTCGGCTGGGTCACGGTCACCGAGATAATTATGATATTGCTCATCGGAAAGGTTATCCAGTTCGTCTAACGCCCAGTCTTCGTGGACCTCTTCGTTGATGCGGGCTTTCAAGCGTTTGATCAGGGTGTTCTTGGTCTTTAAGAACTTGTCTGCTAAGGGTAGTTTTGGATTAAGCCGGGCATAGATACTGCGAACCTCGGCGGCCGAAAAGAATAATTCTCCCTGAAAGTAGAGTCCCGTAAAACAAATCGCACGGGGACTTAATTGCCGTAAGTAGGTTCGCAACTCATCAATAAAGGCTTGACTTTCCTTATACGTTGTCAATGGGTTGTGAACTGGGCTTGCTTCGTAGCGGTCAAACCGGGTTTGGACGCGTAAACCCTCTAAACGTTGCGCAAAGAAGGATTGTAACGTGACCTGGCGCATGTTGCGTTCCCCTAAGCTCGGGAGGACGTCTTTAATGTAGTTCGAGAACAAGAGGTTCGGAGAAAAGAGTAGGATCTGGTTGGCGCTCAGCTCGTTACGGCTGTGATACAGCAAGAAGGCAATTCGTTGAAGGAGGGCGGAAGTTTTTCCAGACCCGGCGACTCCTTGGACCACCAGGAGGTCGCTGCGCACGTCGCGAATGATGTCGTTTTGCTCGCGTTGAATCGTGGCCACGATGTTTTGCAGTTGGTCAGAACTCTTGTTACCCAGGGTTTCCTGCAACATCTCGTCGCCTACCGTTTCGTTAGTGTCAAACATGTGCAGGATCTGGCCGTCCTTGATTTTAAACTGACGCTTTTTTTTCAGAGTGGTGCTTCGTTCGCCGTTCGGAGTTTGGTAGTGGACTGGTCCGAGCGTTCCGTTGTAATAAACACTAGAAATGGGCGCCCGCCAGTCGTGAATCAGGAACTCTCCGTTGCCGTCCATTAAGGAGGCCGTTCCAATGTAAAGTGGTTCTGGTGTTGGGGCTCCGGAATCTTGAACGTCAATTCGCCCAAAGTAAGGGGAGTGTGAAAGTTGCTGGTAGGTCGCCAGTTGTTTCTTTACAATCGCTTCGTTTTCGACCGTCCGGTTCACCAGGTTTCGTTGTTGCTGCAGATCAGCCTTGGTTTCAATCCGGTCATCTGCTTCTAAGTAGTTTACGGAAGTATTGATGCCGTAGTTTTTTTGGACCCGATCTGATTCAGCCTGGGCCTTTTTAACGGCCTGCTTTGCTTTTTCAATTTGGTGGTGTAAAAAAGTGGTGACCTGGGCAACGCGGTCGCGTTCCTCCTGTTCTTCTTGTTGATTCATAATTGATCCTCTTTCGTTTCAAAGTCGCTCATCATTCTAAGGGGAAATGGGGACAGTGTCAATTGCGACGCCTTTGACACCGGGGCGAAAAACCCCTAAAATAACAGTAAAGTTGAGTAGTGGCACCCCCAAACAGAGAGGTTAGAAGTGCTGAAACTAACCAAGTGACCACGAATTGGAATCCTTAAAACTGAGTTTTAATTTGAGTGGCATTAATTTGCAATATAGGTGGTACCACGTCGAGGCGTCCTATTGATTTTGAATCAATGGGCGCTTTTTTAGAAAGGAAGATTTAGATGACAAAACCGATTATTTTAACGGGTGATCGCCCGACCGGAAAATTGCACATTGGACACTTCGTGGGGTCCTTGGAAAACCGGGTGAAATTACAAAATACCGGGAAATACGATCCTTACATTATGATTGCCGATATGCAGGCATTGACCGATAACGCGCGTGATCCCGAAAAAATTCACAACAGCTTGTTTCAGGTGGCACTAGATTACCTGGCCGTGGGCTTAGATCCCGCCAAATCAACCATTTTTATTCAATCCCAGATTCCCGCTTTAAACGAGTTAACCATGATTTACATGAACCTCGTGAGCGTGGCGCGGTTGGAACGCAATCCGACCGTTAAACACGAAATCCAACAAAAAAGCTTTAACGAAAGCGTTCCGGCGGGCTTTTTAACTTATCCAGTTAGTCAGGCCGCTGACATCACGGCCTTTAAGGCCACGGTGGTTCCCGTGGGGGATGACCAAGAACCCATGTTAGAGCAAACCCGTGAAATTGTCCGCAGTTTTAACCGAGCCTACCACACGGATGTGCTGGTAGAACCAGAGGGCTACTTCCCACCGAAGGGCGAAGGCCGAATTCCCGGTTTAGACGGCAATGCCAAGATGAGCAAGTCGTTAAACAATGCAATTTACCTTTCCGATAGCGCGGATGTGATCAAGCAAAAGGTCATGTCGATGTACACGGATCCAAACCACATTCACGTGGAAGATCCCGGCCAGGTGGAAGGAAACACGGTCTTTACCTACCTTGACATTTTTGCCCCGGATCAGGAGCACGTTCAAGAGCTCAAGGAACAATATGCTCATGGTGGGTTAGGAGATGTTAAAATTAAGCTGTACTTAAACGAAGTCTTACAGGCAACTTTGGCTCCCATCAGAGCGCGGCGAGAACAATACGAACAAAATCCCGCTGCGGTCGCTGACATCTTAAAAGCAGGCAGCCAGAAAGCCAACCAAGTGGCAGAACGGACCCTCACTGAGGTTCGGAATGCCATGGGGCTTAACTATTTTGACTAGTCGCAAGACGCAGTAAGGGAGTTTCCCATGGAAAACTTTGTAATTATTGACATTGGCTCCAACTCGGTTCGCATGGCAATCTATGAGATTGATGCAGCTGGGAAATACCGTGAAGTGAAACGGATGAAAAACGATGCCCGGCTATCGGAAGGAATGGGGTCTAACAACATTCTGCAATTTTCCGCGATGAAAAGGACAATTGCGGCGCTTCACCGGTTTCAAACTGAATATGAACAGTTCCCGAACGTGGTAGTGCGCACCATTGCCACGGCCGCGGTCCGGCAGGCCCAGAACCAAACTGATTTCTTGCGGAGCATTAAGGACGAGTTAGGAATTGAGGTGCGGGTTCTGAGTGGAGATCAGGAAGCCTACTTTGACTACGAAGGAGTCGTGAACCGCATCAAGGCTCATGACTTTGTGTTGATGGATATCGGGGGTGCGAGCGTGGAAATTGTCCACGTGCGTAACCGGAAGGCGATTAACTACGTGAGCTTGCCAACGGGCGCCGTGAAGACGACGGAACGATTCTGCTTACAAAACCAGGTGACGGCGGCGAACTTCTTTGCCGCCCAACAACACATCATCGAACAGTTCAGTAAAATTGGCTGGTTAGGGCATCCAGCCCACTATCCGATTGTCTTAATCGGAGGGGCGGCCCGAACGTTAGCTCGGATTAACCGGCGCCAGCAACACTTTCGCCGGGTGGATGAGATTCAAAACTACCAGTTGACCCGCAAACAGGTGGAACGAACTATGCAGGAGCTTTTGAGTAAAAACCTGGCTGAACGTCAACAAATTAATGGGCTCGAAAGTGATCGTGCCGATGTCATCATCGGAGGGTTAATCAACCTGACCGCCGTGATGGATTTCATTGACTCCAAACGAGTCATTTTTTCCGATGGTGGGGTCCGCGAAGGGGTTATTAACGAATACTTAGAACAACGGCCGCAAGCTTAACAGAAAGGAGGAGTGAGCAATGGAAAAGATGCACGGCTTTCACCGCAAATCGTATGCAGACCGGTTGGCTTTGTTAACGGAGGTGGTGCCGCTAAACGAAACGGAAGTTGACGTAATTAAGCAGCACTATAACGAGGTTAGTGGTGATCTGATTGAAAACTATCTCACTGACTACGGTTTACCCGAAGGAATTGCCACGAATTTTGTGGTTAATGGGCAAGAATATCTAGTTCCGATGGTGGTCGAAGAACCGTCCGTCATCGCAGCAGCGAGCAATGGGGCTGCCATGTTAAAACGGGGTGGCGGAATTACCGCTCATGCGGAAAGCCGAGTTTTAACTGGTGAAGTAATCATCAAGGCCGACAACGTGCTCGCCGTCCAGGATTGGTTTACGAATAATAAGGAAGCCATCATGAAAACGGCCTTAGCAGCCCATCCCAGCATTACTAAGTACGGGGGGATTCAGGACGTGGAGTTTAACATCATCGATGAAGCCCACGTATCTTTAGAACTCTTCGTGGACGTCGGCGATGCCATGGGGGCCAACACTTTAAACTCGATGCTAGAAGCCGTTGCCGACCAGATTGAAGCGGAACTAGGGCAACAAGTGCTGATGAGTATTTTGTCAAACTTTGGTGATCACAACGTGGTGATTGCAACCGGCATGGTACCATTTGCCGCTTTGCAGCGCGGTGATTTATCCGGCCAGGAGGTTGCAGATCGAATTGCCGAAGCGGCGGACGTGGCCAACATTTATCCGAAACGGGCTGCAACCCACAACAAAGGCATTATGAACGGAATTGACGCCGTGGTGGTCGCGACCGGAAACGACTGGCGGGCCGTGGAAAGTGCTGCTCACTCCTTTGCTGCGCGCAAGGGAAACTATAAAGGTCTAAGTAAGTGGCGGGTGACTGAGGACGGCTTAGAAGGTCGAATTCGGCTCCCGATTCCCACGGGAATTGTTGGGGGTGCTACCCACGTCCTTGAAATGAGTAAGGTTAACTACCAGATTTTGGGAATTCACTCTGCCTTAGAAATGATGAACGTGTTGGCGGGAGTGGGACTTGCCCAGAACCTGGCGGCGCTAAAGGCGCTAGTGACCGATGGCATCCAACAGGGTCACATGCGCTTGCAACTGAAGTCACTGGCTTTGACGGCCGGGGCTAAGTCGGAGCAAGTGATGCAAGTGGTTAGTGCCTTGCAACGGTTACCGAAACACGAACAAGATTTATCCCACGCCCACCAGTTGGTAGCAAAGTTGAAGGAGGATGAAACCGATGGCGAATGACGTAAACTTAAATCCCGCGGTTCAGAACCTACTTAACACCGTGGCGCGTTTCTTTGAAGGAGACGTCCAGGTCCAAATTATTGGGGACTTAAAGTCGGGTTACCTACGTCATGACCAAGTGCAAACCATGCAAGACGGTCAACACCTCTTTGTGCAGTTAAGTGACGTGACTGATCCTGACTTTTTGGCCAGTCACGAATTATTGCACGTGCTGATGACCCTACGGGGCTTTCCGCAGGTGTACTTTCCGTTGACCACCGGTGATGAACAATTAGATGAACAACTCCGCTACGTCGGAACCGACCTCTTTGATACGGTTAGTCACTTCGTGGTGTATGCCGAACAGCGCAAGCACGGCTTGATTGATGAAACGGTGGAAGAGGCGGTTGTGAAGGGCGTCCGGCAGACGATTACCCCGGAACAGGGGCAAGTAGATGCTGAGATGATTACCCGCTTGGTAACGGTCTTAGATGCCCTCGTCTTTTTGGGTGACCACTTTGAGAAGTATCGCTACCTCTTTGATCACGATTTTCCAATTGCAACGAAAGCAGCTGAGCAACTCTACCAGTTACTGACGAAGAAGCCGACTGACAGTCCGTTTGCCCTACGCCGCAACGTGGTGAAGCTCTTTCGGGCCTTTGACCAACAACTGCAGGATTGGGACTTACCGGCTCTGCACCTCAACGACTTTGCGATGGTGACCTCGGTCTTTTCCAAGCGCCAACTCGGGTTACAGGTCAAACAGGTCTTTAAACTGTACTACTCAGAACTGCGTAACCGGAAAACCGGAAAGCGGGCCTACGTCGGTTTTACCATCAGTGACGACCAAAACTCGTTGGTTATGGACGGGCCCGTCGGCGAAAAGGTGAGTGTTGACCACATTCAGTCACTCTACCAAAAAACGGTGCAAGAATTATTTGACGAACTCCACATTCCCTACTTGGAACGTTAAACAAGGAGGCAGGCAGCATGGAAAATTTTGACGCATTACAAACGCAAGTAGATCAAGCCCAGCGGATGGTCTTTTTGACGGGAGCAGGGGTTTCAACGCCCTCGGGGATTCCGGATTATCGTTCTAAAACGGGGTTGTATACCAGCGGGCACACGAATCGGCCCACGGAATACTACTTAAGTCACGACTGCTTGGTTGACGAACCGAAGGTCTTTTACCAGTTTGTCATGAAGAATCTGTATTATCCGGATGCCCAGCCTAACGTCATTCAGAAGAAGCAAGCAGCCTTTACCAATGCCAACCGGGCGGAGATTGTGACCCAAAACATTGATAATTTGTACGAACAGGCCGGCGCAACCCACCTGCACGAATTTCACGGGAATCTCTACCGGATTTACTGTCAAAAGTGCGGCATGGAGGTTGATTATCCAACGTATGCTCACAGCATGTACCACGAGTTAGACGGCGGGATTTTACGGCCGGATGTCGTTTTGTACGGTGAGGGAATCGATCAGGAAGTCGCCCAAGCTAGTGTGAACGCCGTCCACAATGCCGATTTGATTTTGATTGTCGGAACCTCGATGCGCGTGTACCCCTTTGCCGGTCTGTTAGACTATCGGCAACCGCACGTTCCGGTCGTGGTGATTAACCAGGAACGTCTGGACATCCCGGGCGTTACCGCTCAGTACCAGTTGGACGCCACCGAGGTCTTTGACCGGCTCCAGGTTAAAGAAAACTCATGATTAAGGTCGGATTAACCACCTGGACGGATCACCCTCTTTTAAGCCACGGGAAGAAGAAAGCAACGTTATCCGAATACACTGGGAGCTTTCCGGTAGTGGAAATTGATAGTGCTTTTTACAGCATTCCCAAACCCGAGTGGGTGCAAAAATGGGTTCAGGAAACACCCGCCGACTTTCAGTTTGTGGTGAAGGCCAATTACATGATGACGAAAACCCCGATGCCCCGATTCGGGGAAGTGACGGATGAGATGCGGCTGGCTCGCTTTACTGAACTAAAAACGGCCTTGGAACCGATGCGCGTCGCAGGAAAACTGTTGACCGTTCTCTTTCAGTTTCCGCCCTCGTTTCGTTGCACCCAAGCTAACATTCAGTACTTACGGACCGTCCGGGAGCAGTTGGGCGATTGGCCGCTCGCCGTTGAGTTTCGCAACCGTTCCTGGTTAGATGGAGAAGAATTAAGCCGGGACACGGCCGCGTTCTTGCAGAGCTTGCAAATGAGCGAAGTAGTCGTGGATGAACCCCACGCCACGGCGAACGGGATTCCGTTTACGCCGGTGGTTACGAACCAGCGCTTGGCTTTTATGCGGCTTCACGGGAAAAATGCAACTGAGTGGGCTAAGGGCACCCGGGAACGGTATCGCTATCACTACTCTGATGCGGAATTACTAACACTGGCGAAGACGGCTCAGACGTTAGCGCAGCAGGCGGATACCGTGGTAGTCATTTTTAACAATAATACCGGTCACGACGCAGCGCCCAACGCGTTAACCTTGCAACGGATGTTGCACCAACAGGGAACAGAATTACCTGCCGAACAGCTGGATTTATTTTAGGCAAGGTATTGTATAATGAAAAAATAACAGGTTAAAGGAGAAAGCTCATGGCTGACCAAAAATCCACTTTTTACGTCACGACGCCAATTTACTATCCGTCGGGACGCTTACACATCGGAAACTCGTACACGACGGTGGCCGCCGACATGGTAGCGCGTTACCACCGTTCGCTCGGTGAAGACGTCTTCTACCTGACGGGAACCGATGAACACGGCTTAAAAATTGAACAAAAGGCCGAGAAACTAGGCCTGGAACCGCAAGCTTACGTCGATAAGATGGCTCAACAGATTAAAGACCTCTGGATGAACCTGGACGTTTCTAACGACGATTTTATTCGAACAACGGATGACCGCCACGTTCAAGCGTTGCAACGGATTTTCCAACGCTTACTGGATCAGGGCGACATTTACCTCGGTCAATATTCCGGTTGGTACTCAGTTTCTGACGAAGAGTACTTTACGGAATCGCAACTAGAAGAAGTCTACCGGGATGCAGACGGCAACGTGACTGGGGGAAAAGCGCCCACTGGCAACGAGGTCCAACTGGTTAACGAGGAATGTTATTTCTTCAAGATGAGTAAGTACGCTGACTGGCTGATGCAGTACTACCAGGACCACCCGGACTTCATTCAACCGAGTTCCCGGATGCACGAAATGGTGAAAAACTTCTTGGAACCAGGGTTAGAAGATCTTGCTGTTTCGAGAACGACCTTTTCCTGGGGAATTCCGGTAACTGCCAATCCGAAGCACGTGGTGTACGTATGGATTGATGCGTTAACCAACTATATTACGGCGCTTGGCTATGGTAGTGATAACGATACCTTATTTAAGAAATTCTGGCCGGCTAACCTGCAGATGATTGGAAAAGAAATTGTCCGGTTCCACTGCATTTACTGGCCAATTATTCTGCATGCGTTAGGCTTACCGTTACCCAAAGAAATTTATGGACACGGCTGGATTACGATGAAAGACGGCAAGATGTCGAAGTCTAAAGGAAATGCCATTTATCCAGAGGACTTGATTGGTCGTTACGGCCTTGATGCCACCCGGTACTACTTATTAAAGGCCGTGCCGTTTGCCGGAGACGGGGTCTTTACCCCCGAAGACTTCGTGGACCGGGTTAACTATGATCTGGCCAACGACCTCGGGAATCTCTTAAATCGGACCGTTGCCATGATTAACAAGTACGAAGGGGGAGTGACGCCGGCTTATCACGATACGGACGACGCCCCGAGTCAAGAACTGCAGGAGACGGCCCAAGCGGTTACCCAGGAATACCATGAGTTAATGGACACAGTTCACCTCTCGGACGCGCTCTCCGCGGTTTGGAAGTTAATCGGGCAAACCAACAAGTACATTGACCAAACGGAACCATGGGTCCTCGCGAAGGCTGACGATGACGCCGCCAAAGCCCAATTAGCCAACGTGATGGCTCACTTGGCGGCTAGTCTCCGTGTCATTTCATTGTTAGTCAGTCCGGCAATGCCGAACGCAGCGAACCTGATTCAAAATCAACTGGGCTTAGAAAACGATGGAATGTTTGATTTAAACACGGCCCAGTTAAGTGACCTCCCGCAGGGTAAAAAGGTAATTGCAAACGGCGAACCAATTTTCCCTCGGGTTGATCGCGACGTTGAGATTGATTACATCAAGGACAAGATGACGGCCAGTGATAAGACCAAGGGTCGCGCTGCTATGAAACAACGCGAAGCAGAAAAACCAGTCGGAGTAACGACGCTCAAGCAGGTAAAGGATCAGATTAGCATCGATCAGTTTGACGCGGTGGAACTCCGGGTGGCAGAAATTAAAGCCGTAAACAAGGTGCCCAAAGCGGACAAACTGCTCCAGTTTAAACTGGATGCCGGTGATGACGGGGAACGCCAGATTGTGTCTGGAATTGCCAAATGGTACCCAGATTTTGCGTCCTTAGTGGGCAAGAAGGTCATCATCGTGGCCAACTTGAAACCAATTAAACTACGGGGCGAACTGAGCCAGGGCATGTTGTTATCCGTTGAAAAAGCCAATGGAGACGTGCAACTGGTAATGGTCGACGCTTCCTTGCCAAACGGCAGCACATTAGCATAATCACCAATTAGTTTCACGAATTCGTGAAACTTTTTTGGTTTTAACCAGTAATCACGAAAGGGAGGTTTGTCATGCAAATCTTTGATTCTCATACTCATTTAAACGATGCCACCTTTGCTGGGCGGGAGGACGAACTAATTGAACACGCCCACCGGCTCGGGGTCGTGCGGATGGCCAACGTGGGGTCGAACCTCGCCTTGAACCAGCGTGCGCTTGAATTGGCCCATCAATATCCGGGGATCGTGGCGATTGTTGGGTGGCACCCCGAAGATGCAGATGGTTACGATCAGGCGGCAGAAAAAATCTTGCGGACCCAATTACAAGATGATCAAGTTGTCGCCCTGGGAGAAATTGGTCTAGACTACCACCAAACCCGAGTGGATCGAACCACGCAACAGAACGTTTTTCGGCAACAAATTCGGCTCGCAAAGGAAATCAACCTGCCGATCTCGGTGCATAATCGGGATGCCTTTGAAGATACCTATCGGATTTTACGTGAGGAACACATCGAAACGGTTGGCGGCATTATCCACAGCTTCAACGGAGACGTGGAGTGGATGCAGCGCTTTTTAGACCTCGGCATGATGCTGTCTTACAGTGGCGTGGCTAGTTTTAAGAAGACGAAGGAAGTGCACGAAGCGGTCCGCCAGACGCCAATGGAGCGGTTACTAGTGGAAACGGATGCCCCGTACTTAGCGCCAGAGCCACTGCGTGGGGACGAAAACCAACCGGGTTACACGTTGTACACTCTGGAAGCAATTGCGCGGTATAAGGACGTCGATCCGGACGAAATTGCTGCGGCTACCTTTAAAAACACAAACCGGATTTTTGGATTGGAAGATTTAGATGAAACGAATTAAGGAAGTCTTAGTGGTCGAAGGTAAATCAGATACCGAGCGGATTCAACAGGCCGTGGATGCCGACACGATTGAAACCCGGGGTTCGGCAATTAGCGACGAAACGCTGGCCCTGATTGACCGACTGGCGCAAACTCGCGGAGTAATTGTGTTCACCGACCCCGATTTTTCGGGCGAAAAGATTCGCCGCATCATTGCGGACGAAATTCCCGAGGCCAAACACGCTTTTTTGGATAAACACGCTGCGGCTCCCGATAAGGCCCACGGTTCGCTGGGGGTGGAGCACGCTTCTCCCGCTGCCATTCGCGAGGCCTTAGCCCAGGTGTACACGGAAAGTGACAGTAACCCGGAGGTCATTAGCCGGGAAGAGTTGATGGCCGCTAATTTAGTGGGAAATCACGCCGCCAAGCAACGTCGCTTGGAGCTTGGTGAGTATCTGCACCTCGGATATGTGAACGCGAAACAGCTGCAACGCCGGCTGCGGATGTTTGGGATTACCAAGGAGCAATTTAACGAAGCCCTTACGCACCTAGAAGGAGGAACAACGCATGAATCAACCAGCCATCGGGACTAGAAACCGGACGCTTGGTATCCTAAATCAGTATCATTTAAGTGCCAAGAAAAGCCTAGGCCAAAACTTCTTGGACGATTTAAACGTCCTGGAGGGGATTGTGACCGCCGCAGACGTGACGGAGCAGGACGACGTGGTCGAAATTGGACCAGGAATCGGCGCTCTGACTGAACAGATTGCCCAACGCGCCCACCAGGTCTTAGCGTTTGAAATTGACCAGAACTTGATGCCCGTGCTAGCTGAAACGCTTGCTGACTACCAGAACGTCACGATTGTTAACCAGGACTTTTTACAGGCCAACGTCCCAGAAGTGCTAGCTGAACGGCTGGATGGTCAACATCAGTTAAAGGCCGTGGCCAATCTACCGTATTACATCACCAAACCGATTTTGATGAACTTTTTAAAGGGGCAGGTGCACTTTGCGACGATTGTTTTGATGATGCAAAAGGAAGTTGCTAGTCGCCTGGTGGCGCGATCGAATTCGCATGACTACGGAGCATTAAGTGTGATGACCCAGTACCTGTATCAGGTAGAGATTGCGCTGGAAGTGTCGAAAAAATCGTTTATCCCGGCCCCCAAGGTTGATTCCGCGGTGGTCAAGTTAACGCCCCGTTCCGCTGACCAAGCAACTGCCTACAGTCAATCGACCTTCTTCTCCTTTGTCCATGGCTGCTTCATGCACCGGCGTAAAACCCTCTGGAACAACTTACAGTCGGTCTTTGATAAACAGCCGGCGACGAAGGACACGATTCGGACGGTGCTTTCGACAGTTGGAATTGAACCGAACGTTCGTCCCCAAGCCCTGGGAGTTAGTCAGTTTATTACCCTGACCAACGAATTTCACAAAGTCGGACTGTTGAAATAGGAGAATGCTTTACATCCCGGCGTTTTTGTGGTACAATGCACTTTGTGAGGTGATTTGTAATGCAAATGAATTTGCCGGATATCAGAGATTGGATTCAAGACCACCTTGGCAGTGACATTAAAGTTATTGAGCAAGCTGGGAGAAAACGAACGAATGAATACGATGGAGTCCTCGTGGAGGTTTTTCCAGCGGTATTTATTGTTGATCTTGATTCAAGTGAGCAACCTGCACACGCTTCATTTACCTACACCAAGATCTTAACCAAAGATATTCAAGTTACATTTATGTAAATAACCAAATTAAAAAGACTGCAAGGGTCTTTTTTTTATTTCTATTTTTCGGTAGCTTATACTTAAATGACGATTATCACAGTAAGCGGTCTGGAGGCACAACGATGGACGACCTAATTTTGTCAACACACGATTTGCAGGAGCAATTCACCGAGAAACGCGTTTTAAATAATCTGAACTTCAAACTCCACCGGGGACGTTTTTTGAGCATTGTGGGAGAAAATGGGGTAGGAAAAACCACGTTAGTCCGGATTATTCTCGGACAGTTAAAACCGACCCATGGTAGCGTAGAGTTTTTTCCTAATCGCAAAGCAATCCGGATTGGGTATGTGCCCCAATTTCGTAACATTGATGATGAATACCCGTTATCAGTGAAGAACTTTGTGGCGCTTAACTTTACCCATTCGCTGCTCCCTTGGCTGAAACCGCAGGAACGGAAACGGTTGACCGATGTCCTGGCAGAAACAGACCTGACCAAACTGCAAAATGAGCCGTTAGGGCGGACGTCTGGGGGAGAAAAGCAACGGGCTTATTTAGCCCAGGCACTCACCATGCAACCGGATTTGTTGATTTTAGATGAATCCACGGCGAGTTTGGACCCGATTGCGAAGGAGCAGCTACTGCGTTTGGTGCGCAAGCTCAACCAGCAAACCGGGGTGACGGTAATTTCTGTGACTCATGATATTCCGCTAGCCAAACAGTTTTCGGATGACTATCTGTTGTTACAACCAGATGGATACCAATTTGGACCGATTGATCAGCTGCAGGTTAGTGAATATCAAGGAGGAGAACAACATGTTTAGTTTTGATTTTATGCGGAATGCTTACCTGGCTAGTACCATGATTGCAATTGTCTGTGGGTTCATCGGCGTCTTCGTGGTGGCTCGTAACATGTCTTTTTTGACCCATACGCTGTCAGAAATTGGTTTTGCCGGGGCGTCCTTTGGAATGTTTGTGGGCATCACGCCTTTAAACGGAATGCTGCTCTTTACGATGGTCAGCTCAGTTCTAGTGGGCCGGATGAGCACCAAAGCAGCCCGCCGGGAGAACTCAATTAGTGCCATTTCTGGGCTGTTTATCGGGTTGGGAGTCCTCTTCTTGGCCCTCTCCAATAAAAGTGCTAGTTATGCAACCAACATCTTGTTTGGGAGCGTTGTCGGGATTAGTCCCGCGGACGTTTACCAGATGTTAGTGTTAGCAGTCATTGTCTTACTAATTTTATTTGTAATTTACCGTAACCTGAAGTTTGACTCGTTTGATCCTGTGGGCGCTAGTGCTCAGCACGTTCATAGCAGTTTAATGTCAGTGATCTTTTTATTGCTACTAGCTTTGAGTGTGTCCGTTGCGGCCCAAATCGTGGGGTCTCTATTAATCTTTATCCTGTTAACGCTACCAGCAGCAAGTGCCAAGTACTTTGCCCACTCGGTGAGTGGCATGATTGCCGTGGCGATTGGCTGTGGCTTACTAGGAGTTTGGTTAGGACTATACCTAGGGTACGTCACGAACCTGCCCGTCAGTTTCTTCATTGCGACGATTGAATGTGCGCTGTACTTTTTAGCCCTTGGCTACAATTATTTAAAAGAACGGTCCTAACTAAAAGAGGCTGCAGAATTAATTTTCTGTAGCCTCTTTTCTTAATTTTTTCGGTGTAAGGACCGGTACCAGAGATATTGGAGTCCAAAAATGATGCCATAGATGACCAGAATGACCACCAACCCGGTGAGCCGTAAAGGAAGTGGAGCGGCGCCTAAGACTGCATTAGGATGACGCATGGTGAGCGCAGCAATCAAGACAAGGAGGCTCAGGATTTCAATCACGAGCATTGCTTTCCAACGTTTCAATGTCACTTCACCACCTTAGTTTCGTTTCCTCTATCCTAACACGACCCGGGCTAATCCAAAAATCAAGCTTTTTAGGAGAATTTTTTTGACGAACGTTAGCGATTTCTCTCGTTTAATTTAATTTTTAGATAAATTTACGTGTTTTGACGTAAAAACCGAACAATTATGCTAAAATTTCAGTAGGATAAATCTATAATGAGGTGAAATTATGAAAATTAAACGAAGTGAACGATTGGTCGATATGACCGATTATCTGTTAAATCGACCCCATGCACTGATTCCGTTGACGTTTTTTGCACAACGTTACGATTCTGCCAAATCTTCCATTAGTGAAGACTTAACCATCTTAAAACGGACCTTTCAGGACCGGGGAATCGGGTTAGTCGAAACGGTTCCCGGCGCAGCTGGGGGAGCTAAATACATTCCCTATATTTTAAAGGAAGCCGCCGACGAGTTCATGGATGAGGTAATTGAAATTCTAAATAACTCGCAACGATTATTGCCCGGTGGGTACGTCTACATGTCAGATATTTTAGGTGATCCAGACAAGCTACGTTATCTGGGACGGATGATTGCAACCCAGTACCTTAACCAACGCGTGGATGCGGTACTAACGGTAGCCACGCGGGGAATTCCGATTGCCCAAGCAGCATCGTCTTATTTGAACGTGCCACTGGTAATCGCGCGTCACGACACTAACATTACCGAAGGTTCGACCGTGAGTGTGAACTACGTATCTGGTTCCAGTAAGAAAATCAAACGGATGACGATTTCAAAGCGGAGCCTTGACCAAGGGGCGAACGTCTTAATCGTGGATGACTTTATTCACGGTGGAGGAACTATCAACGGTTTGACCTCCCTGATTGAAGAGTTTGACTGTAACCTGGTGGGTAGCACCTTCTTTGCCGAAGGGGCCTACCAAAGCGGGCAACAAAACGTGGGAAACTACACGTCTCTGGTTAAAATGGAGAACCAGGATGACGGGGAAATGCGGATTACTAAGGGTAATTACGACGAAAAAATTTTTGGCTCAAGCAAGTAGGAGTAGGAAAAGATGGGAACAAGAAATACAATCATCCTCGCAGCTGGTAAGGGAACGCGGATGAGATCGAAACTTTACAAAGTGTTGCACCGGATTTGCGGAAAATCGATGGTGGATCATGTGTTAACCCAAGTGAGTCAACTGGACATGGATCAAATTGTCACGGTGGTTGGCTTTGGAGCTGAAGCTGTGAAAGAAGAACTGGGCGACCGGACCAAGTACGTGGTGCAAGACCAACAGCTGGGAACGGGAGATGCTGTGTTACGGGCCGAACCACTGTTAAAGAATGCCGAGGGAACGACGCTAGTAATTAGTGGGGACACACCACTCTTTACCGCTACGACGTTGAAAAACCTCTTTGCCTATCATGAAGATAAAAAAGCTACGGCGACAATTTTAACGTCGATGGCGCCTGATCCAACTGGCTACGGTCGGATTGTGCGCAACGATCTTGGCATCGTGGAAAAAATCGTCGAAGAAAAAGACGCTGATTCCGAAGAAAAAACGATTCACGAAATTAACACGGGAGTCTATGTGTTTGATAATCAGAAGTTGTTTGCAGCGCTGCATGATACTAACAATGACAACGCGCAGGGGGAATACTACCTGACGGATGCCATCGAGGTCTTAAAGCAGCAGGGTGACACCATTGCCGCTTATAAAATGGCTGATTTTTCCGAATCAATGGGTGTAAACAATCGAGTGGCGCAAGCTGCCGCTACCAAAGTGATGCAACAACGGATTAATGAATCCCACATGAACAATGGGGTTACCATTATTGATCCGGACTCAACCTACATTGACGCTGATATCGAAATTGGACCTGATACCATCATTGAACCAGGGGTACAGTTACAGCAGGGAACTAAGATTGGGAAAGACTGTGTGATTGGTGCAAACTCGAAACTGGTCAACACCGTAATTCATGACGATGTTACCGTTACGTCCTCAACGCTGGAAGAAGCAGAAATGGGTGCCCATTCAGACATTGGTCCGAACAGCCACCTGCGGCCGGGCGCTGTGATTGGTGAACATGTCCACATTGGCAACTTCTGCGAGGTGAAGAAGTCCCATATCGGAGATGGAACCAAATTAGGGCACTTAACCTACGTCGGGAATGCTACCCTAGGCAAGAACATCAACATCGGGTGTGGAGTAATCTTTGCGAACTACGATGGCAAGCATAAGCACGAAACTACGGTCGGTGACGACGTCTTCATCGGCAGTAACGCCAATTTGATTGCACCAGTCACCATTGCTGATCACAGTTTCATTGCCGCTGGTTCAACTATTACGGATGACATTCATCAGTACGACATGGCGATTGCTCGTAGTCGGCAAACCAACAAGCCGAATTACTATCAAAAGCTACCGTTTGACGGGGCAGATTAGTTTGCTGAAAAAAGCCAAGCATAATATAATCTAGTTGAGAGGACAAATTACTAACGGGGGCTACTTATGGACACCAAAACAACTGACTCAAACATGAAAATTTTTGCGTTGGATTCCAACGTGCCGCTCGCCGAAAAGGTAGCGGATCACATTGGAATTCCACTCGGGAAAGCATCCGTTTCCCACTTTAGTGATGGTGAAATTAAAATTACGATTGATGAAAGTGTCCGTGGAGATGACGTATACATCATCCAGTCAACCTCCGATCCAGTGAACGATAACCTGATGGAATTGTTGATTATGGTCGACGCCCTGCGTCGGGCTAGTGCTGCTACGATTAACGTGGTGATTCCGTACTACGGTTACGCGCGTCAGGACCGGAAGGCCCGCTCCCGAGAACCGATTACAGCCAAGCTCGTCGCTGACATGCTCCAAACCGCTGGGATTACACGGGTCGTTGCCTTAGATTTGCACGCGGCGCAAATCCAGGGATTCTTTGACGTTCCAGTGGATCATTTAATGGGTGCTCCGTTGTTAGCGGATTACTTCATTCAAAATCACTTGAACGAAAATGCTGTGGTAGTTTCTCCCGACCACGGTGGAGTTTCACGGGCCCGGGCACTGGCTGAATTCCTCAGTGATCCGATTGCGATTATTGATAAGCGACGACCGAAAGCCAACGTGGCGAAGATTATGAACATCATTGGGGATGTCAAGGGCAAGCGAGCCATCATGATTGACGATATGATTGATACCGCGGGAACCATTACTCAGGGGGCGCAAGCCTTGATTGATGCCGGGGCCAAAGAAGTTTACGTCTGCTGTACGCATCCGGTGCTGTCTGGTCCGGCCACGGAACGATTGGCTAATTCGCCCATCAAACAGGTCGTGGTGACCGATTCGATTCAACTGCCTGAGGAGAAGAAGATTGATAAAATCAAGCAGATTTCTGTGGCCCCTCTCGTCGGAGATGCCATCCTACGCATCGACCAAAACCGACCAGTGAGCCCACTCTTTAACTCCCGGTTTAACTACGAAAAAGACGAAATGAAACAAGACTAAAAAAAGGAGTGACTTAGCAAAATGCTAAGTCACTCCTTTTCTATCGAACGGATTAGTTCACATATTTGTTAATGGCATAGGCTACGCCGTCTTCACTGTTAGGTTTTGTAATGAACTGGGCGTTTTCCTTTACGTCATCAATCCCATTGCCCATGGCGACCCCGGTGCCGGCGTACTTAATCATGCTGAGGTCATTTTCCTGATCACCAATGGCCATCACGTTTTCAGCCGTTAGTCCTAATTTTTCGGCGAGGTGTTGAACTGCGGTCCCCTTCCCGGCCTTGGCGTTCATGAATTCCAAGAAGACGGGAGTACTCTTCACCACGCCCATTCGGTGTTTAATCGAGTCCGGAATGTTGTGGTTAGCCAAATCAATCTTGTCGGGTTCGTCGATGAACATTAACTTGGCAATCTTGAAGTCCGGGGTAATTTCTTCGGGGGTGCGATAATGAATCGGCAGGTTTACCAGTTGGCTTTCATAAACCGTGTAAGGACTGAGATCCCGATTGGTGGCGTAGATCCCGTCGGTGGTTTCAATTTGGAAGTGGACGCCCATTTCGCGGGACATCATTTCGATTTCTAAGAAATCCTCATAGTGGACGGTTGTTTCAAAGATGACCTGACCGGTCAAGTCCTCAGCCACAGAGCCGTTAAAGGCAATCGCGTATTCGTCTTTGCCACTGAGTCCCAGTGGTTTTAAGTAGGGACGAATCCCGGCGAGGGGCCGACCCGAACAGAGCACGATTTTAATGCCTTTTTCTCGTGCCTTCTTAATGGCACTAATGGTGGCTGGAGCGAGTTCGTTTTTTTCGTTCAAGAGGGTACCATCGATGTCAATGGCAATTAGTTTAATGTCAGTCATGTTGAGACTCCTTTGGTTGAATAATGTGATCGTTACGAAGATAGCTTTGAAATTGAGCAGTCGTTTCTGCAAACAGCCCGGCTGCTTCTGGGTGAAACATTTCCTTGGGGAAAAAGAAGCGGCTGTCACCGACATCCCGGCCGGTAATGGTTTGGACTAACAAACTGGCCTGCGAAAGTTCGATGAGACTGCCGTCCTTTTCCATGAGCTCGATTTGAGCGTTGGGATGCGAATCGGTAGGATCGTATACATCATAAGGCTGGTTATAGCTATTGTCAGTGGCGGTGTAAAAATTTGGATCAAAGCCGACGTCCGCTACGAAGGAGCGCAGCTTGGCCAGCTGTGGTTTTGTTTCCGGCGTAAACTGGGCGGATTTGAACGGTTTGCGGTCTAAGAACCGGGTGGCTAAATCTGCTAAAATTGGATCGGGAAAAGTCCGCCAGGCAGAAAAATAAGTGGTTAACACGCCATCGTCTAACTGCAGATAGTTGGACAAATCGTGCTTTAAATCAAACTGCTCGGTTAAAAAGGGCCGTAATAGTCCTGGTTGAAAGTCATCCTGATACTGGGGATCCTGGGCAATCTGCCGGGCTCGTTTAAGCAGGTGGGCCAAGATCACTTCCATCGAACGCGAGGTGGGGTGAAAGTAGACCTGCAGGTACATTTGGTACCGCGAGACAATGTAGTATTCAATCGCATGTAGCCCACTTTTTTTAAAGCAGATTCCTTGCTCGTAGGGGCGCATCACCTGTAAAATGCGGTCTAAGTCAAAGTTACCGTACTGAGCGCCGGTAAAGTAAGAATCCCGTAACAGATAATCCATCCGGTCCGCATCGCACTGACTGGAAATCATCTGGACCACCTGTTGATTTGGATAGGTTTTGTTGATGACGCTCGCCACCTGATTGGGGAAGTTTGGTCCCATCTTACGCAAGACCTGATTGACCTCCGTGCCTTCCGAAGTAATAATTTCCTGCGTAATTTTCTCGTGATTGGTTTGGAAAATGTGTTCAAAAGTGTGGGAGTAGGTCCCATGACCAATGTCATGCAGTAACCCAGCACATTCCGCCACGAGACGATCTTGATCATCCCAGAGACCATCACCGGGCGTTTGCGTTGGATAATTTCTTTGGAAGTGGTTACAAATCCGGCGCACAATTTCATATACACCTAGCGAGTGGGAGAAACGGGTATGTTCTGCGCCCGGGAATGTTAACGACGTGGTGCCTAACTGATGAATTCGACGTAAGCGCTGAAATTCCGCTGTGTTAATCAAGTCCATGATGATTTGGTCTTGAATGTAAATGTGACTGTGGACCGGATCTCTAATGACCTTTTCCTGTTTTAGTTTTTCTGTCTGGTAGCCCATTGTTTCCCCTCCATTTCCATACCATTATAGCGTATCAACGAGCATTCGTCAGAGGCGAATGTGATTGTGTCTAATTATTAACCATAAAAAAAGAGAGAAAGGAAGGGTGCTGATGCCCCATAAATTACCAAGTCAACCCGTTCACATTGAAGGAGAAACCATCTTACACCAAGCAGGAGAAGAAGAGCATTATCGGTTTAGCGCCGTAGGTCAGCTGGTCCAACTTGGCACCACCGTTTATCTGCGCTTTAATGAGGATAACGAGGAGACGGTTCCAGTAACCTATAAAATTGATGGTCCTAATTCACTACGGATTAGTCGCTACGGAGAAAGCCAGTTAACGCTACAGTTGATTGCCGGGCAACGGACGCAAAATGTTGACGTGACTCCCTACGGTAAGTTACAGATAGATGCCGAAGCCACTGCCGTGGAAACTG
Organism: Fructilactobacillus carniphilus; assembly: GCF_024029675.1. NCBI lineage: Bacteria > Bacillati > Bacillota > Bacilli > Lactobacillales > Lactobacillaceae > Fructilactobacillus > Fructilactobacillus carniphilus. The sequence continues at coordinate 925,996 of NZ_CP097121.1, read as the reverse complement.
AACTTGATTTAGCTGAGTTACGTGGAACCGTGAGCGCAGATTACCGAATTTTTACGGACGACGAAGAGGTTGGGAACCACCAGATTCGATTGCAATTTTACCGATAAGTTAGTATTATTAAGTGTAACGGTAAACTAGAAAGGCGTGTGTCTAATTTGGAACTAAAAAAGCTCGATGAAACCAACAAAAATGAACTATCAATGATTGAAGTTGCCCATGCCATTTTGGCCGATCGGGGCAAAACCATTCAGTTTCCTGATTTAGTAAATGCTATTCAAGAATACACGGGCTTTAGCGATGATGAAATTAAGGACAAGCTCGTGCAATTTTATACGGACTTGAACGTCGACGGTAGTTTTATCTCCCTGGGCAACAACGTGTGGGGATTGCGGACGTGGTATCCGTATGAATCCGTGGACGAGGCCACGGCCAGTGAAGGTGATGACCAACCGAAGACCAAAAAACGGCACAAAATTAACGCCTTCTTGGCTGATGCATCCGATGAAGACGATGTGATTGACTACGAAAATGATGATCCAGAAGACGAGGACGACGTTGTTGATTACGACGATGATGACGATGACAGCGTTGACGATGATGATGACATTGATTACGACAACGATGATCCAGAAGATGAAGAAGTTCATGACGACATTGACGACGTAGAACTTCAAGATGATGAGGATGACGACGAAGACGAGGACGACGATTAAGAAGATTAAACTTGACGGCGTACAATTTTTTTATTATCATCATTCTTGGGCACTTTACAAATTGTAAAGCATTCGAATCCAAAGCTCCCCTACTGGCTATGTATGGGGAGCTTTTTTTATTGTTTCTTGCACTTTTAATTAGATGGGAGTCGATTGATATGACAAAGTATATTTTTGTAACCGGTGGTGTAGTTTCATCACTCGGAAAGGGGATTGTTTCAGCTTCGCTCGGACGATTATTAAAAAACCGGGGGTTAAACGTGACGGTCCAAAAGTTTGATCCGTACATTAACGTGGATCCCGGAACCATGAATCCGTACCAACACGGAGAAGTGTTTGTGACGAACGACGGAACTGAAACTGACCTGGACTTAGGTCATTATGAACGGTTTATTGATAACGATTTGAACCAGTATTCAAACGTTACAACCGGAAAGATTTACCAAGAAGTGCTGGAAAAAGAACGTCACGGTGATTATCTAGGAGCCACGGTGCAAGTCATTCCGCACATTACTGGCATGATTAAGGAAAAAATCATGCGGGCTGCCAAGACGACCAATGCTGACGTAGTCATTACAGAAATTGGGGGGACGGTCGGAGACATTGAATCGTTACCGTTCTTAGAAGCGATTCGGGAAATGCGCAACGAAGTCGGTTATGACAATACCTACTACATTCACACGACGTTGGTTCCTTACTTGGAAGCAGCTGGGGAAATGAAATCAAAACCAACCCAACACAGCGTCAAGGAACTTCGGAGTGTTGGGATTCAACCCGACATGTTGGTCTTACGTTCGGAACGAGAAATTCCCGAAGGCATGAAGAAAAAGATTTCCATGTTCTGTGATGTGAACGAAAAGAGCATCATCGAATCAATTAACGCTCCAAACTTGTACCAATTACCATTAAGTTTCCAAAAACAAGGCATGGATGACCAAATCTTGGCGCACTTTAAAATGAAGATTCCCAAGGCAGACATGGAAGACTGGAAAAAGTTGGAAAACCACATCCGGCATTTAAGTGGCACGGTTAACATTGCTTTAGTGGGTAAGTATGTTAAGTTAAAGGATGCTTACATTTCGGTGGATGAAGCATTACGGCACGCGGGATACGCTGCGGATGTGGACGTGAAGATTACGAACATCGACGCCGAAAAAATTACGGATGAAAACGTGGCTGATGTACTAGCTGGTTTTGACGGCGTGATTGTTCCCGGTGGCTTCGGTAGTCGGGGAATTGAAGGAATGGTGACGGCCATTCGTTACGTCCGTGAAAACGACATACCGTTCTTGGGGGTTTGTCTCGGAATGCAAGTGACGACGATTGAGTACGCTAGAAACGTTTTGGGTTACCAAGATGCGAACTCCACGGAATTTGATCAAGATACGAAGCACAATGTGATTGATCTGATGGCTGACCAAAGTGATGTTTCTGGAATGGGAGGAACCCAACGCTTGGGAGCTTACCCAGCTAAGTTAACGCCGGGCACCCAAACGGCCGCTGCTTATGATAACCAGTCAGAAATTTCAGAACGACACCGGCACCGTTACGAATTCAATAATAATTTTAGACAAGAATTGGAAGATGCCGGGTTAGTCATTGCTGGAACCTCACCAGATGACCGGCTAGTCGAAGTGGTTGAAGTTCCTAATAAACAATTCTTTGTAGCAGCTCAATATCATCCAGAATTCTTATCACGGCCGAACCGTCCAGAAGGATTATTCAAAGCTTTTGTGGCTGCCACTGCTAAGAATCACCAAGCGCACGCTGATAAATAAAATTTTTGCCTTCAATTTGGGGAATGTGTTGTAATCCACGCTGGTTTTACTTATGATTGAAGACGTGACAATCAAGTAAGATAGTGAGGATTAAAGACAATGAGTATTATGAAAATCCATGGGGGTCATTCCTTACACGGGGAAGTGACGATTGGCGGAGCCAAGAACAGCGTTGTCGCGCTGATTCCAGCGGCTGTCCTCGCCGACAACCCGGTTAAACTAGATATGGTCCCAGACATTCTCGATGTTCATAATCTAATGTTAATTCTCCAATCAATGAACGTTTCATCCTATTTTGCGGATGGCGTGTTACAAATCGATCCTACTGAAATTAAAACTGGTCACTTACCCAGTAAAGCAATTAAAAAGTTACGGGCGTCGTACTACTTTATGGGGGCGTTGTTAGGCAAGTTTCATCGCGCCGTGGTTAGTTTCCCCGGGGGCGATAACATCGGCCCCCGGCCAATTGACCAACACATTCGGGCCTTTGAGGCGTTGGGAGCTCACGTAACCGAAAACGGAGACACCGTATACATTGATGCCACCGAAAATGGACTTGTCGGAGCCCCCATCTTCTTTGAAATGGTTTCTGTCGGAGCCACCATCAATGCCATTTTGGCAGCGACACGGGCGCGGGGTGTTACCACCATTCATAACGTGGCTCGGGAACCTGAAATTGTGGACTTAGTTGCATTTCTAAACGAAATGGGCGCTCACATTACAGGAGCCGGCACGGATGTGATTCGAATCGAAGGCGTGGATCACCTGCACCAACAGCAAACCCACACTGTGATTCCGGATCGGATTGAAACGGGAACCTACCTTTCGCTGGCAGCAGCGGTTGGAGACGGCATTCTGATTAAGAACGTAGTTCCGGAGCACCTGCAACCATTTATTGCGAAACTGCGGGAAATGGGTGTGGAGCTAACGATTAACGACAATACCATTTACGTACAAAAAGCGGGGAAACTGCGGGGGGTAAATGTGACCACGGCGCCATTTCCCAACTTTGCGACGGATTGGCAACAACCGTTAACTCCATTATTATTAACGGCAAACAGTGAGAGCGTCATTACCGATACGATTTATCCCCAACGGCAAAAGCACATTGCTCAACTGCGCAAGTTAGGGGCGCGGATTAGCGTCAATGATTGCAATCAGATTATTGTGCATCCCACTCCTGAGTTACACGGAGCGGTTGTTGCCGCTGGAGAGATTCGGGCCGGAGCGGCGCTGATGATTGCCGGGTTAATGGCTGATGGGGAAACAATTGTGGAAGAAAGCGATAATATTTTACGTGGATACGATAACATTGAACGGAAATTAATTGACTTGCATGCGGATGTCGAACTGATTACCCAGCTCGATTAGGCGCGGTTGCACGGAAATTAGATTAGTGATACACTACAAAAGTTGAGAATTTTGAAATCAATCTCTGGGTTTTATAAATTCAGGGCAAAGGAGCGAGATTATTATGAAAAAAGGAATTCATCCAGATTTTCATGAAGTAGTCTTCCAAGATTCAGGTACGGGCTTCAAGTTTATTACGGGCTCAACCGCTACTTCAGATCAAACGATTGACATTGACGGTAAGACTTACCCATTGATCCGGGTCGAAGTTTCTTCTGATTCCCACCCATTCTACACTGGGAAACAAAAGACTGCTCAAGCCGACGGAGCTGTGGATCGTTTCAACAAAAAATACGGTTTTGCCAACTAAGGTTAAGCCAGCAAAAAAGCTTCTTCCATTTTGGAAGAAGCTTTTTTCTTTAGCATTAATTACGCTTGATGAGTCCGGCGGAGGGCCTTCGTATCATTGAGAACCAGACACAGGTTTAAGAACACCAAGATTGACGTGGAAATGAACACTCCAGAGTAACCAAAGATTGAGGAAACGACCGAACCAATCATGGGTCCGCTAAAGTTTCCGACCGCCTGAAAGGACTGGTTCCAACTGAAGATCCGTCCGGTCACCTGCGCCGGCGTATTCTTGGCAATGATGGCTTGCACCGCTGGTAGCATACAGGCGTTAGAGACGCCTAACAGAAAGCGAAGGATCATCAGTTCCCAGACGTTCGTCACAAATGCCATTGGAACGTAGAGGAAGATGGCTAGAATAAAGCCAAAAATCATGATTTTTTCAGAGCCAATTCGATCTCCGATGGCCCCGAGGCGGGGAGCAGCCACGAGGGTGGAAATTCCGGGCACTGCAGCAACTACCCCACTAAAGAAGGTTACCGTGGGGCTCCCGTGCATAATCTGTTTGACGTACAAAGAGAGAATCGGAGAAATCGAGTTGTTGGAAGCCTGAATGATCATCGTCGTCACAAACATTCCAAAGATTAACTTGGGATGGGGAAGGACGTGAATGACTTCTTTAGTGTGTAAATTATCTTCTTTGGCGACGGGTTGAAACTTCTCCTTGACAAAGAACAGCGTGACAAAGAAAACAACTAGCATCAAACTGCCCGTGATGAAAAAGGTGACCCGATAACTGAAGACGGATGCCAAAATCCCGCCCAGAAAGGGACCAAATAATGCACCAGAAACTCCTCCGGTGGAGAGAATTCCGAGCGCCTTCCCGCTTTCCTTCTTCGGCACCTGAATGGCTAGCAGGGCGTTGGAATTGGGCATGTACCCCGAAAAGATTCCTTGAATGAAGCGCAGTCCGATAATCATCCAAACGTTGGTGGCAAAGCCCATCAACAGCACACAGATGGTCATTCCGAGTGAAGCTCGCAACAGCATTAGCCGCCGGCCGTACCGATCGGCTAAACTGCCCCAAAGTGGGGATACGACCGCTGCTACAATGAAGGACGCTGAAAAGGCGAGTCCACTGTATAGGCTCAGTTCACTGTGGGTGTAATTCCCTAGGGTTTCAATGTATAAGGAAAGAAAGGGCATTAACTCACTGAAGCCCATACTGGTTAAAAAGAGACCCACCCAGAGGGCGATTAAATTCCGGTGCCAAATCTTTTTGGGCACCGTAAAGGGGGCTTCGCTATCGGCAGACTGTTCCGTCTCACTCATATGCACTCGCCTCCCGTCGTGCTTGTTGCAGCTGGTCCAACCAGAGCGGTAGGGACGCAGCTAGCATGTCATAGGTGGTTTCAAATTTATGGGTGTACCAAGGATCAGCAATGCTAACTCCGGCTTGGCCCGGAACCACATCCATGCAGAGGTGGACCTTTGCTTGCTCCGTTTCCGGTAACCTTTGTTGAATGTCTGCGAGGTTGGCTTCGTCCATGGTAATGATGTAATCAGCGTTTTTTAAGTCCGCCTGCGTCAGGGGATGCGAGCGATGGTTGCTGGCATCCAAGTTGTGATTTTTAAGCGTCCGGAGCGCCCCTGGATGGGGTGGATTCCCCGCTTCTTCGTCGCTAGTCGCTGCTGACGAAATGACGTATTGATCCGCCACGCCTGCTTCTGTCGTTAACCGTTGAAACATGGCTTCTGCCATCGGCGAGCGGCAAATGTTACCCAAACAAACGAATAGAACGTTAGTTGGTTTCACGTTAATTCACTCCAATCTAAAAAAATGCTTCGTAATATCCATGATAGCAAATTCAGCTTGAAAACGGCATTGTTTTGATTATTTGAGCGGTAAATCGAGAAGAAATCCATCAATTTCTGTTTTTTCTAGGCTGCGAGGGCGTATAATTGGAGACGATTGAATTATTGAGGGGTGAGCACATGCTAAACAATCTCATTTATCTACGCGTGAGTGTCACCGAACGTTTCGGCGTGGCCTGGGGCATTACAGCTGCCGACTTTATTAATGGAGTTAGTGAAATTCCACATAGTATTTTATTGTTAAACGATGACTTTGAACGATCCAATCGGTATAACTCCCACGCTAAGTTTCCATTAGTAGTAGGACGTAATCAGGTGCGTGAGTACATTCTGGGGGAACAAGGTTCAGAGAATAATAACAAGTGGATTAACTATCAAACCGAGGATGGGATTGACTCGCTGACGGACGGTGAGATTGCTGATCTGTTGTACCTTGGACACATGGGCATTCCCACTTACCGACGGACTCCTTTCTTGGGTAAATTGCGCAATCAAATCGTTTACGTGGGCGGTAATAACGGCTTTAAACGGGTTTACTTTTTAGACTTTGCCGAACAGGATCACATCTTGGCGTTAAGCATCAAACGCCACCTGCGGGAGTTTCGGAATTCCAAGCGAATTTTTGCCCGGCCGTTACCAATTAAAGACCTGGATCAACCGCTTTTGGATCAATTGCTGCAATTGAGTCGCCGGGGCATGATTTTAGCCTTTGACCTCACGAAGGAAAACCACCGGAAGTTTGAGGTGCCGATTTTTCTGAAGAAAACGGAGCCGGAAAAGGTGATTTGGAGTAGTGAAGCCCAGCTCAAAGCCGAGACGCGTCCGGGCGGCACGTTGACCTACAACACAATGAGCAACAAGTGGACGATTACCATTGATCAACAGCCTGAAGGAACCGATTTAAACGATTTCGTTTAGGGGTTGAATCGGGTTTAAAACCATTAATGTTATAATGAAACGAATTGCAGTTTATGCAGTGATTTTGCACCCATTAGGAGTATTAATTTATGAAAATGAGACTAGATGAAATCGCCCGTGCGGTTGAAGGAGAATTACGGCCAGCCACAGCGACTTCACTTGAAGTTACTTCTGTAGCGTTTGATAGTCGGGATTTAAAGCCAGGCGCTTTGTTTGTTCCGCTAGAAGGAGACCGGGACGGTCATGATTACATAGAAAGTGCCATTGACCATGGCGCAGTAGCAGCCTTATGGGCCGAGGAACGTGTTACAGATGCACCAGCCGATTTTCCGGTCATCATTGTGGCGAATCCGCTGGCCTCCTTACAACGCCTAGCCAAATACTACCTGGCCAAAATCAATCCGAAAGTGGTGGCGGTAACCGGTAGCAACGGGAAAACCACCACGAAGGACCTGATTTCGGGAGTGGTGCAGACCACTTTTAACGTGACCAAAACCCAAGATAACTTTAATAACGAAATTGGCGTGCCCATCACCATTTTATCGATGAATTCAAACACCGAGGTCTTGGTGGTCGAAATGGGAATGGATCGGCCAGGACAATTGCATCGATTGAGTGAGTTGGTTAATCCTGACATCGCGGTCATTACGATGATTGGTGAGGCTCACATTGAGTTCTTTGGGACCCGGGCCAAGATTGCAGAGGCCAAGTTAGAAATCACGGATGGATTGCCCGACGACGGGGTCTTTGTGTACGACGGCGATGAACCGTTATTAGCTGACCATCCGCTGGATAAAGATTTGCGCCGCTTTACCTTTGGACGGCAGGGAACTAACGATATTTACCCCACCCAAATCGAGGAAAGTGATCAAGCAACGCGTTTTCAGACTAACCGGTGGCAAGACTTTGAATTCACGATTCCGCTCATCGGTGATTACAACGTGAACAACGCCCTAGCTGCGCTGAGTGTGGGGGAGCTACTTAAGGTGACGCCCGCTAATTTGCGCAGTGGCTTAGCGCATCCGAATTTAACTGCTAATCGAGCAGAATGGGTGAAGGGGAACCAGGGTGAATTAATTCTAAGCGATGTTTACAATTCCAACCCCACCGCGGTCCGAGCTGTTTTACAGGCCTTTTCTAACACTGAATTAACCGGAAAACGGATCGTGGTGTTAGGAGATATGTTGGAATTAGGGGATCATGCTGAACAAATGCACGCCGGTTTGGCAGATGCATTTGATTCCCAGGCAATTGAGCTAGTCTTTCTAGTTGGAACGCAAATGACTGCCTTATTTACGGCGCTCACGAAGTGCTACCAACCGGAACAGACGCTATTTCACTATTCCGCAGATCAACTGCCAGAATTAGCGCAGGATTTACGTCACCACATTGCCCCCGGAGATGAGGTTCTCTTAAAGGCCAGTCACGGAATGCACTTAGAAAAAATCCTCACTACTTTAACAAGCCCCGATAACGAATAGTTTGATTAAATTTGACTTTTGTTGTATGCTGGAGGAGTTGTTTTTTTAAAAATTAAGCACGATTAATCGGTATTATTAGCATATAACTAGTAAATCAGATTCCGCTCGAAACGCGAAAAACGGATTTTTTTCAAGAACGGAATTGAATTTACACTGATGTTTCAAGTAGGAGGAACACATTTGAATTTTCAAGAATTAGGATTAACAGCTAGCCTATTAGAAGCAGTGGCAGCCAACGGATATACGGAACCAACTGCCATTCAGGCCCAAACGATTCCCTTAACTTTAAACGGGGAAGATGTGATCGGCCAAGCTCAAACGGGAACCGGAAAAACGGCGGCTTTTGCTCTGCCCATTTTGCAGGGGATTGACGTTAACAATCCGGACGTGCAGGCATTAGTAATTTCCCCGACTCGGGAATTAGCCATCCAGACCCAACGAGAGATTCAAAAGTTGGGAAAGGGAGAAGGAGCTCGTGCCCAAGTGGTATACGGTGGTTCCGATATCCGCAAACAAATTTATGACTTAAAGAAGAAGCCCCAGATTATCGTGGGAACTCCTGGACGGTTGTTGGATCACATCCAACGCCGGACGCTGAAGTTAGACCACGTACGTTTCTTGGTTCTCGATGAAGCCGACGAAATGTTAAACATGGGTTTCTTAGAAGACATCGAAAAAATCATTAAACAAACTCCTGAAAATCGCCAAACAATGCTGTTTTCAGCTACGATGCCTGCTCCAATTAAACGAGTTGGGGTTCAGTTCATGACGGATCCGAAGCAGGTCAAGGTTAAGGCTAAGGAGCTGACAACTGATTTGGTGGATCAGTACTACGTGAAGGTTCGGGACAATGAAAAGTTTGATACGATGACGCGGTTATTTGATGTAAACCAACCAAAGGTTACCATTATTTTCTGTCGGACCAAACGGCGGGTGGATGAAGTGTCCAAGGGATTAGTTGCCCGTGGTTACAAAGCAGCTGGATTACACGGTGATTTAACCCAAAGCCGGCGGACTCAGATTATGAACGAATTTAAACGCGATCAAATTAACTATCTAGTTGCTACTGACGTAGCTGCTCGGGGAATTGATGTTTCTGGGGTAACCCACGTTTATAATTTTGATATTCCGCAAGATCCTGAGAGTTACGTGCACCGGATTGGCCGGACTGGTCGGGCCGGACACCATGGAACATCCGTAACGTTCGTTACGCCGAGCGAAATGAGCTATCTGCGGGGAATTGAAAAGCTGACCAAGGTGCGGATGTTACCATTGAAGCCACCTACGGCTGATGAAGCCCTAGCTGGTCAACTTAAATTTGCCAAGGATGACGTTGCTAAGTTGGTACAAAAGACCGATACCAGTCGCTTTAGCGGCGTGGCCCAAGAGTTATTAGACCAATATGATAGTCTAGACTTAGTGGCTGCCTTGTTAAATGAACTTTCTGGCGACCAGGTGAAGGTCCACATTACACCCGAACGGCCGTTGAAGAGTCATGGTGGTCGCGGGAATGGTCGCCACGGTGGTGGCTATCGGCGGAACAATCGTCGGGGTGGATCCAGTAATTACCGCGGCAAACGTCGCAATGATCATCGTGAGCATCGCGACCACGGTGAACAACATCACAGTCGTAAAAACAACTTTGTGATTAAGAATAAACACTAAATAAACGGGAGTCTTTTAGTTGAAAAGCTAAAGGACTTTTTTGTTAGCTGCAACTAACGGAAAATGATTGCCAGTCGCGTATTTCTGCGAAGTAGCCTTGAGCTCCGTTCTTCGCTCACGCACTGAAAATGATATAATGATAACAATTTAACGAATGAGGAGAACATGATGGTCGTTGCACGGAATCGAAACGGACAAATTTTAATTAACGAAACTGCAATCGAAGCAAACGTTCACAACGCCGTGACGCGCCTGCAACCGGGAACGGAACTATTTGCGGTTGTCAAAGCGGATGCTTACGGTCACGGAGCGGTTCAAGTGGCGCAAGTTGCCTCACGTGCTGGAGCCACTGGCTTTTGTGTAGCAGTCTTAGATGAAGCGATTCAGTTACGGCAGGCCGGTTTTGTTTCCCAACCGATTTTAGTGTTAGGGCTCACGGACGAAACCAAGGTAGACCTAATTGCAAAGTATGACATTACGGTCACGGTGGCAGACGCAGCGTGGTTACAAGTTGCGGCTCGTTTAAAACACGAGCTCCGCATTGAAAAACCGCTTAAATTTTTCTTAGCCTTAGATAGTGGGATGGGGCGGATTGGACTGCAAAATCCCGCTGAGGTACGCGACTTTGATGCCTGCTTTCAGCAGTTACAAACTGAATTTGACTGGCAGGGGTTATACACCCATTTCGCAACTGCTGATAGCCCTGATGAAAAGTACTTTAACTTTCAGCTGCGGAACTTTCGTGCCATGGTAACCGCCATTGAGCGGTTGCCCCGCTATGTTTCGGTAGCCAATTCGGCTGCTGATCTCTGGCATCCAGTGCCGGAGGCCAACTTAGTCCGCTATGGCATTGCCATGTACGGATTAAATCCGTCGGGAACTGCCATCAAACCTCCGTTTTCCTTGCAACCAGCGCTGAGCTTAACCTCAGAACTGGTGTCTGTGCGGCAGGTAGCGCCGGGTCGTTCGATTGGTTATGGAGCCACTTATGCGGTTACCGAACCCACCTGGATTGGCACGATTCCGCTGGGATATGCAGACGGGTTACGCCGCTCGTTACAGGGTTTTTCTGTTTTGGTAAACGGGGAACGTTGTCCAATTGTGGGGCGAGTTTGCATGGATCAAATGATGGTGAAGTTACCGCATTTTGTCCCCGTGCATACGCTCGTCACCTTGATTGGAACCGATCACGGTGTCACCATTACTCTGCAGGAGATGGCGGAGCAGTGTCAAACCATTCATTATGAATTGGCCTGTGGCTTTTCGCAACGACTGCCACGGGTGTATTATCAAACTAATTTAGCAACTAAGGAGTCGAGGTGATTGACCATGAGTTACCGTTTAACTGCTAGTCAGATTTTATTTCCGATGCCATCCGACTGGATGTGGGACCACCGAGTGGTTTCTGTAGCGTCGGCCCGCTTTAATCTTAATCCGCTTGTGAACCAGATGGCGTATGGCTACCAGTCAATGGCCGGTTTAAACCAGCGGATTGTGGATGAGTTTTCGGCCTGTCAGTACGAGTCAATCTTTAACTTAAATAAATATTACGACGAAATGCAATAACCACAGACTTTAAGAACGAAAGGTTAGATTTAATGAGGGAAACGTCCATTAAGCGTGGTGATGTTTTTTTTGCTGATTTGTCCCCAGTCGTGGGATCAGAGCAAGGGGGGTTACGCCCGGTGTTGGTGATTCAAAATGACATTGGGAATCACTACAGTCCCACGGTGATTGTAGCGGCGATTACAGCGCAAATCAGTAAGCCGCGGATGCCGACTCACATTGCCATTGCTGCCAAACAAACCGGAATTGAACGAGATTCAGTGATTTTACTAGAACAAATTCGGACGATTGACAAACAACGATTACGCGATAAGGTGACCCATTTGGCGGACTCAATCATGGACCGCGTGAACCAAGCGCTGTCCTTGAGCGTGGGAACTGATTAAACGGTCTATACATAACGAAAGAGAGGGTGGAAAATAAACCAGTCTCTTTTTCGGCGTTACTAATATTTAGAGAACAAAGGAGTAAATAAGATGAAAATGATTGTAGGATTAGGAAACGTGGGGGCCCAATACACTGGAACTCGCCACAATACGGGATTCATGGCGCTGGATCAGTTTGCGACTGAACATCAACTGAGTTTTACCCAACATAAAATGGAAGCAGACTTGGCAAGTGGGATGGTGAATGGTGAAAAGGTGCTGTTGGTAAAACCAACGACTTACATGAACGAATCAGGGCGTGCCGTCGGTCCACTGATAAAATTTTATAAGTTGACGTTAGACGACCTTGTGGTGGTCTATGACGATATGGATTTACACGTGGGGCGGATTCGGCTCCGCACCCACGGCTCAGCTGGAGGGCACAACGGCATTAAAAGTTTGATTGCGCACTTAGGAACCGACCAGTTTAACCGCGTTAAGATTGGCATCGATCATCCGAAACGAGAGAGCGTTGTGAAGTACGTGCTTAGTCGGTTTAGTTTGGAACAACAGGGACCACTGGCTGAAGCGTTAGATCATAGTACCCAAGCCCTAGGAGAATGGGTCGCTGGGACGGACTTCCCCAAACTCGAGAATCAATTTAACTAGGCCGGGGGTCAGAAAGGATTGTTGTGGAATTAACGAACGTCTTTCAAGCATTACCACAGTACCAACAAATTCAGGCGAACCTAGCGCCCCAGACTCGTCAGTTAGTGACTGGCACCAGTGGCATTGCCCAAAAATTATTGTTAGAAACGCTGGTTTTAGATCAGCAGCAACCGTTCCTGTACGTGACGGATACTTTGGAACATGCCGAACAGGCAGTTAAGGAGTTTAGTGAAGGACCGCTAGACGTTCCCGTGTTCCTGTTTCCAGCTGAAGAATTGATTGCAGCGGAGGTGGCGACCAGTTCGCCTGAGTTTCGGTCCGAACGGGTTCAGGCTTTGGAGGCATTGCAGGGGGATCAACCAGTAATTGTGGTCGCTTCAACCGCTGGTTTGAAACGGGACCTCCCTCGTCCAGCTGACTTTGCGGTTGCCCGGTTGGTGGTCAAAATTGGGGCGGACTTTGATTTAATTGAGCTACAACGACAACTAGCCGAAATGGGTTATAGTCGCAAGAACTTAGTTGCTGTTCCTGGTGAGTTTGCGGTCCGAGGTTCGATCATTGATATTTATCCATTAAATGCCGAATCACCCGTGCGCTTAGACTTCTTTGACACGGAAATTGATTCACTGCGGAGCTTTGATCCGGCCAGCCAACGCAGCATTAAAAATCTAGAAAAAGTTACCATCTTACCAGCTACGGATTTCTTACCGACGGCTAGTGATCGGGAACATGCCATTACTGTCCTACAGGAACAACTGCAAAAGGTGACGGACGAGCCGCTCGAGGACCATATTAATGCCTTAATTAGCGATTTAAAAACCAAGGTAACCAATCCGGAGTGGCAGGTGTACGCGCGTTTTTTGTTTGCTAAGGAGACGTCGTTGTTAGACTACCTTCCGCAAACAGGAGTTGTGGTTTTTGACGACTATGCCCGAATTCGTGATGCTAACCAACAGTTAGAACAGGATGAAGCCAACTGGAAGGAATCGGTCCAAGAGAAACACCAACTCTTTGCGAACCAACCAGTTAGTTTAAATTTAACTACTGTTTTACGGGCCAGCCAGCAGCCGTGGCTACTCCTATCATTGTTTCAAAAGGGATTGGGACGGATGCGGTTGGATGACATCATTAACGTTTCGGTCCGGCCAATGCAACGGTTCTTTAGCCAGATGCCATTGTTGAAGACAGAAATGGAACGTTACCAAGCTGGTCTAACGACGGTGGTGGTGATGGTCACTGATTCTAAACGCCTTCAGCAGGTCCAACAGACCTTTCAGGACTTTAACATGAAGCTGACGGCCACCAGTGTTGATCAGTTAGTTGCAGATCAAGCGCAAATTGTGACGGGAGACTTAACGCTGGGTTTTGAACTCCCCGACGCCAACTTTGCGCTGATTACCGAACACGAACTCTTTCAAAGGGTTAACGAACGGGCTAAGCCGCGACGGATGCGGCAGCAACGGTTTACAAATGCGGAACGAATTAAGAGTTATACCGACTTAAAGCCGGGGGACTACGTGGTACACGTCAATCATGGGATTGGGCGCTACGACGGAATGCAAACCATGGAAGTTGATGGGAAGCACCAGGATTATTTGACGATTACGTACCAAAAAGACGCACACATCTTTATTCCGGTTACGCAGTTAAATCTGATTCAAAAGTACGTGGCGGCAGAGGATCAACATCCCCGCTTAAATAAGCTTGGCAGCAACGAATGGGCCAAAACCAAAAGTCGAGTGGCCCAAAAAGTTGACGACATGGCGGATGAGTTGGTCGAACTTTACGCTAAGCGGGAACACACCCCAGGCTTTGCCTTTCCAGACGACGATGACTATCAACTAGAATTTGAAGCCGCATTTCCTTACCAACCAACTCCAGATCAATTGCGGAGTACATCGGAAATCAAGCATGATATGGAACAACCCCACCCGATGGACCGCTTGTTAGTGGGGGATGTGGGGTACGGAAAAACGGAAGTTGCCATGCGAGCGGCGTTTAAGGCCGTGGAAGCGGGCAAGCAGGTTGCTTTCCTGGTACCAACCACTGTTTTAGCTCAACAACACTACGAAACGCTGACGAATCGTTTTGAAAACTTTCCGGTGGAAATCGGGGTGTTATCCCGGTTTAACAGTGCGCGCCAGACGAAACAAACTTTAGCCGACCTAAAGAGTGGCAAACTGGACATTGTGGTGGGCACCCACCGGTTGTTGTCCAATGACGTTCAGTATCACGACTTGGGGTTATTGATTGTGGACGAAGAACAGCGGTTTGGAGTCAAGCACAAGGAAAAATTGAAGGAACTGAAGCAAAACGTGGACGTCTTGACTTTGACGGCGACACCGATTCCTCGAACCTTGAACATGTCGATGATGGGAGTTCGTGATTTGTCAGTGATTGAAACGCCACCAGCTAACCGGTATCCCATTCAAACCTACGTGATGGAGCAAAACGACGCGACGATTGTGGATGGAATTCGGCGTGAAATGCAACGCGACGGTCAGGTCTTTTACTTGCATAACCGGGTCAAGGACATTGAAGCCAAGGTGGACCAGCTCCAAACTCTGATTCCGGACGCGCGAATTGGTTACATTCACGGTCAGATGACCGAAAACCAAATGGAACAAATTTTATACGATTTTATGAACGGCGACTATGACGTGCTGGTCACTACTACCATCATTGAAACTGGGGTAGACATGCCAAACGTGAACACGTTGTTTGTTGAGGATGCTGACCGGATGGGACTATCCCAGTTGTACCAGATTCGGGGGCGAATCGGTCGGAGTAATCGGGTCGGACAAGCATACTTTATGTATCAGCCCAACAAGGTACTGACAGAAGCCGGCGAAAACCGGTTGGAAGCCATTAAGGACTTTACGGAACTTGGGTCGGGTTTTAAGGTGGCCATGCGGGATTTGTCGATTCGAGGGGCTGGTAACGTGCTAGGGCGCGCGCAACACGGTTTCATTGATTCCGTAGGGTACGATATGTATACTCAAATGTTAAACGACGCGGTCGCTAACAAACAGGGCAAGACTCACAAGCCAGTTAAGACGGATGCCACTGTGGAACTAGGCATTGAAGCATACCTGCCGAGCGATTACATTGCTGATCCGCAGCAAAAAATCGAATTGTACAAGCGGATTCGTCAATTAGATAGTGAAGAACAGTTTACCGAGTTGCAAAGTGATTTAATTGACCGGTTTGGTGAGTATCCGCCGGCTGTTGCCAACCTGTTGACCGTTGATTTTATTAAAATGGTGGCTGACTATGCTCTGATTGATCAGATTAAACGGGACGGTCAGACGATTGTGATTACGCTGAGCAAGCAGGGTTCGCAGCTATACCAGAGCCAGGATTTACTGCGCGCGATTGCCACGACAAAGTTCCGGGCCACGGTTAACATGGTCGCTGGTCGCTTTCAACTAAAACTGATCATTCAACCCACCATGGCAGAAGCTGATTGGTTGAGTGAATTGGATCAGCTCGTTCAAGCGTTGGAAAAAGCTAAACCACAAGAAAAAGGAGAAAAAGTTCATGAGAATTGATAAATTTTTAAAATTATCCCGGATCATCAAACGACGGTCCGTAGCCAAGCAAATCGCTGACCAAGGACGAGTGTTGATTAACGGTAAACCCGCAAAGTCGGCTAGTAAAGTGGGCGTCGGTGATGAAGTTACGATTGAATTTGGAAACAAAACGCTCACCGTCCGGGTCTTGCAACTTTTGCAGACCACGAAAAAGACAGATGCAACTGCAATGTATGAGGTGGTTAACGAAGAATATCAACGGGATTATCAAAAAGAAGCTGATGAATTATTGTAAAGTACAATTTCTTGTTGTATCATGATTAACAAGAGAAAAATAATTAAAGGTGAGGTGATAGTTGGTGAACAACGAAAAAAGTAACGTGGCTCAGTTGCATGAAGCAATTGGTTCACGTCGTCCTCATCAACCAGGTCGCAATCCCCAGATTGTTAAACGTCGGGTACGGCGGGCCGTCATGTTAATTGCAGTTTTTGCAGTGGGACTGGTTTTTTTAGGAGTCCAACTATTTACAACGAATGCTCAAATTCGCTCAATGAATCATAACATCGATCGGGAGCAAGCAACTTTACAAAAGCGGCAACAAGAACGGCGCAAGTTGCAAAAACGGGACCAACGATTGCAGAATCAAGACTACGTGAAGGCTCTGGCTCATTCGAAGTACGACTATGGGAAAAAAGGGGAAACCAATTATCACTTTGTAAAGAAATAAAAAAAGCGGAA
The DNA here is from genome assembly GCF_024029675.1 of Fructilactobacillus carniphilus. Classification (NCBI taxonomy): domain Bacteria; kingdom Bacillati; phylum Bacillota; class Bacilli; order Lactobacillales; family Lactobacillaceae; genus Fructilactobacillus; species Fructilactobacillus carniphilus. The sequence continues at coordinate 908,996 of NZ_CP097121.1, read as the reverse complement.
GCCTACTCGGGCTTCCGCTTTTTTCACGACTTTGTGATTTTATGTTATAATGCTAATAATTTAACTGAGGAGGAACGAATTTTTGGCGCTTGAAGTTGGAGAAATCCTTACGGGGAAAGTTACCGGAATTACCGGATTTGGAGCATTTGTTGATTTAGGCAACCGGCAAACTGGTTTGGTGCACATTAGCCAAGTAGCAGATGGGTACGTGAAAGATATTCATGATGTCTTAGCGGTCGGTGACGAAGTAAAGGTGAAAGTGACCAAAGTGGGTAGTGATGGGAAGATTGGATTATCCATCCGAGCCGCTCAGGAGCCAGAACACCAGGCGGAGGAGCAGCATGGTTCAAAACGACCAGTGGTTGCCAAGTCTCAGCGCCACGCTTCTGCGCATGCCAAGGCTCCTCACCATGCGGAAACGAAAGACGAAAGATTTGATGACATGTTGTCAGGATTTTTAAAGAAGAGTGAAACCCGCTTGTCAGAAATTAAAAAGAATACCGAAGGAAAACGGGGCGGTCGTGGTGGCCGTCGCAAGTAAATTACTAAAGCAGGGCCGGTTAGGTTCGGCTTTTTTCGTCTGAGGAGAAACGATGAGTCAGTTAGAACAGCAAGTCCAGGATCACTTACAAGCTGCGCAATTAGAACCCGGAGCAACTTTGATTGTGGCGGTTTCTGCTGGAGTGGATTCGATGGCCTTGCTTCATCTCTTAGAACGGGTAGGCCAATCCCAATTTCGGCTAGTGGTGGCCCACGTCAACCACCAGTTGCGGTCCGCCAGTGTAACCGAAGAACGATTCTTACGACGTTACTGTGGAGCGCACCACCTGCCTTTGTACGTGTGGCACTGGGACCATGGAGAGGTTAAGCAAGGAATGGAAGCCCAAGCGCGATCCGCACGCTACCAGTTTTTTCACCGGGTCATGGATCGAGAACACGCTCAAGCGGTCGTGACGGCGCATCAGCAAAATGATCAGGCCGAAACGGTTTTAATGAAGTTAGCTCGGTCTGGAGACGTGGGAGCGGTTCAAGGAATAAAGGCGCAACAGCCTTTTTTTACCGGTCAATTACTTCGCCCATTGTTAGCGGTTTCTAAGCAAATGTTAGTGACGTATGCACGTGACCAGCACTTAACCTGGTTTGAAGATGACACTAATCGAGCAGATGGGGTGCTGAGAAACCGAATTCGCCACCACGTGTTACCAGCACTACAGCGGGAAAATGCGCAAGCAACCGCTCATTTGGCCCAGTTTGCGACCAACTTGCAACGGGTAGAACAACAATCGGAGCTGTTGGCCGACCGTTTGCTTGACCCAGACCGACTCCGTGAGGATTCTGGCGGGTTGACTTATCAACTAACACCAGCGGATCAACCGGTTTTGGAATCCCTGCTACCCGTGTTGTGGCGGCGGGTTCAGAAGCAGCCGTTAACGACGGCCAAGGTTCAGGCGGCGCAACGTCTCATCTTGAAACGGTCTAAGCCACAGGGCGAACTTGACTTAGGTCAAGGCTGGCAATTGAAAAAACGATACCAGTCGCTGCGGTTGCAAAAAAAATCTGCGAATTTAGCAGAAAATTACCAAGCCGTTGGACCGTTTATGGTAGTATTAAACCACTGGTATGAACTTCCAGGTCAGGGACAATTTGGGGTATTTTCTCCAGAGCAACGACTTGCTTGCGTCGTACACACACAACCAATGTGGCTCACAGAGCAACAATGGCCCCTGCAGGCGAGATCCTGGCGAACTACCGATCGAATTGCTTTGCCTGACCAGCACTCGCAGCGAATTCGCCGGGTTCTAATTAACCAAAAGGTACCGGCAGAACAACGAAATCATTGTTTGGTGTTAGAAACTGCAACTCAGTTTGTGGCAGCTTTAATTGGGTTCAAAGTAAGTTATCAAGCGCACGACGTTCGGGCGCATAAATATCTCTTAGCAATTAAAAACGAAAGGAAAAACGATGAACGACGATATCCAAACCATCTTGTATAGTGAGCAAAAGATTCAGGCTGCCTGTCAGCGGCTTGGACAGCAATTAACCCAGGATTATCAAGGCAAAAAGCCCTTAGTCATTTGTGTTTTAAAAGGGGCTGTTCCCTTTACGGCAGATTTAATTAAGCAGATGGATTTGTACATGGATATCGACTTTATTGACGTATCTAGTTACCACGGAGGCACGCAGTCCAGTGGAGATATTCAAATGGTAAAAGATATTGATGAAGATGTGTCCAGACGTGATGTTCTTTTAATCGATGACATTGTTGATACGGGACATACACTGGCCTATCTGAAGGAATTATTGAAACAACGAGGGGCTGCTTCGGTACGGGTTTGCATGTTAATGGATAAACCGGAAGCCCGCCAGGTCAAAGGAATGCAGGCCGATTACGTTGGTTTTAATGTTCCCAACGAATTTTTGGTGGGTTATGGGCTAGACTACCAAGGCAAGTATCGCAATTTACCGTACGTGGGAATTTTGAAACCAGAAATTTATCAAGATTAATCAGTCGTTTCTCATTTCGAAAAGTGATAAGATTTTGTATGTTAATTTAATCAAATTGGAGGACACAAATGAAAAATAATAAAAATGGACTTTTTAGAAGTAGTCTGTTTTATATCATTGCTTTTGTGTTAGCGATGGGGGTTGTCCTGTTTGCTACCGGTGGAAACACCAGCAATGGACCCAAATCCCAAAAAATTGAATCCAGCCAGTTCATGAAGGACTTAAAGTCCAATAAAGTAAGTAACTTTAACATTGAATCGGCGGATGGAATTTATAAGGTGACCGGACAGTATCGGGAACCCCAAAAGGCTAAAGTTGCTAAATCAGGGGGCATTCCATCATTTACGGTAACCAAAAAGGGATTGGAAAAATCTGATCAAGCTAGCGTAAAGGTCAAGAATTTTACCACGACGTTGGTGAAAAGTGATTCAACCGTTAAAGAGGTTAATAGCGTTGCCCAACAACACAATGCGAAGGTAAACGCGAAGCCCACGCAGTCGAGTGGGTTTTGGATTAACCTAATTGTTTCTGTTTTGCCCTTGTTAATTTTCATTTACTTGTTTTACATGATGATGAAACAAGCTGGTGGCGGGGCTGGTGGTCCTGGCGGTGTGATGAAGGTCGGCAAGACCAAGGCCAAACCAGTTGAAAGTAAGGTCCGCTTTAAGGACGTGGCCGGTGAAGACGAAGAAAAACAAGAACTGGTCGAAGTGGTTGAATTCTTAAAGGATCCGAAGAAATTTACTAATTTGGGAGCTACAATCCCCAAAGGGGTCTTATTAGAAGGACCTCCCGGAACTGGGAAAACCTTACTGGCTAAAGCAGTTGCTGGGGAAGCCGGTGTGCCATTCTACTCTCTGTCAGGTTCTGACTTCGTAGAAATGTTTGTCGGGGTCGGTGCGAGCCGGGTGCGAGATTTATTCTCAGAAGCTAAAAAATCAGCTCCCGCCATCATCTTTATTGATGAAATTGATGCCGTAGGTCGTCGCCGTGGAAACGGTATGGGCGGCGGTCACGACGAACGGGAACAGACTTTGAACCAGTTACTGGTGGAAATGGACGGATTTTCTGGAAACGAAGGGGTCATCGTGATGGCTGCTACCAACCGGTCTGACGTCCTGGATCCCGCTTTAACTCGTCCTGGTCGGTTTGACCGAAAGATTCTCGTGGGGCAACCAGACGTGCGCGGTCGAGAAGCAATCTTAAAGGTTCATTCCAAAGATAAGCCAATGGCTAAGGATGTCGATTTAAAGGAAATTGCTAAACAAACCCCTGGTTTTGTAGGGGCTGACTTAGCTAACTTGCTAAACGAAGCTGCTTTATTGGCAGCGCGGCGGAATAGTTCCGAGATTACAGCTGCTGATATGGATGAAGCTGAAGATCGGGTGATTGCCGGACCAGCCAAACGGAACCGGGTTATCAGCCAACACGAACGAGAAGTGGTGGCTAATCACGAAGCTGGTCATACAATTGTGGGACTAGTCTTAAACGATGCGCGGGTCGTTCACAAGGTTACGATTGTTCCACGAGGTCGCGCCGGTGGATATGCCATCATGCTGCCCCGAGAAGATCAGCAATTGTTGTCTAAGAAGGACGCCATGGAACAAATTGCTGGAATGATGGGAGGCCGGAGTGCCGAAGAAATCATCTTTGATTCCGAATCCTCTGGAGCATCCAATGACTTCCAGCAGGCAACCCAAATTGCCCGGGCCATGGTGACCCAATATGGGATGACCGATAAGTTAGGGACAGTTGCGTTAGAAGATCCGAATGCTGATCCATATGCTGCACCGAAGTACTCACAGGAAACGGCCAACGCCATCGATGAGGAAGTTAAGCACTTTACTGATGAAGGACATCAGATGGCCAAGAAAATTATTTCGGAGCACCGTGAACAACATAAAGCCATTGCTGACGCCCTCTTGAAGTACGAAACGTTAGACGAAAAGCAAATTCTAAGCTTGTACAAGACTGGGAAGATGCCGGCGGAAGATGAAGCGCCTGAAAACGAAAGTGAAACCTTTACGGAAGCCGAACGTAAGGCAACAACAAAGGAAAATCAGGAAGCTCATGAATTGAACAACGAAATCAAACATGATGATGACATTACCATTCATGGCGATGATGATTCTGATGATGAATAGTGTGATAAAGAACGTAAGCAGAAATGCTTGCGCTCTTTTCGCATCAAGCTAAACTAATTTATGGAGGAATAATGATGGCAAATACGCAAGATCAACTAGTTAAAGCCCTGACGAATGATCAAAATTTTCGGGTTTTAGCTGTAAATGCAACTGACGTTGTGAAAACGGCGCAACAAGCACATCACTTGCAAAGTACCTCAGCAGCAGCGTTAGGCCGGGCGTTAGTGGCTAGTTTATTACTGGCTAATTCTGCTCTGAAGGGGAAGGAAGGGATGACGATTCGCTTAAACGGTCAGGGACCGGTCGGTGGGATGCTGATTGATGCCGATGCGGATGGTCACGTCAAGGGTTACGCTCAAAACTCCGATGTGGATTTACCCCGGACGGACACTGGTGAAATTGACGTGGCCGCCGGAGTTGGTGATGATGGTTTCTTAGAGGTGTTAAAGAATCTCGGTGGGACCGAACCGTATTCTAGTAGTGTGCCGTTAGTGAGCGGGAAAATTGGGGATGATTTTGCTTATTATCTAGCTAAGTCAGAACAGATTCCATCGGCACTCGGAGTTTCCGTGGAAATTAACGAGCAAAATGAGGTGGAAGTTGCCGGGGGCTACTTGATTCAAACGATGCCCGGCGCGGACGAAGGTGCGATTGAAAAATTAGAAAACCGTTTGAAGACCCTACCGGGAATTGCAACCACCTTACAGGAAGATGGCGATCCAGAGCATTTGATTGACGTCATTTTTGGTGCAGAGAACGTGAAGGTCTTACAACACCTGCCGGTTTCCTTTTACTGTGATTGTTCTAAAGAAAAATTTGCACAACGGTTGGCGGGAATTGGTCGCAAAGACCTGCAAGAAATTATCGATGAGGATCACGGTGCTGAAGTGGTTTGCAATTTCTGTGGTACTAAATATGATTTTTCTGAAGATGATTTAGTAAACATTTTGAACAAGCAAGCAAAGGGTGGCAATCATGAGTAAAGATCGCAGTTGGAAAATTGGAAACGTGCAAATTGATAACCCGTTGGTGGTGGCGCCAATGGCAGGAGTTACTAACTCAGCCTTTCGGGTTATCTGTAAGAAATTTGGAGCCGGACTAGTCGTTTGTGAAATGATTTCTGACAAGGGAATCATGTTTAAGAACCAGAAAACGTTGGATATGACCAACGTGGAAGCTGAAGAACACCCCATGAGCATTCAAATTTTTGGTGGAGATCAGAAAACGCTGGTGGAAGCAGCCAAGTTCATTGATCAAAAAACGGCGGCCGACATCATTGACATCAACATGGGTTGCCCAGTGAACAAGGTCATTAAGTGTGAAGCCGGAGCCCGCTGGCTCTTAAATCCTGATAAAGTGTACGAGATGGTGTCAGCCGTAACCGCTGCCGTTAGCAAACCGGTTACGGTTAAAATGCGGACCGGTTGGGACGACGACCACATTTACGCCGTGCAAAACGCGCTAGCGGCTGAAAAGGCTGGCGCTGCCGCCGTGGCCATGCACGGTCGGACCCGGGAACAAATGTATCGGGGCCACGCTAACTGGGAAATTTTGAAGGAAGTTTCAGACGCTTTGACGATTCCATTCATTGGCAACGGAGACGTGACGACTCCGCAAATGGCTCAACAGATGCTAGATGAAGTCGGGACGACCGCCGTCATGATGGCGCGAGCCGTGGAAGGAAATCCGTGGATTCTGACCCAGACGAACCACTACCTAGAAACGGGTGAAATTTTACCCAAACCGGGAGTAGAGGAACAAATGACGGTGGCCAAGGAACATTTGCACCGATTGGTAGATCTCAAGGGTGAATACGTGGGAGCCCACCAATTCCGGGGTCATGCTCCTTACTACCTTAAGGGGTTGTCGCACTCTGCGCGGACCAAAGTGGCGTTAACGAGTGCGGATACCGAGGCTGAAATGATTCAAATCATGGATGATTTTGTGGCTAAGACCGAAGCCCGGCAGAAAAAACGCCAGGCGGCCGTACAAGGCTAATTGGTCTATGTTAAAATTGAACTAGTTATTTAGTTTGGAGGAATTAGTGTGGCACAAGATCCGAAGCAAAAAAGAAAACAAGAACGCCAAATGAACGACCAGATGCGGGTGCGCCGGGAAAAAATGAACGAGCTCCGCGAAGCTGGAATTGATCCGTTTGGTCACCGGTTTAAGGTGACGGCGTTAGCACAACCTTTGACTGATGAATATGATCAATATTCAAAAGCCGAATTAGAACAAAAGGACATTCAGGTTTCCATTGCGGGTCGAATCGTTGCCAAGCGGGGGAGTGGAAAGGTTGGTTTTGCCGATATTCTCGACCGAACCGGCCGGATTCAGGTTTACGTTCGAAAAGACGTAATTGGTGATGAAGAGTACCACATCTTTAAACGGGCCGACATCGGGGATTTTCTCGGTTTTACGGGTGAATTGATTAAGACCGACATGGGTCAATTAACGGTAAAACCCAACAATGTGACCTTCTTGTCCAAGTCATTACGGCCGTTACCAGATAAGTATCATGGTCTACAAAACAAGGAACAAAAATACCGGCAACGGTACTTGGATTTAATTTCGAACCGAGAAAGCTTTGACCGCTTTCAAAAGCGGGCTCAAATTATTAAGGCTATTCGTAAATACCTTGATGATGAATTGGACTTTACGGAAGTAGAAACGCCGGTTCTACATCAATCAGCAGGAGGAGCTTCTGCTCGACCGTTCATTACGCACCACAATGCGTTAAACATTGATTTATACCTCCGGATTGCTCTGGAATTGCACCTGAAACGGTTAATCGTAGGGGGCATGGGTCGCGTTTATGAAATTGGTCGGGTCTTTCGGAATGAAGGAATGGATAAGGAACACAATCCGGAATTCACCGAATTAGAAAGCTACGCTGCTTACTTTGATTTCCACGACGTGATGGACGAAACGGAGGGAATCTTCCGCAGTGCAGCCAAAGTAGTTAGCGATAACGGTCAGGTTGAATACCAGGGTCAAAAAGTGAACCTGGATCAATCGTTCAAACGAATTCACATGGTGGATGCTATTAAGGAAGTAACGGGCGTGGACTTTTGGCCCCAAATGACGGATGACGAAGCTAAGCAACTAGCCGACGAACACCATGTTCAATACGAATCGTATTGGAAAGTGGGCCACATCATTAACGCCTTCTTTGAAACTTTTGTGGAACCAACGATTACGGACCCAACCTTTGTGTACGGACACCCAATTGAAATTTCTCCACTGGCTAAGAAGAACGAAGAAGATCCACGCTTTACGGATCGATTTGAACTATACATCTTAGGGAACGAGTATGCGAATGCCTTTTCTGAATTAAACGATCCAATTGACCAACGGGAACGGTTTGAAGCCCAGGTTAAGGAACGTGAAAACGGAAATGACGAAGCTCAAGGCATTGACGAAGATTACGTTAAAGCTTTGGAATACGGCATGCCGCCTACGGGTGGATTGGGAATCGGAATTGACCGGTTGGTAATGCTCTTGACGGATGCCCCATCCATTCGGGACGTCTTGTTATTCCCAACCATGCGTCCAGAAGAAGATTCCGAATAAGTAAAATTAGTATGAAAACGAAACTCTTTAGGGTAAACTTAAAGGGTTTTTTGTTTACCTTAAAAAAGATGGAGCGATGTCAATGTGGGATGCAGTCCAAAAAACCTTTAGCTGGCGGGAGAATGCCTTTGACCTACGTCATTTACAGTTAGCGACCAAGCTGTTATTAACGATTAACTTAGTAATCATCTTAGTGGTGTTTGCAATTAGTCGGGAGTTTACTAGCGTGATTGGCTGGCTCTCGTTAGCTGCTAGTATTTTTAGCGTGATTAATTTAATGTTGTGTGATGAAGGGAAAATTACGAACTACAGCTGGGGTATCTTTGAATCGCTCTTGTTTTTAGTGATTGACTGGCAAAATCGCTTGATTGGTGATTTGGCGACGAATATCTATTATCTAGTCACCCAAACCCTAGGCATTTTTTGGTGGGGCAAGGAGCTCAAGCAGCAAACGCAACAACGTTTTTTACAACCGCGGAAATTGAAAAAATGGCAAATTGGCTTGGTAATTGCTGGACTAGCGTTGCTCTATTTAATTGTGTTGTTTTTTAGTAAACGGCTGCATGGCACGCAGATTTATTTAGATGCTTGTCTGTTACCATTGAGCGTCATGGGGATGCTTTTAATGCTGGGAGGCTATCGGTCGCAGTGGCTGATTTGGATTACCTGGGATGTGGTTAGTTTGATTATTTGGTATCGGCAGTTTCAGGTTTTGAGTCCCGCTTCGGCTTCCATGTTGGCGCTCGAAGTGATTAAATTGGTGAACGGACTTTATGGTGCGTATCGCTGGTTTGGGAAACGACCAATTGCTAGTTAGAATCGATTTCCAAAAAAATGATGAGAAATTGTTGACTTTTATCGGTAGAGGTCGTATTATTATAAATGCGCTGAAGAGCAGCGCCGAGTAGTTCTTTGAAAACTGAACAAGATTTTGATTACAAAAAGTGTAAGGAATTTTTAAACTAGCGTTTAAAAATTAAACATTTGCGAAGTCAATTCGCTTAAGAAACAAATAATAAAGTAGAGCTAGTAAAGTTCTCATTTAAAATGAGAGTTTGATCCTGGCTCAGGACGAACGTTGGCGGCGTGCCTAATACATGCAAGTCGAACGAGGTCTCCTAAATGAAATGAAGTGCTTGCACGGATTTGACTTTAGATCGGACCGAGTGGCGAACTGGTGAGTAACACGTGGGTAACCTGCCCAGAAGTAGGGGATAACACCTGGAAACAGATGCTAATACCGTATAACAACTAAAACCACATGGTTTTAGTTTGAAAGCTGGCTTTTATGCTAGTGCTTTTGGATGGACCCGCGGCGTATTAGCTAGTTGGTGAGATAATGGCTCACCAAGGCGATGATACGTAGCAGACCTGAGAGGGTAATCTGCCACAATGGGACTGAGACACGGCCCATACTCCTACGGGAGGCAGCAGTAGGGAATCTTCCACAATGGACGAAAGTCTGATGGAGCAACGCCGCGTGAGTGAAGAAGGGTTTCGGCTCGTAAAACTCTGTTGTTAGAGAAGAACGACTGTGAGAGTAACTGCTCACGGCGTGACGGTATCTAACCAGAAAGTCACGGCTAACTACGTGCCAGCAGCCGCGGTAATACGTAGGTGGCAAACGTTGTCCGGATTTATTGGGCGTAAAGCGAGCGCAGGCGGTTTTTTAAGTCTGATGTGAAAGCCTTCGGCTTAACCGAAGAAGTGCATCGGAAACTGGGAAACTTGAGTGCAGAAGAGGACAGTGGAACTTCATGTGTAGCGGTGAAATGCGTAGATATATGAAGGAACACCAGTGGCGAAGGCGGCTGTCTAGTCTGCATCTGACGCTGAGGCTCGAAAGCATGGGTAGCAAACAGGATTAGATACCCTGGTAGTCCATGCCGTAAACGATGAATGCTAGGTGTTGGGAGGTTTCCGCCTCTCAGTGCCGAAGCTAACGCATTAAGCATTCCGCCTGGGGAGTACGACCGCAAGGTTGAAACTCAAAGGAATTGACGGGGACCCGCACAAGCGGTGGAGCATGTGGTTTAATTCGATGCTACGCGAAGAACCTTACCAGGTCTTGACATCTTCTGTTAGCCTAAGAGATTAGGTGTCCCCTTCGGGGGCAGAATGACAGGTGGTGCATGGTTGTCGTCAGCTCGTGTCGTGAGATGTTGGGTTAAGTCCCGCAACGAGCGCAACCCTTGTCTTTAGTTGCCAGCATTGAGTTGGGCACTCTAGAGAGACTGCCGGTGATAAACCGGAGGAAGGTGGGGATGACGTCAAATCATCATGCCCCTTATGACCTGGGCTACACACGTGCTACAATGGACGGTACAACGAGTTGCGAAACCGCGAGGTCAAGCTAATCTCTTAAAGCCGTTCTCAGTTCGGATTGCAGGCTGCAACTCGCCTGCATGAAGTTGGAATCGCTAGTAATCGTGGATCAGCATGCCACGGTGAATACGTTCCCGGGTCTTGTACACACCGCCCGTCACACCATGAGAGTTTGTAACACCCAAAGTCGGTTGGATAACCGTTTGGAGTCCGCCGCCTAAGGTGGGACAGATGATTAGGGTGAAGTCGTAACAAGGTAGCCGTAGGAGAACCTGCGGCTGGATCACCTCCTTTCTAAGGAATAATACGGAACCTTACACCGATCAAAGTCTTGTTTAGTTTTGAGAGGATTACTCTCAAACTTAGTTCTTTGAAAACTAGATAATATTATTTTCTGTAAGAATTATATTGATTGATATAATTTTAACCGAGAAAACCATTGTGTAATTTGAGTTTTTTAATGTGTTTAATCGCTAAACTCAATAATTTATAATCCGTCGGATTATAGGTTAAGTTAGAAAGGGCACATGGTGAATGCCTTGGTACTAGGAGCCGATGAAGGACGGAACTAACACCGATATGCTTCGGGGAGCTGTAAGTAAGCTGTGATCCGGAGATTTCCGAATGAGGAAACTCGATTAGTGTAATGACTAATCACTATATAGTGAATTCATAGCTATATAGAGGCAGACGTGGGGAACTGAAACATCTAAGTACCCACAGGAAGATAAAGAAATTTCGATTCCCAAAGTAGCGGCGAGCGAACTGGGAATAGCCCAAACCGAACCTTCGTGGTTCGGGGTTGTAGGACTTAACATTTGAGTTACAAAAGAATTTAATAGCTGAAGCAGCTGGGAAGCTGCACCAAAGAGAGTGATAGTCTCGTAAGCGAAATTGAATTCCCTCAGTTCAGGATCCTGAGTACGGCGCCACACGTGAAACGGCGTCGGAATCCGGGAGGACCATCTCCCAAGGCTAAATACTCCCTAGTGACCGATAGTGAACCAGTACCGTGAGGGAAAGGTGAAAAGCACCCCGGAAGGGGAGTGAAATAGTTCCTGCAACCATGTGCTTACAAGCAGTCAGAGCCCGTTAAGGGGTGATGGCGTGCCTCTTGTAGAATGAACCGGCGAGTTACAGTTGCATGCAAGGTTAAGCCGAAAAAGCGGAGCCGTAGCGAAAGCGAGTCTTAAGAGGGCGAATTAGTATGTTGCCGTAGACCCGAAACCAGGTGATCTATCCATGTCCAGGATGAAAGTGCGGTAATACGCACCGGAGGTCCGAACCCGTGTACGTTGAAAAGTGCTGGGATGAGGTGTGGATAGCGGTGAAATTCCAAACGAACTTGGAGATAGCTGGTTCTCTCCGAAATAGCTTTAGGGCTAGCCTCGGAATTAGAATCATGGAGGTAGAGCCACTGTTTGAGCGAGGGGTCCGTCTTGGATTACTGAGTTCAGATAAACTCCGAATACCATTGATTTATGTCCGGGAGTCAGACGATGAGTGATAAGATCCATCGTCGAAAGGGGAACAGCCCAGACCGCCAGTTAAGGTCCCTAAATATATGCTAAGTGGAAAAGGAAGTGGAGTTGCTTAGACAACTAGGATGTTGGCTCAGAAGCAGCCACCATTTAAAGAGTGCGTAATAGCTCACTAGTCGAGTGATTCTGCGCCGAAAATTTACCGGGGCTAAGCATATTACCGAGACTGCGGACGCAACTACGTTGCGTGATAGGAGAGCGTTCTAAGGGCAATGAAGGCAGACCGGAAGGACTGTTGGAGCGCTTAGAAGTGAGAATGCCGGTATGAGTAGCGAAAGACCAGTGAGAATCTGGTCCACCGAATGACTAAGGTTTCCTGGGGAAGGCTCGTCCACCCAGGGTTAGTCGGGACCTAAGCCGAGGCTGAGAAGCGTAGGCGATGGATAACAGGTTGAGATTCCTGTACTAGTTAATTATGTTGGAACGATGGAGGGACGCAGAAGGCTAGGTTGAGCATCCAGCTGGAAAAGGATGTTTAAAACGTAAGTCAGGTGAGGAGTGAAATGCTTCTGACCGGGTTGACAAGCGTTGATGAGGATCGAAATTAAAGTAGAGAAGCAACTGATGTCACGCTGCCGAGAAAAGCTTCTAGTGAGTAATTAACTACCCGTACCGCAAACCGACACAGGTAGTCGAGGAGAGGATCCTCAGGTGAGCGAGAGAACTCTCGTTAAGGAACTCGGCAAAATGACCCCGTAACTTCGGAAGAAGGGGTGCTGACCGTCAGGTCAGCCGCAGTGAAAAGACTCAAACGACTGTTTATCAAAAACACAGGTTTATGCAAAATCGTAAGATGAAGTATATGGGCTGACGCCTGCCCGGTGCTGGAAGGTTAAGTGGAAAGGTTAGCTTCGGCGACGCCTCGAAATGAAGCCCCAGTAAACGGCGGCCGTAACTATAACGGTCCTAAGGTAGCGAAATTCCTTGTCGGGTAAGTTCCGACCCGCACGAAAGGCGTAACGATTTGAGTACTGTCTCAACGAGAGACTCGGTGAAATTAAGATACCTGTGAAGAAGCAGGTTACCCGCGACAGGACGGAAAGACCCCATGGAGCTTTACTGTAGCTTGATATTGGGTGTTTACATAGCTTGTACAGGATAGGTAGGAGCCATTGAAACCGGGACGCTAGTCTCGGTGGAGGCACCCGTGGGATACTACCCTTGCTATGTGAACACTCTAACCCTGAGCACTCATCGTGCTCGGAGACAGTGTCTGGTTGGCAGTTTGACTGGGGCGGTCGCCTCCTAAATAGTAACGGAGGCGCTCAAAGGTTTGCTTAGAATGGTTGGAAATCATTCTGTAAGTGTAAAGGCAGAAGCAAGCTTGACTGTGAGACTGACTAGTCGAGCAGGGACGAAAGTCGGACTTAGTGATCCGGTGGTACCGTATGGAAGGGCCATCGCTCAACGGATAAAAGCTACCCTGGGGATAACAGGCTTATCTCCCCCAAGAGTTCACATCGACGGGGAGGTTTGGCACCTCGATGTCGGCTCATCGCATCCTGGGGCTGTAGTTGGTCCCAAGGGTTGGGCTGTTCGCCCATTAAAGCGGTACGCGAGCTGGGTTCAGAACGTCGTGAGACAGTTCGGTCCCTATCCGTCGCGGGCGCAGGAAATTTGAGAGGAGCTGTCCCTAGTACGAGAGGACCGGGATGGACATACCGCTGGTGTATCAGTTGCGCCGCCAGGCGCACCGCTGAGTAGCTATGTATGGATGAGATAAACGCTGAAAGCATCTAAGTGTGAAACTCGCCTCAAGATGAGATTTCCCATTCCTATATGGAAGTAAGACTCCTGAAAGATGATCAGGTCGATAGGTTAGAAGTGGAAGCGTAGCGATACGTGAAGCGGACTAATACTAATCAGTCGAGGACTTAACCAAGGAAAAGCAGAATGGAAACTCAGCAGGAAATAATATTAGCTAGTTTTGAGGGAACGAAGTTCACTCAGAGTGTGGTGGCGATAGCCTAAAGGATACACCTGTTCCCATGCCGAACACAGTAGTTAAGCTTTAGCACGCCAAAAGTAGTTGGGGGATCGCCCCCTGCGAGGATAGGACGTTGCCACGCGATTATTCCGACATAGCTCAGTTGGTAGAGCACCTGACTGTTAATCAGGTTGTCGACGGTTCGAGCCCGCCTGTCGGAGTTTAGAGTTATCTTTGCGAGATAACTCGCGAAATTAAACTTAGTTTCGCCGACTTAGCTCAGTTGGTAGAGCATCGGCATCGTAAACCGGAGGTCGGAGGTTCGAATCCTCTAGTCGGCACTTATATTAAAGCGAAAAGCAGTTTGACGTTTATCGTCAGACTGCTTTTTTAGTTCATGTTACTAAACGTAACATCAATTATTGACCAACTGGTTTTTTAAGTTTATGATTGCAGGCAATGAGGAGTTGTTGATATGAGTGAAAAGGAATTAAGACGATCTTTAGCAGTCTTGCCCATGGGAACGGTGATGAAATTAACGTCACTCACGGCTCGCCAGATTAGATATTACGATGACAGTGGGCTGGTACACTCAGAACGGACGGCAAGTAACCGCCGTTTGTACTCGTTGAATGATATTGACCGGATTTTAGAAATCAAAGATTATCTGGATGAAGGCATGAATATCGAGCAAATTAAGCGAGTCTACGAGAAACAACGCTTACGCCAAGCAAAGAAACAAGCGGCTAAACAGCAAAGCGTTAGCGACCAGAAAGTACGGCAGTACTTGCGTAAGGATATCTTAAAGGCCGGTGGCTTATATCAAAACGATGACTCACAATTTTAATCTAAGACATGCTGAAAAAGGAGTAGGAATATGGACAAAACAACTGAGTACACCCCAGATGACATTCGCAAAATGGTAAAAGATGAGGACGTGCGCTTTTTACGGTTAATGTTTACTGATCTATTGGGAACGGTGAAAAACGTAGAGGTTCCGATTAGTCAATTGGAACAACTTCTCGCCGGCAAGCTCATGTTTGATGGTTCTTCAATTGATGGGTTTGTCCGAATTGAAGAAAGTGACATGTACCTGCAACCAGACTTATCAACTTGGATGGTCTTTCCTTGGGGTGACGAACATGGCAAAGTTGCTCGTTTAACTTGTAGCGTGCACACTGCCGACGGCGAACAATTCGCTGGTGACCCTCGGAACAACTTGATGCGTGTCTTAGAAGAAATGCGCGAAATGGGCTTCAGTGACTTTAACATTGGACCAGAACCAGAATTCTTCCTCTTTGAAATGGATGAAAATGGGCGCCCCACGAAGAAATTAAATGACCAAGGTAGTTACTTTGACTTAGCTCCGATGGACTTAGCTGCAAACGTCCGGCGGGACATGGTGTTAGAATTAGAAAAGATGGGCTTCAACGTGGAAGCTTCTCACCACGAAGTTGCTCCTGGCCAACACGAAATTGATTTTGAATACGATGATGCGATTCGGGCTGCTGACCACATTCAAACCTTTAAGATGGTGGTGAAGACGGTTGCACGTCGTTACGGCTTGTACGCAACGTTTATGCCTAAACCATTGAACGGGGTCAACGGATCCGGAATGCACATGAACATGTCCCTCTTTGATAAAGACGGCAAGAATGCCTTCTTCGATGAAAACGGCGAGGATCAACTTTCCCAAACTGCTTACTACTTCTTAGGTGGGTTATTGAAGCATGCCAAAGCCTTAACTGCAGTCTGCAACCCAACGGTTAACTCATACAAGCGACTGGTACCTGGATTTGAAGCTCCTGTATACATTGCCTGGTCTGGGGCTAACCGTTCACCAATGGTGCGGGTTCCAATTGCTCGGGGGAAGGGAACTCGGCTCGAATTACGGAGCGTGGATCCATCCGCCAACCCATACTTAGCCGTTGCCGCTATTTTAAAGGCTGGGTTAGACGGAATTAAGAATCAGATTACGCCGGATGATCCCATTGACCGGAACATTTACAGCATGGACGGTGAAGAATTGAAGTTAGATCACATTCAAAAACTGCCATCCACATTGCACGATGCTTTGCAAAGCTATGCTACTGACGACATGATGAAAGACGCCATGGGTCCTCACATTTACCAAAACTTCTTAGACGCGAAGAACATGGAATGGACGGCTTACAGTCAGAACGTTTCACAATGGGAACGGAATCGTTACCTTGACATGCTCTAAACTGCACGTTGTAAATTAAAAATAGTTCCTGTATAATCTCCTCTTAACTAATGCTTAATAATTCATTAAGTTAAGAGGAGATTTATTGTTTTCTTCACTAGGTAAAGGGAGGTCATTTTTTGGAAAAGAAACACGACGTTGACCATGCCTTCTTTGGTCAACCAAAAGGGTTACAGTATCTAGCCGGGACCGAATTTTGGGAACGGTTTAGTTACTACGGAATGCGGGCTATCCTGCTGTACTACATGGTGGCGGCAGCAACTCAAGGAGGACTGGGACTCTCGCAAACGACTGGTTTATCGATTATGTCGATTTACGGAGCGTTGGTGTACCTTGCCTCTGTCTTTGGTGGTTACGTTAGTGACCGGATTTTAGGAAGTCGTCGCACCGTTTTTACCGGTGGAATCCTAATTATGCTGGGTCACATTGCCTTAGCACTACCAATCGGCTTAGTTGGATTGTTCGCTTCGATTGGATTGATTACCCTAGGAACGGGTTGTTTGAAACCGAATATTTCTGACATGGTGGGGAATCTTTATTCCAAGTCGGATGCACGTCGGGATAGTGCTTTTACGATTTTCACCTTTGCCATTAACTTAGGAGCCTTTATTGCTCCGTTTGTTTGTGGTTGGGGAGCTAGTTCAGTTAGTTACCACTTTGGGTTCTCGTTTGCCGCTGTGGGAATGCTGATTGGGTTAATTTTCTACTATTACGGTGGTAAAAAGTACTTGGGTGACGATGGCTTGAAGCCAACCGACCCTATCCAACGGGATGAATTAGCCAAAATTTCACTTTGGATTGTCATTGGATTGATTGCCTTTGTGGCAGTGCTGGTGGTAATGCACTTTATGGGTATTCTGACGCTAGATAGTTTTGTTAGTGTCTTGAGTGTGATTGCCCTAGTAACGCCAGTGATTTACTTTGTCATCATGTTACGAAGTAAAAAGGTTACCAAAGTGGAACGCTCCCGAGTGTGGGCCTACATCCCACTCTTCATCGGAGCGGCCATCTTCTGGGCCATTGAAGAATCAGGGTCCAGTATCTTAGCTACATTTGCCTTAAAGCAGACCAACAACCACCTCGGTTGGCTGACGATTAACCCTAGTTGGTATCAATCGTTAAATCCGCTCTTCATCATGCTGTACACGCCGCTTTTTGTGTGGTTATGGACAAAACTGGGAAAGAACCAGCCTAGCACGCCGAAGAAATTTGCGTACGGACTCTTCTTTGCTGGATTATCGTTCCTCTTCATGGTGATTCCGCTCGTTCTGTTTGGAACGCATGCAATGGTAAGCCCGCTGTGGTTAGTGGGTAGTTGGGCCATCATTGAAATTGCAGAAATGCTGATTTCGCCAATTGGTTTGTCGGTTACGACGAAGTTAGCGCCAAAAGCCTTTGGAGCGCAAATGATGAGTATGTGGTTCTTAGGTGACGCCGCTGGGCAAGCCATCAACTCCCAAATTGCTCGTTTCTATACGCCGGGCAATGAGGTTGGTTACTTTGCTGTCATCGGATTAGTTGCCATCTTGATTAGTATTATTTTATTGTTCCTCGTTAAACCAGTCGAAAAATTGATGGATGGGGTTCGCTAATTCGTTAGAAAAAGTCCTAAAATTTTAGGACTTTTTTTTATTTTTCCCTTGACGATTTTCGAGATTTTGGGTAATATAATATATGTTGATTAGGTGATGTGAATCACCTAAGAATGTCGGAGGGGTAGCGAAGTCTGGCTAAACGCGGCGGACTGTAAATCCGCTCCTTCGGGTTCGGTGGTTCGAATCCACTCCCCTCCATTTTATTATTGGGCTATAGCCAAGTGGTAAGGCACCAGGTTTTGATCCTGGCATGCGCTGGTTCGAACCCAGCTAGCCCAACTAACTAATACGACTGACTTGTGTCAGTCGTATTTTTTTACAATGAGGAGGATCTCATGGCACTTCCAGTTTACATCCAAATTCATGACGACCTGAAGGCTAAAATTGAGCGTGGTGATTGGCCGGTCGGAACGCGACTACCAGCGGAACGCAAATTAGCACTACAGTACCAGGTGAGTCGGATGACACTGCGTCAGGCAATTGGAACGTTGATTGATGAGGGTTTGTTGAAACGGAAGGCGGGATCCGGAACCTTTGTTACCAACCAGAAGGTGCAGGAACACATGTCAGGGATTTCCAGTTTTACGGAAACCATGTTGTCATTGGGTAAGCAACCCTCCAGTAAAACCTTATCCTATCGGATTGTCGAGCCCACTTTTCGCGAAGCTGAACATTTGCAACTAGATCCAGGAGAACGGGTTTTAAGGATGGAACGACTTCGTTGCGGTGATGACGAACCGATTTGCTTAGAAACCACGGTGGTCACGGCCCGCTTAGTCAGCGACATGAGCCAAGCCGAGGTCACGAAATCGTTGTATCGTTCTTTGGAAGAACGGTGGAAACAGAGTCCGACTAGCGCCCAACAGTACATTTCGGCAATTTTAGCCAGTCCAGAAGTGGCAGAACAGCTCCAAATTAAACCGAGCGCTCCAATTCTCAAGTTGAAACAGATTTCATATTTTTCCGACCAACAGCCGTTTGAGTTCGTTGAAACCCAGTATGCGGCCGAACGTTTTGAATTTTATCTGAAACAGTAGTGAAAACAACTCCACGAAGGGGTTGGTTTTTCTTTAGTTGCCAAAGAATGGTAAAATAGCGGTAACTATTTATGAGGAAATGATTTTGGGAGGATAACAATGGCACTGGCTGATGCTGCTGACAACTTAACGCTGCATACCGATGATTATGAAATTAACATGATGGCGACTTACTTTGAAAAGGGAATGGCGGACCGCCACGCCGTGTTTGAAGTTTACTTTCGCAAAATGCCGTTTGGCAACGGGTATGCCGTGTTTGCCGGCTTAGCCCACTTAATTGATTACTTAAATAATTTGCGGTTCACCGATGCCGACATTGATTACCTGCGGGCTCAGAGTGACTATTCGGAAGCCTTTTTGGACTACCTGAAGCATTTTCAATTCCACGGCACGATTCGCTCGGCCCAAGAAGGGGATTTGGTCTTTAACAACGAACCAATTGTCCAAGTCGAAGGGACGTTACCAGAGTGTCAGCTAATCGAAACGGCGCTCTTAAACATCGTCAACTACCAAACGTTGATTGCTACGAAGGCCGCTCGGATTCGGAGCGTGGCAGGCGATGACCCATTGCTGGAGTTTGGGAGCCGGCGCGCCCAGGAAGTTTCGGCTGCTTTATGGGGAACCCGGGCCGCTTACATCGGCGGTTTTGATGCCACTTCGAACGTGCTAGCTGGTCAACAATTTGGCTTACCGATTTCGGGAACTCACGCACACTCGTTGGTGGAATCATTTGGAAACGACTATGACGCCTTTAAGGCCTACGCCGAAACTCACCGTGACTGTGTCTTCTTAGTTGATACCTTTGACACGTTGAAAAGCGGAGTCCCAGCTGCCTTAAAGGTCGCTCGCGAAATGGGTGACCGGATTAACTTCCAGGGAGTACGGATTGATTCTGGAGACATGGCCTACATTTCTAAGAAGGTCCGGGATCTGTTGGATCAAGGTGGTTTCCCGGATGCCAAGATTTATGCTTCCAACGACCTCGATGAAAATACGATTAGCAGTTTAAAGATGCAGCACGCTAAAATCGACGTCTGGGGAGTGGGAACCAAGGTCATCACGGCCTTTGACCAACCAGCATTAGGTGCCGTTTACAAGTTAGTTTCGGTCGAAAACGACCAGGGGCAGATGATTGATACCATTAAAATTTCTAACAACGCTGAAAAGGTCTCCACGCCCGGTAAGAAGCAGGTTTGGCGGATTACGGAACAGAAAGATGGTAAGTCCGAAGGAGACTATGTGGCGTTAGCCACTGAGGATCCCCGCGACGAAGCGGAACTGTATATGTTCCATCCGCAATACACTTACATCAACAAGACGATTACCGATTTTAAGGCCGAACCGCTCTTAAAGGACATCTTTAAAGATGGTCAGTTAGTCTACGAACAACCGAGTTTGGCAGAGATTAAGCAACACGCTAACCAGGTAAAGGACATGCTGTGGCCAGAATACAAGCGGATGCTCAACCCCCAAGAATACCCGGTGGACTTGTCGCAGGCTGCTTGGGACAACAAGATGAACTTGATCAACCAAATTCAACATGGTCACGAAAATCATTTACAATAAACGGAGGAACAAGCGATGAATGCGGAACAACGCGCCATCCAACAACAAATTATCCAAACGTTACGGGTTCAACCAAAGATTGATCCGGCAATGGAAGTACGTCGCAGCGTGGACTTTATGAAGGATTACCTGCAGCGGAATCCGGGTCTAAAAACCCTAGTGCTGGGCATTTCTGGCGGACAGGATTCGACGTTAGCCGGAAAATTAAGTCAACAAGCGGTGACCGAATTACGCCAGGAAACGGGCGATGCTGATTATCAGTTCATCGCCGTGCGGTTACCGTATGGAGAACAAGCTGACGAAGCGGATGCGATGGCAGCGATTGATTTTATCCAACCTAATCGGACCGAACGGGTTAATATCAAGGCAGCAACGGATGCCATGGTTGCCGCCGTCGATGCTAACGATGAAACGTTATCCGACTTTAACAAGGGGAACCTGAAAGCCCGGGAACGGATGATTGCTCAGTTTGCGATTGCCGGTGCGCATCACGGAGTTGTGGTAGGAACTGATCATGCGGCAGAAGCTGTGACCGGTTTCTACACTAAGTTTGGTGACGGAGCAGCCGACATCACGCCTCTGTGGCGCCTCGATAAACGGCAGGGCCGGGAACTGTTAGAATACCTGGGGGCTCCTACAACCTTGATTGCTAAGACGCCCACGGCTGATTTGGAAGACGACCGACCGTCCTTACCAGATGAGGTGGCGCTGGGAGTCAGTTATTCTGAGATCGATGCTTTTCTGGAAGGTCAGGACGTTAGTGAGCAAGCGGCAGCCACCATTGAGGACTGGTACCGCAAAACGGAACACAAACGCCACACACCGATCACGGTCTACGACGATTTCTGGAAAAATTAATTAGCGACTAAACTAAAAGACTTCGTTAGCGATAACGGAGTTTTTCGTTTGCAGCGAAAAGGTGAAGATTTAAATGGAACAAAAGTTAGTCAAACAAGTTGTTGCTGAACTTGATCAAATCAAAGTCGGGCAAGCGCAACGGACGTTACAATTATTAGAGGATGGCAACACGGTGCCATTCATTGCTCGGTACCGGAAGGAACAAACCGGGAATCTGGATGAAGTTCAAATTCGGGAATTGGCAGATCACTACCAGCGGGCCGAAAAGTTAGCCTCCCGCAAGGCAGAAATTACCAAGCAACTGACCGAACAACAGCATCTAACGCCGCAGCTAGAACGGCAGTTAGCAGCAGCAACCACCATGCAGCAGGTGGAGGACCTCTACCTGCCGTATAAAACGAAACGGCAGACCAAAGCCGAACTGGCCAAACAACGCGGTTTGCAGCCGCTGGCAAATCAATTACTGCAGTTTTCAGCTCAGCCGGTAGAACAACTCGTGCAACCGTTTGTTAATCCTGATCAGGAGCTTCCAAACGAAACGGCTGCTATCAGTGGGGCACAGGAAATCATCAGCCAAGCAGTCACTGAAACGGCCCGGTTTCGGGATTGGATTCGGACCTATACTTGGGAACACGGTCAGTTAGTGACGTTAGTGAAGTCGCATGGGAAAGAACAGGACGAACGCCAGGTCTACGCGAACTACTATGATTTCACGGAGCGCTTAACTCAGATTCCAGCCTACCGGGTGCTCGCAATTAACCGGGGCGAACAGGAACAGGTTCTGCGGGTTAAAATTGACGTGGATGAGAATGTAATTCTTAACTATTTGCAGTTTCACGTAATCGGGAAGCACACTGGTCCGAGCGTCACGGTGGTGCAGCAAGCTCTGACGGAAGCCTTTCGCCGGTTCCTTCGCCCCGCGATTGATCGAGAACTCCGCAATCAGCTCACAGAAGCCGCAGCCAACCATGCAATTAGCGTCTTTGGGACCAACCTTTATCATCTGTTGATGCAACCGCCGCTGAAAGGGAAAGTGGTGCTGGGTTTTGATCCAGCCTACCGCACCGGGTGTAAGCTAGCCGTGGTCGACGAACGGGGGAAGTTCCTCGCGAAAAAAATCATTCATGCGACCCCACCGGCTAGCGAAAGGCAGATCAAGCAGGCCACGAAAGAGTTACAGCAGTTAATTGCGCAGTATCACGTGGACGTGGTGGCAATTGGGAACGGAACGGCTTCACGGGAATCGGAACGGTTCGTGGCGCAGGCGTTGCAGTCCTTAGATCGGCCCGTTCATTACGTGATTGTGAACGAATCGGGAGCGTCTGTGTACTCGGCCAGTCCGTTAGCCCGGGCAGAATTTCCGCAACTCCAGGTCGAGGAACGGTCCGCCATTAGCATTGCCCGCCGGCTCCAGGATCCTTTGGCGGAACTAATCAAGATTGACCCGAAGGCAGTCGGAGTGGGGCAATACCAGCACGATGTAGCCGAAAAAGAACTGGATTTGCAACTGGACCGGGTGGTAGAAACGGCGGTGAATCAGGTTGGAGTTAATCTGAACACCGCCAGTCCGCAACTACTGGCCCATATTTCAGGACTGACGCCCGTGGTGGCCGGCAACGTGGTGGATTACCGGGAAGCCAACGGCGGTTTTACTAATCGGAACCAGCTCAAGCAGGTTCGGCGTCTCGGGCCGAAAGCCTTTGAACAATCCGTCGGTTTTTTACGTATTATAGGGGGAAGCAACCCATTCGATAATACTGACATTCACCCGGAAAGTTATTCGGCGGCCCAGCACATCCTGGACGAACTACAGGTTGACCGGGATCATTTGACTGATCAGGATAGTCAAACGAAATTGCAGCACGCTAATGTCGCGCAATTAGCCGCGCAACTCGATTTACCTAGCTCGTTAGTCACTGATCTCTTACAGGGACTCACGCATCCCGGCCGGGACCTCCGCGACCAGATGCCGGCTCCCTTGTTAAAGGACGACGTGTTAACCATGGCGGACCTGCGCGAGGGAATGCAGCTGCAGGGAACAGTTCGCAACGTGACCGACTTTGGAGCTTTCGTGGACATTGGGGTTAAACAGGACGGTTTGGTTCACATCTCCCGGATGAAAAAAGCCTTTGTCAAGGACCCAGCTACGGTTGTCGCAATCGGCGATGTGGTCACCGTTTGGGTGATGGGGGTCGACGAACAACGCCAGCGAATTCAGTTATCGATGATTGATCCACACGAGGAGAAATGATCATGACCGACCAACAGTTACAGCAGTTAGTGGAAACCATTTCGGCGGACTCTTTTCAGCGTCCGTTTCATCACCGTGCTTATTTTAACCGGAGGTTGCAGACCACCGGGGGCCGCTACCATTTAAAGTCCCATAACATTGATATTAATCCGAAGATGGCGCAGGACCGGGCGGTGTTAACCGGCGTGATTAAGCACGAGTTGGTTCACTACCACCTGCATCAGATGGGACAATCGGGTAAGCACAACACGCCAGCCTTTAAGCAGTTACTAAAAGCGGTAGGCGGGAGTCGTTATGCCCCGCGGATGGACCAGCAGTGTCGCTATCTTTACCAGTGTGAGCATTGTGGGCAACAATATCCGCGTCAGCGTCGTCTCAACGTGCAGCGCTACGTCTGCAGTCAGTGTCGCCATCGCTTAAAATTAGTTAATCCAGCGGTCGCCAAGTAAAAAAGACTTGCATCTCTGCCGAATTCTTGCTATGATAATGATTGTTAATTCGCGGCCATGGCGGAATTGGCAGACGCGCAAGATTAAGGATCTTGTCGGGAGTTTTCCCGGTGGAAGTTCGAATCTTCTTGGCCGCACTATTTAAAAAGGATTGCTGACGTTCGTTCAGCAATCCTTTTTTGTTATTAAACAGGCGCCAACCAAAAAACCGATTCTGCACGAGGCGGAACCGGTTCTGAATTAATTTTTCGGTAATTCGTTGTTATTATTAACGGAGTCATTACTGTTAAAGAAGGAACCGTCTTCACCATCTCCTTCATTGGAGTTAACTTTACGTTGGGTTGGCGTTAACTGGCTTTCGGTTGGTAAATCAAGTGATTTTCTGATGTTGTTAGAAACCTTTAGCAGTTCCTTATCTGGAGCAACCTGATAACTTAAACCATCTACCATGGCGTTGTCACACTGCAGGGCGGTTTGTTGCAAGTTCTTAGTCGCGTCCTTGTAACTGCCAGCGATGGTGACCATGTCGTCAAAGGTGAGGTTTGTTTGCAGATTTCCTTTCAGACTCTTTAGAATCTCGCCGTAGCGACCAACGTTGCCAATCGTCAATCCTTTTTGTAAGATGGCGTTGAGGACTTGGCGTTGCCGAATTTGCCGGCCGTAATCACCGAGCGGATCTTGGTACCGCATCCGGGAATACTGGAGGGCGGTTTGACCGTTCATGTGTTCAGTTTTACCCTTTTTCACGCTAATTCCTTCGTAGTCAAAGGTCAGGTTCGGCGTGATGTCCACGCCCCCGACGGCGTTTACCATCTGCTTAATCCCCTTCATGTTAACGACGGCGTAGAAGTCAACGGGAACGTTAAAGAGCCTGTGGACAACCTCAGTTGCCGTATCAGCCCCGCCAATGGTATAAGCGGCGTTAATCTTTTCGTACGGTTGGGAATCGCCCGGCACCACGACCTTGGTATCCCGTGGGATACTAGTGAAAGTGGTCTTTTTAGTGTTCGGGTTTACGGTTGCCAAAATCATAGAGTCAGTACGTCCCTTATCTGTCCGCCCCAGTTCTCCGGTATCAGTTCCCATCAATAGAACGGTAAATGGCTTGCGTTGCTTAATTACTTTGGCAACATCCCGGGAATTCTTGGCTCCAGAGTAAGTTGAGTTTAACGTGGAAGCCACCCGTTGGTACTGAAAGAAAGCGAAACCAAGGACGGCGAGAGCTACGATTAGTAACCCGGCCATCCAAGTCCAAGCCTTGGGATGCCACTCAATCTCATCAGGATTCGGCCGCTTCGGTGGCTTCGAACGTTTCGGTGTTGGTTGTGATTCATTCATAAAATGGTTGCGGCCGGTACGTTTGTCCGGCTGATTATTCCGTCTCTCTGTCATGATAGCCCTCGTTTTTATATCAGTCTGTTCTCAATTATAAACTATTCGGAAAAAAAGCTGACGTTGAAACGGTGATTTTAAGGAATTTTTTACAATTAAATCGCCAATAGGGGTTTTGGGTTGTGTGTTAGAATAGCAGGTAATGAATTCACTAGGAGGTGGGGGTTTTAGATGGCTAAATTAGTTTTGATTCGGCACGGAGAAAGTACCGCAAACCAACAGCATATTTTTACGGGGTGGAATGACGTCCCGCTGACGGAGCAGGGGAAGCAGGAAGCACGTGAAGCTGGAGAACGGTTACGCCAATTGAATTTGTCTTTTACCGCGGCCCACACCTCTTATTTGAAACGGGCGGTTCAATCTGAAAACATCGTGCTAGACAGCATCGACCAACTTTGGATTCCCCAGTATAAGACCTGGCGGCTGAACGAACGGCACTATGGCGCGCTACGGGGTCGCAAGAAACCGGTGGTCCGGGAAGAAGTCGGCGAAACACAATTCATGCAGTGGCGCCGGAGTTTCACGGCCGTTCCGCCACTGCTAGACGAGGTCATCCTGAAACGGCGCTACGCCCGGATTGGTGTCCATGAACCGCGGGCGGAAAGCCTAAAAATGGCTTACGACCGCTTGTTGCCATATTGGCAGGATCAACTAGCCCCGCGGCTCTTACAACATGAGAATCAGCTAATCGTGGCCCACGGCAGCTCGTTACGAGCGTTGATTAAGTACCTCGAACACCTCTCCGACGTAGCCATTGACGGGGTGGAGGTCCCGAACGCCCAGCCAATTGTTTATACACTGGATGACCATTTACAAATTGCGGATAAGCAGATTTTACGTTAGCAGTAAGCATTAAATTAGATAGTTAGGTTGAAGACTAATTGTAGCCGAACCGGTGTGATTTTCTTTTCACCAACTAAAAAATGCGTAACCACATTTCGTGATTACGCATTTTAATTTACTTAATTAAGCTAACGTACCCATTGGATCCCATGGTGCGAGAACCGTTGGTGCTTGGGCTTGTTCTTCTCGTTCTTGGTCAGTCAGGTACTTCTTGTTGATGACAACTTGGTAAACAAATTCGCTGAACCAGTCGTCACTCATGACGAAGTAACCCTTGGTTCCGACCTTGTCACCCCAGCTGTTTTCGACTTTCCACTTGGTTGGCTTGCCGTTGACAAGATCAACTCCGGTAATGACCATAGCGTGGTCCATCACACTTTCGCCGTAGTCGAGGCGTTCGGCTTTGCTCATGCTCATGTCGGTGTCCATCAGTTGGTCAACGTGGTAGAGATCGGTGTCCATCAAACCGTTCTTCCGGTCGCTGGCTTGACCAACGTCACTACCGAACCAGACCGTTTCACCGGCTTGGAGTTGCTTGATGGTTAATTCCTTCAGGCGTTCGATTGGTAAGTTGTAGTGCTTGATTGGTTGACCACCAACGACGTTTCCGAGCATTTCGACCGTGTAAGTTTGGTTAAACGGCTTGTCGTCCGTCGGGGAGTTAATGATGGATACGTAGTCAGCTAAGTTGACGTTTACGTATTTTTTAAAGAACTCCTGGGGCGTGATGTTTTGGTCAATGTGGTATTGGTTATCACTGTCACGGTATTCGAAGGTAAATTCCGTCGTGGGTTTGCCAAAGGCGTACACTAACATCCGGTAGATTTCGTTTAACATGTCATCTTTTTTGGCATTAATGATTTCTTCGCTTTGACCGTCTTTAACCAGTTTTCGTAAGATGATGGCATCGTGCCGTAACTGGGTGTTTAAGGCGCTGTTTAACTCACTGGAGTTGTTGCTGCTGGCGGTTTCAGCCATGGCAGACTTCGGCACCACGCCGTACTTTTCAATCAAAGCGGCAATCATGTCCCACTGACCACCGTCTTGTTGTGGCGTTTGTAAGAGGAAGTTTACCTTCCGATCCGTCAATGGTTGGTTGGCCGTCTTTAAGACGTTGGTTAAGAAGTAGTTCGACTTTTCAAACTTATCCCAGAAGAAGAGGTAAACTTGAGAAAGTTCGAATTCCTTCGGGACGTTAAAGTTGCCTTCGACCTTGGACCGCATCGTGTTCAAGGCGGCAAAGAGCCAGCAGCGACCACTCCGTTTTTGGTCGGAAACCGGTTGGCTGGAGACGTCCACGGAAAAGACGGGGTATAACTGGTCGTTGGCTTCGTAGTCAGCGGCGGAAGCTAAAATCCCGTTGTGGGTAACGGCGCGCCGAATCACGTCGGCATCTGGTTGTTCCTTTAGGTTATTTTGATAACGTTCAATGTTTTCTGGTGAAATTTCCTTTGGCATTGCAATGACCTCCATCAATAAATTACGAATATTATACCGCATTTTAGGTGTTTACCGCACGTTAATGACCTCAGGACCGTTAGCGTGTTGCACAATAATCGTGTTTACCATGTCTAAGAAGAGGCCGTGTTCAACTACTCCCACCAGGGGATCGAGGATGTGGGCCAGTTCTTTGGGATCATCTAAAGGATCGAGGTAGAGATCAATGATGTAGTTGTTAGAATCCGTGGTAACGAACTCGCCAGCTGCGTTCTTGCGGAGCTGGGGTTGTAAGTCTAACCGGTCTAAGCGGCGTTCGAGTTGCGTACTGCCGTAGGGGATGACTTCCACCGGAATGGGATAGTTAAAAGCGGTGACCATCTTGCTTTCATCCACAATCCACATGTTCTTCGTGGAGTTCGTAGCGACAATCTTTTCCATTAAATGGGAGGCGCCCCCACCTTTGATACCTTGGTAGTGTTGGTCAATTTGATCGGCACCGTCAATCGTAAGGTCGATGCGGTCGACTTCATCGACGGTTTTGAGCGGAATCCCCAGTTCGTTGGCATGCTTGCGGGTGGCCTTGGAAGTTGGCACCCCGACGATGTTGAGGCCTTCTTTTACTCGTTGCCCCAGGGCTTCAACCATGTACCACATCGTGGATCCACTCCCAATGCCGACGACCATCCCATCTTCAATGTATTGAACGGCTTCTTGACCCACCTGCGCCTTTTGTTGTTTAATTGCTTCGCTATCCATTGACTGTCCCCTTCATCCACCATATAATTTATAATTCAGTCTTTAATTTTCCATGGCTTTTTAGCATTTGTCAAGTAATGTTGAATTGCTCTAAATCCTGTTAGAATGGTACTATCCAATTATTTAAAGGTGAGGAGTTTTGCAAATGAAACGAGGGTTTGAAATTACATCACAAGCGGCTGATTTGGGAATTCAATTACCCCAGCGCGCAACGAAACAAGCAGCCGGTTATGACCTGGCTAGTTCCACTGACATCGTGTTGCCATCAATCTGGAAGCAGGGGCTCTTACGGGCCTTTAAGATTTTACGCCAGGGGCGGCAGTTAACCGCTACAGAAGCCGACGAGGCCAGTCAAGACTTGAAGCCTTACTTAGTTCCGACTGGGATCAAGGCCTACATGCAACCCAACGAGGTCTTAATTTTGGCCAACCGGTCCAGTAATCCGCTGAAACGGAGCCTGATTTTACCCAACGGGATCGGCGTGATTGACGCTGATTACTATAATAATGAGAAAAACGAGGGAGAGATCTTTGTCCAGCTGGTTAACTGGGGGATTCGGGATCGTAAGATTCACAAGGGCGATCGGATTGCTCAGGGAATCTTTATGCCGTATCTCCTAGCGGATGCGGATGAAACGCCGCACACGACGAGAACCGGTGGCTTTGGCTCTTCTGGTTATTAGAGAGGAAGCACGTGTATGAGTAAAACAAAGACCCAGTTTGTCTGTTCTAACTGTG
The DNA here is from genome assembly GCF_024029675.1 of Fructilactobacillus carniphilus. Taxonomy (NCBI): domain Bacteria; kingdom Bacillati; phylum Bacillota; class Bacilli; order Lactobacillales; family Lactobacillaceae; genus Fructilactobacillus; species Fructilactobacillus carniphilus. The sequence goes on along the minus strand of NZ_CP097121.1, from coordinate 879,833 downwards.
GTTACATTTCACCGACCTACCTGGGCCGGTGCCCCAATTGTGGGGAATGGAATACGTTTACCGAAGAAACGGTCACAAAGGATAGTGGAACAAACGCCAAGTCGACTCGAGTGTCTTTGACCGGAAGTCGCGTGGAACCGCAACTGATTAACGAGGTTGACGCTCAGGACGCGCCCCGCTACCAGATTCAATCAGCCGAGTTAAACCGAGTGCTCGGGGGCGGAATTGTGCCCGGATCCTTGGTCTTAATTGGGGGCGATCCCGGGATCGGGAAGTCGACCTTACTGCTCCAAGTTTCTGGGCAATTAGCCACGCTCGGAAAACGGGTCCTGTACGTGACCGGAGAAGAAAGTGCAGATCAGGTTAAGATGCGGGCGGATCGGCTGCAAATTGCGGTGAATGACCGGCTCTACGTTTTTCCAGAAACCGACATGACGGCGGTACGCGATGCAATTGCGAACCTAAAACCGGACGTCGTGATTGTCGACTCCGTCCAAACGATGCAGGAGGGCGATGTGGACTCCGCGATTGGCTCGGTTTCACAGGTCCGGGGCGTGACGACCGACCTGATGAACATTGCGAAGACCAACAACATTACGGTCTTCATCGTGGGCCACGTGACCAAGGGTGGCGCGATTGCCGGACCGAAAACTCTGGAACACATGGTGGATACGGTGCTGTACTTTGAAGGGGATAAACACCACTCGTACCGCTTGTTACGGGCGGTTAAGAACCGGTTTGGGTCGACCAACGAACTCGGTATCTTTGAGATGGCGGACGGGGGCCTGCAAGAGGTGCAAAATCCGTCGGAGATTTTCCTGGAGGAACGGCTGAAGAATGCGACCGGATCGGCGATTGTGGTGGCGATGGAAGGCACCCGACCGATTCTGGTGGAACTTCAGGCCCTGATTACTCCTTCTGTCTTTGGCAACGCGCAGCGAACCGCGACCGGAGTGGATCGGAACCGCATCTCGTTGATCATGGCCGTCTTAGAAAAGCGAGCGGGCTTGATGCTGCAAAATCAAGATGCCTACGTTAAGGCCGCTGGGGGCGTGAAACTGAACGAACCCGCGATTGACCTCGCAATGGCGGTTAGCATTGCCTCCAGTTACGAAAACATCAGCACCAATCCGCGCGAGTGTTACGTTGGTGAACTCGGACTGACCGGAGAAGTCCGGCGGGTCGATCGGATGGAACAACGAATTCGCGAGGCCGCTAAGTTGGGCTTTGACCGCATCGTGGTTCCCCAACACAGCTTAGAAGGGCTTGACGTGCCCGATGGCATCGAAGTAATCGGGGTCACAACCCTCAAGGAAGCGCTTAAGTTAGCCATCCCCAAGTAAACCAAGCAACGCGGGTTTATTTTTGGGAGCAGAAATTGTAAACTAAGGGTAAACAATATCATAAATAGAAAAGAGAGAATGCAATTGGCAAACGATCAGATTCGCGTTCGGTATGCACCTAGTCCCACGGGGCATCTGCACATCGGAAACGCACGAACGGCAATTTTTAACTATTTATTTGCCCGGCACTACAAGGGTAAGTTCATCATCCGAATTGAAGATACGGATACGAAACGGAACGTGCAAGATGGAGAAGTGAGCCAGTTAAATAACTTGAAGTGGCTCGGTTTGGACTGGGATGAAGGTCCAGACGTTGGCGGGGACTACGGTCCGTATCGGCAATCAGAACGGAAGGACACTTACGATCCGTTGATTCAACAACTACTCGACGAAGGCAAGGCCTACTACTCCTACAAGACGGAGGAAGAACTTGAAGCAGAACGGGAAGAACAACGGGCGCGCGGGGTGATGCCGCACTACGAATACGAATACGCTGGCATGACCGCTGAAGAACGGCAAGCAGCAATGGAAGCCGCCGAAGCCAAAGGCTTAAAGCCAGTGATTCGGTTTAAGGTGCCAAAGCACAAGACTTATGAATGGGACGACATCGTGAAGGGTCACGTTTCCTTTGACTCTGATACCATCGGGGGCGACTTCGTCATCGTGAAGCGGGATGGAATGCCGACCTACAACTTTGCGGTGGTAGCCGATGACCACAACATGAAAATCAGTCACATCTTCCGGGGTGACGACCACGTGGCCAACACGCCCAAGCAATTGATGATTTACGAAGCCTTTGGATGGGAACCACCGAAGTTCGGTCACATGAGCCTGATTATCAGTGCTGATACCGGCAAGAAATTGAGTAAACGGGACGAAACCGTGCTGCAATTTATTGAACAGTATCGGAACTTGGGGTACCTACCGGATGCGATGTTTAACTTCATCGTGCTGCTCGGTTGGTCACCAGTCGGGGAAGACGAAATTTATTCCGAAAAACAGTTCATCAAGATGTACGATGAAAAACGCTTGAGTAAGTCACCCGCTACCTTCGATAACAAGAAGTTAGAATGGATTAACAACCGGTACGTCAAGGACGGCGACGAAGACGTAGTCGTGGACCTCGCCTTACAACAACTGATTAAGGCCGGCAACTTACCGGAAAATCCGGATGCCAAGACGATTGAATGGGCCCGCAAGTTAATTGACGTCTACCGGCGCCAAATGAGCTACATGGCCCAAATCAACGAAATGGCAGCGGTCTTCTTTACTGAACCAGAACAGGTGACGGGAGATGCCCTAGCCGAATTGCAAAACGACACCGCTCCGGTTGTGTTACAAACGTTCGCACAAAAGATTCAGGAACTTCCAATCTTTGATAAGGTGGCCATCTTACGGACCATTAAGGAAGTTCAAAAGGAAACGGGGATTAAGGGTCGCAAGCTCTGGATGCCCATCCGGATTGCCGTAACCCACGAAATGGAAGGTCCCGAATTGCCCGAATCAATCGAATTGATTGGACGTGAAACGGCCTTGCAACACGTGCACCAAACGTTACAACAAATCGAGGCAAACTAAAATATTTTTCTGTCAATTGGTCTAGTACATACTAGGCCTTTTGTTTTATCAGCTAACCTGCTGATTATGGTATGATAAGGCATAAATAATTTGAAAAAGGGGTCTGCCACGATGAAATTACAAGTTTACAATTCACTGGATAACCAGTTAGAAACCTTTACGCCTTTAGAACCTGGTAAGGTGAAGATGTACGTCTGTGGACCGACCGTCTATAACTACATTCATATCGGCAACGCCCGCAGCGTGGTGGCCTTTGACACGATTCGTCGTTATTTGGAATACCTGGGTTACGATGTGACCTACGTTTCTAACTTTACGGATGTCGATGATAAGCTAATCACGGCGGCTCGAGCAGAGGAAACCACGGTTCCAGAACTCGCTGACCGGTACATCCAAGCTTATTACGAAGATACGAACGCTTTGAACGTTAAACCGGCGACCGTTAACCCTCGGGCCACGGAAAATATCCCGAAAATCATTGCCTTTGTGCAGGATTTGATTGAGAAGGGCTACGCATACGCCGTTGAGGGTGACGTGTACTACCGGGCCCGCAAATTCCCAAGCTACGGAGAGCTAGGGCACGAAGACATTGATACGCTGGAAAGTGGCGCCAGTGAGCACATTTCCGCGGCAGAATTAGCCAAAAAAGAAGACCCGATTGACTTCGCGCTCTGGAAAGCGGCAAAACCAGACGAAATCTCCTGGGATTCACCGTGGGGTGCGGGTCGGCCTGGTTGGCACATCGAATGCTCGGTGATGGCCACCAAGTACCTGGGTGACACGATTGACATTCACGGAGGTGGCATTGACCTTGAGTTCCCGCATCACGAAAACGAACGGGCCCAGAGTGAAGCCAAAACCGATCAATTATTTGTGAAGTACTGGCTCCACAATGGCTTTGTTACAGTCGGGGATGACGACGAAAAGATGAGCAAGTCCAAGGGGAACTTTGTGACGGTTCACGAACTGATCAAGCGGGTTGATCCTCAAGTAATCCGGCTTTTGATGGCCACTACCCAGTACCGACGCCCGATTCGCTTTAGCCAATCCGGCTTAGACGAAGCTCAGGCTAACCTGAAGAAATTGCAGACCGCTTATCAAAACCTCAATTATCGTTTGAAAGATGCCGAATCCGGTAGTGATTTTAAACTTGAACAAGAGGTTCGGCAGGTTCAAGCGGACTTTCAGGACGCCATGAATGACGACTTTAACGTTCAAAATGGCATTGCCAGTGTTTACGAACTGGCTAAGTTGGGTAACATTTACAGTGAACGACCGGTGGTCTTTGCGGAGACGTTGAAGACGATTAGCAGTCGGTTGGCACAGCTCGCGGTCATCTTTGGGATTGAACTCACCACCGAAGAACTCAACGACGAGCAGGTGGAAAGACTGATTGCCGAACGGGAACAAGCGCGGGTTGACAAGGACTTTGCCCGCAGTGACGAAATCAGAGACGAACTCAAAGATCAGGGAATTGTGTTGGAAGACACCCCGCAGGGAACCCGCTTTAGAAGGGAATAACAGTAGGAATGGACGATGCAGAACAAAATTTAGCCTTTCGCCAGTTAAATGGGATTGCGTTAGCATACCTGGGCGACGCCGTGTATGAAGTTTTTATCAGACGACACCTGATTGACCAGGGGTTAACCCGCCCCAACCAACTGCAGCACAAGGCGACCCGTTATGTTTCCGCTAAGGCGCAGGCCGGTTTGATTGCTTTAATGGAAGAAGACGACCTGCTCACGGACGAAGAGTGGTATTTTTACAAACGGGGGCGCAATGCGAAGAGTTACACCCATGCCAAAAATACCAGCGTGATTACGTACCGGGTGTCCACCGGTTTTGAAGCCCTCTTTGGCTTCTTGTCTTTGAGTGGGCAAGCTGAACGGCTCCAAAAGTTAGCCCAGTGGTGCATTGAACAGGTCGAAGCAGGAAGGGTACGGTATGCCAAATAAACAAACAGAGACCGATTTTATTATCGGTCGGCATCCGGTTGTAGCGGCATTACGCAACCGCGATCAGGAAATTAATAAAGTATTTTTACAAACCGGAATTAGTAAAGAGGATCGGACGATTCAAGCCATTTTACAGTTAGCCAAGGGCCGGCACTTAGTAATTGCCAATGTCCCGAAGGCCAAGCTCGACCTAATGTCTGACCGACAGAATCACCAGGGAGTAATTTTAGCGGTCGCTCCGTTTAAATACGCCACCATTGATGATTTGTTTAACCGTGCCCAGGAACGAGACGAAGCGCCGTTCTTTGTGATGTTAGACAACGTGGCTGATCCGCATAACCTGGGATCGATCCTGCGGACGGCGGATGCTGCCGGAGTGCATGGGGTGATCATCCCCAAACACCGCTCGGTCGGCTTAACCGCCACGGTGGCTAAAACGGCGGCCGGGGCCATGGAACGGGTGCCTGTCGCACGAGTTACTAACTTGGTTAATACGATTCGGGAGCTGAAGGAACGCGGCGTTTGGATCTTTGGAACCGACATGCAGGGAACTGATTACCGGCGTTGGAATGCCCAGGGGGCCGTGACCCTCGTAATTGGAAGCGAAGGTAAGGGAATTTCGCCCTTGGTGAAACAAAAGATGGACGAATTACTAACCATCCCGATGATTGGTGACATTCAAAGCCTGAACGCGGCAGTGGCTGCGGGCCTTTTGATGTATCAGGGCTTTAACTCTCGCCATCCTCTGTAACTGGAATGCCGGGCGAGGAAGTGAAAACATGAAAAAAGAACTGTTGATTGTGGACGGTTACAATGTGATTGGAAGCTGGCCTCACTTAAATCAACTGAAACTAAAGGATCAACTGCCAGAGGCGCGTGATCAATTGCTCTGGGACCTTTCAGAATACCAAAAGTACAGTGGTAAAAAGGTCATCGTGGTCTTTGATGCGATGTACGTGCCGGGCAACGCCCGCACTGTGCAGGTTAAAAACATTGATGTCGTTTGGACCAGTAAGAACGAAACGGCCGATTCGTACATCGAGGCGCTGGCCACGAAGGAACAGTCGCTGTTCACGCAGGTTGAAGTGGCCACGAGTGACCACGCCGAACAGTGGACCATTTTTAGCGCGGGGGCGTTACGAATCCCCGCGCCAGAACTTTTGCGGTCGGTGAAACGGGCCAAGGTGGAGATTAAACAGGTCACGAAGACCTATCACCAGCGTCCGTTGGGGAACCGGATCAACTTTAACGAAACAGAAGCCCAAAAGTTACGGGATTTATATCAGCGTTTAGATCAGGATCAGTGAGTAATCACTGGTCCTGATTTATTTTTCACTAATTAGTTAGTGGCTTTTCACTAGCTGACCATTGGGCTAGGCGAATAACGGGGACTTGAAACAAACGTTCGCTTGTGGGCTTAGTCGTGCTTCTGTAATTTAAGAGCAACTAACCACAAGGAGTGCGATAGGAATGGGAACAAAACTAATTTACAAGTTCGATAATGCAACGGTACAAGCAGCTCAAGAAAACGAGGACCAGTTTGTCACTTTATTTCAGCAGTTTGCCCCGGTTCACCTAAAATTATGGCGGGACTACTTTTTAAACGATATGGAGTTAACCGACTGGAGCCAGGAAGCCGCCCTGGTCTTCATTAAGACGCTACACCACTATGACCTGGGAAAACGGGTTCCCTTTGGTGCTTTTTATAAGACCAATTTACGTAATCACATGTTTGATTTACTGCGCAAAAAAAACGCCCAAAAACGAATTCCCGAACGCTTACAGGCATCGTTTAGCGCCAGTCCCGAGTACTATGCCGAAACGATCCAGGATTACGCTGCTCCTGACCCATTATTTTGTTGTGAACTGACGGAACGGTTCCAAGCAGTCGGGGCGGCTTGTTCGCGCTTTGAGTGGCAGGTGTTATTAGCGACGTTGCGCCAACAAACGGTTCCCCAAATTGCCCAGCGGCTGTGCGTGGAAGAACAACAGGTTCAAAACGCGTTGCTACGGTGCAAACGCAAGTACCGTCGGTCCCAGGATTGACGCCCGGCTGGTTTGATGCTAGAGTATAGTCATGTTAGGAGGGAGACGTTGATGGTCCAAACAAAAATGGCGTTAGCGTGCTCTGTGTGTGGTGCACGGAATTATCATATTTCCGTTTCAAAGCAGTCCCACCGCTTAGCCCTTCACAAATACTGCAAGCACTGTGGGAAAAGCACTTTGCATCGCGCAACACGCTAGGAGAAGAAGAACGATGAAACGATTTTGGAACTTTTTAAAGAGCGTGATTGGCGAACTTAAGCTGATTACGTGGCCCAATGCTCGGCAAACCAGGATTGATACGACGACGGTGATTGGAACAACCCTGTTCTTTACCGTCTTCTTAGGTTTAATTGACTGGGCATTAGAAGCGTTGTTATTAAACGCAGGCTAGGCTGGTTTTACCGGTGTATTTTTGGTATAGTTAGTATTGAAAAACTTCGTGGGCGCGAGGTTTTTTTATTTTACCTCCGCTCAGCTGCATAAAATTAGCAAGATAGTCGAAAAAGTTAGATATAAAGGAGAGATTGCGATGGTAGAATCAGCAGAAAAACAATGGTACGTTTTACACACGTACTCTGGTTATGAAAACAAAGTTAAGGAAAACCTGGAGTCACGGCGGGATTCTATGGGCATGCAGGATTACATTTTTGATGTTGTGGTTCCTGAAACTGAAACCCACGAAGTGAAAAACGGCCAGGAAAAAGTGGTGATGGATAAGACTTTTCCCGGTTACGTATTGGTCCAAATGGTCATGACTGACCGAGCTTGGTACGTAGTTCGAAATACTCCCGGAGTGACTGGATTTATTGGTTCTCACGGTCAGGGATCCAAACCAAACCCGCTCTTACCAGAAGAGGTGGAACGGGTAATGGCAAGTCTCGGGGTTAAAGAATCCGTCAAACCATTAGACAGTGAAGTTGGCGATACGGTAACCATCGTGGATGGAGCCTTCAAGGGCTTGTCTGGTAAGATTACCAGCATTGACAACGAAAAAGGCAAGCTCAAGGTTAACATCGACATGTTTGGACGCGAAACGGCTACCGAACTAGATTTTAACCAGGTTAAACCGCTCACGTTAGAATAATGAACTTGTTAATCATTAGTCGGTGTGTTAGACTAATCTAGTGTATTTATGCATAATCAACGTGGGAGAAGAATTGTTCTTCAGTGACCACACACGGACTTAAGGAGGTATGTCTCGTGGCTAAAAAAGTAGCTGATATCGTCAAGTTACAAATTGCAGCGGGTAAAGCAACACCTGCTCCTCCAGTTGGACCTGCATTGGGTCAAGCTGGGGTAAACATCATGGAATTTACAAAGGATTTCAACGCTCGGACTGCTGATCAAGCAGGAATGTTGATTCCAGTTGTAATCACGGTATACGAAGATCACACGTTTGAATTCGTTACCAAAACTCCACCAGCCGCAGTGCTCTTAAAGAAAGCTGCTGGCGTGGAATCTGGTTCTGGTGAACCCAACACAAAGAAGGTCGCTAGTGTTACTAAAGACCAAGTGAAGGAAATTGCCGAAACCAAAATGCAAGATCTAAACGCCGCTGACGTTGAAGCAGCAATGCGTATGATCGAAGGTACTGCACGCAGTATGGGATTCACCGTTGAAGGTTAATCTTTAGGACTACGTTGTTAGTCGCTACGCCGTCAAAAGACGGCGTGTGAGCGTGGGAGGATATTCTTTCCGTCATCACCACATTTGCAAGGAGGAAATTACATGGCTCGTACAAGAGGGAAAAAATACAGAGCAGCTGTTGAACAAATCGACAAGAGTAAAGCTTACCCAGTCGACGAAGCAGTCAAGCTCGTACAAAAATTAGACACTGCTAACTTTGATGACTCCATCGAAGCAGTTATCAAGTTAAACGTGGACACGAAACAAGCAGATCAACAGTTACGTGGTGCCGTAGTGCTTCCTAACGGAACTGGTAAAGATCAAACAGTCGTTGTGTTCGCCAAGGGTGACAAAGCTAAGGAAGCAGAAGCTGCTGGTGCTGACGTCGTTGGTGAAGATGACTTAGCCCAACGGATTATGGACGGTTGGTTAGACTTTGACGTTGCTATTTCCACTCCTGACATGATGGCTCAAGTGGGTCGTTTAGGTCGGGTCTTAGGACCAAAGGGCTTAATGCCAAACCCTAAGACGGGAACGGTTACGATGGACGTTGAAAAGGCCGTTAAAGACGCTAAGGCTGGTCAAGTTACCTACCGGACTGACCGGGACGGAAACATTGCCGTTGCGATTGGGAAGGCATCATTTGACGCTGATAAGTTAGTTGAAAACTTTAAGACCGTTGAAGATATTTTGGTTAAGAACCGTCCTTCTTCAGTGAAGGGTACGTACATCCAAAACATCTCCGTTTCATCTACATTTGGTCCAGGTGTGAAGGTTTCCCCTGAATCATTCTAGGTCAACGATTGAAAATTAAAAAATCCCAGATTGACGACTAATCATAATTATGATAAATTGTTAATTGAATATGAATCGCCTAAGACTCAGGTGACCATTATGGTCTTAATCACCGCCTGCCGAGGAGTTTAACGACTTTTCCTTATGTTTTGGCTAGCATAGGGATTTTATATTAGGTCCCAATTTAAATCGGGAGGTGAAATTATGCCAAAAAAAGAAGTTATTGAAGCAAAAGCAAAAAAGGTAACGGAAGTTGCTGATGATTTTAAAGAATCTGTTTCAGCAATCGTGGTTAACTCACGGGGATTATCTGTTGCTCAAGACACTGAATTACGGAAAGAATTACGTGATAACGGTGTGAAGTTAATGGTAATCAAGAACAAGATTCTGGAACGGGCTGCTGATGAAAGTGGTCACACTGACCTGAAGGAAGTCTTCAATGGTCCTAGTGCAGTTGCCTTTTCTCAGGAAGATCCAATTGCTCCTGCTAAAATCTTGAAGAAGTTCGCTGAAGATCACGACGCCTTAGAAATTAAAGGTGGAATTATCGAAGGTGAAGTTGCTTCCCTTGATAAGATTAACGAATTTGCTACGTTACCGAGCCGTGAAGAACTGCTTGCTACTCTTGCAAGTATGTTACAAGCACCAATCCGTAACGTTGCCTACGCTGTAAAGGCTGTGGCTGAAAGCAAATCAGACGACGATGACGCCGCATAATAAAATTACTGTCCTATGAGGAGGAATAAAAATGGCTTTTGATAAAGATGCAATTATTTCACAATTAAAAGATGCTTCTATTACTGATTTAAACGATTTGGTAAAAGCAATCGAAGAAGAATTTGATGTTTCAGCTGCTGCTCCGGTTGCTGCTGCCGGTGCTGCTGGTGGTGACGCTGGTGCTAAGTCAACGTTTGACGTTGAATTAACTTCTGGTGGTGCTGGTAAGATTAAAGTTATTAAGGAAATCAAAAACATCACTGGTCTTGGTTTGAAAGAATCTAAGGCAATGGTTGATGACGCTCCATCAATCGTTAAGGAAGGTCTTTCAGAAGACGAAGCTAACGATATTAAAGAAAAACTTGAAGCTCAAGGTGCTACTGTTACCCTTAAGTAGTCATAGTCTTCTTAAACAAGGATGTGTGTTTTTCACACATCCTTTTTTACTAGGAGGATTTTTGCATGATTAAACCACGAGGCGACCAGAATTTTGGAGGAAACCTGTGAAAAATTTTATTAAACGAGTATCGGATTGGTTTAACCGTTATCTAAACGTGCTGAAAGCACTGTTTTTAATTGTAATGATTGTCTTTGTTATCTACGAAGGGCATAACATTCTGCAAGAAATTAACGGGCGACAGATGCAGGCCAGCTTGGCTTCCCAGTCACCGCTGCATTTGCTGATTTTAACCGTACTCGGTCTTTTGGCAGTCACACCGATGTTGACCTACGATTTTACAATTGTTGAGTTTTTGCCAGGAAAGTTTAAACCCGGTTACATCATTAAGAGTGGCTGGATTACTAATAGTTTTACCAACATTGCCGGCTTTGGAGGCTTTTTAGGGGCCAGTTTACGGGCGAGTTTTTACAGTAAGAACGCGACCAAGAAACAGGTGCTCTATGCAATTTCTAAGATTGCGCTGTTCTTACTAGCCGGCTTATCCACTTATTGTATTGTGTCGTTAGTGATGATTTACGGGTTTGGTGTAGGTCAGCAAGATCATCGTTACTGGCCATTTTTGCTAGGAGGAGGAATTTACTTCCCGGTGATTTTCCTGTTTACCCGCTTCAACAACTCGGAATTTTTCGCTGATTTGACGATTAAACGGGAAATTAAGTTAATTATCGGTTCCTGTTTAGAATGGGGCAGTTGTGGCCTGTTCTTCATCATCATTGGGATGTTCATGAACCTCCACATCGACTTTGTTAGTGTCTTTCCGTTGTTCATTGCAGCGAACGTCATTGGGGTCATCTCAATGCTGCCTGGGGGACTGGGAACCTTTGATTTAACGATGATTACCGGATTAGGATTTATGGGAGTTTCACCAACCACCGCAACCGTGTGGGTGCTGTTGTACCGGGTCTTTTACTACTTTATTCCGTTTGGAATTGGGGTCGTGCTCTTTGCTCAGGAATTATTGAAGCGGTTTAACCGCTTCTTAGATGATATTCCAGCGAACATTGTACAACGGTCGTCCCAGATCATTGTGACCTGTTTCATGTACTTCTCTGGGATTATGATGATTCTGTTGGCTACGGTGCCGAACGTGGTGCTGGTCAACCCATTGTACTTTTCGCTGGCACCTTTTAGTCTGTACTTCTTGGGGCAATTATCAAATGTGATTGTCGGCTGTCTGTTAATCGGACTGGCACGCGGAGTCGGAGCCCGGGTGCAAAAGGCGTTCTGGCCTACGGTAATTCTACTGGTCTTTGCAATTGCGAATACCCTGTGGAAAGAAGATTTTCCACTCCCACTGGCCATCTTTCTGATTTTTATCCTGATTTGTCTGTGGTTGGCCCGGAAGGGGCTCTATCGGGAACGACTGACCTACTCGTGGGGAGCGCTAATTACTGACGCTGGCTTATTCATTGCCACGTTTGGTCTCTACGTCCTTGTCGGTTTTGTGTTAGGCAATCACCGCCACTTACAGTTGACCAATGCCTATCTCTTGCCGTCCCAGCAAACTTGGGTAATTGGGCTGATTGGGTTTATAATCGCCATCTGCATTCTCTATGGTCTGTATCGCTATTTAACCTACGCGAACCTAGCATGGTACGATCTTCCGTTTGATGGTGAACGGATTAAAAAGTTGATTAATCAGTACAGTGGGAATGAAGTTAGTCACTTGGTTTTCCTGCGGGATAAAAAGGTGTACTTCTATACAGAAGACGGCGAAGATCAAATCGCCTTTATGTATAAACAAAAAGCGAATAAGCTGATTATCATGGGGGAACCTTTTGGAAATCAGGAGAAACTAGAAGCAGCGATTGATCAGTTCATGATTGATGTGGATAACGCGGATCTAACCCTCGTCTTCTACGAAGTCAGTGAATCGTTGACGATGATGCTGCACGATAAAGGCTTTGACTTTATTAAGGCCGGTGAAGAAGGTCAGGTTGATCTGAACCAATTTACCCTGGTGGGAAAACGACACCGAGGAGAACGGGCTTTAATGCACAAGTTTGAACGAGATGGGTACCATTTTGAGATTTTGCAACCACCGTTCAGTGATAAATTGCTGAGCGAGTTGAAAGAAATTTCTGACGAGTGGCTCCACGGTCGCGAAGAAAAGGGCTTCTCACTCGGATTTTTCGATCCGTACTATCTGAACCAGGCTCCAATTGCGGTCTTTCGAAATGAAGACCAACAAATCGTGGCCTTTGCCAACATCATGCCGACGGGAGATCATAAGATGACGTCGATTGACTTGATGCGGTCTAGTTCTAAAGCACCATCAGGAGTGATGGATGGGATTTTCATTAACCTGTTCCAGTACTCAAAGGACGAGGGTTATCAATGTTTTAACTTGGGGATGGCTCCGTTAGCCAACGTGGGGAATTCCCGTTTTAGTTTCATTAACGAAAAGATTGCCCACTTGATTTACGAATATGGGGACTCGTTCTATAGTTTCCAGGGATTGCGTTCGTACAAGCAAAAATACGTGGATAAGTGGGAATCTAAGTACTTTGTGTACCGGAAGAATAACTCACTGGTCTTCACGATGCTCCAGTTATTAGCGGTTGTGAACGAACGACCAAAACAACAATAAACAAGAAAAAGCGCTTGGCAGTTGCCAAACGCTTTTTTGGTTAGAAACGATTGAGTTGAAAGGGAGTGAGATCAAAGTTAGTCGATTTTTCCGCTGCTCGGTTAGCAATAATCTGGCCCAACACGCTGGCAAACTTAAAGCCGTGGCCACTTAATCCGGTTACGATTTGGACGTTGCGATTGTCCGGCAGGTAGTCAATGATGAAGTCCTGGTCGAGCGTTAAATCATAGCTACAAGCACCACCGTGATCTAGGCCGGCAGTGCCTGTCAGATGGTGGTCCAATAACGGGTCAATTTCATGGTAATCCTGTTCATAGCTTCCAAAGGGAGTTCGCTCATCGGGATGGTCAATTGGTTGGCCCCCGTTGTGGCGGCCGATTTTAATCGTTCCTTCGATACCCGGGAAGCCATAGTAAGTATCGCCATTGGTTAACTCGACGGTAAAGCCTGGAAAGCCCGCAGCTTCGGTTAAGCGCTCATCCGTGGTCTTAAACCAGTTAAAGACCTTGCGGACTGATTGAATTGGTAAATCGGGGAGTAATTCTTTGACCCAGGTTCCCGTGGTGACCGCTACCTGATGGGCCTGATAGGTTTGCTGGGGCGTCGTAATTGCTAAATCACCGTTGGCTAACTGCCGCAGTTGGTGCACCGGTTGGTTGAATTCCTGTTGGACGTCATTCTTGCGAGCCAGATCCAGATAAGCGGTAATGGCGGTTTCTGATTCCAAGTAACCACCGGTGGGTTCAAATAGTCCCCGGTATTCTGCGGCAAAGTTCCAGTTGGGATACCGCTGGTGAATTTCAGTGTTTGTGAGTGATTCCAGGGGAATTTGAAATTCCCGGGCGCTGGCTTCGAGTTCTGTCAGAAACGCCGAAGTGGGTTGCGCAACGCTCAGAATCCCGGTTTGGTGAAAGATGGATTGGTGTGACTGGGTGCCCAGTTCGTCCCAAAGTTGTTGGGCGGCTAATACCAAGGGCACGTACTGATGACCTTCTCCGTAGGCATGCCGAATCAAACGGGTTTGGCCGTGATGAGATCCGGAGTCGTGCGGGGGAACGTGGGCATCGAGTTCGAGGACGTTGAGCCCCGCTTGGCTAGCGTAATAACCAGCGGCGGCACCTACCGACCCGGTCCCGATGATGGCTAAGTCGTAAATCTTACGCATAAAAATCTCCTTTTTTACTTTAATTTAGTTAGTGCTGATTATTTCGGAAAAAGTGACGCTTGTCAAATACTAATTAATCTAAGTTTATAAATAATGGGACTGAAAGTTCGGCAACATGAGGATTGACGATCGTTAATTCAATTTATAATTGTTTTTATCATTAATCAACGAATGCTAGACTAAATTATGCCATGATTGTTAGCCAATAATCGTTTTTTTGTGCCATCATCAAGTTGACGCTCTTACAAAAGCGCGCTACACTGATAAAAATATTTAAACCGCTGCAGTTGAGTAAGTCGGAGCGTTTCTCAGCGAGTCCCTGGGTGGTGCAAAGGGATGAAACTAACTGACTGAAGATGGACTGGCAAACTGGTCGTGGGGTGAATCATGAGCCCGACGCGGGGTAGTTACCGATATCAAGACTCAGTTATACTGACCAGCTGTAACTGACCGAGCTCCGCTTTGTGAGAAGGGGAGAAATGAAGGTGGCACCGCGAGTACACTCGTCCTTTTTTGAGGACGGGTGTTTTTTATTTGGTAATTGAGAAAGTAGGGATAACGTGCAACGCAAACAACATTTAGCTCGCGAGATTTCTTCAGGACAGATTCTGATGATTTCTTTAGGTGGGGTGATTGGAACCGGACTGTTTCTAAGTTCGGGCTATACGATTCACGAAGCGGGACCACTGGGGACCATTTTAGCGTATTTATTAGGAGCAGTGATTGTGTACCTAGTCATGCTGTGCCTGGGTGAATTAGCGGTGGCCATGCCAGAGACGGGCTCCTTTCACGTCTATGCCCAACGTTACTTGGGCAAAAGTGCGGGCTTTGTGGTGGCCATTTTATACTGGCTAACCTGGACCATTGCGCTGGGATCGGAATTTACGGCGGCTGGCCTGATTATGTGGCACTGGTTTCCAGGGGTCCCAGTCTGGATCTGGAGTAGCTTATTGATCGTCGTCATCTTCTTAATGAACGCTTTTTCGGTGAAATGGTTTGCTGCTACCGAGTTTTGGCTAGCCAGCATCAAGGTGATTGCAATTGTAGCGTTTATCCTGTTGGGCAGTGGCGCCATCTTGGGATTGCTACCGTACCACGGTGTTCGCCATTTCATTGGGCTGACCAACTTTACCAAGAATGGTTGGTTCCCGAACGGATTTGAGGGCGTCTTTACCACTATGTTGACCGTTAACTTTGCCTTTTCAGGGACCGAGCTCATTGGGATTACCGCTGGCGAAGCCCAGCATCCGGAACGCTCGATTCCCAAGGCAATCAGAACCACGTTGGGACGACTGGTGATCTTCTTTGTCGGCAGTATGGTGGTCATGAGTGCCTTGCTGCCGTACCAACAAGCGGGCGTGACCGAGAGCCCATTTGTCACCATTCTCTCGGCCATTGGTTTACCATGGGCCGGCAATTTGATGAACTTCGTGGTATTAACCGCCATTATTTCGGCGGCCAATTCCGGGTTGTACGCCTCGACACGGATGCTGTGGTCGCTGGCCAATCAAGGAGTGATTTCTCCCATCTTTCAGCGAACCACCAAACGAGAGATTCCCATCTACGCTTTGTTAACCAGCATGGTGGGAGGGATTCTCGCCTTATTGTCGGCCGTGTACGCTGCCGGAACGGTCTACCTGGTGTTGGTTTCCATTTCGGGGCTCGCAGTGGTCTTTGTCTGGATGGCAATTGCGTTGTCAGAAATTCGGTTTCGGGCGCAATTGTCAAAGCAGGAGGCGCAGCAGTTAGCCTTTCGGACCCCGGGTTATCCCTGGTTACCCTGGCTGGCCTTTGTACTATGCTTTTTATCATGCATCCTGATTTGGTTTGATCCGAACCAACGGATTGCTTTAGAAGTTACGCTTCCCTTCGTCCTAATCTGTTATGGTGGTTATGAACTAAAGGAATGGTTTCAAAAGAGGAGGAAACAACATGCCACAAACTAATCCAATTACAGCTAGCTTAGAAACGCCTGTTGTGCTAGACGGCGCAATGGGAACGGAACTGGAAAAACGCGGAGTTAAAACCAACGATGCGTTATGGTCTGCCAACGCACTGCTGACGGATCCGGATGCGATCTATGACGTCCATGCCAGTTACTTCCGGGCAGGGGCAGAGATTGCCATCACTGATACGTATCAAGCTAATGTGACCGCCTTTGCAAAAGTCGGCATTGAAAAAGAAGCAGCGCTGGACTTGATTCGCCGGGGGGTTCAATTAGCTCAACAAGCGCGCGATGACGTCAAACCGGAGGGTCTCGTGGCCGGCTGCGTGGGACCGTATGGGGCTTATCTAGCGGATGGTTCCGAATACACGGGAGACTACCAGTTAAGTCCTGCTGAATACGAAGCCTTTCACACGGAAAAGATTCAAACGTTGGTGGACGCTGGGGTAGATTTACTGTCGGTTGATACGATTCCCAACTTTGCGGAGGTCCAGGCCTTAACTACGATTCTGGCGCAGCAACCTCATTTAGTCCCGACTTGGATTAGTTTAAGTATCAAGGATCCTTATCATCTTAGTGATGGAACGCCGTTAGACGTGGTTACAGAGTGGCTGGATCATTCACAGGCGGTCAGTGGGATTGGAATCAACTGCATGCCTTTTGAGAACGTTTTGCCAGCGTTGAAATTAATGAGGCAAGTCACGCAGAAGCCGTTGGTTGTTTATCCCAATCCGGGTGATATTTATGATCCAGAAACCAAAACCTGGACTCCGGTCGAACACCCCCAGACCTTTGCCGACGTAGTGCCGGATTGGTTGGCTGCGGGTGCGAACATTATTGGCGGTTGTTGCCGGACTACGCCAGCGGAGATCGAACAAATTGCAAAATTATTAAAAAAATAATGGTAAAAACTTAACTTTGTGTTAAAATATGCAACAACGAACGGGAGGGATTTTTATGACACGAAAAATTGGAGTAATTGGGATGGGACACGTTGGTTCTACGGTAGCCCACTACATCGTGGCCAACGGGTTTGCGGATGATCTGGTCCTAATCGATAAGAACGAGGCCAAGGTTACGGCGGATGCGATTGATTTTCGCGAAGCCATGCCCAACTTGCCGTTTCACACCAACATTACGGTGAACGACTATGCGGCTTTAAAGGATGCGGACGTCATTATTTCCGCTCTGGGAAACATTCGCTTAAACGACGGAGCCAACGAAGATCGGTTCTCCGAATTAGCTTATAACAGTGAGCAGGTCAAAGAAGTGGCCCCGCGGATTCGGGATTCCGGCTTTAACGGTATCATCATTGCGATTACCAATCCGGTGGACGTGATTACCCAGTTGTACCAACAAATCACGGGCTTACCAAAGAAACACGTGATTGGAACGGGAACCTTATTGGATTCCGCTCGGATGAAGCGCGCGGTTGCCGAAAAGCTTGGCATCGATTCGCGGTCCGTGACGGGTTATAACCTGGGTGAACACGGAAACTCCCAGTTTACCGCTTGGTCAACGGTGCGCGCTTTAGACCAACCGCTGACGGAACTGGCAGAAACTAAGGGACTTGATTTGGCTGCCTTGGATAACGAAGCTCGGCACGGTGGTTACGCGGTCTTCAAGGGGAAAGGTTACACCAACTATGGAGTAGCGACGGCGGCCGTTCGATTAGCAAACGTGGTCTTGTCAGACGCCAAAACCGTCTTGCCAGTGTCGAACTATCGTTCCGAATACGACGTCTACCTGTCTCATCCAGTGATTGTCGGGCGTGACGGTGTGGTTGCTGACGTGCCGTTGCAATTGACGGATGAAGAACTGGAAAAGCTCCAAAATTCGGCGGATTTCATCAAGGAAAACTACGAAAAGTATAAAAATTAGTGCACAAAAAAAGCTGTCATCCAATTGGGTGACAGCTTTTTGTTTATCTATAAAATATAATGAATATACGAAAATGTAATTTAACTTTTACTAAAACTAGCGAATAAATAGTATTTTTCACCCATTTTTTGAATAAAAACAAGTGCTTCTGTATTGTTTAAATTTTCAGGGTTAATGACATCTTGTATTCTATTTTTAATTATTTCGCTAGATTTGGGGTCTATATCATTAAATAAATTATAAAAAGTGTAATAGACTTCTTCAGCAGATCCCCCATTTGGTTGACCTACCGAAAATTTAAGATGGTTAAATTCAGTAACGTTTATTTTTTTGAGTTCAATTGAGAAACTTATATCACTCCAAAGGCCTGTTTTAATATCATCAACGGTATTTAAATTTTCTTCTAATGCTTTTTTTATAAATTTTTTGTTCTTTGTTAAATTAGGCTTGTAATCGTTGTCGCTCATGGCTTCGACGTTTCCCAGTCGATAACCGTTTCCAACTTCGGAGAAGAAGTCATGGTTCACGGTCGAAGTGGAGATTCCGTTCATAACCACGGGGTTCACGTCTTCGGCAGTATCAGGGAACATCGGATCCTGACCGAGGTTCATGAGCGCCTTGTTGGCGTTGTAACGGATGAAGGTTAAGACCTTGTCCGTCCAGCCGACTTCATCGTACAAGAGGTGGGTATACTTCTCTTCGTTTTCATAGAGGTCATACAGGAAGCTGTACATCCAGTCCTTGAGTTCTTGTTGCTCGTTGTCTGAAAGCTGGTTGAACTCGGTTTGGAATTTGTAACCAATGTAAGTTCCGTGCACCGATTCGTCCCGGATAATCAATTTGATGATTTCAGCCACGTTGGTTAACTGGTTGTGACCTAGGTACCAGAGCGGCGTAAAGAAACCGGAGTAAAAGAGGAAGGTTTCCAAGAAGACGCTGGAAATCTTCTTTTTCAAGGGACTTTCATCGTCGTGGTAGAGGGTATAGATGCGTTTCGTCTTGTTTTGCAGGAACTCTTCTGAGTCACTCCATGCAAAGATCTCGGTAATTTCCTTCGGGGTATTCAGGGTTGAGAAAATGGTGGAGTAACTCTTGGCGTGGACCGATTCCATGAACTGGATGTTATTTAACACCGCAATTTCATGCTGGGTCTTGGCGTTAAGGCGTAGGGCCGCCATTCCGTCTTGGGATTGGAGCGTATCTAAAAGGGTTAAGCCCCCAAAGACGTGCCCGACCAACCACTTGTGGTCGTCGTCTAATTCGCGCCAATCCTTTAAGTCGTTTGACACCGGCACCCGCGTATCGAGCCAGAACTGTTCCGTTAGTTTGTGCCAGGTCGCCTTATCAATCTCGTCGGAAACCTCGTTCCAGTTGATGGCGTCGTAATTACCGTCCCATTTTCCGGTTAGTACTTTGTTTAAATCCATGAACTTTTCCCCTCCTAAATTACACAGCTTTCACACTCGTTGGCCCCGATGGTATCGTTGTTATCGGTAAACGTCCGGACGTAGTAAATCGACTTAATTCCCTTGTGGTGGGCGTAGTTCCGCAGAATCGTGAGATCCCGGGTCGACATTTTTTCGTCCCGTCCGGTTTTCCACTCGTACATGCCTTCCGGAATCGTGGACCGCATGAACATGGTCATACTAAGGCTTTGGTCAACGTGTTGTTGAGCTGCCGCGTAAATGTCGATTTCCTTGCGCATGTCAACGTCGTAGGCCGATTCGTAGTACTTGATGGTGTCGTTAGACAGGTAGGGAGCGGGATAGAAGATGGTTCCAATCTTCGCTTCCTGCCGTTCCTCAATTCGGCTCACGATGGGCGCCAAACTAGCGGTGGCATCCCCAATGTAGGACGTCGATCCGTTGGGGGCGACGGCCAAGCGGTTTTGGTGGTACAAGCCATCCCGCATTACGGCCAGTTTCAGTTCTTCCCAGTCTGCTGGACTCGGAATAAAAGTATCCTTAAATAATTCTTTAACCCGGTCAGAAGTGGGTCCCCAATCTTGTTGGGTGTACTTATCAAAGTAACTGCCGTCAGCATACTTACTCTTCTCAAAGTTGTGGAAGGTTTTGCCTCGTTCGCGAGCTAACCGGTTAGAAGCGACTAAACTCCAGTAGTTTAAGAGCATGAAGTAGATGCTGGTAAACTCGATTGATTCGGGGGAACCGTAGTACATGTGGTGGAGGGCAAAGTAGGAATGTAAGCCCATCGCTCCCAGCCCAATCGAGTGGCTGAGGTCATTACCGTGGCGAATCGAGGGCACGGTGTTGATGTTACTGATGTCCGTCACAAATGTGAGGGCCCGGACCATGGCTTCAATTGATTTACCAAAGTCCGGGGACTGCATCAGGTTCACAACGTTTGTGGAACCCAAGTTACAGGAGACGTCGGTTCCGAGTTTTTCGTACTGTTGTTCGTCGTTAATGATGGACGGCGTTTGGACCTGCATGATTTCAGAACACAGGTTACTCATGATGATTTTGCCGTCGATGGGGTTCTCGCGGTTAGCCGTGTCAATGTTAATGATGTAGGGATAACCAGATTCTTGTTGCAACTTACCAATCTCAGTTTCCAGGTCCCGCGCCTTAATGTACTTCTTTTTAATGTTGTCATTATTGACCAGGTTGTCGTATTCCTTAGTGATGTCCACGTAGGAGAACGGCACGCCGTATTCTTGTTCGACGTCGTAGGGGCTAAATAGGGCCATGTCCTTGTTTTCGGCAGCCAGTTCGTAGAACTTATCGGGGACGGTCACCCCTAAAGACAGGGTATTAACCCGAATTTTTTCGTCCGCGTTTTCCTTTTTCACGGCCAGAAAGTCGATGATGTCTGGGTGAAAGACGCTCAGGTACACGACTCCGGCTCCTTGTCGTTGACCTAGTTGGTTCGAGTAGCTAAAGCTATCTTCCAACAGTTTCATGACCGGCATCACACCACTAGCGGCTCCCTGGATGTGTTTGATGGGATCGCCAGCGGCCCGCAGGTTGTTGAGGTTAATGCCGACCCCGCCCCCAATTTTGGAGAGCTGGAGAGCCGAGTTAATCGTCCGACCAATGCTGTTCATGTCATCAGTGGATTGGATTAAAAAACAGGAGACGAATTCGCCCCGGCGCTTTTTCCCGGCGTTTAAGAAGGTCGGGGTAGCTGGTTGGAAGCGTTGATGAATTAATTCGTCTGCTAAAGCGAGAGCCAGTTCCTGATCGCCGTTCGCCAGGTAGAGGGCGTTCATTGCCGTCCGATCGATGTAACGTTCGAGGTATTGATTACCGTCATCCGTCTTTAAAGCATACTGAGCGTAAAACTTGTAAGCAGCCATAAAGGAATGGAAGTGGAAATCCTGACTGTTTAAGTAGTCGTAAAGTTTTTCAATGAACGTCAAAGAATATTGTTTTAAAAACGCTTCTTCTACGTAATCGTGGTCGATTAGGTAGTCAAAGCGTTCTTGTAACGAGTTAAATTGCATGAGGTTAGGTGCGACGTTTTCTGCTAAGAAAGCTTCGAGCGCCTCTTGATCTTTATCGAGCCGGATACGGCCGTCCTTGGTCGGAATGTTAATTTCGTTGTTTAAGCGAAAGTAACTGGCATCCGTGTGGTCTTTGAGCGACATATACTGATTCCCCTTAATGTGTATAATGAAAGTGGTGGTTTATACAGTTGCTAATTGTTCAACTAAGCGTTTCAGTTGGTCGGGCCGAAAACCACCAAAAGCCTCTAATACTTCTGATTCCACCACGGGAACGGCTTGAAAACCTTGCTCCTTTAAGTAGGGAATTAAGGCTGGGTTTTCACTGGTGTTCTTTTCAGTAAAATCCACGTTGTGTTCGGTTAAAAAACGCTTGGTCATTTTGCATTGGATGCAGTTGTTTTTAGTGTAAACGGTAATCTGGTTCATAATGGACTCCTTCTTTCGTTTGACTATATTCTGATTCTACTACGAAAATGGATTCTTTCAACCAAAAAAACACCACATGTTGTGTCACTCGATTGAGAAACACACTACATGTGGTATGTGAAACAAAATTTTAGCATGATTAATTAAATTAAGGGATGTGATTTTTGTGAGCGACTTTTATTATACACCGAATCCGGATGTGATTCACGACGAAAAAGAATGGGATTTTACAATCGAGGGGCAGACCCTCCATTTCATTTCAGACAACGGAGTGTTTTCTAAACGAACCGTGGACTACGGCTCCCGGGTTTTGATTGAGAACGTGAACCTTACTGATCTACCTGCCGGTCCAATCTTAGACTTAGGTTGTGGTTACGGTCCGATTGGGTTGTTTTTAGCTAAAGAATATCCAGACCGTCAGTTTGAGTTAGTGGATGTGAACCAACGAGCGCTGGCGCTCGCAGAACGCAACGCCGCGGTCAACGGGATTAGCAACGTTACCGTTGCGACTTCAGACGTGTATGCGGGGGTAGGCGAGCAGCAATTTGCCGCCGTGGTCACGAATCCCCCGGTTCGGGCTGGCAAAGACGTGGTGGACGCCATGATTACCGGGGCTGCCACTCATTTGCGTCCCAACGGCCGACTGTTGGTGGTGTTACAAAAGAAACAAGGGGCACCGTCAGCCAAGCGCTTGATGCAGGCAACCTTTGGGAACGCGGAAGTCATCAAACGCGATAAGGGTTACTACGTCTTAGCGAGCGTGCAGCACTCATGATGACGGAGGACGAACGCTACATGGGCCAGGCACTGGCGGAAGCGCGCTTTGCGGCCCAAATCGGCGAAATTCCCATTGGAGCCGTGATTGTCAAGGACCACCAAGTCATTGGAACCGGCCATAACCTGCGCGAACATACGAAGTTAGCCACCCAGCACGCGGAACTGATTGCGATTGAGGAGGCTTGTCTAGCGGTGCAAAGTTGGCGGCTAACCGGCTGTACTTTGTACGTCACGATTGAACCCTGCCTGATGTGCGCCGGAGCAATTGTGAACGCCCGGGTTGACCGGGTGGTTTACGGGGCAGCTAATCCGAAAGCCGGGGCGGGGGAAAGTTTGTACCAAGCTCTGACGGACGAACGCCAAAATCACCAAGTGGAACTAGTGACCGGCTGCCGGGCTGTGGAAGCTGGGGCCGTGATGCAGGCTTTTTTTCGCGACAAACGCCAGCGCCGGAAAAAACGAAAGCAAGGGCTGGACAAGTAGCCGGGGTTAAGTTATGATAGTAACTGCCGTAAGGCCTTGAAGCAAGGGCAGACTTACGAACCGTGTCAGGTCCGGAAGGAAGCAGCACTAAGTATTTTTTGTCCTGTGCTTCTTGTTGTTAGCAAATAAACTCCTAGCCAATTTGGCTAGGAGATTTTTTTTACAATAATTATGGTAAAAACGGATGCGAATGCATCAATTAGAATCGTGGTAATTCGGCGGCATTCTCGCTATAATGTTAGCAGGTGGCGTTCCAGAAGAAAGGAAGGGTGACATGAGTTATCAAGCTTTATACCGGGTCTGGCGGCCCCAACGCTTTGATGAAATCGTGGGGCAACGGGTCATTACGAAGACGTTAAAAAACGCTTTGATAACCGATCAGATTAGTCACGCTTATCTGTTTAGTGGACCCCGTGGAACGGGGAAAACTTCAACTGCGAAGATTTTGGCTAAGGCGGTTAACTGTCAGCATTTAAAAGACGGAGAGCCGTGTAACGAGTGTGAAACCTGCGTCGCCATCAATCAGGGTGCTTTAAACGATGTGATTGAAATTGACGCGGCCTCTAATAACGGGGTCGAAGAGATTCGTAACATCCGTGATAAGGCCAAGTATGCCCCCACGGAGGCAACGTATAAGGTTTACATCATTGACGAAGTGCACATGTTGTCGACCGGAGCCTTTAACGCGTTGTTAAAAACCCTGGAGGAACCGCCGACCCACGTGATCTTTATCCTGGCCACGACGGAACCCCATAAGATTCCGGCAACCATCCTGTCCCGGTTGCAGCGCTTTGATTTCAAACGCATTAGTGCGACGGACATCGAGGAACAGCTCACAAAGATTTTGGAGAGTAAAAAGGTTCAATTCGATGACCGCGCGGTGAAAATCATTGCTAAGAGCGCCGAAGGGGGAATGCGGGATGCCTTGAGTATTCTGGATCAAGCTCTTTCGTATGATCCGGAGCAGTTGACTTATGACAGTGCCCTCCAAGTGACGGGGAGCGTTGCCCGTGATGAGCTCCAGCGCTACTTTGAAGCTGTACTAGCGGGGGACGTGAGCAGTGGACTCCAGGTCGTAGAAGCCACTTTAGCGGATGGCAAAGACGCCAGTCAGTTTATTGAAGACCTGGTGGATTACTGCCAAAACTTGTTGCTGTACCAACAAAATGAAGCCCTGGTAACGGCTGACGAGTTAGGCCTGCTGGGCGATAACTTCCAAAAGATTGCGCAGGAAGTCGACCGGCGCAAAATCTACCAGTTCGTAGAGATTATGAACGAGGTGCAACAACAGCTGCGGTTTACCTATCATCCGGACCTCTATCTGGACATTTTAACCGTTCGGTTGGCGGATGCAGAAGCGCAACCAACGACGCCGGCACCTCCGGCAGAAGCTGCGCCTCCTGCCGGATACCAGCAGCTAGAAGAGCGAGTGGCCCAGTTACAACAGCAACTGCAGACGTTACAGCAACAGCCAGCCCCTGCGACGCCAGCATCGGAGCAAGCGTCATCTGTTAAACGGGCGGTTCCGAATAGTCCCAAGGCTCCTAAGCCCGATGTAAATGGCATCTTTGGCATCTTGGATGCGGCGACTAAGCCGGCCTTGGAACAATATCGTAGCAACTGGGGCGCGTTGTTACAGTTACTGAGCGTTACCCAGCGGGCCGTATTACACGTGGCCCGACCGGTAGCGGCCAGTGATGCGGGCGTCGTGATTGCCTTTGACTACGGCTTTTTATACCAAAAAGCCGGAAGTGATGAACAACTAATGACAGCGCTTGAGCAAGGCTTAGAACAGTTGCTGGGTCAGGTTCCTAAAGTCTTTTTTGTGCCGAAAGAAGAATGGCCGACGCTCCGGCAGGAGTACCTACAGCAGCATCCGCGTGGAGCGCAATCAGAAACAGCTGAGCAACCAGCGGAACAATCTGAACCAACGACGGAAGAACCAAAGAACGTCCGTCGCGCCAAAGAACTCTTTGGCGATGAGTTAGTGAACGTTGAAGATGATTAATTTATAATTTAAAGGAGAAATTACAATGGCAATGAACGGAATGAACATGGGTAAGTTAATGAAGCAAGCACAAGACATGCAACGCAAGATGAGTGCCCAACAAGCAGAAATTGACCAACAAGAATTCACGGGTAAAGCTCCCGATGACTTAGTGGTTGCTACTTTTACCGGGGACCGGAAGATGAAGGATTTACAAATTAAAAAAGAAGCATTGGATCCCGATGATCCGGACATGATTTCTGATTTGACGATTGCAGCCGTGAACGACGCATTGGAACAAATTGACGAAACCACGAAGAACAAGATGGGACAATTCACCCAGGGAATGAACATCCCCGGACTTTAATAGTAAAGAGGAAATCAGCATGCAGTATCCAGAACCAGTGGCTAAGCTCATTGATGGTTTCATGCACCTGCCTGGAATCGGGGAAAAAACGGCCACCCGGTTGGCATTTTATACGATTGATATGCCCAAGGATGAGGTGCAGCAGTTTGCCCAAGCTTTAAATGATACGAAGGAAAAATTAACCTTCTGTTCCGTGTGCGGTAATATCACGGAAACCGATCCGTGTGAAATCTGCAGTGATCCTCTGCGTGATCAATCCCAAGTGTTGGTGGTAGAGCAACCCAAAGACATTGCCACCATGGAAAAGATGAAGGATTACCACGGGCTGTACCACGTGTTACACGGAGTACTGTCGCCAATGGAGGGCAAGGGTCCTGATGACATTAACATCAGCTCTTTAATTAAACGGTTGCAACAAAACGAGACCATCAAAGAAGTGATTATTGCTACAAACGCCACGCCGGAAGGGGACGCCACGGCGATGTACTTGGCGCGCTTGTTAAAACCGGCCGGATTAAAGGTGACCCGCTTAGCCCGGGGACTGGCCGTGGGAAGTGACATTGAGTACGCCGATGAAATGACCCTGTTTCGGGCGGTGGAAGGACGAACGGAAATGTGAGGTTAGGATGTTTAACTTTTTTAAGCCCAAGAACTTCGAAAAGGAGTACGATGAAGAGCTACTCCAGTCGTTGAACCTGTTAAAACAGGATTGGGACCAGGCCCAACAAACAGAAGCAGCCGTGGCGGATGTTGATCCGCAGGTGAAGGCCCAAACCGAATTAGCCAAGCAAAAATTTGAATTTATGTACCGCCAAGCCCGACTCCGGAAGATTAAAAACGATCACATTCAGTCAAGCGTGTACGATTCGTAAAAGGGGAAACTACTTTGGAGTAGGGACCTCTTTTTTAATTAATGGATTAAAAAGGGCTTACAACGGATGCTATATGGTGTATACTATCAACTAAACTAATAATGATTATTAGACTAAAGGAGAACTAGATGGCCTATTTACAACTACAGGATATCCACAAGTCTTATCAAGTGGATCATCAGGAATTTCACGTTTTAAACGGGATTAACCTGGACTTCGAACGAGGCGAATTCGTTTCGATTCTGGGAGAATCCGGTGGTGGAAAGACCACGTTAATGAACATCATTGCGGGGTTAGACAGCCAGTATACCGGCGACGTGTTACTGAACGGGAAATCGTTGAAACATGATACGCCGAAGGAACTGGACCAATACCGCCGGAGTACGATTGGGTTTGTGTTCCAAAGTTTTAACCTAGTTAGCCACCTGACGATTCGGGCCAACGTCATGGTTTCGTTAGAGATGACGAACCTGTCACACCATGAACAGGTGAAACGTGCGGATGAATTATTAGATCAGGTGGGACTGTCCGAACATAAGAACAAGTACCCGAACCAATTATCAGGTGGGCAAAAGCAACGGGTTTCGATTGCGCGGGCGTTGGCTTCTGACCCAGACATCATCATTGCTGATGAACCAACGGGAGCGTTGGATGCCCAAAATACCGACGAAATTTTGCGGTTACTAAATCAAATCGCAGAAGACGGGAAACTCGTGATTGCTGTAACCCACTCCCAAATAGTGGCTGATTACGGAACTCGGATTGTGCATCTGGCCAACGGGTTGATTGACGATGACCGGGTTTTAAAACCGGCTTATCCGGTTGACGAGCAACAAAAACCGTTCCGGGATAAAGTAGCTAGCATGAAGTCGATGGCTGGGATGGCTTGGCAACACTTCCGCTATAACTTGAAGCGGAACCTGTTGATCATGTTTGGCGCCGCCATCGGAATCTTTAGTGTGATTGTAATGCTGGGACTCGGAAACGGGACCAAGGGGTACATTAACCACGAAATTTATTCCCAAATTAATCCGAACACGATTCAAGTGGCTAAAAACGTGGAAAGTGACAATCCGACGCCTAAGGAAACTATGTTGAAGCAAAGTGACGTTAATCGTTTGAAAAAGGTTTCAGGCGTTAAAAAAGTGTCACCCGGTTACTTTGCTGCCGGGAGTGCACGGTTAAAGAGTGGCGACCAAACAATTCCGTTGACCCTCGTGCAAACCTTTGATAACACCTTGCGCAAGTCCAACATTAAGTACGGTCGGGCTCCGCGGGCCAATGAAATTTTGATTAGTAAAAAGGAAGCCAAACAGATTAACCATGACCACCCGAACCAGGCCTTGGGAACGAAGGCAACTTTCTATCTGAGTGCTTCTGACGATCAAACGCAGACACCACAGATTATGCAAAAGGAAGTAACCATCAGTGGGATTACGGATGGGAACAGCTTACCGGATGCCGTGACCTACGGAACGTTACAGTCGATGTACCGAGCTAACAACATTCCGTTTGGACC
Organism: Fructilactobacillus carniphilus; assembly: GCF_024029675.1. Classification (NCBI taxonomy): domain Bacteria; kingdom Bacillati; phylum Bacillota; class Bacilli; order Lactobacillales; family Lactobacillaceae; genus Fructilactobacillus; species Fructilactobacillus carniphilus. The sequence goes on along the minus strand of NZ_CP097121.1, from coordinate 851,832 downwards.
GAACTACCTTGCGGTGGACATCACTGGAGGGGTGCAAAACGTGCAACCAGTTCAAGATCGGATTAAGGCCATCATGAACGGCAACAAACCGGCCTTCCAGATTACGGGAGCTGGTTCTATTGTCTCCACGTTAAACACCTACGTGAACCTGGCGGTAGCTGTTTTAACTTCAATTGCGGCCATCTCACTCTTGGTATCTGCCATCATGATCATTGTGGTGCTCTACATCAGTGTGGCCGAACGGACCAAGGAAATTGGAATTCTCCGGGCGCTTGGTTTTTCGAAGGGGAACATCCGGAAACTGTTTATTTTTGAATCAGTGTTCCTCGGCTTCTTCTCGGCGGTGCTTGCCATTATTCTGGCTTACCTAGTCGAATGGGGGGCGAACTCCTTGTCGCAAGGTGGGATTCAATACAACATCATGCAAATCTCGGTGGGGAACGCCATCTTTGGCCTCGTAGTTTCTGTCGTCATTTGTTTACTAGCCGCTCTCTTACCAGCTCGTAAAGCTGCTAAGGTGGATCCGGTAGTTAGTTTAAGTGCTGAATAATTAAACTGGGAAAAAGACCGCGTTGGCGGTCTTTTTTGCATTTTCGGACCGGGGCGGGAAATAGACAATTTGGTCAAATTACAGTACAATCGAAACAGAAAATAAGGGGAATGATGACTGAATGAGCGGGCACTTTATCACGTTTGAAGGAAACGACGGCGCTGGAAAAACCACCGTCTTAAACCAGGTTGTAGACCGATTGCAACCCCAGTTGGGGAAGCAATTGGTGGTTACTCGCGAACCCGGGGGCGATCCGATCGCAGAAAAAATCCGGAATTTAATTGTAGATGAACAAAACGAGGCCATGGATGACCGCACGGAAGCACTCCTCTTTGCGGCGGCGCGACGCCAGCACCTGGAACAGACGGTGTTGCCCGCGCTAGCACAAGAACAAGTGGTCCTTTGTGATCGCTATGTCGATAGCTCGGTGGCCTATCAAGGGGCCGGACGGCAGTTAGGTGAACAGGAAGTGCTGGAGTTAAATCAGTTTGCCACGAACGGCGTGCTCCCTGATTTAACCATTTACTTTGCGGTTCCGGTTGCGGTGGGTTTGGAACGGATTGAACACCGCGATGAACAGTCCACTAACCGGTTAGATCGTGAGCAGCGTGATTTTTACGTCCGAGTCCATGATGCTTACGAACGTCTTTCTCAAGCGCATCCCGAACGAATTGTGCGGGTGGATGCGACCCAATCAGTAACAACTGTAACTAACCAGGTACTCGCCATTATTACGCAACACTTGAAGTAAGCCCAGAGGAGGTCATTACACATGAAATTAGTCCTAGCGATTATTCAAGAAAAAGATGCCGGTAAATTGCAAGCCCAGTTAAACGAACACAAAATCATTGCCACACAACTACCCACAAAGGGTGGTTTTTTGCGGGCTAAAAACGTGACGTACATGGTGGGAATCAATGACGAACGGGTCCCAGAGTTACTCGATTTAATTAAGCACTCTTGTCAGGCGCGGGATCAGTACGTAACGCCACCCATTAACCTGGTGGGGAGCATTAACGACACGGCTTACCCGGTCGAAGTTGAAGTTGGGGGAGCCACGGTCATGGTGCTGCCGATTGAAGACTTTTTCCGGTTCTAGCCGATGGAAACCACGGCAGCACAGCACTTACTAGCGGACGTGAACGCCAAACAACCCGATCTGATTCAGCACTTTGTCCAAGTAGTGCAAGCGGGTGACCTGAGTCATGCGTATTTATTCTCAGGTAGTGCTGGGGATGGTAAATTAGCGGTCGCCAAGGTTACTACGATGGCACTGTTTTGCTTACATCCCACTAAGGAAGGATTTCCCTGTGGAGCATGTAACGAGTGCCTGCGGATTGCGAACGATGAACATCCAGACGTTTTAGTGATTGAACCGGACGGCCAATCAATTAAGATTGAGCAGGTGCGGGCGTTGAAACGGGAGTTTTCTAAGAGTGCGGTCGAAGGCAATCAGAAGGTCTTTATCATTGATGCCGCCGACACGATGACGGTCGGAGCGGCTAACAGTCTACTGAAGGTGATTGAAGAACCGCTGGCGACGGTAACGGCCTTTTTGTTGACCACCGATTACCACCACATTTTGCCGACGATTCGGTCACGGACCCAGTTAGTGGAATTCCCGCAAATTAAACAAGCAGCCTTACAAAGTTATTTGGCGGAGCGGGATTTGAGCAAGACGGAGATTAACTTGGCCCTGCAAATCACGAACTCCACCACCGAGTTGGATCAGCTGATTGCGGAGCAGTGGCTCAGTAAGATGAAGCAACAAATTGAAGGCTGGTTTACCTGGATTAGCAAGGGTGATGTGCGAGCCTTTCCGTTAGTCCAGACGAACTTAATGCCCTTGATTAAGGACCGCTTTAGTCAAAACGTGACAATTACAATGATGTGTTTAATTTTCAAGGATGTATTTAACGTCAAATTTAGGAACCGCGCTCCAGAGCAACTGGCATTTGGTGATATTTATGATTTGCTTAAATCAACGGCTGACCAATTGTCAGATCACCAAATTGTCAGTATGATTAATGACATACTGGCAACGTCTCAGTTGCAAAGAGTGAACGTAGGGTTTCAGGGCAGCTTAGAAGTGCTGACGTTAAAATGTTTGCAGTCCATAACTAGCGAATGAGAGGGATGAAGGGATTGTCAACCAAAAATGTAGATGAGGGCATGGATGACCTTTCTACGCAGTTTGAGCAAATGCTGACCAAAATTACGACGCTACGCACCAAGGTGGCCGCAGTTTTGGAGGAAAATTCGGAATTACGAATCGAAAATGAACACCTGCGCGAGCTCTTAGGGGCCGCGGAAAAAAAGCATCAGGGCGTGCGGGAGTTATCCCAATCTAAAAAGAACCTCGAAAAACTCTATAATCAGGGTTATCACATTTGTAACCAGTACTACGGCAAACGCCGGGAAGCGAACGAAAGCTGCATCTTTTGTACTGACATTATTTACGGAGAACGGTAATTATGACGATTTATGCCCAAAGTAGTTTTGCGCCCCGCCAAACGGGCATTCTGTATCTGGTTCCAACCCCGATTGGGAATCTGGATGACATTACGTTGCGGGCGCTAAAGGTGCTACAAACTGCGGATGTGATTGCGGCCGAGGATACCCGGAACACGCAAAAATTACTGAATCACTTTGAAATTAAAACGAAACAAATTAGTTTTCACGAACACAACACGGCCAGTCGGATTCCAGAGCTTGTGAGGATGTTAGAGGATGGGAACACGATTGCCCAAGTTAGCGACGCAGGGATGCCATCGATTAGTGATCCAGGTCACGAACTGGTGGTAGCCTGCATTCAGGCCCACGTCCCCGTGGTGAGTTTGCCGGGATCGACCGCCGGCTTAACCAGTTTAATTGCCTCTGGGTTAGCTCCACAGCCGTTTTTGTTTTACGGCTTTTTACAGCGGAAGCCGAAGGAACAACGAGCGGAACTAACCGAATTACAGAACGAAACCGTAACGCTGATTTTTTATGAGGCCCCACATCGGTTGAAACAGACCCTAAAAAACATGGTGCAAGTTTTGGGTAACCGGCCGGCGGCACTAGGACGGGAACTAACCAAAAAGCACGAGGAATACGTGCGGGGAACGCTCCCAGAGCTACTTGACTGGGCGACAGACAATCAGATTCGCGGTGAATTTGTCATCTTAGTTGGTGGCAATCCGGATCCCCAACCATTAGCCACCACGGCAGCGGTTACGGAAACAGTTCCGATTGAAAACCAAGTCGAACAACTAATTCAAACTGGGTTAAAGCCCAATCAAGCCATTAAGCAGGTGGCAAAGGCTAACCGTCTGGTTCGTCAGACCGTCTACAATCGTTTTCACCAGCTTGATCAAGAGGAGAAGAGTTAATGCCAGCTTCAGTTTTTTCAGAAAGATACAAAATTGCCAATTTTCAAACCGAAATTCACGGGAAAATCACCCTCCAGTGTCTGATTGATAGCTTTATTCAGGTCTCAGAAGATGAATCGGTTGAACTTTCCGTGGGAGTGAGTGATGTGCAGGCAACCGGGGTGACCTGGATTGTGGTGCAACAGGATTTACACATCCATCGGTTGCCTCGGGCTAACGAACGAGTGCGGATTGAAACCCAAGCGGCTTCTCATACCAACTACTTTGCCCGTCGTTTGTACCGGGTGTATGACCAGGCTGATAACCTGTTGGTTGATGTGGAAAGTCTGTGGGTCATGATGGATTTGCAGACGAGAAAAATGGTCAAAATTAATCCGGCGTTAACCGAACCCTTTGGAAGCGAACACGTCAAACGCTTGCCACGCTTGACCAAGATTCCTAATCTGAGTGGGGAACCGGATCAAACGATGACTTATCCCGTGTTGTTTACTGACATTGACTTTAACGGTCACGTTAGCAACACTCACTACGTGGGCTGGATTACCAACACTCTGGACTTTGACTTCCTGCGGGATTACCTGCCGACGGACTTTAGCATTAAGTATGCTGATGAGGTGCGGTACGGGGATGAAGTGGTTAGTCAGGCCCAATTCTTGGATCGAGATGAAGCACACCCCGTTACGGTCCACCAAATTATGGCGGCGGACCAGGTGCGGGCGACGGCCCAAATTAAGTGGGCAAAGATTAAACCAAAGAAGGCGGATGCATGAAAACGCTAGCAATTGATACGTCGAATCGACCGCTCTCGGTGGCCGTAGTCGACGGAGAGCAAGTTCTTGCAACGACTACAATCACGACCCAGCGCAAACATGCGGCGTACGCCATGGATGAAGTAGCGCGGTTGGTTAAGTTGGCCAACTTGACACCGGCGGATTTAGAACGCGTGGTGATTGCCGTGGGACCAGGGTCTTATACCGGATTACGGGTGGCCGTGACGATTGGGAAGGTTTTAGCGACAACCTTGAACATTGATTTAGTGACCGTTTCGAGTTTGCAAACGTTGGCCTTAAACGTTACGACGGAGCAGCAACTGGTGGTACCGTTGTTTGATGCCCGAAACGACATCGTTTTCTCTGGTTGCTACCGGATTAAGAAGACCGGACCCCGCTCGGTTTTACCCGAACAACACGTGGAAATTGCTGCTTGGCTCGATCAATTAGCGGCTTTGCACGAACCGATTACGTTTGTGGGCGAAGACGTTGCCCACTTTTTACCGCAACTTCAAGCACGGTTGGGCAAGCGGGCCCATACGGTGACGGGAATGGATAATCTGCCTCAGGCCGGGCAATTAGGTCTGTACGGGGAACGCTTAACGCCCGTTGCCAACATCGACCAAGTGGTGCCACACTACCTCCGCTTGACGCAGGCCGAAGCAGAATGGCAGGACAAACACCCAGGAGAAGGATCGACCAACTATGTTGAACAAGTTTAAAGAGTGGTACCGCCAAAACATTAACGACCGCAAGGAACAACGGATTACCGAAGCACTGGAATTTAAAAACCGGATTGTGGAAATTAGTGGGATGAAATATTTCCTCGGGAAGGGTTCCATGACTGATTTGCCGGACATTGTGAAGGTGGATCAGGCTGCGTATGGGAGCAAGGTCAAATGGGGACCTAAACGCTTTAAGGCGGGGTTAAAAAATCAGAACGATCGCTTTTATCTGATTTTGCGTCATGCCGATGAGTTAGTCGGTTTTATCTGCATCGTGATTTCTCGGAAAAAAAGTTGTTGTCACATTGAAAACCTAGCGATTCTTCCGGGGTTTCAAAAACGCGGGCTCGGCTATTTTCTGGTGACGACCATTATCGAACGGGCGCGGGAGATGGAATTACGCCGGGTCGTGTTTACCTGTCGGAAGAGTAACGATCGTTCGCAAAGTTTGGTGCGCGATTTAGGGTTTGTCTTGGTAGAAGAAGAGCCTAATTATTACGATGACGGGGAAGCAGCGGTTAACTACCAGTTGCATTTAGATCAACGGAACTATTTAGCGGCCAGCAACTTTGGCCGGTAGGCAACGAAAAAGTGGTGAAAAAAGTGGAAGAAGAAACAAGTTTAATCCTGGCGTTTGAAACGAGTTGTGATGAAACCAGCGTGGCGGTCATTAAGAGTGGCAATGAAATTCTGAGTAACGTGGTGGCCACCCAGATTAAAAGTCACCAGCGGTTTGGCGGAGTTGTTCCCGAAGTCGCTAGCCGGCATCACATTGAACAAATTACCATTTGCCTAAAAAAGGCGCTGCAAACGGCCCAAGTTACTTATGCAGATCTGACGGGCGTTGCCATTACATATGGACCTGGTTTGGTGGGTTCCTTACTGGTCGGGATTACGGCTGCCAAGGCGGTGGCCTGGGCGCACAATTTACCGTTAATCCCGGTTAATCATTTGGCTGGCCACATTTATGCCACCAACTTTGTAACCCCGATTCAATTTCCAGCGTTAGCGTTGGTGGTTTCTGGTGGGCACACGGAGTTGGTGTGGATGCCTAAAGAAGGCGAGTTTCAGATTATCGGCGAAACCCGGGATGACGCGGCGGGTGAAACCTACGATAAGATTGGCCGGGTTTTAGGCATTAACTACCCCGCTGGTCCCACGGTTGATCAATGGGCTCAGAGTGGACAGGATACCTTTGATTTTCCGCGGGCCATGGTGAAGGAAGATAACTTTGACTTTAGCTTTAGTGGATTAAAGAGTGCTTTCATCAACACCGTGCATCATGCCGAACAAGTGGGCGAAACGCTAAATAAACAAGATTTAGCCACTAGCTTTCAAGCAGCGGTCGTGGACGTGTTAGTGACCAAGTCGCTGGCGGCCTTACAACAGTATCCGACCAAGGAATTTATTTTGGTAGGGGGCGTGGCCGCTAATCACGGATTGCGAACCGCCTTACAGACGGCTGTCGAAAAACAAGGCGTACCGTTTGTGATGGCGCCGTTGAAACTTTGTGGGGATAATGCCGCTATGATTGGCGCAGCTGGGGCCATGTTACAACGCCATGGTGCTCGGGCTGATATGTTGCTAAATGCCGATCCCGGTTTAGAATTTGATTGGGAAGCGGATGCCGCTCGTTAAATTGAAAAAAATGGTCGTCGGAAAAATTAATTTCCGACGACCATTTTTTAGTTGGAGTTACTTAGTTGTATTTGTAGAAGCCTTCGCCAGATTCACGTCCAATCTTGCCGGCGTCAATCATCGCTTTGACCTTTTCGGCGGCTGCTTGTAAATCAGGGTCACTGGAATTGTGGGCGATTTCGTAAATGGTTTTCATTCCCACTGTATCCATGATCCGGAAGGGACCGCTGGGGGCTCCAGTTCCGATGGTCCAAGTGTTATCGATGTCTTCAGGACTGGCAATTCCCTTGCTCCAGAGGATTAAAGCGTTGTTTAGAAAGGGAACCAGGAGACTGTTCAAGATGTAGCCTGGTTGTTCCTGATTAATCATGATTGGAATCATGCCAATTTCTTTAGAGTATCGTTGCAATTCCGCGGGTAGAGCGGGATTAGTTTTGCTTTGTGGCATGATTTCGGCCGTGTTGAATTTCCAAATCTCGTTGGCAAAGTGGTAAGCCAAAAACTTACCCGGCCGACCAGTTGCTTCAGCAAATTGTGAAGGTAAGAAGGTAGAAGTGTTAGTTACAAGGATGGTATTGGGATCAGCCAGGTCCTTGAACTGAGCGTAAAAATCATCCTTAGTTACTACGTTTTCTGGCAGGGCTTCGATTACCAGATCAGCACCAGCTAAAGCATCCTTTAAATCAGTGGTGAACTGTAAGTGCTTTTCGGCGTTTTTGATTTGTTCGTCAGTGGCGTTTAAATCAGTCTGAACTGCCGTTTCCCAGCGAGCAATTCGAGCTTTAGTTCGGTCAATAGATTGAGCAGAACGGCCCCAGATGGTGACGTTCTTGTTATGAAAGGCGGACATAAAGCCAATTTGGGAGCCTAAGGTTCCTCCGCCAATGATGGTAACGTTGTTAAATTCCATGATGGTCACTCTTTTCTATGGATTATTTGGTACAAGGCAAGTATAGCACCATGGAATGAGAACTAGCGTAATTAGAAACCGCGAATTAGGGAATGAAAGCGGATAATTTATTGCTGATTACTACCTTGAAATGAATTAGATTAATTGTTACAGTAGGTGAATCATCAAATAAGAAATCAAGCTGTAACGGAGGACTTAATGAATGTTTAAACTTAAAAATATTTTATTCAGCGACTGTGTCTTATGGTTTTTAGCCTCTTTAGGAATGCTTTACGGTTCTTTTGTTAGTCAAACCGTTTATCAAATCGCTACACTGTTCATGTTAATTTTCATGTTGATCTTTTTGCTTTTGTATCCCTACCAAGCAAATAAAAACATGAAGGTCAAAACTGTTCCCTTTGTAATTGTCTTTTTCGTTTTTTCTTCAATTTTAATTACCGTTTTACAGTAGCATTTTGATTGGTTAATGGTCGGCGAATTACTTTTAATCGTGGTTATCTTGGCCGATTACTGGTATATCTGGAAAATTATGAAAAAGGGTCGGCCTAAGTAAGATTGCAATTTTTCATTAAAACGGTTTCATAAAACCAGTTAATTTGGTGGTATAATTACGTTGAAGTAATAATGAAACGAGGATGAATCACAATGAAAAAGTCAAAATTCCTATTAACTGGCGTAGTCGCACTAACACTGGGAACGGTCGGGGTTGTTACTCTGTCAGCAAACCCATTAACGGTTCAAGCCCAAACGGCCAATTCGAATGCTGACCAAGGAGAGATTATTGTCCACTACGTTGATCAGAACGGCAATCCCATCCGCTCAGCAACCACAGCTACGGGCCAATCAGGAACGACTTACTATGCTTCGGTGCCCAGCATTAATGGCTATCGGTACGTCCGGGTTGCAAACGGACAAAACGATAGTTATGGGCCTGCAATGGTATTTGGGGGTTCTACCGATGGTACCGGAGTTCAGGAAATGACCATCATTTATTCGGCAAACGGAAATCAAGGTCAGACTAGTTCTGGTTCGCAATCCACCTCAACGAATTCTGCTACTAAAAAACAGGGTGATTCTGGCGCTACTACCTCGCAATCGACCAGAGCCAGTCAAACAAATTCAACCGCAACAGGCCAATCAGCTACTTCTCAGTCGGGACAAACTGCTGATGACCAGGCAGACGCATCTGGAACCACTACGAAAGCTGACCAAAAGCAAACTACCAAAAAGAAGCAAAAAAAATCCGTTCAGAAAAAGCAAGCAACGAAAAAAACGAATCAAGATCAAGCTAAAACTAAAACTAAGACACATCACAGCATCTTACCGTGGGTGATTGGGGGGATTGTTTTAGTGGCAATTGTGGTCGGAGCTGTAGTGTGGCATCGCCGCTATGTGCCGAAACATTAAGTATGATGATTAATTTTAAAACGTTATCAAACTAAAAGAGGAGCGCAACTGCGTTCCTCTTTTAGTTTTAATCTTAAATTAAAGTTAGCAACTAACTAGTAGTAATTGTTTTGAAAAACATTGCCTGTTAAACTATAAAGAATGCTAAGCAACGGTGCTTAATCAGGAGGAATTTTAGATGGAAGAGCAAGCAAACCAACGCTGGTCGTGGCCAACTTACCTGCTATTTTTTGTTATCAGTGTTTTATGTCCGAACGTTGTCTTGTACTTTACCAGTGCTAAGTTTTTGATAGGAAGAACCACCTTACTAGGTGTTAAGAACCTGGCTCATTTTTCGGACCTGCAGTTTACGTTTTTCCAGCTGTTCTTGGTTTTATTTGTTTCCACCGTGGGATTCGGAGTCACTTATTTAGTTAATTGGCTGGTTTTAAAAATGCTTTCCCGGAAATTAAATGTTCAAGCCTTGTTTGTGGCAATGGGTTTTGCCATTTTGATTGCGGATGCCATTACCATATTAGTGACCGGATTATTTCACATCAATACGCCTATCCTCACAGCAGCTCTCAAAGTCCTAGTCCTCACGTTTTGTTACGCTAGTTTTACTAAGTATCAGGACAAACGGGGGGCTTGTATCTTAGGAGTTCTATCCCTATTGATTCATTTTTCCCTGCTACTATTAAAATAGTCATAAATAAAACTCCTTGTCAGCGTGACGCCGACGGGGAGTTTTTTTAAGCTTCGTTAAGTTCTTCGAGATCCACACTCGCGGTTTCCCACTCATTTTCCACTCGTTGTTGTTCGGATTGGAGTTGGTGGAGTTGTTCCTGGAGCTGTTGACTCCGTTCTGGATCTTGGTAGTTTTCCGGCTGGGTCATGTCAGTTTGAACCTGAGTTACTTGTTCCTCTAGCTGACCCAGTTGTTTTTCTAAGTCCTGTACGGATCGTTCTAATTTGCGGCGTTGGCGTTGGACGTCCTTTTGGCGTTGGAACTGTTGCTTTTTTTCTGAAACCGGCTCGCTGGGCGCGGGAGCTGCTTCTGACTGTTCGTGAGCCGCAATTTCTGCTTCTTCTGCTTTTTTAGCCGTGTAGTAATCATAGTTCCCCATGTAGGTGGTGGAGCCATCCGCACTCAATTCCACGATGTGGGTCGCTAATTGATTGATAAAGTACCGGTCGTGAGAGACAAAGAGAATCGTACCCTGAAATTCCAACAGGGCCTTTTCCAAAACGTTGATGCTGTCAACGTCGAGGTGATTGGTTGGTTCGTCCAGAATTAGGAAGTTATCGTGTTGCATCGAAAGTTTAGTCAATAGCAACCGGGCTCGTTCCCCACCAGAAAGGTTGGCAACCTGTTTTTCGACCGCATTCCCACTAAAAAGAAAACTGCCTAAGATGGAGCGAATTTCTCGTTCTGGCGTGGTCGGATAGTCATCCCAAAGTTCATGAAGCACGTCTTTTTCAGGATGCAGGCGGGCCTGTTGTTGGTCGTAGTACCCGATTTGGACGCCAGTGCCAAAGTTGATGGTTCCTCGCAGTGGGGGAATTTCACCCACAATTGTTTTTAATAGCGTGGATTTTCCGACTCCGTTAGGTCCAAAGATGGCGACCCGTTGACCGCGTTTTAAGTGGAAGTCGATGGGGTAACTAAGTTCTGTTTGGTAGCCGATGCCCAGCTTTTCTACGTCGAGCACGACCTCACCACTTTTACGGTTCGGATGGAATTGGAAGCGGGCGGTCGCATGTTGGGGATGCGGTTTTTCAACCCGTTCGATTTTTGCCAATTGCTTTTGGCGGGATTGAGCTCGTTTGGTGGTCGAAGCGCGGACCATGTTTTTTTGGATGAACTCCTCGTCTTTTTTGATTTGGTGCTGTTGTTTTTCGTATTTCTTGGCGGCAATCTCTAACTGGTGCTGTTTTTCCTTTACAAAAAAGCTATAGTTTCCCGAGTAGTGGGTCAACCGGCCGTTTTCGAGGTCGTAAATTTCATTAACCACTTGATCCAAGAAGTACCGATCATGGGAAACCACCAACAGGGCGCCACTATAAGACTTGAGAAAGTTTTCAAGCCAGGCCGTGGTCTCCATGTCAATGTGGTTGGTCGGTTCGTCGAGAATCAGAAGGTCTGGTTTTTCTAATAGCAGTTTTGCCAGGGCCACCCGAGTTTGTTGACCTCCGGAAAGTTCATTAATCGGTCGGTTTTGGTCAGCAGTTGAAAACCCAAAAGCACTCATGACGGTTCGAATTTCAGCGTGATAGCCATAGCCATTGTCGCGCTTGAAATCTGCTTGTAATTGATCGTAGGTTTTGGAAATGGCCGCCAGTTTCTCAGGATCAGCAATGACCGCTGGTTGACTCATTTCGGTTTCTAATTCGTGAATTCGAGTTTCCATTTTAATTAAACGTGCAAAGGGGAGTTCTAATTCGGCCTCAATGGTCCGGTCAGAATGTAACCCTGTATTTTGGGGGAGGTACCCAATTGACAGTCCTTGTTTAATCGTTACGTGTCCATCACTAGCGGTTTTAGGATCAACCAGTAGCTTTAATAAGGTTGATTTTCCTGCCCCGTTTTGACCTACGAGTCCGATATGACTGTGATCATCGATGGTTAAATTAAGGTCGTCAAAAATGGGCGTCCCGTTAAAGCGTTTGGTCAGGTGTTGTGCCTGTAAAATAATCATTGTGCTTCCTCCTGCCGTAATCTTATCATATTTTGTGGTTTGCTAAGTAAAACCGAGATGAAATCATTCACAAACCTAATGGAATTAACTAAGCGGGTTGAATTTGAAAAAGAAGCATCTTTTTTAGTTGAACATTCCAATCAAGTCGGGAATCATTGCCGGTCTAACGAAAAAATTCACAAGCGCATAGTTTGTGGTAAAATGAGATTAAGAGTAGAACGACTAATTTGAAGGAGGCCATCAGCAAATGGCAGAAGTGAAGATTCCCCGTGCAACCGCAAAACGGCTACCACTTTATTATCGTTACTTAAATATTTTACACGATGGAGGAAAGACACGGGTTTCATCGACGGAACTGGCCGATGCCATTCACGTGGATTCGGCAACGATTCGGCGCGATTTTTCGTACTTTGGAGCCTTGGGAAAACGGGGTTATGGGTACGACGTTACGAACCTCTTGGAATTCTTCAAAAACATCCTGCACCAGGACCGTTTAACCAACGTAGCGTTAGTTGGAGTCGGAAACCTCGGGCACGCGCTATTAAATTTTAACTTTCACCAGGACAGTAACATTCGGATTTCTGCCGCCTTTGACGTAAATCCCAAAAACGTCAACACGATTCAAGGTGGGGTGCCGATTTATCCCATGGATCAGATGATTAAACAACTCCGGGACCAGCAGATTAGCGTGGTCATTTTAACTGTTCCGACTAATGTGGCTCAGGATGTGGCTGATCAGGTTTCAGAAGCAGGCGTGAAGGGCATCTTGAACTTTACCTCCCGACGTTTAAACGTTCCCGATGGGATTCGGGTGCACAATGTGGATCTCACTAATGAACTGCAAACTTTAATTTATTTCATCGATCATTATGATCATGGCAACGATGACTAAGGGTTCCGGAAATAGGAACTCTTTTTTTGAACTAAATTCTTGCATTTAAATTCGAAGGAGCTTATATTTAATAATGTAATTAGCACTTGATGAGTTTGAGTGCTAAAACGTTACTTTATTGGAGGGATTAATGATGTTACAACCAATTGGAGATCGTGTCATTATTGCAATTCAAGACCAACCGGAAGAAACGGTTGGTGGTATTGTATTAGCTGAAAACGCTAAGGAAAAACCAACCCAAGGAAAAGTCGTAGCGGTTGGAACGGGGCGAGTACTTGATAACGGTGAAAAAGTTGCTCCCGTAGTTAGTGAAGGTGACGTTGTGATGTTTGATAAGTACGCCGGAACTAAAGTTAACGATGGAGATCAAGAATATCTTGTGATGCACGAAAGTGACCTCCTCGCAATCGTTAAATAATTTAACAATTAGGCTGAAATAGCAAGTTCAAATTAATTAAACATGAGGTGAATGAAAATGGCTAAAGAATTAAAGTTTTCTGATGACGCTCGGAGCGCCATGCTCAAAGGGGTCGACAAGTTAGCTGACACAGTTAAAACAACGATGGGACCAAAGGGTCGGAACGTAGTCTTGGAAGAAACTGCTGGCGACCCAACGATTACCAACGATGGGGTTACGATTGCTAAGGCAATTAGTTTACCTGATCACTTTGAAAATATGGGGGCTAAGTTAGTTTCTGAGGTAGCATCCAAGACGAACGATGTTGCTGGGGACGGAACTACGACGGCTACGGTTTTAACCCAAGCCATCGTTAAAGAAGGAATGAAAAACGTGACGGCCGGTGCTAATCCAGTGGGCGTTCGTCGCGGAATTGAAAAGGCCACGAAAGCAGCCGTTGATAGCTTACACAAGATGAGCCACAAGGTGGAAAACAAAGATGATATTGCCCAAATCGCTTCGATTTCTTCTGCTAGCGAACAAGTGGGTAGTTTGATTGCCGATGCCATGGAAAAAGTTGGAAACGATGGGGTAATTACCATCGAAGACTCCAAGGGAGTAGAAACCAGCTTGGACGTGGTGGAAGGAATGGAATTTGATCGTGGTTACATGTCCCAATACATGGTCACTGATCAAGAAAAAATGGAAGCTGATTTAGACAATCCTTACATCTTAATCACCGACAAGAAGATTAACAATATGCAAGACATCATGCCGTTGTTGCAATCAGTTGTGGAACAAGGTCGTTCGTTGCTGATGATTGCCGATGACATTGGTGGCGAAGTGCTCCCAACCTTGGTTCTGAACAAGATGCGGGGGACCTTCAACGTGGTTGCTGTTAAGGCTCCTGGTTTTGGTGACCGCCGGAAGGCTCAATTACAAGACATCGCAACCTTAACTGGTGCGACTGTCATTAGTGACGACCTCGGCTTAGAATTGAAGGACACCACAGTTGATCAACTTGGACAATCCAATAAAGTAAACGTTACGAAAGATTCGACGACCATCGTGGAAGGTAAGGGGGACAAGGATGCCATTGCTCAACGCGTTGCCGAAATTAAGGGTCAAATTGCTGCTACCAACTCTGACTTTGACAGAGATAAGTTGCAAGAACGTTTGGCTAAATTAGCTGGTGGAGTAGCCGTTATCAAAGTTGGTGCTGCTACGGAAACCGAATTGAAAGAACGCAAGTACCGGATTGAAGACGCCTTGAACGCCACTCGGGCCGCCGTAGAGGAAGGATTTGTTCCCGGTGGTGGAACGGCCTTCATCAACATCTTAAACGATGTGGCTGCCGTAGAAGCAGAAGGCGACGAACAAACCGGGATTGACATCGTGCGTCGGGCTCTGGAAGCTCCGGTTAAGCAAATTGCTGAAAACGCTGGGGTAGATGGTGCTGTGATTGTGGACCACTTGAAACAAGAAAAACCAGGAATTGGGTACAATGCTGCGGACGACAAGTACGAAGACATGATTGCCGCCGGTGTAGTTGACCCAACCAAGGTTAGTCGGTCTGCCTTACAAAACGCTGCGTCTGTTTCTTCCTTATTGTTGACCACTGAAGCTGTGGTTGCGGAAGAACCAAAGGAAGATGGCGGCAACGATAATCCGGCCATGGCACAAGGAATGCCTGGCATGATGTAATTTAATTAATTAAAGAGAAGTTTACTCTAGTAAACTTCTCTTTTTTTGTTGTCGGAAACGGGCAGTCGGAGTATAGTAGCAGTTGTATAAAAATGCTAGTTAGCAAATTCAAGATATAGGAGTACAGTTTCATGTGGCGATATTTAAAACGTTTAATTATTGGCCGACCGCTGAAAAGTACCGATGAATCAGGGCAATCCCTTACCATTTTTAAGGGATTAGCCCTGTTGTCGTCAGACGCGTTATCATCAGTGGCTTACGGAACGGAACAGATTACGGCAGTCTTGATTACGCTCTCAACGGCAGCCCTTATGTACCAAATGTGGGTTGCGTTGTTGGTGTTAATTCTTCTGGCCGCCATTACTTTGTCCTACCGGCAAATTATTTATGCTTACCCCTCTGGTGGGGGAGCTTACGTGGTGGCTCGGAGTAACTGGGGTGAAGGCGCTGGGCTAGTGGCCGGGGGCTCGCTACTGGTTGACTACATGTTGACCGTGGCGGTGTCTACGACCTCTGGAACGGAAGCGATTACCTCAGCAATTCCCAGCCTGTATCACTATCAGGTTCCGATTGCGATTCTGATTGTGCTGTTCATCATGGTCTTGAACCTGCGGGGGATGCGTGATTCGGCGTCCTTCCTAGTGTTGCCCGTTTACCTTTTCATTTTGATGATTATTCTAATGATTATCGTTGGTGGGTATAACATTTTAACGGGGAAGATTACCTATCATGCTGCAGCACCAATCACGGCCTCCGTGAAGGGGATGACCCTGTTAATGTTCTTTAAAGCCTTTTCGGCCGGGTCTGCTTCCTTAACCGGAGTGGAAGCCATCAGTAACGCAGTGCCCAACTTTAAGCAACCGAACCGGAAGAATGCTTCCAATACTTTGGCTTTAATGGCAATCATCTTGGCCATCTTCTTTGGTTCCATCACGTTCTTAAGTTACTACATGGGCATTATCCCGAACGCTAAGGATACGGTGCTGTCTCAAATCGGGACGGGCGTCTTTGGCCACGGGTTCTTCTACTACATGTTACAACTAGCAACGGCCTTGATTCTGGCTGTTGCTGCCAACACTGGATTCTCAGCCTTTCCCATCTTGGCTTACAACATGGCCAAAGACAAGTATCTGCCCCATGCCTACCTCGATAAGGGGGACCGGTTGGGTTACTCCAACGGGATTATTTCGCTGGCCATTGGAGCCATCGTTTTAATCTGGATCTTTAACGGGAAAACGAACCTCCTGATTCCACTGTACGCGGTTGGGGTGTTTGTACCATTCACACTATCTCAATCCGGAATGATTGTGCATTGGTTGCACCACAAGGAAGGCTTCTGGCCGGGTAAGATGTTCATTAACCTGATTGGGGCTGGAATTTCGGTTATGTTAGTGCTGTTCTTGTTTGCACTGCACTTCAAGGAAGTTTGGCCGTACCTGATCATCATGCCGTTGATCTTGTACATGTTCTACCGGGTTCACAATCACTACCAGCAAGTAGCGCGGCAGTTACGGGTTCACAATAAGAATGAATCCGTTCAGATTCGGGAATATGAGGGTTCTACAGTTATCGTGTTGGTCGGAAATGTTACCCAGGTGACCCGCCAGGCCATCAGTTATGCCAACTCGATTGCAGATCAAGTGGTCGCAGTCCACGTTTCCTTTGCTTCCGATCCGGACAAGGAAAACAAGATTGAAAATCAATTCAAGAGTGAATATCCGGATATCCGGTTTGTTAACATCCATACTTCGTACCGGTCATTGAATGATCCAGTGCTGCGGTTCTGTGATGTAATGGCCCGGAAGGATGATGATATTAACTACTCCACGACCGTCTTGGTTCCGCAATTCGTCCCGCGGAAACCATGGCAACAAGTGCTGCATAACCAGACTGGAGTCCGGTTACGGGCGGCCTTGAATTCACGACAAAACATCATTGTTTCAACTTACAATTACCATTTGAGTAACTAATTATTGCTAAATTGTTTACCTGAAAAGGACGGCTTCCGCTCACCGCAGAAGCCGTTCTTTTTGTTTTTGGTGCATGCTTGAAGTGCAATTACAGCAAAAAAAGCCCCCCTAAAAGCTAACTTTAGGGAGGCTTGGGCTGATGTTCGCTTTAGTTTAAATGTGAACCAAGTTGGCAAAGAGCGGTACGACGACGTCAACCACAATCGAGATAATAACGACAGAGATAGCGGCCATGGACCCTTGGACTTCACCGAGTTCTAACGCTTTGGCCGAACCTAGCGTGTGACCAGCAGTTCCTAAACCTAATCCCACTCCAATCGGGTTCTTGAGGCGGAAGATTTTAATCAACCAGTCTCCGATGGCGTAGATGATTACGGCGTTTAAGATGCAGGCCATGGCTGTGATGGCCGGAATTCCGTGAATCCCAGCGGCAATTGGCATGGCGACGGCTGTTGTAGCGGCTTGTGGGAGCATCGAAGCAATCCCGGCGTTGTTGAGTCCCAATAGTTTGGAAACGAAGTACATGATGACCACTGAAATTGATAATCCAATTACGAGCGAGAGGAGAATCTCCAGCCAGTACTTCTTGACGATGTCGTTTCGTTTAAACAACGGAATCGCAAAGGCAATCGTGGCTGGATAGATGAACCAAAAAATGATGTCACCACCAGGCTTGTAAAGGTTTTTGTAAACCCAAGTCACGTCCAGATTTGTGACTTTGGCGATTAACCACAGGATGAAAATTCCTAACACCATGCTGACGAACAGCGGTTGAAAGAGAAAGAATCCCTTGGATTTTTTAAATAAGAAGGTCCCTAATAGGAAAACTAGTAGGGAGAGGGCAATTCCGAACATCGGCGTGCCCAAAAATTTAATTAATTCCATTTTCATTGCGACTTACTCCTTTACTGGGAAAAACCGGTTTCGTAACCAAATCAAAACCGTGGCTACCAGGGAAACCGAAATCAGCATCACGACCGTGGAAATGAAAATCATGACCACCATCTGTAGTCCTGACTTTTTCATGATGTCTAAGTCAGCGGCCAGTTGGATTCCGGAAGGAACGAAGAGAAAGGCCAAAATGCTAATTAAAAAGTTTCCCACCTTTTCCACGTGGAGGGGTTTGATAACGTGAAAGGTTAAGAGGAGGTAGAGAATCACTAATCCCACTACTGACGCTGGAACGGGAAAGTTCTTGGGAAAGAGGGATGAAATTATGTACGAAACGAATAAAATTACTGCATAAATACCCATCTGTACTAGGATGGGAGCTGCCTTTGAGGTGTCTTGGGTGTTTTTTACATCTTTAGTTGACATCGCAATACTCCTTTCAAAATTGGAATCTTTTTACTATTAATAGTATACCAGAGCTAAATGTAAACGCAATCATTCCTGGGAATTAGGGACGGGGCGTTCAACGAATTGGGTTCCTTCGGACTTAATTTGCATGTTCCCCGCTAGTAGATTTTGTAAATCAGTTTGAAATTGGTCTAAAGCACTGTCCGCCACGGACGTGGTCACGGTGACGTCGGCTTGATAATCCGCGTCCATGATTTGGAAGTCGTGGGTGGTTAAAAAGTAGTTCAGTTGGTCGTAATTTTTGTAGTCTACGGTAATTTTGAGGACCTCGTGGGTCACCCGTTCCACAATGCCTACGGCCTCAATCACTTGGGCTGCTGAACCACTATAAGCGCGGATGAGCCCCCCGGCGCCCAACTTGATGCCTCCAAAGTACCGGGTGACCACAATTGCGACGTTGTGGAGTTGATTTTTTTTGATGACCTCTAGAATGGGAACCCCGGCCGTGCCGCTGGGTTCGCCGTTGTCACTTTCACGTTGCACCTGATTGGTTTCGCCCAGTACGTAGGCAAAACAGTTATGGGTGGCCTTTTTGTGATCGGTTTGAACTTGTTGAATGAAGTTTATGGCCTCAGCTTCTGTGCTAACTCGAGCGATGTTAGCGATGAACTTGGATTTTTTGATGGTGATTTCGTGATTACCGGCGTGGGCAATCGTTAAAAATGGTTGATCCATGTTGAGCTCCTTTCCGTATCTAAATTATAGAGGTGAAATATAAATGGACGAGCAAACCTTCTGGGGCCGCTTAGTGCCGCTGCCAACTGCGGTGGCACGGGCTTTACCCACTGATCAATTTCAGCAACAAGCAGCGATTGAAGTCGGTCCGAGCACCCTTCATTGTAACCGATGCCAAACGGATTGTGAAAAAAGCGGACACCAGCTCCCGAGTGGTGATTACTACTGCCGGAATTGCCTGAACTTAGGTCGAGTAGATAGTTCCATGCAGTTGGTGAGTCAGGCAGAACCAAATGCCTTTCCACCAACGCCAAATCCTTTAGTATGGAGCGGGAAGCTGACTGCGCAACAACAAGCTTGTGCCAGGCAGGTGCAGCGGGGTTTTCAAGCTCATCGGAATCAACTGCTGTGGGCAGTAACGGGGGCTGGTAAGACTGAGATTTCCTTTCCAGGGATTGCCTGGGCGTTACAACACGGTTTGCGAGTGGCAGTGGCTGCCCCTCGAGTTGATGTGTGTGGGGAACTTTATCCGCGTTACCAAGCCGTTTTTCCCACGATTCCGATTGCGCTACTGCATGGTCACACCGAAACGGGGTACGTATATCGGCAATTAACCATCGGTACGACTCACCAATTGCTCCGTTTTCAAGCAGCTTTTGACGTCTTGATCTTAGACGAGGTGGATGCTTTTCCGTATGCCAATAATCCCATGCTTGAACAGGCAGCTCATCGAGCGCTCAAACCAACGGGGAGTTGCCTGTTAATGACTGCAACCCCCAGTTTCCGACTCCAGCGAAAGTACCAGGGGCAGACCGCCTATTTGCCACGGCGATTTCACGGTCATCCGTTACCCCAAATTAACTGGCGGGTGGCTTTTCGGTGGCGGAAGCAGCTTCAGAATGGTCAATTACCCTGGGTGTTACGGCGACTAATTCATGCCAAGGTTCAGGACCGCCACCCTTTCTTACTATTTGTGCCCCGCATTCGTGATTTAGATCCAATTGATCGTTATTTACGCCGCCACGTGGTGGGAACTCCATGTTGGGAAACCGTGTACGCAGGGGATCCAGCGCGGATTAACAAGGTCGAACGGATGCGGAACCGAGAAGTTTTATTTTTAGTGACCACCACGATTTTAGAACGAGGGGTTACTTTTCCTGGGATTGATGTGATTATCCTGGGTGGTGATGATCAAGTCTTTTCGGTAGCTTCGTTAGTGCAAATGGCGGGCAGAGTTGGTCGTAAATCCACTCGGCCCACCGGTCAGGTTGATTGCATCGTGAGTGGCTATGCCAAAAACGTGCGCCATGCGCGCCACCAAATTGCCCAGATGAACCGAAAGGGGGCTTGTGCAGATGCTTGAACGTTGCTTGTGGTGTGATAACCAGATACGGACACCATTGACCGTGGCTTGGCTCTTTAGTTTGCATTCCTACCAGGCTCCTAAGCTGTGTCACCGCTGCCAACCACTTTTTGAACCACCCGAACAGCCCCAGTGCCCGCAATGTGGTCGGTTTCAAACGGATGAACTGGTTTGTGGGGACTGTCGGGCGTGGAACGAGCGGGGATTTGTCGCGCTCAAGAATCAGGCGCTTTATCCCTATCATGGTTTGATGCAGGAGTACTTGGACCGATATAAGTTTCAGGGTGATTATGCGCTACGGCTACTGGTGAAAGCCCGATTGGAACAATGCGTAGTGAATGCAGGAGCATTGATTGTACCGATTCCAGTGACCGCAAAACAACGGCAGCAACGGAAGTTTAACCAGGTTGAGGGATGGTTAACGGATGTGGATTGGGTGTCTGCGTTGGTGGCGAAGCCGAAAACGATCAGTCAACACCAACGAAGTCGGCGAGAACGGATGCAAACGTGGCAACCCTTCGCTATTAATCCTGCCGTAGTTGCCCAACTTCAAGGGGGTTCCGTCTGTTTGGTGGACGACGTGTACACAACGGGACAAACACTGCATCAGGCCCAGCAATTGTTATCACAAAATGGAGTGATCCAGGTGCGTAGCGTAACGCTCGCACGGTAATTGATTGTTATTTTTCGCGTAATTAACTATAATTAAACTAGTAGATTCAATGTGCGGGAACAAGTGAAGGGGATTTACATCATGTTATCTTTTAACGTTCGTGGCGATGATGTCGACATTACGGATGAGGTTCGACAGACCATTGGGAGCCAAATTGAACAAATCAATACGGAGTTAGCGGATGGAGTTTCCGCGGTCGCCCACGTCAACCTAGTTAGCTATCCAAATCACTTGATTAAAGCTGAGATTACAATTATTTTCCCGTTTTTACTATTACGGGGAGAGGCAACAACGAATGCCATTGCCACTAGTATCAGTAACGCGGTGGATCAGATTATGAGTCAGATTGAACGCTATCGCAATAACGTGAATCAACACGCCCAACGGAGTGGTCATCCGGCGCTGTTCTTGGACAAAGAAGCTCCGACGATGACGTTAGACGTGGTCCGTAAGAAACGGATCCCGTTAAAACAGATGGACTCAGAAACCGCCATTTTACAAATGAATTTACTAAATCATGATTTTTACATCTATAAAGACATTAATAATGAAACCATTAACATCATTTATCGGCGTAACGACGGTCATTATGGCCAGATTACGACTGAAAGTTAAGGCGGGTTGTTATTAAATTAGGGCTCTCAAAAGCTAATTTTTGGGAGCTTTCCTCTTCTTTAAATGCGAGAAGAGTAATTTTTAATTAGGCACAGAAAATGTTAGAATAAAAAGTATCTAACTAAAAACCGCCAGCAAACAATCAAGAAACATCAAGGAGATTGAAAGCATGACAACAAACGTACTAAAAAAATGGGTGGAAAGCGATAACCGCCGCATTAAACAGCTGGGCAAAATTGCCGATCAGGTTAGTTCCTACTCGGAAGAATACCGGGAGCTCAGTGATGCTGAATTACAGGCGAAAACGCCGGAATTTAAAAAACGTTATCAAAACGGAACTAGTTTAGACGACTTACTTCCAGAAGCTTTTGCAGTTGCTCGGGAAGGAGCCCGTCGAGTCTTGGGAATGACTCCATTCCGGGTCCAAATCATGGGAGGCATTGTGCTACACGAAGGTAACATTGCCGAAATGAAGACTGGGGAAGGGAAAACGCTGACTGCTACGATGCCGGTTTACCTTAATGCTATTTCGGGTAAAGGGGTTCACGTGGTAACTGTGAACGAATACCTGTCTGCTCGTGATGCTGAGCAAATGGGAGAACTTTACAACTGGCTGGGGCTAACCGTCGGAGTTAATACCGCCGAAAAGAATCCCGAAGAAAAACGGGAAGCCTATAACGCCGACATTACCTACTCAACGAACAGTGAAATTGGTTTTGACTACCTGCGGGATAACATGGTGGTATATAAAGAAGACCGGGTGCAACGACCATTAAACTTTGCCTTGGTTGACGAAGTAGATTCGATTTTAATTGATGAAGCTCGGACCCCGTTGATTATTTCTGGGCAAGCCCAGGGAGCCAACGAATTGTACCGGCAAGCAGATCGGTTTGCGAAAACTTTGACGGCGCAGGACGATTTTAAGGTTGATTTAGAAACCAAAACCGTCTCTTTAACGGAACAAGGGATTAAGAAAGCAGACCAATTCTTTAACCTGAAAAACATCTATGATCCGGATAATACCGCTCTGACTCACCACATTGACCAAGCGTTACGGGCTAACTACGTGATGGAACGGGATAAAGATTACGTGGTTAAAGACGATGAAGTCTTAATTGTGGATTCCTTTACGGGTCGGATTATGGACGGTCGGCGCTTCTCAGATGGACTGCACCAAGCCTTAGAAGCTAAGGAAGGGGTAACCATCCAGGAAGAAAGCAAGACCATGGCTAACATTACTTACCAAAACCTTTTTCGGCGTTACAGTAAGCTAGCTGGAATGACCGGGACGGCCAAGACTGAACAAGAAGAATTTCGTGAAATTTATAATATGAACGTGGTTGCCATTCCGACTAATAAACCCGTGGTTCGAATTGACGAACCTGACGTGTTGTATCCCACGTTACAGTCTAAGTTTGATGCAGTAATTGATAAGGTCAAGGCTTTGCATAAACGGGGACAACCAATTCTACTCGGGACGGTAGCCGTGGAAACTTCGGAATATCTTTCCCAACGATTAGACCAAGAACATGTTCCCCACGTTGTTTTGAACGCGAAAAACCACGCCAAGGAAGCTGATATTGTTGCCAATGCTGGTCAAAAAGGTGCCGTAACGATTGCGACGAACATGGCCGGGCGAGGTACCGATATCAAATTAGGACCTGGCGTAGTTGGTGTGGGTGGCCTAGCTGTCATTGGAACGGAACGACACGAATCCCGGCGGATTGATAATCAGCTGCGGGGCCGGGCTGGTCGGCAAGGAGACCCGGGATATTCCCAATTCTATCTATCCTTAGAGGATGATTTGATGCGCCGGTTTGGTTCGGAACGAATCAAGAACGTCTTAAACACGCTGAAGGTGGAAGATGACGACGCTGTGATTCGGAGCCGGATGATTACGAAGCAAGTGGAATCTGCCCAAAAACGGGTCGAAGGAAATAACTACGATTCGCGGAAAAACGTGTTGAAATACGATAACGTGATGTCTGAACAACGAGATGTGATCTACGGTGAGCGGAACCGCGTCATTGAAGAAAATCAGTCATTACGCTGGGTCATCATGCCAATGGTCGAACGGACGATTGACCGGATTGTTTCCCTGCATACTCAAGGGGAACAAAAGGATTGGAACCTGGATACGATTGTTGATTTTGCCGTTAGTTCATTGGTTAGTATCAATGAAATTGGAGTTGACGATTTAAAGGGGAAGAGTGCGGATGAAATTAAGGAGTATCTGACTCAGTTAGCCCGGCGCTCCTACGATGAAAAGGCCAAGCAGTTCCCAGAACCAAGTCAGCTCTTGGAATTTGAAAAAGTGGTGATTTTACGGGTGGTCGACGATCACTGGACCAACCATATTGATGCCATGGACCAACTCAGAGAGTCGATTGGACTACGGGGTTACGGTCAGTTAAATCCGCTGGTGGAATATCAACGGGAAGGATTCCGGATGTTTGAAGAAATGGTTGCAGACATTGATTACGATGTGACCCGTCTCTTCATGAAAGCCGAGATTCGGCAAAACATTCAAAGATAACCAAGAAGGCGAAGGACTGCGGTTCTTCGCTTTTTCTTGGCAATTTTAAAAATCAATAAGGAGAACGTAAAATGGAATTAAGCACAGCAAAAGCCAAAGTGGCCGACATTAACGAAGCCATTAGTAACTTTGGGAGGTCTCTTTGACCTCGATCAATTAAACGAAGATATTAGTATTAACGAGGCTAAAATGGCTCAACCAGGTTTCTGGGATGACCAACAAGCCGCCCAGCAGTTAATTGCGACGACCAATCAGCTCAAGGAAAAGTATGATAAATTTCATGAGTTGGAAACAGAAGCCGAAAATCTGGAAGTTAGCTTGGCGCTCCTCACGGAAGCAGATGATCCAGAACTAGCTCAGGACTTTGAGCACGATCTGGAGCAAGCGGAACAACATTTGCATAATTACCAGCTAAGCCTGTTGTTAAACGGGAAGTATGATCACAATAATGCGATTGTGGAAATTCATCCGGGCGCCGGTGGGACGGAAGCCGAAGACTGGGCGGAAATGCTGCTGCGAATGTACACGCGGTGGGCTGAGCAGAACAACTTTAAGGTTGAAATCGATGATTATCAACCGGGGGAAGTTGCGGGTCTTAGTAGTGTCACGTTGACCGTTAGTGGTCCGAATGCCTATGGTTATTTGAAGGCAGAAAAAGGAATCCACCGGTTGGTGCGGATTTCACCCTTTGATTCGGCCGCACGCCGGCACACCTCATTTGCGTCTGTGGACGTGATGCCCGAGTTAGACGACAGCGTAACGGTTGAGATTAATCCGGATGACCTGCGGATTGATGTCTTTCGGTCCAGCGGTGCTGGAGGGCAACACATTAATAAAACCTCTTCGGCTGTCCGGATTACCCACTTGCCGACGGGGATTGTGACGGCAAGTCAGGCGCAACGTTCTCAACTTCAAAACCGAGTTACTGCGATGAATATGTTAAAATCAAAGTTGTATGAACGTGAAGAACAAAAGAAGGCCGAGGAAAAGGCGAAGTTGGCGGGAACCCAGCTCGACATTGGGTGGGGTTCGCAAATTCGGTCCTACGTCTTTCATCCGTATACCATGGTGAAAGATCACCGGACGGGTTACGAAACCGCGAACGGGAAAGCCGTAATGGACGGTGACCTGAATCCCTTCATTGACGCGTACTTACAGTGGAAACTACAACAAGATAATCAATAAGGATGGCAATTATGCAACAACAGTTATTATTTAACGTTTTATTTTTCTTCATGATGCCAGCGTTTTGGTTCGGAATCGGGCGGACCTTGGTGGATCACCACTTACGAGTGAAACGGGAACGCTCGCTCTATGGCAGCGCCATTAATCCCAAACATACCGAACTGCGGACCTTTTTATGGGGGACGGTTGGGTTAGGAATCGTAGGTTCTATCCTGTCCTTTGCGTTTGGAATCGAAGTTTCCTACGCCTGGATTTTTTCTTACGAGGTGATTGTGGCCTTGATGTTGGTGATTCCAGGGGCAATGTTACCGTTTGCTGGAATGGGAATCCTAATGGTACTGATTCTGTTATTGGGTAACAACTTTTATACCCATATTTTAAACGGAAACTTTAGCTTAACCTTACAAAACACCATGCCCGTGGGAATGAACTTCTTAGAGCTACTAACGGTTATGCTGATTTTGCAATACCTGTTTTTGAAGTTTAACCGGAAGTCCGTAAATTCGCCGGTGCTTAGCAAGAACATTCGTGGGAACCGAGTTGCTTCGTATCTCTTTAACAAATTCACCATTTTTCCGCTCGTTTTTCTAGTTCCAGGACAATTATTTGTTGCGAACAGTCCCTTCTGGCCAATGTTTCGGTTGTTCGGAAGCAAGGTTAGCATCTTGGTAGTGCCGTTCTTGATTGGTTACCGGTTTAAGTTTGTGAGTGATATGTCGACAGACATTCTTAAACGTCTGGCCAATGCCACTGGTTGGTTAGCTTGGTTGAGTTTGGGGCTTACAATCGATGCCTTCCTCTGGAAAAACCTCTGGTTTGAAATGCTATCAATTGTGGTCTTACTGTTGGCTTACGGAATGGTACTTTACCATTACCACCGCGTTGACAAACGGGCTTCTGCTAAGCAAGTCGAACAAGCTGTGGATGGAATTCGAATTCTAGCGGTGAAACCAAATACACCTGCTAGTAAGATGAACCTGCAAACTGGAGACCTGATTTTAGAGGTTAACGGGCAAGCCGTTCGCAACGAAGAACAGTTATACCGGGCCTTGCAAAGTAGTCCCACTTTTTGCCATTTAAAGATTAAAAATCGCAACGGTCAGTTAGAACTAAAGGATGCAGCCATTTACGAAGGCGCACCCCATGAAATTGGAATTGTAACCTTTCCCGAGGAACAAACAGGAGCGACCAAATGAGAGTAATTAGTCGGTGGCTGGTTAATTTTATTTTGTTATTGGCCTTTGCCACGATTTTTCCAGCTTCCTTTTACATTGGAAGCTGGCAGGTGGCGCTTGGCGCCGCTGCCGTTTTAACCTTATTACAGGTTTTAATTAAACCGATTTTATCAATATTGTTTTTGCCAATTAACATTGTGACGTTCGGACTCTTTAACCTAGTGCTCAACGCCTTAATCCTTGAGCTGACGGCTGTACTCGTGGGTCCAATGATGAGCTTTTCATCGTTTGGAATGGTCTTTTTGATTTCACTACTAATGTCGATTTGCAATTACTTCATTACACCGGACGTGTAGGCAAGGAGGATTTTCATGAGCAATAAGAGTGTGAGTGTTAAAGAATTAGTGGACAATACCCATTTGAACGTTTTTTCCGGGGCTGAATATTTAGATCGACCGATTACGACGAGTGATATCTCACGGCCAGGGTTAGAATTAACCGGCTACTTTGCCTATTACCCTTCGGAACGGATTCAACTGTTGGGAATTACGGAAACGTCATTCGCCAAACACTTGGAAGAAAAGGACTTGCAAGAATACATGACTAGGTTGTGCCAACCTGACACGCCAGCCTTTGTAATCTCAACGGACATTGAACCACCGGTTGAACTGATTCGGGCTGCTAAAACAGCCCAAATTCCAATCTTGGAATCAAAGTTAAACACCTCGCGGGTCTTAAGTAATATGACAGACTATTTGGAAGAAAAATTGGCTCCGCGACAATCCATTCACGGGGTGCTAGTCGAAGTTTACGGAGTTGGAATTCTAATTACTGGAGAATCCGGAATCGGTAAAAGTGAAACCGCGCTGGAACTCGTGAAACGCGGGCACCGGCTGATTGCCGATGACCGGGTCGACGTACACCAACACGATGAACAAGATATCATTGGTCAGGCTCCCCAAATTTTGAGTCACCTGTTAGAAATTCGGGGAATCGGAATTATCGACGTGATGACGCTGTTTGGAACCGGAGCTGTTCGGTCGGAAACGCGGATTGACTTAATCATTCATCTAGACGTGTGGGAAAAGGGTAAGAAGTACGATCGCCTAGGCACTGGTAACGACAAACAACAAATTTTTGATGTCGAAGTTAAGCAACTAAACATTCCGGTTAAGCCCGGTCGGAACCTCGCCATCATCATTGAAACCGCAGCCATGAATTTCCGGGCCAACACGATGGGCTACAATGCTACTAAGATGTTTGATGAAGAATTAAACGGCTTAATTAAAAGTAACAGTGCTGCTGATCAACCAAAGCCTGACGAAGGTAAATAAGGGGGGGACTTGCGACGATGTTTGCAATTGCAGCCTTAAATCCGATTGCCTTTAGCTTTGGTCCGTTCAACGTACGGTGGTACGGACTCATCATTGCCAGTGCTGTCTTAATTGCCGTGTGGTTGGCAATGCGAGAAGTGCATCGCCAAGGACTCAATGAGGATCTGGTGTATAACCTTATTTTAGGTGCGATTCCGATTGCCATTGTCTCTGCTCGGATTTATTACGTGGTTTTTCGGTGGAATTATTATGCGAGCCATCCGGGAGAAATTATCGCCATTTGGGACGGGGGCATTGCCATCTACGGCGCTTTGTTAGGAGCGGGTTTGTTTATCTGGTGGTTCTGTCGCCGTCATCAATTATCCCTTTGGCAGGTGTTTGACATTGCGGCTCCGACCGTAATTATTGCGCAAGGAATCGGCCGGTGGGGGAATTTTATGAACCAGGAAGCGTACGGAGCCGTTACCACCCACCGTTTTCTCACCCAATTACATTTACCGACCGGAATTATCAATCAGATGTTAATCAACGGAGCCTACCGGCAACCGACCTTTCTTTATGAATCCGTTTGGGACCTCTTAGGCTTCATTTTGTTGATGACCATGCGCCATTCCGACCACCTGTTTAAACGTGGAGAAATTTTTTTAACTTACGTCATGTGGTATTCTTACGGCCGTTTTTTTACCGAAGGAATGCGGACGGATAGCTTAATGCTCGGTCCTATGCGGATTTCTCAGGTGCTATCAGTAGTGCTGTTTGTGGGGGCGTTGGCGGTCCTCGTTTATCGCCGCCACACGGACCACAGTTTACAGTGGTACGACGTTTACAACTCTAAAGGAGACCAATAAATGAAAACTAAAATTGCCGTATTAGGAGCTGGCTCCTGGGGCAGCATGTTAGCTGCCATCTTGGATGCCAACGGGAATGAGGTCCAACTGTGGACCAGAAGTGCAGAACAGGCCAACGAGCTGAACCAGCACCACACTAATTCCCATTACATTCACGATTACACCTTTTCGGCCAGTTTGCAGGCCACCACTGATTTAGAGGCAGCCTTAACTGATGCGACGGATATTTTGTTCATCGTACCGGCTCAGGCAACTCGCTCCGTAGCACAGGACGTTAATCAAATCCTGGCTAAGTTAGGCACTAAACCAGCCTTGATTCACGGGAGTAAAGGATTGGAAACCAAAACCTACCTGCGGATTTCCCAGGTGCTGGCAGAAACAATTGATCCTGATCACCGTACCAGTATTGCAGTGCTTTCGGGTCCCAGTCATGCCGAAGGGGTTGCCCAACACGATCCGACCTTGGTAACGGTGGCGAGTGATGATTTTGACGCCGCTAAACACTTCCAAAAATTATTTATGAACGATTCCTTTCGGGTTTATACCAACTCAGATGTCATTGGGGTTGAATTTGGCGGCGCCCTCAAAAACATTATTGCCCTTGCATCGGGAGCCCTAGCTGGATTAGGTTACGGGGATAATTCCCGAGCGGCTTTGATGACTCGGGGGGTAGCCGAAATTTCGCGATTAGGGGTCAGCTTTGGCGCTAACCCACTGACCTTTGCTGGTCTATCCGGAATGGGAGACGTGATTGTTACGGCGACCAGTACCAACTCGCGGAATTACCGAGCTGGTTATCAACTAGGACAGGGCGTTCCGCTCGACGAGGTGGTCGCTAACATGGGCATGGTGATTGAAGGAATTGCCACTAGTCAAGCCGCTTATGACTTAGCTCAGACAACCGGAATTTCGATGCCGATTACCGAAGCCATTCACGCCGTCCTCGAACAAGAAGAAACCGTTCCGGATTCTATTCACGCTTTAATGACGCGGGAAGGGCAAACGGAGAATGGTTAACCAAAGTAGTCGTGAGCTAAATAAGTTACTAACTTTAAGTAAGTATGTTAGGATAAAGCTATTGAAAGTTAACCACTAAATGAGGTGAACAAAATGACCAAAAAATACGATGTAATTGTAATTGGAGCTGGACCAGCGGGAATGACCGCCGCTCTTTACGCTTCACGGGCCGAACTTTCCGTTTTAATGCTTGATCGGGGCGTATACGGAGGCCAAATGAACAATACCGCTGAGATTGAAAACTACACGGGTTTCAAATCGATTCTCGGTCCAGACCTGTCGGAAAAAATGTACGAAAGTAGTACCCAATTTGGGGTGGAATACGCCTACGGAGAAGTCACTGGGATTGAGTTAGCGGGGAACCAAAAAATTGTTCACACCGCCGAAGATCAATTTGAAGCACCAGCCGTGATCATTGGTTCCGGTTCAGAATACCGGAAACTCGGAGTTCCTGGTGAAGATGACTATGGTGGCCGTGGGGTTTCCTACTGTGCCGTTTGTGACGGGGCCTTCTTTAAGAATGAAGACGTTGTTGTGGTCGGTGGGGGAGATTCTGCCGTGCAGGAAGCCACTTACTTGGCTAACTTGACAAAAAAGGTGACGGTGGTACACCGCCGGGATCAACTTCGGGCCCAAAAGATTTTACAGGAACGCGCCTTTGCTCGTGACAACATTGAGTTTGTTTGGAATAGTAACGTTACTGAAATTCTTGGTGATGGCAAAAAGGTTTCTGGGGTTGCATTGAAGAATAACCAAACCGGTGCAACCAGTGAACTGCCAACGGCCGGGGTGTTTGTATACGTTGGCATTTTGCCAATTACGGAGGCCTTTAAAGACCTGGGCATTACCGATGAACAAGGTTGGATTTTGACCAATGACGAAATGGAAACGAACGTCCCTGGGATTTTTGCCGTTGGAGACGTCCGCAAGAAGCATTTACGCCAGATTACCACTGCCGTTGGGGATGGTGGAATCGCTGGTCAAGCGGTCTTTGACTACGTGGAATCCGTTAAAAGTAAATAACAACTCAAAGGGAAGGACTCTGGGAGTGCTTCTTTTTTGTTTGGCGAAAGTATGTTCGTGTGCTAAGATAATAATACTGACCTAGTTGACTGGAACAACTAGCACCTACGATTAATCACCAATTAAGAATAAGAGGATCAAATGGTTACAAAAACACAAAATCAATTTGAGTTGGTTTCAAAGTACCAACCAACCGGCGATCAACCCACGGCAATTCACAAAATTGACGCCGGTTTGGCTGCTGGCGATAAAGAACAAACCCTGTTGGGAGCTACGGGAACGGGGAAAACGTTCACGATGGCTAACATCATTCGGGATCAAAATCGGCCCACTTTAGTGTTGGCCCACAATAAAACCCTGGCGGGGCAGTTGTATAACGAGCTCAAGGAGTTTTTCCCGAACAATGCCGTGGAATACTTCGTTAGTTACTACGATTTCTATCAACCAGAGGCCTACGTTCCTTCAAGTGACACTTACATTGAAAAGGATGCATCGATTAATGATGAAATTGACCAACTACGGCACGCTGCGACGAGTGCGTTATTGTCTCGGAACGATGTGATTGTGGTGGCTTCTGTTTCCTCTATCTTTGGATTGGGGAATCCCGAAGAATACCAAAATCATACCGTTTCGCTACGGGTTGGTGATGAAATGGAACGCGACGTCTTGCTCCGGAAGCTGGTTAACATCCAGTTTCAACGCAATGACATTGACTTTGACCGAGGCCGTTTTCGGGTCCATGGGGATACCGTGGAGGTTTTTCCGGCTTCTGGAACGCAAAATGCCTACCGGATTGAATTCTTTGGCGATGAAATTGACAAAATTACCCAGGTTAACACCCTAACCGGGGAAGTCCTGGGGGAACCGACCTCGGTGACACTCTTTCCGGCGACCCACTTTTTGACCAACGATGAAATTATGCGGGTAGCTTTGCCAGAAATTAAAACCGACATGGAAACTCAAGTCGGCAAGTTAGAACACTCCGGTAAGCTCTTAGAGGCCCAACGATTAAAGCAACGAACCACCTACGATCTAGAAATGATGCGGGAAATGGGTTACACGTCGGGAATTGAAAACTACTCGCGTTACATGGATCGCCGGAAACCGGGCGAACCACCGTACACACTGCTGGATTTCTTTCCCAAGGACTTCTTGATGTTTATCGATGAATCGCACCAAACAGTGCCCCAAGTTCGGGGAATGTTAAAGGGAGATCGAGCCCGCAAGAAACAGCTAATTGACTATGGCTTTCGGTTACCGAGTGCCTATGACAACCGACCGTTAAACTTTGATGAGTTTGAAAAACACATTCACCAGGTGGTTTATATGTCAGCCACTCCTGGTGATTACGAATTGGAACACAGCAGCCAGGTGGTGGAACAAATTATTCGGCCAACTGGATTATTGGATCCAACCGTCGAAGTGCGACCGACTAAGAATCAGATGGATGACTTACTAGGAGAAATTAACGCTCGGGTTAAGAAAAACCAGCGGACCTTTGTGACAACCTTGACCAAAAAGATGGCCGAGGATTTAACCGATTATCTCAAGGATCTGGGGGTAAAAGTGAAATACCTGCATAGTGACATCAAAACCCTGGAACGAACGCGGATTCTTCGAGATCTCAGATTGGGGAAATTTGACGTCCTGATTGGAATTAACCTCCTGCGGGAGGGGATTGATGTGCCGGAAGTTTCGTTGGTGGCCATTTTGGACGCTGATAAGGAAGGTTTCTTACGGAACGAACGCTCCCTGATTCAAACCATCGGACGGGCAGCTCGAAACGAAGACGGGCACGTGATCATGTACGCCGATCACGTAACGGACTCGATGCAGTTGGCCATGGACGAAACTCAACGTCGGCGGGACAAGCAAATCGCGTATAACGAATCCCATCATCAGCAACCGCACACTATCATTAAGCCGGTGGAAAAGGTCATTTCGGCTTACAAACAAACCGAAGACGATCATTACAACAAGAAAAAACCGTTTGCAGAGTCTGACTTTGAACAGATGAGTGAGAAAGAACAACGCGTGGTGTTGCAGAATTTGAGTGATGAAATGCAGACCGCGGCGCAACAACTGGACTTTGAACAGGCGGCAAACCTGCGGGATACGATTAAAAAACTAAAGCAAGAAATGGATTCATAATTAAAGGAGGTGGAGACCATGGCCAATGATGCCATTAAAATTTGCGGCGCCCGGGAACACAACTTAAAGGACGTCAACGTGGACATTCCGAAAAACAAGCTTGTGGTAATGACGGGCCTCTCTGGATCAGGGAAGAGTTCGCTCGCGTTTGATACCTTATATGCGGAAGGCCAACGCCGGTACGTGGAAAGTCTTTCGTCATACGCCCGCCAGTTTCTGGGGCAGATGAATAAGCCGGACGTCGATTCGATTACCGGATTGAGTCCGGCCATTTCGATTGACCAGAAAACGACGTCGAAAAACCCTCGTTCCACCGTGGGAACGGTGACGGAAATTAACGATTACCTGCGGCTCTTGTGGGCTCGGGTGGGGACCCCGGTCTGCCCGAACGATGGCACGGTGATTCAAAGCCAGTCCGTGGATCAAATGATTGATCGCATTGTGGAATTACCGGAGCGAACGAAGTTACAAATTTTGTCACCAATTGTGCGCTCGAAACGGGGCCAACACAAAAAGGTGATTCAACGAATTAAAAAGGAAGGGTTTGTCCGGATCATCGTGGACGGCGAACAACACGACGTTAACGATGACCTGGAGTTGAATCAGAACCAACGCCACGACATTAGCATTGTGATTGACCGGATTGTGGTTAAACCCGGGATTAACGCCCGGTTGTCTGATTCCTTAGAGACGGCCTTACGTTTGAGTGAGGGGTATGCGACCCTTGATTTTCTGGGTCAACGGGAACCAATGCTCTTTTCAGAACACTATGCTTGTCCCGTGTGTGGCTTTACCGTGGGGCAATTAGAGCCCCGACTCTTTTCGTTTAACTCACCGCTGGGGGCTTGTCCGGAATGTGATGGACTGGGTGCTAAGTTAGAGGTGGATGAGGAACTGGTAATTCCTGATCCCAGTAAAACACTACGTGACGGTGTAATTGAGCCCTGGAATCCGATTAGCTCCAAGTACTACCCGACGTTATTGGAACAAGCAGCGGCGTCCTTTGACATCGACATGGATGTGCCGTTTGAAAAACTGCCCAAGGACCAACGGGAGTTGATTTTGCACGGATCCAAGGGGAAAGAATTTCATTTCCACTACGAAAGTGACTTTGGGGGCGTTCGCGATGCCGACGTTCCGTTTGAAGGGGTTATGACGAACATTGCTCGTCGGTACCGGGACACGAACAGTGACTTTACCCGGGACCAGATGCGCAAGTACATGCGGGAGTTAACCTGTCAGGCTTGTCATGGGCTACGGTTAAACCAAAAAGCCCTGGCCGTTA
The DNA here is from genome assembly GCF_024029675.1 of Fructilactobacillus carniphilus. Lineage (NCBI taxonomy): Bacteria > Bacillati > Bacillota > Bacilli > Lactobacillales > Lactobacillaceae > Fructilactobacillus > Fructilactobacillus carniphilus. The sequence goes on along the minus strand of NZ_CP097121.1, from coordinate 817,581 downwards.
AGATTAACGGGTTAAGCATTGCCGAGGTCTGTGAACAAAACATTACGGAGGAATTTAACTTCTTTCAAAACGTTGATCTTGGCGAGCAGGACACCACGATTGCAAAACCGGTGATTAAGGAAATTAGTGACCGGTTGGACTTTCTGCTTAACGTGGGCCTAAGCTACCTAACCCTGTCCCGGGCAGCGCGTACCCTATCTGGTGGGGAAGCCCAACGAATTCGCTTGGCCACCCAAATTGGTTCCAACCTTTCGGGAATTCTTTACGTGTTAGATGAACCGTCGATTGGACTCCACCAACGGGATAACGCCCGCTTGATTAAGTCACTGAAGCAGATGCGTGACCTGGGTAATACCTTGGTCGTGGTAGAACACGACCAGGAAACGATGCTGGCGGCTGACTACCTTGTGGACGTTGGTCCGGGAGCTGGTGCGAACGGTGGTCGGATCATGGCGACTGGAACGCCCGCCGAGGTGGAACAGAACCCGAACTCGTTGACGGGTCAATATTTATCTGGCAAAAAGTTTATTCCAGTCCCACTGCAACGCCGGACCGGAAACGGGAAGTTTGTGACGGTGAAGGGCGCTCAAGCCAACAACCTGAAAAACATCACGGTGAAGTTTCCGTTGGGAGAACTGAACGTGGTTACCGGGGTCTCTGGCTCCGGGAAATCGACCCTCGTGAATGACATTTTAAAGCGCGCGTTGGCCCAGAAATTAAACCATAATTCTGCTAAACCGGGAAAGTATAAATCAATTACCGGCTACCAGCAGATTGAAAAACTGGTTAACATCGATCAGAGCCCGATTGGGCGGACGCCGCGGAGTAACCCTGCCACCTACACGGGCGTTTTTGACGACATCCGCGATTTATTTGCCAAAACAAACGAGGCTCAGCTGCGTGGTTATCAAAAGGGCCGGTTTAGCTTTAACATCAAGGGTGGTCGGTGTGAAACCTGTCACGGAGATGGAATCCTAAAGATTGGGATGGACTTCTTACCAGACGTGTACGTTCCCTGCGAAGTTTGCCACGGCAAACGATATAATGCTGAAACCCTACAGGTGGAATACAAGGGTAAAAACATTGCGCAAGTTTTAGACCTAACGGTACGCGAAGCTCTCGACTTTTTCTCGGCAATTCCCAAGATTACCCGGAAACTGCAGACGATTGCCGACGTGGGACTCGGGTACGTAAAACTGGGACAACCAGCGACGACCCTTTCTGGTGGGGAAGCCCAGCGGATGAAATTGGCGTCAGAACTGCACAAACGTTCCTCGGGAAAGAACTTTTACATTCTCGATGAACCAACGACCGGATTACATACGGACGACGTCAAACGCTTGTTGCAGGTGTTACAAGCCCTCGTGGATGAAGGCAACACCGTCTTAATCATTGAACACAACATGGATGTGATCAAGCAGGCCGACCACGTGATTGACCTTGGTCCAGAAGGTGGCGATGCTGGTGGAACCGTCGTAGCCACTGGAACCCCAGAAGAAATTACGAGCGTTTCTGAGAGTTATACGGGTCAATATTTAAAACCGATTTTAGCGCAGGACACAGAACGTACGAAAGCGGCATTAGACTAAAAAGAATCGTCACTGACGATTCTTTTTTGCTGGGGATGAAACACCCGGTATGCTATACTTAGACAAAGTTTGGAGGAGAGGGCAATGCGAAAAGATGATCAATTGGTAGTCATAACCGGAATGAGTGGGGCAGGGAAGACCAAAGCGCTCCAAACCTTTGAAGACCTGGGGTACTTTTGTGTTGACAACCTGCCAACGGCGTTGATGGGCAAATTTACCGAATTATTGCGCACTTCCAGTGAAATTAATCAGGTGGCCGTGGTCTTAGATTTACGGTCCGCTGAATCAAGTCAAGCTGTAGTGGACTTGTTGCTTAAGATTGCCAAACGACACAACGACCGGGAAGCAGTCATTTTTCTGGATGCGAATACCGAAAAGCTGGTCTCCCGCTACGAAGAAAGTCGGCGGGATCACCCGTTAGCTCGGAACGGACGGGTGGTTGACGGCATTGAAAAGGAACGGAAGCTCCTGACTGAAGTGCGCGATAATGCCAGTTGGGTAATTGATACCACGGATCTTAAGCCACAAGACTTACAAGCAAAAATTGTGAAACGATTTGAACAGCACGAGTTACCGCAATTTCACGTGGAGCTAATGTCCTTTGGCTTTAAGCACGGACTGCCCCTGGATGCTGACATGGTGTTTGACGTGCGCTTCATTTCCAATCCATATTACATTCCCGAACTCCGGGATCAAACTGGTCAGGATCAACCAGTTTATGACTATGTCATGGAACAGGATAGTGCGGAGACTTTCTTTAACAAAACCCTTGATCTCCTCGAATTTGAATTGCCCCGCATTAGACAAAGTTCGAAATCCAGCGAGACAATTGCGATTGGTTGTACGGGTGGAAAGCACCGCTCCGTGGCGATGACCGAACGACTGGCGCATCATTTGCGTGAACTGGGCTACGTGGTAAACATTACCCACCGTGACATTCAACGACACAAAGGAGCAGAGAATTCCAATGGTAGATAAAGTTGCGAAACGAATTGATCGCCCCCGAATGGTGGTGATTGGCGGAGGAACCGGGTTGCCCGTGATTCTGAGAAACTTAAAGAAACGCGACGTGGATATCACAGCCGTCGTGACGGTGGCTGACGATGGCGGTTCGTCCGGAATTTTGCGGAACTACATTAACGTGTTACCGCCCGGAGATATCCGCAATGTTCTGGTGGCCTTATCCACCTTGCCAGAGCTGTACCTAGATATTTTTCAATACCGGTTTAAGTCTTCGGATAAATTTTTGTCTGGGCATGCGATTGGTAATTTAATTATTACGGCACTTTCCGAAATGGAAGGCGGCTTCTTTGACGCAGTGCAGGAATTAACCCGGATGATGCAAGTCGACGGGCATGTTTACCCGGTTTGTGATGAAGAACTGGTGCTGCACGCCGAGTTTAGTGACGGCAGTCAGCTAGCCGGAGAAGCAGAGATTACGGCTGCTGACAAGCTGGTGAAGCGGGTGTGGGTGGAATCTCCGACTAACGACCACCAACCGGAGGCCGTCCCCGACGTGATTGAGGCCATTATGAACGCCGATCAAATCGTGCTGGGTCCTGGAAGCTTATATACCAGTATTCTGCCGAATTTAATGGTAAGCAACGTGGGGGAAGCGGTCAAAGCTACGAATGCTGAGGTGGTCTATATTTGTAACATTATGACCCAAAAAGGAGAAACGGATCACTTTACGGATGCCGATCACGTGCGGGTTTTAGACCGGCAGTTGGGGCAGAACTTCATTAATACCGTCCTAGTTAATAACCGTCCGGTCCCGGCGAGCTACATTGATCATCAGCGCTGGGGGGATGAATCACAACCCGTCGGGCATGACTACCAAGGTCTCAAGGAACTAGGTTGTCGGGTGATTTCCTCGGACTTTTTAGAACTGAAAGACCACGGTGCCTTCCATAACGGTCAGCTTGTTTCCAACGAACTGATTCGCTTGCTCGGTCAACCAAAATTCAATCATTAGGAGGTCACCAAGATGTCGTATGCTAGTGATGTGAAAAAGGAGCTCACCCGCTTAGAGGTTCATCGTACCAATGCCAAGGCGGAATTAATGGCGTTGATTCGGATGAATGGGACCTTAACGCTGTCAAATCAACATTTCTCGTTAGAAGTCCAATCTGAAAATTCTGCGATTACCCAACGAATTTATCGGTTGCTGTTACAGTTTTATCAAGTTAAGGCTAGTGTCGTAGTTCGGAAAAAGATGAAGCTGAAGAAGAATAATTTGTACGTGGTGCGCTTGCAACAGCGGGTGGAGTCCATTCTGGATGACTTGGGAATTTTAGATCATTATCAGATTTTAGAACGGGTCCCGGTGGAGCTGTTACAGGATGATCTGCAGGTTCGTTCCTACTTACGCGGGGCCTTTTTGGCCGGGGGCTCGGTCAATAATCCTCAAACTTCGCGGTATCACTTAGAAATTTATTCTTTGTACGAAGACCACAGTGAAATGCTGACTGAGATGATGAACCAGTACCACCTAGGGGCCAAGCAAACCAAGCGGCGCAGCGGTTACATTGTGTACTTGAAGGAAGCCGAAAAGATTGCGGATTTCTTACAGCTGATTGGGGCCACCAATGCGATGCTGAAGTTTGAAGACATCCGGATTGTTCGCGACATGCGTAACTCAGTCAACCGGTTGGTTAATTGCGAAAATGCCAACATGAATAAGGTGGCGAACGCGTCGACCCGTCAGATTGAAAATATCCAACTGATTGAAGAACGAGTGGGACTTGAGTCCTTGCCACCGAAACTGCGCGATGTTGCCGAAACGCGCTTGAAAAATCAGGAAGTTAGTTTGAAAGAACTCGGCGAGTTGGTTGCGAATGGGCCGATTTCTAAGTCAGGGATTAATCACCGGTTACATAAGATTAACGACTACGCAGAGAAGTTACGGGCCCAGCCGTAATGTCACTGCCCAATAAAAAAGTGCCGAGAAAATTAATTCTCGACACTTGTAGTTATCGCTTATTTTCGATCGGAACTGTTCTTCATAATACCGTCAATTAAGCCATAATCAACTGCTTCAGGAGCAGTGAGGTAGTTATCACGTTCGGTATCACGGTTAATCTTAGAGAGTGGCTGACCGGAGTGGTCTGCTAAGAGTTCGTTAATCATCTTCCGAGCTCGCAGAATCTCTTTGGCAGCAATCTCAATTTCAGTTTGTTGACCTTGCGCACCACCAGATGGTTGGTGAATCATGATTTGAGCGTGTGGCAAAGCAAACCGTTTCCCCTTGGTTCCAGCCGTAGCCAAAACGCTGGCCATTGAAGCAGCCATTCCCATGACGATCGTTTGCACGTCGGCTTTGATGAAGTTCATGGTATCGTAAATGGCCATTCCGGAAGTAATGACTCCACCTGGAGAGTTGATGTATAGGTAGATGTCCTTGTCAGAATCTTGGGCATCTAGGAATAACAATTGGGCAATCACGGCGTTCGCCATGTTGTCTTCAATTTCTCCGGAAAGCATGATAATGCGATCTTTTAGTAATCGTGAGTAGATGTCATATGCGCGTTCACCTTGAGGTGAGTTTTCAACGACTGTTGGAACTAATGGCATAGTTGAATCCTCTCTTTCTTCTCTAAATTTAATTGGAATTTTTAATTCGTGAGTTTATCTTACAATGATGGTCAATCAAGGTCAAATAAAGAGCTTATGAAAATTTCATTCATTTTTTTATTGTAATTAGGTTCGTCAAACTTGCTTTTTATTTTAAAATTGAGTATAACCAGTGTACTAAATTATAAATTGAGCTTTAGGTCGTGAAAATCATGGTGCATGGAGTTATTTTGTTCTTGTTTGTGATAATTTTACTGGCTCCTCTAAAGAAAGTTATCACCTTTATGGAAGGGGTTGATCTTATGATCAATTTATTAAGTTCCTGTTTAGCTATTTACGGTACTAATGTTTCCATGCCCTAGAGCTTAATTTAAATTATCTTTATTCGGTAATATGGTTTCATTAAGTTTTTCAAATGGTACAAAGTAATGAAATAAACTAAAAGAGGATGATCAACGTCATCCTCTTTTAACTTGCCTAAAAATTTTTGGTAATCAGTGAAAATTTATGAAAATCAGAAATTCTAAAATCGCTTAACGAAGCGGTTTTTGAGCACTTATGGTACTTTATGGAACCTCACTATGCGCCACGAGGGAATCGAACCCCCATCTCAAGAACCGGAATCTTACGTGCTATCCATTACACTAGTGGCGCGTCAGAATACTCTTATTATATTAAATGATTCAACGCTAATAATCAACCCCTAACTTTAAAATCGTTTGGTTTGAATTCAAATGGTGGTTTGCTATACTAAAAGCCGTAGTTAGCCAGTGACTGGCTATCAATGCACGTGATTATGGAACCGCTTTAAGCTTGAGGGGAAATCACTGACATTTCCTGACAAAAGTGGTAAGATAGTTACGTATTAAATATTAGATATTCCTGAAGGAGGAAGCCGATTATGACTACAAAGATTGGTATTAATGGTTTCGGACGAATTGGTCGTCTTGCATTCCGTCGGATTCACGAACTAGGTGCTGAAGGGATCGAAGTTGCTGCAATTAACGACTTAACTACCCCTTCAATGTTAGCTTACTTATTGAAGTATGATTCTGTTCACGGTCGTTTCCCTGGCAAAGTGGAATCCACTGAAGACGCAATCATCGTTGATGGTAAGCGCATTCCTGTTTACGCAGAACGTGATGCTAAGAACATTCCTTGGGTTAAGAACGATGGTGTTGACTTCGTACTTGAATGTACTGGTTTCTACACTTCCAAAGAAAAATCACAAGCTCACTTGGATGCCGGTGCAAAACGGGTATTGATTTCAGCTCCTGCTGGTGACATTACTACTGTTGTTCCTGGGGTTAACTTGGATGTCTTGAGCCAAGACGACAAGATCGTTTCTGCTGGTTCATGTACTACTAGTTGTTTAGCACCAATGGCTTACTGGCTGAACAAAGACTTCGGTGTTAAAGTTGGTACCATGACTACTGTCCACGCTTACACTGCTACTCAAGCATTGCAAGATGGACCACGGAGCGCTAAGTTTGCTAACAACCGTGCCGCTGCTGTTAACACGATTCCTCACAGTTCTGGTGCTGCTAAGGCCATTGGTTTGGTTATCCCAGAACTTGACGGTGCATTAAAGGGTCACGCACAACGGGTTGCTACCATCGATGGTTCTTTAACTGAATTAGTTACTGTCTTGGACAAGAACGTTACAGTTGACCAAGTTAACGACGCCATGAAGAGCCACGAAAACGAAGCCTTTGGTTACAACGACGACTTCATCGTTTCTTCAGATATCGTTGACGATGACCACGGTTCCATCTTCGATCCTAACCAAACTGAAATCGTTGAAAACGACGGTTTACAATTAGTTAAGACGGTTGCTTGGTACGACAACGAATGGGGCTTCACTTGCAACATGGTTCGGACTTTGCTTAAATTTGCTACGATGTAATTTAACCACTAGTTCTCTGAACTGAATGTGATTGAAAAGGCGGAGGAGGGATAACCTCCCCCGCCTTTTTTCTAAATTAAAGAATCTCAGGAGGAAACACAGCATGAGTAAATTAATCATTGATGATTTAGATCTCAAGGGTAAAAAAGTCTTAATGCGGGTTGATTTCAACGTGCCCATTAAAGATGGCGTGGTTGGTGACGATAACCGGATCGTGGCCGCTTTGCCTTCCATCGAATACGTGATTGATCACGGTGGCAAAGCCATCTTGTTCTCACACTTGGGCCGGATTAAGTCCGAAGACGACAAACCCGGTTTGTCATTACGCCCGGTGGCCGAAAAGCTCTCGAAGTTATTGGGCAAACCAGTGACGTTTGTTCCCGTTAACGAAGGGCCACAACTGGAAGAAGCCATTGATAACATGCAAGATGGTCAAGTATTACTAGCTGAAAACACTCGTTACCAAGACGTCATTAACGGCGAACAAGTTAAACGTGAATCCGGTAACGATCCTAAATTAGGTGAATACTGGGCTTCTCTCGGTGACGTTTTTGTGAACGACGCTTTTGGAACTGCTCACCGGAGCCACGCTTCAAACGTGGGAATTGCGACGGCTATGGAAAAAGAAGGCAAGCCAGTGGCTGCTGGATTCCTGTTGGAAAAAGAAATCCAATTCTTAGGGAACGCCGTGGACAATCCTAAGCACCCGTTCGTAGCCATTTTAGGGGGAGCAAAGGTTTCCGACAAAATTGGTGTGATTGATCATCTGTTGGACAAAGCCGACAAGATCATCATCGGTGGAGGAATGACTTACACCTTCTACGCTGCTAAGGGTATTGGGATTGGAAACTCTTTAGTGGAAAAGGACAAGATTGACGTTGCTAAGGAAATCCTGAAAAAAGGTGGCGACAAGATCGTGCTACCTGTCGACTCTGTTTGTGCCGACCAGTTCTCGAATGATGCTAAAACCCAAGTGGTGGATGGCTCCATTCCAGACGGCATGATGGCCTTAGACATTGGTCCTAAATCAATCCAACTGTTTGAAGACGTCTTAAAGGACGCGAAGACGGTGGTTTGGAACGGACCAATGGGTGTCTTTGAAATGCCTAAATTTGCTGAAGGTACTTTAGCAATTGGTCGTTACCTCGGTACTTTGAAGGATGCTACCACGATCGTGGGTGGAGGAGACTCAACGGCTGCCGTTAAAGAACTAGGTGTGGCTGACCAGTTAACTCACATCTCAACCGGTGGGGGAGCTTCTTTGGAATACTTGGAAGGAAAGACCTTACCTGGAATTGCTTGTGTTTCTAACAAAGATTAATTTAAAAAGACTAGTGCTCGCTGAGCGCTGGTCTTTTTTATTTAGAGTGATTGCTAGTTATTTGGGGAGATTTCCGCTAAAATTAAACTAACGAGACGAGAGGAGAAAGAAAAAATGAGAACTCCCTTTATTGGTGGCAATTGGAAAATGAATTTATCGTTAACCGAAGCCGCTCAATTTATTGATGAGATTCAGACCCAGCTTCCACCCAGTGACGAGGTGGAAACGGTGTTGGCGGCTTCGCCATTGTTTCTGCACACAATGCAGGAGCATAATAACAGCCCCCTGTTAGTTGCTGCCGAAAACTGTTTTTACGAAGACGAGGGGGCCTATACCGGTGAGGTAAGCCCCCAAGCATTGAGTCAGATGGGAATTAAGTACGTGATTGTCGGTCACTCGGAGCGCCGGAAGTACTTTCATGAAACCGATGAAATTGTGAACAAAAAGGTCCACGCAGTGTTCCGGAACCACATGCTCCCCATCATTTGCTGTGATGAAACTATGGGTCGTTATGAAACCGGCGACCACATCTCCTGGATGGTCAATCAGGTGACAGCCGCCATTCGGGGGTTGGATGCCGATGACGTGAAAAAAGCGGTCGTGGCCTACGAACCCAGCTGGGCCATCGGAACTGGGCATACTGCTCCAGCGGATGCCGCAGAGGAAGGTTGTTATTTGATTCGGCAAACGATTGCGGATATTTATTCCGATCAGATTGCGAATCAAGTCCGGATTTTGTACGGGGGGAGCGTCACCCATGAAAACATCCGTGAACTAATGAAGCAACCAGATATTGACGGGGTGTTGGCTGGGAAAGCCAGTCTTACCACGCAGGAGTTTGTGGAATTAGCTAACTTTCACCAACCAAAATAGTTGGTGAATTTATTTGCAAAGTGATTTTTAAAACTGTAAAATTTAGATGGATAGAATTAGTTTATCAAACTACTAAGGAGATTTATTATGTCAATTATTTCTGATGTATACGCACGCGAAGTCCTTGACTCTCGTGGTAATCCAACTGTTGAAGCAGAAGTTTACACCGAAGACGGTGCAATGGGCCGGGGAATTGTTCCTTCCGGTGCCTCAACTGGTGAACACGAAGCCGTTGAATTACGTGATGGTGACAAGAGTCGCTACATGGGCAAAGGGGTTACGAAAGCCGTTGCGAACGTAAACGACAAGATTGCAAAGGAAATCATCGGTTACGACGTAACTGATCAATTAGGCATTGATCAAGCCATGATTAAGTTAGACGGAACGCCTAACAAAGCTAAGCTTGGTGCCAACGCCATTTTAGCCGTTTCCATCGCCGTAGCTCGCGCTGCTGCTGACGAATTAGGCACTCCTTTATACAACTACTTAGGTGGTTTCGATGCCCACGTTTTACCAACTCCAATGATGAACGTTATCAATGGTGGTAAACACGCTAACAACAAGGTGGACTTCCAAGAATTCATGATCATGCCAGTTGGTGCTCCAACGTTCCGGGAAGCCGTTCGGATGGGTTCAGAAACGTTCCACAACTTAAAGGCCATCTTAAACGAACGTGGTTACTCCACGGCCGTTGGTGACGAAGGTGGATTCGCTCCTGACTTGAAGAACAACGAAGAACCATTTGAAATCCTGGTGGAAGCCATCGAACGTGCTGGCTACAAACCAGGTAAGGACATCTGCATTGCCTTTGACTGTGCTGCTTCTGAATTCTACAACACGGACACGAAGAAGTACGACTTGGTCGGTGACGGCAAGTCTTACACTGCTTCAGAATTCGTGGCATTGCTCGACTCCCTGATTGAAAAGTACCCAATCATCTCCATCGAAGACCCATTGGACGAAAACGAATGGGAAGACTGGAAGGTTGCTACTGCTGAATTAGGTAAGAAAGTTCAAATCGTTGGTGACGACCTCTTCGTAACTAACACTGAATACTTATCTAAGGGAATTAAGATGCACGTGGCTAACTCAATCTTGATTAAGTTGAACCAAATTGGGACCTTAACTGAAACTGTCAACGCAGTTAACATGGCTAAGGAAGCTAGTTACACGGCCATCATTTCCCACCGTTCTGGTGAAACGGAAGACACGACGATTTCTGACTTAGTGGTTGCTTTAAACGCTGGTCAAATCAAGACTGGTTCCATGAGCCGGGGCGAACGGATTGCCAAGTACAACCAATTGATGAGAATCGAAGACCAATTAGGTTCAGTTGCTCAATACAAGGGGATTCACTCCTTCTACAACTTGGACTACACTGCTCGCGAAAACATCATCAACAAATAATTAATTACCATCAAAAGTCGTTAGCGCTTGCTAACGACTTTTTTCTTTGGGAGAAAGCTTTCCCTGGGTTAGAATCATGAGCGTAGTTGTGTTATAATAAAAAGTATGAATTATTAGACCGTGACTAGCTGTCGAGGAGGAAATTTCTGTGACTAATTTTTTGATGATTATCCTGTGGATTGTGAGCGTGCTCATTATCGCGGCAGTGTTAATGCAACCTTCCAAGAATAATGATGCCATGGCTTCGTTTACCGGAGGAGCGAGCGATTTGTTCTCAGAATCCAAATCCCGAGGCTTTGAATCATTTATTCAAAAAGTAACTGTGGTATTAGGGATTTTGTTTTTTGCGATTGCCCTAGTTTTAATGTGGATCGCTCAACATTAATGAAAAAACTCCTGTTGCCGACAGGAGCTTTTTTTATATGATTGTCCGACAGACTAGCAACTGAAGAAGTAGAAAAAAGAGGAATTTAACGTGCAAGATAACAAACTAAAACAAGAAATCGCCGATCTTTTAAGTTCGCATGCAAACGAACAGTTCGACGTGGAAAAAATTGCGGATGCCCTCCGCTACCACGGCTCGGCCGCCTTTAAACTAATTGTGCAAGAACTAGCCGAGTTGGAACGGGACCGAGTAGTCGTAGTTACTAACGACGGTAACTTTAAGATTAACCCGAGTGAACTGTCCCACGAAGGGGTCTTTCACTCTAATCCGAAAGGCTTTGGGTTCGTTGCCTATGACGAACAACTCCCCGATGCCTTTATTGCACCCGATGACACCATGAAAGCCATGAACCTGGATAAGGTGCAGATGCAGATTACGAAGGCCGCCCAGAAGAACTCTGACCGGGGGCCCCAAGGAAAAGTCATGGAAATCATGGAACATCACTACGACCACGTGGTGGGGGAATTCGTGAAGACCAACAATGACCTGGGGTACCTGGGGCAGGTTAAGCTTCGCGATAAAAAGTTGACCGGTATGAAGTTCTACGTTGCTGACGCTGGGATTCACCCAACGCCCGGTGAAGTCGTGACGGCCGATATTACCGAATACCCGAACGCTAAGCACCCAGACTACATGGTTGGGGTGGCAAAGCAGGTCATCGGAAGTGTTGATGATCCGGGGATTGATATCCTCCAAATCGTGTACGCGAACGACGTTCCCTCCGAATTTCCGACCGACGTCTTAGAGGCCGCGGATGAGATTCCAGACCACGTTCTTCCTGAAGAAACCAAGGGACGTGAGGACATAACTGATCAAGACCTGGTGACGATTGATGCGGAAGAATCCAAGGACTTGGATGACGCCGTGACCGCTTGGAAGTTACCCAACGGAAACTACCATTTGGGAGTTCACATTGCGGACGTTAGTCACTACGTGAAGCCCGGCAGCCGCTTAGACGAAGAGGCTTATACCCGGGGTACGTCTGTTTATCTGACCGACCGGGTAATTCCAATGTTACCGCGACGGTTATCAAACGGAATCTGTTCGTTGAACGAAGGAGAATTGCGGCTCTGCATGAGTTGTGAGATGGAAATCAATCCGCAGGGACGCGTCGTGAAATCCCGGATTCATCCGAGTGTGATGAAGTCGACTGCCCGGATGACGTATAACGCCGTTAACGAAATCATTGAAAATCATGATCCCGAAACCCGCGCGCACTACGCGGGATTGGTTCCCATGTTTGAAACCATGAACGAACTGCACCAGATTCTGTACAAAGCCCGGCGTCGGCGGGGAGCCATTGACTTTGCTGATGACGAAGCTAAGATCATCGTGGACGAAGCCGGCCACCCAATTGACATTCAGGTGCGGACCCGGGGAACGGCCGAACGCTTGATTGAATCGTTCATGTTGGCTGCTAATGAAACGGTTGCCGAAACTTACCACAAGGCGAAGGTTCCGTTCATCTACCGGATTCACGAAAATCCAGATCCAACTAAAGTGAAGGACTTCTTTGAATTTCTAACTGCCTTTGGAATTAACGTCAAAGCCGATCCCGATCACTTACAACCCAAGACCTTGCAAAACATTTTGACGAAGGTCGAAGGCCAACCGGAAGAAGCTGTAGTTTCCGTAATGCTGTTGCGGAGCATGCAACAAGCCAAGTATAACGAAAAATGTGTTGGTCACTTCGGACTGGGCGCCAAGTACTACACGCACTTTACTTCCCCCATCCGGCGGTACCCTGACATGTTTATCCACCGGCTCATTCATTATTACGAAGACAACGGAATTAATGACACCACGAAGAAAACCTATGCTGATGTAGTAGGGGACGTGGCAGTCCATGCTTCTGAAACCGAACGCCGGGCTGTGGATACGGAACGGGATGTCGACGCGATGATGAAGGCTGAATACATGAGTAATAAGATTGGCGAAGAATTTGACGGAGTGGTTAGTTCCGTGTTGAAGTTCGGGGCCTTTATTGAACTCCCCAACACGGTTGAAGGCCTCGTGCACATTAGCCGGATGACGGATGATTACTACGAATACGTGGAAAAGTACCTAGCGTTAGTCGGCCGCAACACGAAGCGGACCTTTAAGATCGGACAAGACGTCCGCGTGAAGTGTGTGGGCGTGGACGTTGACCAAAGCGCGGTGGACTTCGAAATTGTGAATCCGGAAGAAACGCCAACTAGTGATTTGTTACCCAAGCGAGCTCAGCACAATAACTCTAAGCGGCGGTATAACAATAATAGTCGGCGGCCGGGGAACCACAACGGTTCCAATCAAAACCGGAATCACAACCAGAACGGTGGGAACAAACCAGCCGGACAACGCGCCACCGACCACAAACATCAATTTACGATTCAGAAACGAAAATAAGGACTGATTTACATGGCGCATACGAAACGGAAGCCCCAAACGGATAACGTGGTGGCGACTAACCGCAAGGCTCGCCACGATTATTTCATTGAGCAAACGTACGAAGCAGGGCTGGTGTTGACCGGAACGGAAATCAAATCGGTGCGGGAACGCCGGGTGAACCTGAAGGATGGCTTTGTTTCCATCCGGAATGGGGAAGCCTACCTGATGAACGTGCACATCAATGAATATACCGAAGGCAACCAATTTAATCATGATCCGTTGCGCAACCGGAAACTGTTGTTGCACAAAAAAGAAATCAAGCATTTACAAGAAGCGGTGCAGACTAAAGGGGTCACTATTGTTCCTTTGAAGATGTACTTAAAACACAACTTTGCGAAGGTTTTAATTGGGATTGCCAAAGGGAAACACAGTTACGATAAGCGGGAAACCATCAAGCGGCGCGACCAACAACGTCAAATTGATCGGGTTATGAAACATTATTAGGGGACGGGGGACCGTCCTTTTTTGTTATAATAAGGGTGTAGGATTTGGAAGGGAGCATCACAATGAAACGGTTTATTGATAATGACTGGTGGCCGATTTTAGAGCCAGAGTTTCAAAAGCCTTACTACCAACAGTTACGGCAGTTTTTGGTCAATGAATACCGGACTCAAACCATCTATCCGGCCATGCAGCGGATCTTTCAAGCCTTTGAATGGACGCCGTTTTCAGACACCAAAGTGGTCATCCTGGGACAGGATCCTTACCATGGCCCTCACCAGGCAATTGGCTTGAGTTTTGCGGTGGAGCCCAACGTTACAGTTCCTCCGTCGTTGCGTAACATCTACAAGGAGTTGGACAATGATTTGGGGATTAAACCGGTGCAACACGGTTATCTAAAGCACTGGGCAGATCAAGGAGTACTACTCTTGAACTCCGTTTTGACCGTTCGCAATGGTCAGGCCTATTCGCACCAGGGGCATGGCTGGGAGCAACTGACGGATTATGCGATTGCCAAGTTGTCAGAACGGCCGGAACCAGTGGTTTTCATTCTGTGGGGTCGTTCGGCTCGTAATAAGCTTAAGCTCATCGACCAAGAAACCAACGTTGTGATTCAATCCGCACATCCCAGTCCGCTGTCTGCTAATCGGGGATTCTTTGGCTCGCGACCGTTTTCAAAAACCAACGCGGCCCTGACCGCAATGGGAGAGACCCCCATTGACTGGCAATTGCCAGAACACGTTACGATGACAAATTAGGAGGTTACCATGGATTTATTTGAAAGTTTAAAAAGTAAAATTAAAGGGCAATCCATTCGGATCGTTTTTCCCGAAGGAAATGATGAACGAATCATTAGTGCCGCACATGGTTTACAAGCAGAAGAACTAATTCATCCGATTTTACTGGGACAAGAAGCTGACATTACGGCTGTAGCTGCCAAAATGAACGTTGACCTGACGGGAATTGAAATTATTGACTATCAAAACGTTGATAGTGCACAAACACAAGCCATGGTGCAAGCAATTGTAGACCGGCGGGGTGGTAAAACGTCTGCCATGGAAGCCTTAGAATGGCTGAAGGATCCGAACTACTTTGGCACGGCCATGGTTTACATGGGTCAAGCCGATGGAATGGTTTCTGGAGCTAGTCATCCAACGGGCGATACTATCAGACCTGCTTTACAAATCATTAAAACCAAACCAGACGTGAACCTCATCAGTAGTGCCTTCATCATGCAACGTGACGAAACCCGCTTAATCTTTGCGGACTGTGCCATTAACATTAACCCAGATGAAAATCAGCTCGCTGAAATTGCGACGGAAACCGCAAAAACGGCGGCCTTGTTTGACGTGGATCCCAAAGTGGCCATGTTGAGCTTTTCCACCAAGGGTTCCGCTAAGGGTCCTGAAGTAGAAAAAGTCCAAAAAGCGACGGAAATTGCGCACGAACAAGCTCCCGACCTAGCTCTGGACGGTGAATTACAATTTGATGCGGCCGTGGTTCCAGCAGTTGCTAAAGCCAAAGCGCCGGACTCACAAGTAGCGGGCTCAGCCAATGTCTTCGTCTTCCCGGACCTCCAATCCGGAAACATCGGTTACAAGATTGCCCAACGACTCGGTGGCTTTGACGCCATTGGACCCATCTTGCAAGGTTTGAACAAACCCGTTTCGGACTTGTCTCGGGGTTGCAACGCGGCGGATGTTTATAAGGTTGCTATCATTACGGCCACCCAGGCCTTATAAGCGAGTTGAAAGCAATGGAAAAACAGGTAGTGGTCACAAAGTCAGCGGAAACAGAAGTCCTGGGCGAACAACTAGCGCAGCAACTGCAACCGGGGGACGTAATCCTGTTAGATGGAGATCTGGGTGCAGGCAAAACCACCTTTACGAAGGGAATTGCTCGCGGCTTGGGGATTCGGCAGACCGTTAAGAGTCCCAGTTTTCCGATTATCCGAGAGTATCAATCAGGACGGCTACCACTCTACCACATGGACGTTTACCGGTTAGAAACCGGTGGAGCCGCCGACCTCGGGTTAGATGAGTACTTCACTGGTGATGGCGTAAGCGTGGTGGAATGGTCGCAGTTTGCGGCGACCGAACTGCCCGAAGACTACCTCCGGGTGGCAATTGAACGCCAAGATGACGTGGATGCCAACCAACGCCGGTTAACCCTGCGAGCGCACGGAGCACGGTTTGAAGCATTGTTAGACCGGTGGGGACTATCCAATGAGTGAGGATGTGCGGTTACGTGCCGCGGTTTCAGATGATGCGACCACGTTATTAACGCTAGCAAAGCGACTACGGCAGGAAACGGATTTAATCATGGTTGATGAGCAATTAGACCACTTGACTCCGGCGATGGAAGCCGCCGCGGTTGAACGCTTAAACGCTTCGGGTACGAACTTGGTGGCTGTGGCTGCTGTAAGCACGAAATTGGTTGGACTGGTAACCATTACGGAGCAGAACCCGGCCGTGGGAGAGCTCGGGATTGCAGTTTTAAAAGACTACCAGGGTCTAGGCCTGGGTGCTGCACTCCTTGACCTAGCCGTGGATTGGTTTATAAATCTTAGTCGGTTAGAACAATTAAGGTTAACCGTTAAGGAGAGTAATCAACGGGCGCTCCATTTATATCAGCACTCCGGATTTCAGATTACTCAACAGCAACATGATATTTTTACCATGACATACAAAAACGACCGGTCGGAATCAGCTTCTCGATAAGAAGCCGAACGATGACTGGTCGTTTTTTAGTGACAATTTAAACGTTGTTAATAAAGGGACGGAGCGCTGCCGTGCCAAATTGTTGCTGCTGGACGAGTAAAATGTTAGCACACGCTAAACTATCGTCAAGGGCGTTGTGATGGTGTTCCAACGTAATCCCCAACCGGTCGCTGACCGTGTTGAGTTTGTGGTTCGGAAACTCAGGATAAAACTTTTTGGCGGTTTTAACCGTATCCAGCGTTTGGTAGTGAGGCACTGGAAGCTCGTAGCGTTCTAAGCTCTTTTTTAAGACGCTATTATCAAAGCGATTGTTGTGGGCGATTACCAAGCGATGGGGTTTGAAAAAGGGTTTGATGATTTCCCACACCTCTGGAAACGTTGGCGCGGTTTGGACGTCACGTTGGTGGATCCCATGGACTTGAATGTTGCGCCAGTTAAAGGACGTTTCGGGGTTAATCAACGAGTAGAACTCGTCAACGACCTGGTCGTTACGCACGACCGTTAGCGCCACGGAACACGCGCTGGCGCGCTGATTCGCCGCGGTTTCAAAATCAATGGCGACAAAATTCACAAAAATTCCTCCTTACGGTTGAAAGTAGTGGAACTGATGCTCTTAGTATATCATTTTCCAAGTAGTGTTCCCCGAATGAGCGTGGTAGAATGAAGGAAGATGACCGAAAGGAAAACAGTACGATGACAGTTGATTTAACTACTAAATTTACCGATTTTAAAATTTTAAAAGATGAACCATTAGCTCATTATTCCTGGACCAAAACCGGCGGACCAGCCGATTTTTTGGCGTTTCCAGAATCTGACCAACAGGTGGAAACGTTGGTTCAATATGCTGATCAAATTGGCATGCCGATTACGGTGTTGGGCAATGCCAGTAATTTAATCGTGCGTGACGGCGGAATTCGGGGACTGACCATTATCCTAACCGCGATGAATCACATCCACGTCGACGGCGAGCGGGTAATCACAGAGGCTGGCGCCGCTTACATAGAAACTACCAAGGTCGCCCAACAAGCCGGCCTCACGGGGTTAGAATTTGCCGCCGGGATTCCCGGTAGTATCGGGGGCGGAGTCTTTATGAATGCTGGAGCTTACGGGGGTGAAACCCAATTCGTGCTGGAATCCGCTACTGTTTTAACGCAGGATTTGGCCGTTGAGGTATGGCCCCACGAACAGTTGGACTTTGGCTACCGACACAGTGCGATTCAGGATCAACACGCGATTGTCTTGGGCGCCACTTTCAAGCTCCGTCAGGGTCACAAAGGTCTAATTCAACACGAAATGAACCACTTGAATTACCTGCGCAAGTCCAAGCAACCACTCGAATATCCGTCCTGTGGGAGCGTTTTTAAACGGCCTAAGGGTCACTTCGCTGGCAAGTTGATTCACGAAGCGGGATTACAAGGTTATCGGTTTGGTGGCGCCGAAGTATCGAAAAAACACGCAGGCTTCATCGTTAACGTGGACCATGCTACTGCTACTGACTACCTGCAGGTAATTCACCACGTCCAGGAGACGGTTTTTGCGCAAACTGGGATTCACTTGGAAACCGAGGTCCGGATTATTGGAGTGGAACCATAAAAAAGGCTCATTAAGCTGGTAACGCCTAATGAGCCTTTTTTATTTTCCAATGATTTTTATGCATCTGAACCATTATCCTGGATGATGGTGTAAATCCAGTAAATCACGAGCTGAATGATGGTCATCAAGATGACAAAAATCAGCATTTCCCGGTTCCACATGTTAGCAAACATATGGATGTAAAATTTGGGATTGGTAATCAGGTAAACGGTGTGCACTCGTAGAAAGCGACCAATGTAGAGGCCGACTGAACTTAAAAAGATCAGTACAAAAGTCACCAGCATATTGGTAAATCCCATTTGCAGGTGGAGCTTGGCGGTAATGGCCTTGGCCACGTGAATCAGACTCCAAAAGCCTAGAAAGGCACAGGTTAACGCGCTGATTAAGAGGCAAGTGTAGAGGAACCAAATGTGACCATCTAACTTCAACATTCCGTTAATGTCGTTTGGGTGGAGCCACGACAGGTGGAGCAAATCAGTTAAAATGTAGGGGGCATTGGGATAAAAGAGCAACCAGGCGCAGGTTAAAAGCCAGAAAATTATTACATTTTGCTTGGGTTTGCCGATGTGAAAGCTCAGTTCAATTGGGATGTAGCCTAAAAATGTATTTAACAATAGAAATCCAAAGAGCGAGTCCTTAATAAAGAGCTTGATAAACACCAGCCATACGATGAAAAACAAGCGAACTTGCCATTTTTTTCTGTTTGTCATATTCCAATCACCTCAAAATAGTCTCCTTTCATTAAACCGCAAATTAAGCAAAAAAACTATTAAAGTGTTTCTAAAACCATACCGACCGCCCTATTAAAATCAGCTTGGGGAGTGCTATAATGATTTCTGAAGTCGCCTTAAGTAGGAAGGAACACGAACGAATGGAAATTAATTGGAGTAACATTCTGACACTACATAACCTCAGCAACGTCTTGGACATTTTGGTAGTGTGGATTCTAATCTACGAATTATTTATGCTGTTAAAGGGGACTCGTTCCATCCAGCTCCTACGCGGGATTGTGGTGCTAGTGATTGCCAAAGTGCTGAGTTGGTATCTTGGACTTACCATGACTTCTTGGATTTTGGATCAAGTCATTAATTGGGGAGTGATTGGCTGTATCGTGATTTTTCAGCCTGAAATTCGGCGGGGGCTCGAAAAATTGGGTCAGCAGTCGGTTTTTAAACAATCCCAACAGGCCAATGAACGAACCGAAAAGGTGATTAAAGCGTTGGACGGGGCGATTCAGTACTTGTCCAAACGTCGGATTGGAGCATTGATTGCGATTCAAATGAAGACCGGGCTGGAAGAATGGATTGAAAAGGGAATTGCTTTAGATGCGGACGTTTCCAGTGAACTGTTGATTAACATCTTCATTCCGAACACGCCGTTGCATGACGGAGCCGTGATTATCAAGGATGATCGAATTGCCGCTGCCAATGCGTATCTACCACCCTCAGATAGTAATCTGATTCCCCGCGAATTAGGAACGCGGCACCGGGCTGCTGTCGGTCTTTCCGAAGTCACTGATGCCATTACCATTGTAGTTTCTGAAGAAACGGGGGAAGTGTCTTTCACCCAGAACAATGAATTACTGCGTGGAATGAGTCGGGAAGACTACCTGAAGTACCTGCGCAGTCATTTGTTGCAACCAAGCCAGAAAAAAACGTGGCACGGTGAAGTGCATGACTTTTTTGCTAAACTAATGGGAGGTGGCAAGTAATGCACCGCTTTGTGGATAGTAAAGCATTTGCACTGCTTTTTTCGCTTGTGATTGCCGTGGGTTTGTTCTTCATCGTGAACCAAGCTAAACTAGGCACTCCGAATGCCCGCAATAATCAGGCGAACCAGCAGTTAAGTTCGGATACGCGTAAGCAAATCGAGGTTCCGTTACAACTCAACGTGAACTCTGAGAAGTACTTCGTGGTCGGATATCCCAATCAGGTTCAGGTTCAATTGAAGGGACCCTCGGCACTAGTAACTACCACCGCGAATACCCGGAATTTCAAAGTGATTGCTGATTTAAATGACCTTGGTCCGGGAAAGCACACGGTGCGGCTACAACAAACTGGATTGAATTCGCAACTCCAAGCCACGATTAAACCAGCCAAAATTACCGTAAACATTCAACCACGGGAAACAAAAACTTTGCCCGTAACGGTAGAGTACGATAAGAATCAAATCATGGATGGTTATAAGGTGAACCGGGTGGACCAAGATCTCAAAAAGGTCAGCATTACCGGACCGGAAAATGAGATGGAACGGATTGATAAGGTCGTTGCCAAGGTGAACCTACCAGATGACGTGCACAAGTCAACCGATAAGGCTGCGGTGATTGACGCTGTGGATGCTAAGGGAAAAACGGTTAATGTGGTTATTTCCCCGTCAACTACGGACGTGAAGCTTAACGTGCAAAAAGAAAATCAAAAGAATAATGAAGAGAATAAGTAATTAGAAACGATAAAGGAGTAGCAATGAAATATTTTGGAACTGATGGAATTAGAGGAATCGCGAATCAAGAACTAACCCCAGAATTGGCCTTTCGGGCTGGCCGAGCTGGGGGTTACGCACTCACGAAGCGCAGTGCTGAAAACCACCAGCCCCGGGTTTTGGTCTCACGTGATACTCGAATTTCTGGACAAATGCTAGAAGACGCTTTGATCGCAGGCTTATTGTCTGTCGGAATTGAAGTACTCCGGCTGGGAATTGTAACGACGCCTGGGGTTGCTTACTTAGTTAGAGATCAGGATGCGGATGCCGGCGTGATGATTACAGCTTCGCACAATCCAGCAGAATACAACGGGATTAAGTTCTTCGGTGGTGACGGTTACAAGTTGTCTGACGAGATTGAAGCCGACATCGAAGCCATCCTCGAAAATCCGGTGGATGATTTACCACGTCCAGCTGCCAAGGGACTGGGAACGGCCGATAACTACACGGAAGCCGGACAAAAGTACCTTCACTTCTTAGCACAAACGATTCCAGAAAATTTAACCGGCATGAAGGTGGTGGTGGATGCTGCTAATGGAGCCACTAGTTCGCTAGTGCCACGCTTATATGCTGACCTAGGCATTGACTTCACCACGATGGCCACCACACCGAACGGAATTAACATCAACGACCAGGTGGGGTCCACGCATCCTGAACAATTGCAACGGTTAGTGGTCGATGAAGGCGCCCAACTGGGAATTGCCTTTGATGGGGACGGGGATCGATGTATTGCGGTTGATGAACTCGGAAACATTGTGGATGGTGACAAGATTATGTACATTTGTGGAAAATACATGAATGAACACGGTCGTTTAAAACAAGATACGATTGTTACCACGGTGATGAGTAATCTGGGAATGTACAAGGCCATGGAGGCCCACGGCTTAAAGAGTGTAAAAACCAAGGTGGGGGATCGGTACGTGGTGGAAGAAATGAATCGGAAAGGGTACAACCTCGGTGGTGAACAATCCGGTCACATCGTCTTCTTAGACTTCAATACCACCGGAGACGGCATGTTAACCAGCTTGCAACTGATGTCGATTATGCAGGCGACCAACAAGCCATTATCCGAACTGGCAGCCGAAGTTCGGAAATACCCGCAAAGCCTGGTGAACGTCCAGGTAAAGGATAAGGTCCACGCCATGGATGCTCCTGAAGTTCAGGAAGTAATTCAACAGGTCGAAACGGAAATGAACGGAAACGGACGAATTTTAGTCCGACCGAGTGGGACTGAACCATTGCTTCGGGTGATGGTCGAAGCAGCGACGCAAGAAGATAGCCAGCGGTATGCTGACCAAATCGCAGCGGTCGTGAAACAAGCTAATCAATAAAACGATAAGAACGGTTCTTTGCGAACGGTTCTTTTTTATTGGGCGTAGACCAATTTGTGGTTATGGTTTGACAAGTATTCATGAAAACTCTAATATATAGATTGTGTTAACAAATCAAAAATAATTTAAACATCTATACCAATTTAGAAACGAGGACATTCAATATGTGTGGAGTAGTTGGAGTAACCGGAAATAAGGATGCAACTGAAATCTTAGTCAGTGGTTTAGAAAAATTACAGTATCGGGGCTATGATTCAGCGGGAATCTTTGTCGATCAACCGGATGGAACCGATTACCTGGTGAAAACCACAGGAAGCATTGCCGACTTACGCAAGAAAATTGGACCAGAAGTTCAGGGAACGGCCGGCATTGGTCATACCCGCTGGGCAACTCATGGTGGGGTTACAATTGAAAATGCTCACCCCCAATTTTCGAGTGACGAACGCTTTTACCTGGTTCACAATGGTGTGATCGAAAACTTCCAAGCATTAAAGGACGAATACCTCCAAGGAGTGCACTTCCACAGCCAAACTGATACTGAAGTGGTGGTGCAATTAATTGATAAGTTTGTCAAGGAAGGGATGAGTACCAAGGACGCCTTTAACAAGACGTTAGCACTCTTAGAAAACTCATCGTATGCCTTCATGTTAATGGACCGTGAAGAACCGGAAACAATTTACGTGGCCAAAAACAAAAGTCCGATGTTGATTGGATTAGGCGATGGTTGCAACGTAGTTTGTTCTGATTCGATTGCCATGTTAAACGTGACCCATACTTTCTTAGAAATTCAAGATGGCGACATGTGCATCGTGAAACCGGACGAAGTGATTGTAAACGATGCAGACGGAAACGTGGTCGAACGCGAAACCTTTGAAGTTAGTGTGGATCCAAGTGCTTCTGATAAGGGCACTTACCCATACTACATGCTAAAGGAAATCGACGAACAACCAAACGTAATGCGGAAGCTTTCTGCAGAATATTTAGACGAAGCTGGGCACCCGAAGCTTGACGCCGACTTAGTGGACGCCATTAAGGGTTCCGACCGGATTTACATCGTCGGAGCAGGAACTAGTTACCACGCTGGCTTGGTCGGAAAAATGCAGTTAGAAAAGCTGACTGGGATTCCTGCTGAAGTTCATGTTGCTTCTGAATTTGCGTATGAAGACCCGTTACTTTCTGAAAAGCCATTCTTTATCTTCCTTTCGCAAAGTGGGGAAACGGCCGACAGTCGGCAAGTATTAGTCAACGTTAACAAACAGAAGCTGCCCAGCCTGACGATTACAAACGTGGCCAACTCTACGTTGTCACGCGAATCAACTTTTACTTTGTTATTACAAGCTGGTCCAGAAATTTCCGTGGCTTCTACCAAGGCTTACACCGCCCAAATTGCGCTCGAAGCCATTTTAGCTAAGGCCGTGGGTGAGGCGAAGGAAAACCAAGCTGCCCTTGATTTTGATCTTAAAGGTCAGTTAGCTGTGGTGGCTCAAGGAATGCAAAGTATTGTGGACGAAAAGAACGAAATTAATCAGATTGCGGAAGACTACTTTGTCGACGCTAACCAAGCCTTCTACATCGGACGGGGGATTGACTATACGGTTTCAATCGAAGCTGCTTTGAAGCTGAAAGAAATTTCCTATGTGCACGCTGAAGGGTTTGCCTCTGGAGAATTAAAGCATGGCACGATTGCTCTGATTGAACCCGGGACACCGGTGATTGGCATTATTACCCAAGCTGGCACCGCTGGTTTGACCCGGAGTAATCTGGAAGAAACCGCTGCCCGGGGTGCTAAGACGTTATCGATTGTGAAAAAGAGCTTGGCTCGTCCGGAAGATACCTTTGTAATTCCGGATGTCGACGAACTATTGACGCCACTCTTGAGTGTCATTCCCGCCCAGCTGTTGGCTTACTACACCAGTTTGAACAAAGGTTTGAACGTGGACTTGCCACGGAACTTGGCTAAGAGTGTGACTGTGGAATAAAAAATTGTATAATTAGACAGAAAAGGATTGTTGCGACAATTCTTTTCTTTTTCGCTTAAATAAAGAAGGTGAGTTAAATGAAATACACAAAAAAAACAAAACAAAATAAACACGATCGCAAGGAAGCAACTTGGGAAAAATTTAAGCAACAACAAAACAAGTTAAACGCGGACCGGCGGGGGTTACGGTCGGTCTCAAAACGGCACTGGTAAGGAGCGTTACATGGCACAAAAAAGTCACGAAACCTTCACGTTGATTGAAGAAATTACGCGTTTAGACGGTAGCAAGTACCTAGAAATCAGCAACATGGTTCAGAACGGGCGGGCAGAACTGGCTGCGGAACGGAATTTAATCAAGCAAGTCCGGATTCTGCAACTTAACATTCCGCACTCCGTTCATGTGATTAATTATGAAAATTACATTAATCAGCACTACACGATGCCTGATGAAAACTTGCAAGCATTTGAAGAGTGGGAGAAAACTCCCGCAATGGAGCAGGAAGTCGCCCAAATTTTGAAAGAAAATCACATTGGTTAACGTTGCTTTACCGGATTTTTAGTTTGTGGGATAATGAACAAAAAGAACACGGAGGCAGGAAACATGATTGAAAAATTTCTGATCGGAACGTATACCAAGAATCAAAGTAAAGGAATTTACCAAATTGAATTGGATACGGACAAGCCCGCTTTGCAAAACCTGCAGTTAGTTGCCAAGGCCGGTTCACCAACCTACGTTGCTGAATCAAAGGCCCACCGGATTTATGCCGTGGAACGGGTCATGGAAGATAACGAACTACACGGGGGAGTGGTGGACTTAGACGGGACTACTATTCCAGCGAAGGAACTACAAAAGATCGTGGAAATGGGGAGTAGCCCGGCTTACATTACGGTCGACGAAAAACGTCAATTTGTGTACACTGCCAACTACCATACTGGAGATGTGACCATCTTTAAGATTGGACCGGACGGCTTACTGGCCGCTACCGATCGGGTTCATGATCACGGTCAGGTGGGACCGCGCCCAGAACAGGCTGATGGTCCGCATCCTCATTACGTCGACATCTCGTTTGACGGCCGGTTAGTGGTTTGTGATCTTGGTCTCGATCAGATTTTTCTGTACGATTTAACTCCGGAAGGCAAACTCGAATTAGTGAGTGGCTTAACCTTAGAACCAGGCTTTGGGCCACGTCACATTACTTACATTGAGGAACTGGGTAAGGCTTACCTAGTCGGAGAATTAAGTAGTAAGGTGGCGGTCTTAAACTACAACGAAGAAACCGCGCAGTTTGAAATTGAACAAGTAGTGTCCACTATTCCAGCTGACTGGACGGAACACAACGGAGCTGCTGCCATTCACTTGTCGAGTGACCACCGCTTTATCTACGTTTCTAACCGGGGTAACGATAGCATCGTCGTCTTTTCCGTCCAATCAGACGGAAAGTTAAAACAAATCCAACGGGTTTCTACGGAAGGTGAATTCCCCCGGGACTTCAACTTTAACCGGTCGGAAGACTTCCTGATCGTTGCTAACCAAAACACCGATAATGCCACTTTATTCCAACGGGATGTTGCTTCTGGCAAGTTAACCTTGATCCAAAAGGACTTCACTGTTCCGGAAGGAACTTGTGTGGCCCACCGCCAGGATTAATTGCTGACCGAAAAAGATTGCGTTTTCAGCAGTAGTATTGTATATTGAAATTAAATTAAGACCGCGTCAGGACGAGCGTAAGCAGGATCGTGACCAGCGAGCTAGGGTAAGGTGGAAGCCTAGTACACGGAGCTTACAATTAACACCTGAAGGGTTCTCGACTTGAGAATCGCGGTACCGGTAGTTCGGCCGTTATTGCGAACTAGAGTTGGTTTTTCTTGGAAAAACAATTTGGGTGGTACCGCGAAGACCTCGTCCCTTTCGATGAGGTCTTTTTCTTTGTCCTTAATTAGGGTCCAGCGGTTAATTTAAACAGGGGGAGTAACAAAATGGATGTATTAGTAAAAGATTTATATACAAAGTCGCGTAACGAATTGACAACTCCAATCACCATTTCGGGATGGGTGCGGACGATTCGGAACTCGAAAAAGATTGCCTTTATTGAAGTCAATGATGGTTCGTACATCAAAAACGTGCAGGTGATTGCGAAACGGGATCAACTGAACAATTTCGAAGATGTGATTAAATTACCGATTAGTTCCACGGTTAAAATTACCGGTCAACTTGTGGAAACACCGGATGCTCCACAACCATTTGAACTGCACGCGGATGAAGTGACCATTGAAGGAGTTTCTGATCCAGACTACCCACTGCAAAAGAAGGCGCACTCGTTAGAATACCTGCGGACGATTGCCCACTTACGGCCGCGAACCAACACCTTCTACGCCGTGTTTAAGATTCGATCGATGGCAGCTTTTGCCATTCATGAATACCTGCAACACCACGACTTCGTGTACGTAAACACGCCGATCATCACCAGTAGTGATGCCGAAGGAGCCGGGGAAATGTTCCGGGTTACCACGTTGGATCCAGATCAACCGGAACAAGACGACAATGGTAAAACTGATTTTAGTCAGGATTTCTTTGGTCAGGAAACCAACCTGACCGTGAGTGGACAACTGCAAGTGGAACCGTTTGCCTTGGCCTTTCGCAATGTCTACACCTTTGGACCGACGTTCCGGGCTGAAGACTCACATACAAAACGCCATGCCGCTGAATTTTGGATGATTGAACCAGAAATGGCCTTTGCTGGTTTGCCAGAAACAATTGACGAAATCCAGGGCTTGTTGCAGTACGTGGTGCAATACTTGTTAGACCACGCCCAAGCCGATTTGCAATTCTTAACCGATCACGTGGACGAACACTTGCTGGACCGGTTACAACAAACGGTTGCTGAACCATTTGCTCGGATTACTTACACGGAAGCCATCGAACGCTTGGAACAAGCCGATGCCGACTTTAAGTTCCCCGTGAAGTGGGGGATTGACTTAAAGGCGGAACACGAACAATATCTGGCTGAACAGGTTTTCCACAAACCGGTCTTTGTGACTGATTATCCCCGCGACATTAAGGCCTTCTACATGCGCGATAACGCGGATGAAAAAACGGTGGCAGCGGTAGACTTGTTAGTTCCCCGGATTGGTGAATTGGTCGGAGGAAGCCAACGAGAGGAACGCGAAGACGTGCTGTTGGATAAGCTCCACGAATTTAACCTCCAGGAATCTGACTACGACTGGTACTTGGAACTCCGTAAGTACGGAGGCACGAAGCACTCTGGTTTTGGAATCGGATTTGAACGCTTGTTAATGTACGTAACCGGAATGGACAACATTCGGGATGTTATCCCTTACCCACGGGTACAAGGGAGCATCAATTTTTAAATAAAGGAAGAACGTTTGGACGTTCTTTTTTTCGGGCTTCAAGTGGTTTATAATGATTATCAGTAAAAGATTGATATTGAAAGGATGGTTCAAATGCAAACGGAAACTCCAATGAAACCCCTCACGCGGTGGCTGTTCATCGCGACCATGTTGGTGGGAACCTTTACCATGTCGATTAGTCAATCTTCCTTATCGACGGCATATCCGACCCTCATGAAGTATTTTCTGATTTCGGCGGACACGGTGCAGTGGTTAACTACCGGATTTATGATCGTGATGTGTATCACGATGCCAATCAGTCCATGGTTGTTAAATAACATCAGTTTTAAAACGCTCTTCATGGGTGCCTTACTGCTGTTTGACGTGGGAACGCTGATTATTTTCTGGGGACCCAATTTCTACCTGGTAATGCTAGGCCGGATTATGGAGGCCGCGGCCGTCGGGGTCCTCTTTCCTTCATACCAAACGGTGCTGCTGGAAATCACGCCCGAGGCCAAACGGGGGACCATCATGGGAATCGCCGGTCTGGTAATGGGTTCGGCGCTCGCCTGTGGTCCCATCATCTCTGGAATCGTGCTTCGTTTTACTAGTTGGCGGGGTCTCTTTATCTTCTTCATGGTGGTCATCACCATCGTGTTATTATTGTCATTCTTCGTTATGCGTGACGTGATGCCACGGATTCCGTCTAAGTTAGACTGGCTTTCGGTCTTCTATTCACTCGGGTTGATCGGGCTCTTGTATGTGATTACTAAGGCAGGAGAACCAGGCGCTAATTGGCCTACGTTAATTGGGATTCTCGTGGTTTCCGTGCTCTTACTGACCTTCTTTGTTCATCGACAGTTAAATCTGCCCGAACCGATGTTGGATCTGCGGGTGATGAAGACCTTTAACTACGATCTGGCCGTGTTATTAACCGGTTTTTCTTATATTTCCTTGATTGTGGTGACCATTATCTTCCCGCTTTATTACCAACAAGTGCTAGGGGCTTCGCCGTTTGTTTCTGGAATGGCTCTAGTTCCTGGGGCAGCGCTCTTGAGTCTTTTGAACCCCATTACTGGAACCCTAGCTGACAAGATTGGATTTAAACCTACGATGTTAGTTGGAATGGGCATGATTGTGGTCGGTTGGGGGATTCTCGCCCTCGTCCATATTAACAACATCTGGGGGATGATTGGATTAGCGATGCTAATTGAAGGAGGAAATGCCTTCGTTATGATGCCCGCAGTGACCCTAGGAGCAAACTCATTACCAAACGACCTAGTTTCGCACGGAACTGCTGTGATTACGACGGTGCGACAGGTTCTCGGTTCCACTGGAGTAGCGGTTGCAACGTTGATTCTGGTTAACGTAACCGGGAAAGCCCTACACGGTGGTTCATCGTACATGATGTCTAACCAGACTGGTTTCCATGCCGTCTACTGGACCTTCTTTGGAATTGCGGTGCTTGGTTTCATCATTGCCACGCTGATTCGCTCGACCAGGTCAAAAGATGCAGAATAGCACGACTAATGTGCTAAAATTAAAGTAAACTAAAGACAGTCATCGGTTACCGCATGGCTGTCTTTTTAACGAGAGGATTGGAAACATGACACAGCCCCCCAAAAAACGACGATGGCTCAAATGGGCAGAACGGATTTTGTTGCTTCTATTACTAGTGGTGGGAATTGCCCTGGTTTTTAGCTCCCAACTAGAGGGTTATTGGATTCAGTGGCAAAGTCACCAGAAGGTTACCAATATTTCCCAGCAGGAAGTGAAGCGTGGAGAAACTAAGAACGCGAATTATAACTATCAAAACGTCCAGGCGGTTTCTGAAAATGCGGTATTAGAGAGCGAAAAGGCTCGCAAAACGGATGCAATTGGTTCAATTCAAATTCCAGATTTAGACATTAACTTGCCGATTTTCAAGGGACTCAACTCTGAAAACTTGACGATTGGAGCTGGAACGATGAAACCGGGGCAAAAATTAGGCGAAGGTAACTATGCCTTGGCAGGGCACCACATGCAGAACCCGAAGATTCTTTTCTCACCCTTAGCCAAAGCGAAAAAAGGACAGATTGTGACGATTAAGGCCGGGAAGCAAACCGCTCGCTATCGGATCACTAAGATTAAAGTGGTGCCAGAAACGGACGTCTCGGTAATTAACGATGTACCGGGCAAAAAGCTGTTGACCTTAGTTACTTGTGCCAGTGGTAATCCGGGGGAAACTCGCCGTTTGATTGTGACGGGTGAATTAATTAAATAACCGAACGAAGTCATTTAACTTTTAGGTTAGATGGCTTTTTTAGTTAGTTGTGGTAAGATACGGGCAAACAGGAGGGATAAGCATGGAAAAATTAGCACAGTTACAAGAACATTTACGCGACCAGCAACTAGACGTTGCCTACGTTAGTGACCCCGAAACGATTGAGTACTTGACCGGCTTTGGGAGTGATCCGGTTGAGCGAGTCTTAGCATTATTAGTATTCCCTGATCAAGAACCTTTTCTCTTTGCACCGGCTTTAGAAGTTGAAGATATCCAAAGTACAGGTTGGACGCATCCTGTTTATGGTTACCTTGACCACGAAGCTCCGTTTGCGATGATTGCTAAAAATGTGCGGGATCGGGTCGAAAATCCCATTCACTGGGGGATTCAAAAGAACCAGCTCACCGTGGAACGGCTCCAAGCCCTACAAGCGGAGTTTCCAAAGGCTCAATTTGCTGCTGATTTGACACCTGTGATTGAACGGATGCGCCTGATTAAAACTCCGGATGAAATTGAAAAGTTACGGGCAGCCGGTAAAGAAGCCGACTTTGCCTTTGAGGTGGCCTTTAACACGATTGCACCAGGCAAGACTGAGGCCGATGTCGCAGCTGAAATCGAGTACCAGCTGAAAAAGCGCGGGGTGATGGAGATGAGCTTTGCCACTTTAGTTCAAGCTGGTAAGCATGCCTCTCAACCCCATGGGGACACTGGGATGAACCAGATTAAAGAACACGAACTGGTCTTGCTGGATCTCGGAACGGTGCATGATGGTTACATCAGTGATGCCAGTCGGACGGTCGCAGTCGGGACGCTTAGTGACCAATTACAAGAAATCTATGCCGTGTGTTTGAAGGCGCAGTTAGCTGCTCAAGCAGCGGTGAAGCCTGGAATTACCGCTGCTGAATTAGATAAGGTAGCTCGCGATATTATTGACGAGGCTGGTTACGGTCAGTACTTCATTCACCGGCTTGGTCATGGAATGGGAATGAGTGAACACGAATTCCCGTCCATCATGGAAGGCAACGACCTGAAGCTCGAAGAAAACATGTGCTTTTCGATTGAACCCGGGATTTACATTCCAGGCGTTGCCGGCGTGCGGATTGAAGATTGTGTCCGGGTCACCACGGATGGTTGTGAACCATTTACACATACCGCGAAGACGTTACAAAATGTTTTAAAGTAGGGTAAACGTTGATATAAACGGGAACTAACCGGAATTAGCTAAATTTGCGTAAAAAAATAAACCGTTTTCATTGTACCTTTTTTCACAACGTGGTATATTTGTTTTTAGTAAATAGTAAGCATTAATTTGAAAGAGGGATTAACCATGAAAGTCGTTGTAGTTGGTTGTACTCATGCCGGAACCTTTGCCATTAAACAAACCTTAGCTTCTCATCCAGAAGCTGAAGTGACGGTCTACGAGAAGAACGATAACATCTCGTTCCTTTCCTGTGGGATTGCTTTGTACTTGGGTAAAGAAATTAAGAACAATGATCCACAAGGATTGTTCTATTCTAGTCCTGAAGAATTAAAGAGCCTCGGGGCCGACGTGGAAATGAAGCACGAAGTTACAGAAATTGATCCAGACCAAAAGGTTGTTAAAGTAAAGGACCTTGAATCTGGTTCCGTTACAGAGACTCCGTATGACAAGTTGATTATGACGACTGGCTCATTGCCAGTGGTTCCTCCGATCGACGGAATTCAAAGTGACAAAGTTTACCTGTGCAAGAACTGGCATGACGCTAAGAAGTTGTTTGATGAAGCTCCGAAAGTTAAATCAATCACGGTCATCGGTTCCGGTTACATTGGTGCCGAACTAGCTGAGGCGTACTCTAAGCAGGGTTATCAAGTAAACTTACTGGACGGTTCTACCCGGGTGCTTTACAAGTACTTTGACAAGAAGTTCACTGACATTCTAGCTGCCGATTACGAAAAGAACGGTGTTAACCTGGAATTAGGTTCAAAGGTAACCGGTTTTGAAGAAAAAGATGGCGGGATTTCTGTTTTAACCGCTAACGGGGACGAAATTCACTCTGACATTGCCATTCTTTGTATCGGTTTCCGTCCGAACACCGGTTTATTAAAGGGCAAAGTCGACATGATGCCAAATGGAGCTATCATCACCGACGAATACATGCACTCATCAAACCCAGACATCTTTGCTGCTGGGGACAGTGCTGCCGTTCACTACAACCCAACCGGCCAAAATGCTTACATTCCGTTAGCTACTAACGCAGTGCGGCAGGGGATTTTAGTGGGTGAAAACCTAACGGAAAACAAAGTTAAGTACATGGGGACTCAATCGTCCTCTGGTTTGAAACTCTATGACCGGACCTACGTTTCCACTGGATTGACGATGGCTGCTGCTAAGGACCAAGGAATTAACGCTCGTCAAGTAGTTGTCGAAGATAACTACCGACCAGAATTCATGTTAACCACGGAACCCGTGTTGATGTCATTGGTTTATGAGCCAAATACCCGGCGGATTCTCGGTGGTTCCTTAACCAGTATGTACGATGTTTCACAATCAGCTAACGTCTTGTCTGTGGCAATTCAAAACCAAAACACGATTGATGATTTAGCCATGGTTGACATGCTCTTCCAACCGCAATTTGACCGACCGTTCAACTACTTGAACATTCTGGCTCAAGCTGCTCAAGCGCAAGAGGCAAAAGATTAGATACAGTTTATTTAAAATAATTAAAACCCTTTAAGTTATGTATTTATAACTTAAAGGGTTTTGTTTTTTATATAGTGATTGTTTAATTAATTATTTATTGATGGTACTATTAGAAAATGAGATTCAAATCTCCTTTTTTAATTTTGACTTTATTAGTATTAAGATAAGAAAAATTTGGGTGTATTTCATGCATAAGTATCGTAAATTAGCAAAGAAAATAAAGCAACGAGCTCAAGAACTGCAGACTATGACAGATCAAGAGCTAAAACGACAGACAACTGAGTTACGAGATCAACTTAAGAATGGAAAAAGTTTAGATGACATTCTCATAGAAAGTTATGCAACCGTTTGTGAAGCCGATCGGAGAATTTTAGGATTAACTCCCTATCTAACGCAGATTATTGGAGCCCTTGTATTGCATGAAGGTAATATTGCTGAAATGAAAACTGGAGAAGGGAAAACGCTGACGGCAACAATGCCGCTCTATCTTCATGGTTTAATTGGAAACGGAGTTTTTCTAATTACAGCTAACCCTTATCTAGCTCGAAGAGATGCTGAAGAAATTGGAAAGGTATATCGTTGGCTAGGATTGACGGTTGGATTAGGAGTTCCCAATGATGATGAAGAGGATGATGACGAACGTGAATTAGACCAAATTTATGCTTCTGATATTGTGTATACAACACATAGTAGTCTTGGATTTGATTACTTATTTGATAATTTAGCAACCACTCCAGACAAACAGCACATTAAACGGCTGAACTATGCAATTATTGATGAAATTGATTCAATTTTATTGGATCAAGCACAGACTCCACTAATTGTTTCAGGAGCACCAAACGTTAAGTCTAATTTATATGAACTTTCTGAGTTGATGATTCACCAATTAAAAGAGGGAATCGATTTCAAAACAGCAACTGACGCTAAGAGCGTGTGGTTGACTCCGGCTGGAATCTCGCATTTAGAAGAATTCGCTGGAATTAAAGATTTACTAAGTGAAAAGCACCATAATCTTTATCGGCACCTTGTTTTAGCTCTAAAAGCCAATTATTTATTTACTAAGGACAGAGATTATGTGGTTGAAGCTCAAACCGTTGTTTTATTGGATAAAATGAATGGGCGTAAGTTACCGGGAACTAAATTACAGGCTGGATTACACCAAGCAATTGAAGCTAAAGAAGGCGTAAAACTTAGTGATGAAACTAAGGGCATGGCCAGCATTACATATCAAAACTTATTTAAGTTATTTACTCGAATCTCAGGAATGACTGGAACAGCATTGACGGATGCTGATGAGTTTCGGGATACTTATCATCTTAACACCATCGTGATTCCGACAAATCAAAAGGTAATTCGCAAGGACCATCCAGATCAGGTTTATGTTACTAATCAGGCTAAAATCGAGGCGTCGCTTGCTAAGCTAGAGGAAATTACCCAGCAAAACCGACCAGTTTTAATTGAAACCGGTTCGGTGTCGATGTCAGAGTTATATTCTCGTTTGCTACTTGCTAAGGGTTATGCGCATAACGTTTTGAACGCTACTAGTGCAGCAAAAGAAAATCGGATTATTAAAGAAGCCGGAAATGTTGATTCAATCACAGTGGCCACAGCCATGGCTGGTCGGGGGACTGACATCAAACTTTCTAATGATGCTAAAAAAAACGGTGGGTTATATGTGATTGGAACGGAGCGGATGTCTTCTGCTAGAATTGATAACCAATTGCGTGGACGATCCGGACGCCAAGGAGAACCGGGAGACAGTATGTTTTTTGTTTCATTGGAAGATAAAATTGTGACTGAAAATGCACCTAAATGGGTAAAAAAATTTCGGAAACAATGCATTTCCAATCCTAATTTTGATATTAACCAACCATTAACAGAATTACGGATCAAGCACGTTGTTGATCGGGCTCAAAGTGTACAAAAAAATAGTGAAGTTTCTGGAAGGAGACAAACGTTAGCATTTGATGAAGTTGCTAAGGTACAAAGGAATTATCTATATCAATTAAGAAATAAAATTATGAGATCTGCCGATTTAGATCAGCTAATGATTACTGCGATTAGAACGGTCATTTCAAATTTTGTTAGTTATGTGCATAGTTATACTGAAGTGATGGACTTCATTTATAACAATATTGATTATTTCTTTGTTGATGAAAAGCAGATTTTGGAACAATCTTGGGAAAATCCCTCATTTTTGACCGAATTTCTTTTGAAATTGATTAAACAGCAGGAACAGAAAGTTTTTAAACAGTTTAGTAGCGATGATCAACTTTTATATTACAAACGATTAGTATTATTAAAATCAATTGATTTGATGTGGATTGAACAAGTAGATGCACTACAGCAACTAAAAGAAGTAGTTAGCAATCGAAATTGGGGGCAGCATAAACCAGTTTATGAATATCAAACCGAAGCGCAAAGATCGTTTGAAGCAATGAAAAATGAAATTTATCTACTGATTCTGAAAAATACTTTATTATCTGAAATCGTCTATCAGGATGATGGAACAATTAAACTTGTTTTTGTTTAGATTTGGAATTAATGATGGGGGAATAAAATGAAAGTAGTCTTAAAAAGAGTGATGTTTACTCTGTGGTTGTTAATTATTTTTGAATTAGGGAGCTTAATCCTATTGCCAGGTTTTGCGCCGCGTAATTATGTTAATTCAGTTTTGCAAAATTCATATATTAACGTAGTTTCAGGCAATTTTGGAAGTCAAATTACGGTTCCCAGTTTGTTTGCTTTAGGAATGGGTCCGTACATGACAGCGTTGATTATCTGGCAGACAATTGCTTCAATTAGTGAAAAAACAACGCAACGATTATCACAAAAAGCAGTTGGAACAATTCAAAAATTGTTGACGCTAATCTTCGCTATTTTACAGGCCGTTATGACGGCTTTTTTATTCCTAAAATACAAACCCGATTATTTTGGTTATTCAGAGGCACTATTTTACCTTTTTATCTTAATGATTTTGGTGGCCGGGGCAATGTTAATTGTCTGGATGGCTGATTTAAACGCTAAATTTGGAATCGGCGGAACTAGTATTTTCATTATTCCTGGACTAATCAAAAGTTTACCCAATGTTTTAAATTCCGGGCGAACGGAGCCCCTTCATTTTTCGATACTAGGTTGGTTGATTGTTTTACTGATTGTCTTAGCTTTCGTTTATATTTCGGTGTTTATGAATAATTCGGAAACTAGAATTGAAATTCAGCGAATTAATATTAATAATCGTCTGACTAATTCATATATTCCGATTAAGGTGTTAGTTTCAGGGGCAATGCCGTTCATGTTTGCTTTGTCACTGTTCTCAATTCCTAGTATTTTATTTGCCCAGTCAAACTTGGAAACCTCATTTTTAACTACACTATTTTCCTTTCATAATTGGCAAGGAATCTTTACATATGGAGTTATTATTGTAATTCTCGGCTATGGTTTTGCGTTTGTTAATTTTCAGCCTTCTAATATTGCGAAGTCTTTGAAAAAAAGTGGTGATTACATTATGGATGTGACACCTGGAATTACAACTGAAAAATATTTAACGAATAAATTATTTATAATGGCCTTTTTAGGGAATGTTTTTATGTTAGCAGTGGCACTCATTCCATTAATAATTGGATTGTTCTACGGACCGGCTACGAATTTTTCTTTTTTATTTGGCTCAATTCTAATTTTAGTCACCATGTTAGATGGAATCTTTCAAGAGATTAAAGCTTTATTGATTAAAAACCAATATCAAATTTTTTAGCACTAATACCGCAGGAGCACATTTATGTTTTATTTAATCCCGAACTGGGAAAAAGATTCGTTAAATTTAGATTACGATGTAATTTTAAATTATGCACTGATGTTAGAAGAAAATGATGAGCCATATGTGCTTGTTACGGACACTTTTTCTCCTTTTTTACCATACCAATTAAATCGGTTTAATTTGCTTCATTCTTGCTATTTTCAAACCTTTGATGCGATTCAAGGAGTTTCAAGTCACTTAGGGAAACCACTAGCGCTGGAGGATCTTCCGGAGCTAGATGGATTGGAAAGAATCTATTCGCCCAGCGGAATAATATTGGCTAAAGACGGAGTAAAAGTAGCCTTTGCAGAAATGTTCGCTGATCAATTTTTACAAAAAATCACCTATTTTTCTAATGAAAATCAACGGATTGACCAATTCGATGCCCGTGGCTTTTTAGCACGACGTCAATTTTTGCTTGATTCTAAATTACAAAAGGAAGTTCTGTATGATCCAACCGGGGAAGCGGTGCTGAACATTGATTACACTGCTGCTGATCAAGTTACAATTTTGGCGCATAGCAAGCGCTTTGATAAAACAAAATATACAAGGATGGATGATTTAAAACTAGAAGTCCTAGAAAAGTATTTTGCTAAGGAATCAAATCAGCCCCGCATAATTACAGCAATTGGTCCAGAAAATAAAGAGGTTACGAAGAAATTAAACCAAAATTACCAACTTGCCCTAGCTTTTAATGATACTGATTATCATAATCGTGATTTGATGAAAGCGGCTCTTGCTCTAAATGCACCGATGCTCCTGCCAAGTTCAAACATTGCCACTCAAGTCCAACAAATTAGTGGGAATAATCCAGCTAATTTGCAAGTGGTTTCACCATATACAACTAAATTAGATTTGGGAAACAGTAATAGTAACGACACTCAGATTATCCTATGGTACATCCGTTCAATGGATTCTAAACGATTTGCTAAAATGGCGGTTCCGGTGATTCAAATGATTGTGGCAGATGAGGATTTAGCACTTACCATTGATACACCAGCGCAAGCCATTTTTAATTCGAGTCAAGCACTGATTAAGCAAGCAATTGAGAATTTCTTCCAAATTTCGCTGGATTCCGAAGACTTTCAGTGGGTTCAACATTATTTGCAACAGAAGGCGCGTCACTTAGTCACCGTTGGGTTAGCTAAAGAAGCGAAGATGCGGAAACAAAAATCCAACTGGAAACGCTTAATAAAAGCAGCCGAAACCGTGGATCGGATACGGGTGCAGGGTAATAGTTCAGTTGATTTTTATGACTATGAATTTAATCGAATTCGTGTTTTGGTTGACCTGTCTCAGGTTCCGGATACTTATTTACAAGTAAAAGCAATCAGTGCTGGAATCCCACAAATTAACCACGTAGCCACTCAATTTGTTAAAAACTATCAAAATGGAATTGTGATTAAAGAAGATGATAAATTGGTTGCTGCACTTCAATATTTTGTTCACACCTTAAAAAATTGGAATCAAGCTTTGGTTGACAACGTTAAGGAAATTTCCGCCTTTTCGGGGGCAGCTAATATTAAAAAATTAAAATCAATTTTTAAAGATGGAGGTGCATAGGGTGGTACGACAAACAAAAGTAATTCAATTAGGTGGTTCAGAGCTACCAATTAAAGAGCATTTTAGTGAAAGTTTTACTTTTCAATATTTTTCTTTGAAACTACCGGAAGATGTGGTGGCAATGGAAGATGAATTGTTTAAAGAGGACCAATTACGAAATCGCTATCAACTGGCCGTTTTTATTTTAGGACCGCAGTCGTTCGCATATTTAATGCCACAATTGTTAAAACAATTGCCAGCTCATCAAATCATCTATGGTCAAGCTGATAAAACGACTGTGGAGATTGATGATTTACTGCAGTCTAAGTTTGCAAAACAAGTTGATTTGTTGCGACCTGGTGCAGTGGTTAAGTTCATTGAGGACGTCTTTTTCAAAGGGCAATTTGGATTGCGACTTGAATTTGAGCAAATGGAGGTTACTTCTACTTTTCGGGGTAAAATCACGCAATTAGGGAATGGCCGGATTAGCATCCACGATGCTGATTTAAATGGTTGGACACAGGCGATTAACCAACGGATGACGTTGGCGTTAGAAAAAGAAACTAATTATGAATTTTGGCCGGAATTTAAATTGAATTCAGGGGCAGAGGTTCAGTTTAAACTTTATCTTTTAGATAAAACGGGCGTGGAAATTAAGGAGTGCTATTTAGTTAAAGGGGACGAACTTAAAAAGGGGCAGGCCTTTCGCTTTAAAACTCCTAATGAAGAATGCATGTTGTATGTTTCCGTTTTTTTGAATGGAAATGTGACCGTGTTTTCGTTGCAAAATTTACATATTCGAAAATTTCGTCGTGAATTTGGAACTTATCTAGTTGATGCAAAGCTGATTTCTGATCCGATTAATGATAATGGGCAGATTGCTTACTACTTCAATCCAGGAGATTTCAAACCACCTTTAAATGTTTATTTCAGCGGATTTAGAACAGCAGAGGGGTTTGAAGGAAATCGGATGATGAGTCAGTTAGGAGATGGGCATGCCCCCTTTCTTTTGATTGCTGATGAGCGATTAGCGGGTGGAGCGTTTTATATTGGTAGCAAAGAATTCGAAACCGAAGTTGTTAAAATGATTTGCGATCATCTTAATCAGCTTCATTTCTCTTCTAAAGATTTAATCCTATCAGGGCTATCAATGGGAACTACAGCGGCGCTTTATTATGCTGCTAAATTAGCTCCGTATGCGGTAATAGTGGGGAAGCCCTTAGTTAACTTAGGAACCATTGCTGCTAATGAACGGATTAATCGTCCGCATCAATTTGAAACCGCTTTAGATTTACTCCTGTTACGGGAAGGGTCAACTGAAATTGCTGCGCAAAATAACTTAAATCAATATTTTTGGGATAATTTTTCCAGTGGCGACTTTACCAATACAACTTTTGCCATTGCTTATATGCGTCAGGACGATTATGATCGAGAAGCTTTTCATGACTTATTTAACTTTTTGAAGAATCAAAATCCGTTTATTCGGATTCTGTATAAGGGCCTAACTGGGCGCCATAATGATGATACTAGTGGAGTAGGTGCATGGTTCCAGCGACAATATCAGAACATTCTTGCGCGTGATTTTAACCGAAAGGCATAGACAAATGGATAGTGAATGTACAATTTTAACTTGGGGGCAAGCTTTAAACGCTGCTGAAACGCACGGGGCTCTCGTTAATTATGAAATGGATGGAGTTGAAATTTCAGCCCCCATGCTT
This sequence comes from Fructilactobacillus carniphilus, assembly GCF_024029675.1. Taxonomy (NCBI): domain Bacteria; kingdom Bacillati; phylum Bacillota; class Bacilli; order Lactobacillales; family Lactobacillaceae; genus Fructilactobacillus; species Fructilactobacillus carniphilus. Next base: position 778,152 of record NZ_CP097121.1, on the reverse strand, counting down.
CCTCCGGGAACTGATTTATATACGTGGAGATCACAGCAAAGCTTTGATGTGACCCGTTCTCAAGGAGCATTGCCACTCTTAGAAGTAAAAAAGGAATATCAACTAATTAGTAAAATTAGGATGAATCCCGAACAATCAATTTATTTTAAAATTAATACTTATGACCGTAATCAGCACTTGGTTAAAGAATTTATATTAGACGAATCCAATCCTACTTTTCGGTATCCAGAAACAGCGCAATCGTATGAAATTTCGCTAGTTATGAAGGCTAACCATGATTTTACCTTTCATTGGGTAGCACTAATGCCAGTTGACGTCATTAAAAGAATGCGTTTGTCAGTAAGTAATGATTTAAATGCAACGTGGGTTCAGGATCAACATCCCAATATGATTGCTTTGTACCTTGGTCGGAGAGATTCTGAGAGTTGGTTGATTCCAATAAAACCACATCAAACTACGGTAGTCGTAAGATTATCTCCGACTGAACTTAATGACTTATCGCTTGCCAAGTCCGTGCTACAAAAGTTAATTACCAGCATTCAGAGGGAAAATACATTGGAATTACCACTTATGATTAATGGTTATGGATATCCAATGCCTCAGCTAATTAAAATGGTAAATGAATTGATTATAAGTGCAAAAAAGGATAGATAAATGCAGACTAAATCCAACGTCCCACCAATGAATTTTTTTGTAAATCGAGCAATGGGAGTCGGTAATTCTGGAATTGAACATGCTGAATTTTACCGAGCTCATCGCTTTGACGAGGCTCATTTACCGTATCGCTTGGTGTTTGTTCAATTAATTAAAAACTTGCACGAAGCGATGGATAAATGGCATTTGAAAAATCAACAAGTAGTTAATATGTATGAATATTTCGTGTTGGGAGAACGTTATTTAACGGATGGAGTTCAACAATTTTATGAATATCAAGATCGTCAGGTTGCTGATAAGCATGGGGTTCCACTCTTGTTAGAAACAATCACGAGTTCCGGAATTCATATTGTTGAAACGATGATTCGCTACCAAAAACCCCAAGACTTATTTATGGCTTCTAAAGTTGAACTTTTTGAACAAGCTACGGGAGATCGAAAGGTTACCTTTAATTTTTACCGGACTAACCATCAGCAAACCGTAATTCGGAATATTCACCTGTTTAAGCAAAATGGAAAACATTTATTCTTCTGGAATGAAATTCAAGTGCAACGATATTTCTTTGCTCAGCTCGATCTGGCGTTTGGTTCTAAAAGTAATTGGTTCTTGGACCGGGGGGAGGAAAGTGAAGTAGCCCTTTTTTACCCTAAATTTCCCAATAGTAAGGTTATTGAAATGGTGCATGCGGATCACTTGTCCGATCGAAATGATCCTAACCATCCTTTATGGAATAACTATTATGAATATTCCTTAACCCATTTAGACCAAATTGATTTGGTGATTTCTGCAACAGAAATCCAAACCCAAGACTTTCTCAAGGATTTCCCCAATGATAAGCATAAATTTATTACCATTCCTGTCGGTGGAGTTAGCGACAATCACAAGCCCATTAAACCAAAGTGGCATCCTGGAAAACAACTTCACCTAGTGACGGCCTCACGGCTAGCTGGTGAAAAACATATTGATATTGCAGTTCGTGCTGTTGCTAAAATCAAACAACAAGGGTATGACGTCACTTTTGATATTTATGGGATAGGAAGTCAAAATAAGATTATTAGTGACATAATTGCCACTTCATCAGCTGGAGATTACATTCACCTCAAAGGATTTTCAAGTGAATTGGAAAAAGTCTATCCTAAGTATGATGCTTTTTTAACTGCATCATTTTCTGAAGGATTTGGGTTATCAACCGTTGAAGCTTTGAACGCTGGATTACCCGTGATTGGATATAATGCTCGGTTTGGCTCATTAGAAATGATTCACGATGGCCAAAATGGATTCTTAGAACCATTTAAAGTTGGAGACGATAATTTATACTTCAACGTAAATAGTTTGGCTAGGGGGATTAAACGGTTGCTAGATTGCGATTACCCCCAAGTTTGTCAAGCAACGCAGACCACAATGGAACAATTTCGCCATCGTGAAATTACACGGAAATGGGAGGAAGTCGTTCATGCACTACGAATTAGTGAATAAAATTGATGTAAAAAATCCCAGTTGGCCGATCCAAAAACAACGATTAATGGACAAAAATGGGCAACTGATTACACTGGCCCCGGATCCAAATTTGAGAAATCAATTAAATCAAGAAAAAATTAATGGAATTAATGTTTTAGACCAATATACGGGTCGAAAAATTGATTTTAATCCAGATCAATATCTTTACTTTAATCAAGTTCCTACTGTTACTGGAGCAGAAATCTTCATGAATCCCGATTTTAGTGTTGATGTAATTGCTGATGGGGACGTAATCGGGAATGTAATCTTGCGTTCGTTAACTCGTCGACATGTCCAACAAGTAAATTACGTATATCCCAATGGTGAACGTGACTTTACCGAAATTTATGCAAGTGATGGGAAAAAATTCAGTAATGAGATTTACACTGATAATCAATTACAGCGGACGGATTTTTATGATAATCAAGAACGACCAGTGGTTCGTTTTTATTATGACGATGGACAAGTGCAACGAATAACAATCGAGAACTTTACAACGATGCAAATCACAGCAACTTATGAGGTAATGCACCAATTTTTTGCTGCAAAACTCAAACAGATTTTAACGGAACAAGATACTGTGAACATTAACTACCTGGGGATTGAAATGTGGTCGCTAGACAACACTAAATCGCATAATACCTTATATTTAACGGAAGACCCTTTGAATTCTGATGGAAAGATTAAACGTAATTTGTATGATATTTTGCTTGATAACATTAAATTTATTCAAAGTGTTCATATGAATCAAAATCAGTTTGAAAAAATAAAATCCACGAAATTATCCACCGAAAAAATTGTAGTTGAATAGTCTTAATCCAGAGAGGAAATTTCATGAATGCTAAAAAAGATAGTTTGCAAGAGGACATTCAAAGGCGTTTTAATCACGAAAAAAAATTTATTGCGGATGCGGATGACGAAAAACCGAAGGGACATGGATTTATTATCGGAATGTCAGCAATAATGATGGTTATTATTTTAATTAGCACAGTGGCAACCTTTATTTCGATTATGAAGTAGTTAATTAAAACGGTATTGCAAGAGAATGATAATTGATATTAAATATTTTTCTATAATTATATTGTAATTTGTCTCTGAATTTTATAAGCTAGATAGTAACCGTTTATCCGGTTTGTAGAGTAGGAAAATTTTATGATAGGAGAGGTTTGGATGGAGAAGAATGAAAAGCATAAGCAAAATCTTAATCGTCTAGTCCATGAAAATGGAAAGATACATTATAAAATGTATAAGGACGGTAAGAAATGGGTTTTTGCTGGAATTACCATGATGGGTGGGATTTTAGGTGCCGGAGCTACAGTTAATGCTGCGCATGCGGATACAACTAGTGGTGCGGGGAACAATCCTAGTAAAGAAGCAAATAAGGATGTTTTAGCTGGAAATGATTCTGCTACGATTCCTTCTACTTCAGCCAATGATTCTATTGCTAATAACAATAGTAAACAAGACTCACAAGCACATTTAGATAAAGTTTCAGCTAGTATGAGTGAAGCACTATCTACATCAACAAGTGCCAGTCATTCGACTTCAGCTAGTAATTCTGTTAAAAGTAGTAGTAAACAAGATTCCCAATCCAAATCTGATAAGGCTAGCAATAATGAAGCTTTGACAGCTTCAAATATGAACAGTCAATCAAACTCAAATAGTACGAATGCAACGATCAAGAATTCTGCAAATAATGATTTGATTGATTCGCAAGCTCAATCTAGGATTGCTAATAAACAAGGTTCTGCATCAGGAATTATTAGAAGTAGCCAAGTAAGTGATAGCGGATTCAATTCTACTGTTACTTCAAATTCAGTTACAAATTATAATGAGGAGCAGAATGCATACAATGACATTAAAAAGCAAGCACCTAAAGATGCTGTGGTTACTATTAATGTCGATAATAAGATTGCTAACATTGGTCTACCAACTAATGTTGCTCCAAGTGCGGCAGTCTTATCAGCCGTTACAAATGCTGGAAATCAACATGATTTAAAGACCAACTTCCTATACTTGACAGCAACTGCAAACAAACAAGATACATTACATGTTTCACCTGATCCAGATAAAGGTCGGGATGACTTTAATAAAAGTGTAGAGTCTGGAGCAACTTCTAAAACTCCAAGTTCAGTGACTGTTTTAACTCCTGATCAAATTATTAATAATGATCAGTACAAGAATCAGGCAATTAAGGATGGTACATACGCAAATGTAACCGATTTTGCTGGATTAAAACAAGCTTGGGAAAATAACAAAATTCGTTACATTGATATTCATAATGACATCACTCCTAGTGATGGAATAACTTTAAATAACCGGGAAAATGGCAATGATATTATCATCAATGGTAATAATCATAATGTTGATCTTGGTGCCAATGGATTTAAGGTTCAAGGGAATCAAGCACAATCAACTAATGTTACTTTATCTAACATGATGATTAAACAAGGATTCAGCGATAATGTTAGTGAATCTGAATCATTAGTTTATGCTAATAGTGCAAATCAACTAATTGTGAATGTTAATAATATTCATTTAACTAGTTCTTCTAATGGAAAGTATCCGGTTCGGGCCATCTATGGTGAAGGAGCAAAGGTAACTTTCTCTGGAAACAATATTTTTGATGTTACTAGCGAAGTAACTCGTGGGGTTGGTAGAGTAGAAATTGCTGACAATGCGAATGTTACTTTAAATAGAAAAGATAATAGCAATAATACTACTGCTGCTGTTATAACCCCAGATGGAGAGTTTAACTTTAGTACCGTAGCTCCAGAGGGCAGCGTTGGTTATGGTAATGAATTAAAGATTGGAGACGGGGCATCTAATGCCGCTTATACAGTTGAAGGTTCTGTTGCCACTCAATCTCCAGTTACTGGTCAAATTGCTAAGATGAACGTTGGTAATAGTGTTACTTGGACGCAAAAAGGATTCCAAGGATTTATTAATGGGACTCAAGCTACGGTATATCCAAATGCTGAATTTATTTTTGGACAAAGCTTTAAGTTATATGCTCCAATCACGGTTTATCCTGGTTCAATTACTTTGATGGGGAACCAAAAAGTAATCTTTAACGCTGGTTCATTAATTGATATTAGACAAGTTTCAGATGGTTCAATCATTCGTTTGAATGATAAGTCTAGCATTCGATTTATTTCACCTAAGTCTTTACATTTGGCAATCATTGATAAAGATGGTAACCCTGGAACTACCACCGAAGGAATTATTTCTGGTACCGGTAAATTTACCATGAATAACTCTAAGATGATTACTTGGGATAGAACTAATTCCAAGGCCAACATGCCACAAGGACAAGCTTCAATGTCGTTTGACACGTTATCAGTTGAAAATGGAACTAAGACCATGGAAGGATTAGACGGTTCTTCTGGTAGTGGATTTGCAATTATCAGTAACTATACTCGAGAACTAGAAACAGATAATGCTTCTGTTGGTCCGATTGAAATTCAATATGTAGATCGAAATGGTAATGTAATTAGAACAACGACGATGCAACGCTCCAGTGATGATTACATTGGTAAGTACGTTCCTTTGAATAGTGATGAATACGTTAATAAGGAAATGCCAGAACACTACATGTGGGCACTCGGTGATCAAGTTCCAAGTTCTGCCAAGAGTGATGCTCAAAGTGGTGGGGACCCCACGAATATGGAAGATAACGGTGATGATACCGGTCAAGCTGGGATAGCAATTTTACCTCGTGGAAGTAAAAAATATGTTTACAAAATCTACGTTTATGGTAAACCCAATCCAAACGTTACCTACCAGTACATTGATGTAATGACTGGTAAACCAGTTCTAGTTACCGGTGAAAATTCTGAACAAGAAAATGTTCTTTCGAAGCATCAACCAGCAAACTATGGAAACACGATTAACTGGACCGATCCTTACTATACTCAAGAAAATGCCCCAGATAGCTATCATTATGCAACTGGCGAAGAGCTAAAGGGGAATAAACAACCTACTTCAACTTTTGTTACTGAAGATGCCATTAACGTTAAGATTTACGTTTACTCTAACAATTATCCATCACAATCTACTTCAGCAAGCATGAGTGATTCAGCAAGTTCTAAAGAAAGTATTTCTACAAGTACTAGTTCATCAACGAGCACTTCCGTAAGTAGTTCTGATAGTCTAAGTACGTCAACAAGTTCGTCTGACAGTTTGAGTGCATCTGTAAGTAGTTCTGATAGTCTAAGTACGTCAACAAGTTCGTCTGACAGTTTGAGTACATCTGTAAGTAATTCGGATAGCTTGAGTACATCAACAAGTTCATCAGACAGCTTAAGTACGTCGACTAGTTCGTCCGATAGTTTAAGCACTTCCGTAAGCAGTTCAGATAGCTTGAGTACGTCAACAAGTTCGTCCGATAGTCTAAGTACTTCAATTAGTGCCTCTGACAGCTTGAGTCAATCGGAAAGTAATAGTAATGCTAGCGATTCTGACAGTACATCAGTTAGCTCTTCCGATAGTCTAAGTACGTCAACAAGTTCATCCGATAGTTTGAGCACTTCTGTAAGCAATTCGGATAGTCTAAGTACGTCAACAAGTTCATCCGATAGTTTGAGCACTTCCGTAAGCAGTTCAGATAGCTTGAGTACGTCAACAAGTTCGTCTGACAGTTTGAGTACATCTGTAAGTAATTCGGATAGCTTGAGTACATCAATAAGTTCATCAGATAGTTTAAGTACTTCCGTAAGTAATTCGGATAGCTTAAGTACGTCAACAAGTTCGTCCGATAGTCTAAGTACTTCAATTAGTGCCTCTGACAGCTTGAGTCAATCGGAAAGTAATAGTAATGCTAGCGATTCTGACAGTACATCGACTAGCTCTTCCGATAGTTTGAGTACATCTGTAAGCAATTCGGATAGTCTAAGTACGTCAACAAGTTCATCCGATAGTTTGAGCACTTCCGTAAGTAGTTCGGATAGCTTAAGTACGTCAACAAGTTCGTCTGACAGTTTGAGTACATCTGTAAGCAATTCGGATAGCTTGAGTACATCAACAAGTTCATCAGATAGTTTAAGTACTTCCGTAAGTAGTTCGGATAGCTTAAGTACGTCAACAAGTTCATCAGATAGTTTGAGCACTTCCGTAAGTAATTCAGATAGCTTGAGTACTTCGACTAGTTCTTCCGATAGTTTAAGCACTTCCGTAAGTAGCTCTGATAGCTTAAGTACGTCAACAAGTTCATCAGATAGTTTAAGTACATCTGTAAGTAATTCGGATAGCTTTAGTACATCGACTAGTTCGTCCGATAGTTTGAGCACTTCTGTAAGCAATTCGGATAGCTTGAGTACATCAACAAGTTCATCAGATAGTTTAAGTACTTCCGTAAGTAGTTCGGATAGCTTAAGTACGTCAACAAGTTCATCAGATAGTTTAAGTACTTCCGTAAGTAGTTCGGATAGCTTAAGTACGTCAACAAGTTCATCAGATAGTTTGAGCACTTCCGTAAGTAATTCAGATAGCTTGAGTACTTCGACTAGTTCTTCCGATAGTTTAAGCACTTCCGTAAGTAGCTCTGATAGCTTAAGTACGTCAACAAGTTCATCAGATAGTTTAAGTACATCTGTAAGTAATTCGGATAGCTTTAGTACATCGACTAGTTCGTCCGATAGTTTGAGCACTTCTGTAAGCAATTCGGATAGCTTGAGTACATCAACAAGTTCATCAGATAGTTTAAGTACTTCCGTAAGTAGTTCGGATAGCTTAAGTACGTCAACAAGTTCATCAGATAGTTTGAGCACTTCCGTAAGTAATTCAGATAGCTTGAGTACTTCGACTAGTTCTTCCGATAGTTTAAGCACTTCCGTAAGTAGCTCTGATAGCTTAAGTACGTCAACAAGTTCATCAGATAGTTTAAGTACATCTGTAAGTAATTCGGATAGCTTTAGTACATCGACTAGTTCGTCCGATAGTTTGAGCACTTCTGTAAGTAGTTCAGATAGCTTGAGTACGTCGACTAGTTCTTCCGATAGTTTTAGTACATCTGTAAGCAATTCGGATAGCTTGAGTACGTCGACTAGTTCGTCTGACAGTTTAAGTACATCTGTAAGCAATTCGGATAGTCTAAGTACATCGACTAGTTCGTCCGATAGTTTGAGCACTTCTGTAAGCAGCTCTGATAGTCTAAGTACATCGACTAGTTCGTCCGATAGTTTGAGTACATCTGTAAGCAATTCGGATAGCTTGAGTACGTCGACTAGTTCGTCTGACAGTTTAAGTACATCTGTAAGCAATTCGGATAGTCTAAGTACATCGACTAGTTCGTCCGATAGTTTGAGTACTTCCGTAAGTAGTTCAGATAGCTTGAGTACATCAACTAGTTCGTCTGACAGTTTGAGCACTTCTGTAAGCAGCTCTGATAGTTTGAGTACGTCGACTAGTTCGTCTGACAGTTTAAGTAATTCAGATAGCTTAAGTACGTCGACTAGTTCGTCAGATAGTTTAAGTACATCTGTAAGTATTTCTGATAGTTTGAGTACTTCCGTAAGTAATTCAGATAGCTTGAGTACGTCGACTAGTTCATCAGATAGTTTGAGTACATCTGTAAGCAATTCGGATAGCCTAAGTACGTCAACAAGTTCATCCGATAGTTTGAGTACTTCTGTAAGCAATTCGAATAGTCTAAGTACGTCAACAAGTTCATCCGATAGTTTGAGCACATCTGTAAGCAATTCGGATAGTCTAAGTACGTCAACAAGTTCATCCGATAGTTTAAGTACATCTGTAAGCAATTCGGATAGCTTGAGTACATCGACTAGTTCGTCCGACAGTTTAAGTACATCTGTAAGCAATTCGGATAGCTTAAGTACATCAACAAGTTCGTCTGACAGTTTAAGTACATCTGTAAGCAATTCGGATAGCTTGAGTACATCAACAAGTTCGTCTGACAGTTTAAGTACTTCTGTAAGTATCTCGGATAGTCTAAGTACATCAACAAGTTCATCCGATAGTTTAAGTACATCTGTAAGTAGCTCTGATAGTTTGAGTACTTCAACAAGTACCTCAGTAAGTGCTTCCGATAGTTTAAACGGTTCAAATAATTCCAATGGTAGTAACGTTTCAGCTAACGGTTATGAAGTAAATAGTGGTAAGAAAGTAGAAAAACAATCTAAATTACCACAAGCTGGTGATCAATCAAATAACTTTACATTATTAGGGTTGTTGACAATGTTATTGGCTGGAATTGGAATCAAGCTTCGGAAACGTAATGAAAAATAGTTGATATAATAAAAGACGATTGATTAAAGTTGTTTTATTTAAATTTTAATCAGTCTATAAATGAAGATCCTATGGAAGATAGATTTTAACTACCTTTCATAGGATCTTTTTTTGAACAAAATACAAGTTTATTTAAAGCTATTCTCAAAAACTTCAATATTATTTTTAAGTTTATTAATTTTTAGTGGAAGATTAGTGACTGCCTTCAATAATTCAAAAACAACATTAAGTCATGATGGGTTTCAAGTGAAAAACGTATCTAATTCCGATTTAGTAAAGTTAGTCTGGTCGTTAATATAACTATGTCGGACTTCAGATGATAAAAGTTGGAGTAAACAAAAAAGTCTTATTTCGACTCAATGGCGGAATAAGACTTGAAAGTTGATAAAAGATAATAAATAACTTTTAATCTGTTTATTTTGTTATTAGAATAATAATATTTATGAGTAATTTGTTGAGTGCTCAAAAAAATGATACAATGAACTCAATTTTAATTTTGTTTCTATTCTTATTTTCTTCATTAAATTTACGAAAATGAAAAAATCTATATTTTCTTAAGTTTAGCATCTAAAAGTTAATCATAGAGCTCAAAATTAATGCGACTAACGCAAAACCAATGACTCCCATGACAATTTTAAGGCAAACACTCTTTAAGTCAGTTTTTTCTGGTTCAGGACGGCTTTCTTCAAGATGCTTAAATCTTTTTTCAAGGTCCTGATTAAGTAGTTTATGGTTGTTTTTCATAATGAGTGAATTATATAATCATTATCTGTAAGAATCAATTAATTTTAATTATAAATTTGTGAAAGAGGTTCAAGCGGAGAATGGCGTTATTGCAAAAACATCAATATAAAAAAACGGTTCAGCAAATTCTTGATCTAGCTGATCAATATCATGGGATGTCGGATGAAGAATTGCAACAACAAACGAACCTTTTGAAACAAGAAGTTGACGGACAACGCACCCGCTTAAAAGCTATCTTACCGAAAGCTTATGCCGTTGTTTGTGAGGCCGCCAGTCGTGTTTTAGGAATGCGTCCTTTCCCAGTCCAAATTCTTGGGGCAGTGGCCATGGAAGATGGGAACATTGCTGAAATGAAAACCGGAGAGGGAAAAACTTTAACTGCTACGATGCCGATGTATCTGCATGGGTTAACCGGAACAGGGAACTTTTTAATTACTGCAAACGAATACTTAGCTTCTCGCGATGCGCATGATATGGGTAAACTGTATCGGTGGCTTGGATTGACTGTTGCCAGTTCGGTTCCAGAAATTGGACAAAAGCCAGAAGATCGAGATTTGGACAAAATTTATGTCGCTAACATTGTGTATACTACGAACAGTACATTAGGGTTTGATTATCTGTTCGATAACTTAGCCAAAGTGCCGGAGGACCAACACCTACAGGCGTTAAATTTTGCCCTATTGGATGAAGCTGATGCGGTATTACTTGATACAGCGCAAACTCCCTTGGTGATTGCTGGGGTGCCACGGGTGCAGTCTAACTACTACCAAAGTGCAGATCGGGTGGTAAAGTTACTGGATAAAGAAGAAGATTACCAAATTAGTGATGACTTAAAAAATGCCTGGTTTACTCCGCAGGGAATCGTCAAGATGGAAAAATATTTGGACGTGGATAACCTGCTTTCAGGAACTTGGGCTGAGCTTTACCGGCACCTTGTGTTAGCCTTACGAGCGAACTACATTCAAAAAAGAGACCGGGACTACGTAGTCAAAGACGATGAAGTGGTACTAATTGATGCCGAAAATGGGCGGGAACTACCCGGTATGAAGATGCAGGCCGGAATGCATCAAGCCCTGGAAGCCAAGGAAGAAGTGAAGATTTCGATTGAACAGCGAACGATGGCCACAATTACTTATCAAGACTTATTCCGAATGTTCAACCAACTAGCCGGAATGACGGGAACTGCTGCGACGGATCGCAAAGAATTCCTTGAAGTATACAATCTGTCTGTCTTTAAGGTTCCCACCAATCGTCCAGATATTCGAAAGGACTACCCAGACCACCTGTTTATTAGTAATCGGGCCAAGTTGATGGCAACTTTAGACGTGGTCAAGGAAGCTCATGCTAAGGGTCGTCCTGTCTTAGTGGAAACTGGCTCATTGGATCTCTCAATTTTATATTCTAATTTATTGTTAAAGGAACGGATTCCACACAGTTTGTTAAACGCTCGCAGTGAGGTGAAGGAAGCAGAGATTATCCGTCACGCTGGAGAAGTTGGGTCCATCACGGTTGCAACTTCCATGGCCGGGCGGGGAACTGACATTAACATTACACCCGAGGTTGAAAAACTTGGAGGCCTATTAGTACTTGGAACTGAACGAATGCAAAGCAAGCGGATCGATAACCAGCTCCGAGGGCGAGCCGGACGTCAAGGAGCTCCGGGGGCTAGTGTCTTCTACGTTTCCCTCGAAGATAAAGTGGTGGTTGAAAACGCTCCAAAGTCGATTCGGAAATTTGCTTATGAACACGCGCATGATCAAAAGCAAATGCTGAATGATCACGGGCGTTTTCGTGATGCCATTGACCGATCTCAAAAGATTTTGACCAATCAAGAACGAAACGCTCGCTTTGAAACTCTCCAATATGGTGAAGTTTCACGGATTCAAAGAGAGAGTATCTACCAAACGAGAAATTGGATTATGCAGTCTCCCAACCTGGACGCAGTAATCAATCCGTGCTTTGAAGCAGTTGCCAAACAGTTTGTGAATAAGCAAGGACCATGGCTTAATTCTAATCAAACTATGTTGGAATTCATTTATCAAAATATTGATCCAGACTATCAACCCCAACAAAATTTGAAACAAGAGTCGCGTCCCGAAAAATTGAACCTACTTAAGGAAGTAATGGCGAATCGAATTAAGTTGATGCACCAAAAGTTACCGTACCAGGACCAGTGGCTCTACTTCGAACGCTTAGCAGTACTGCGGGAGGTTGACCAAGCATGGGTCGATCAGGTCGATCAACTGGATATGTTGATGCGGGTCACTAAGAGCAGAGCTATTGCCCAGGTGAATCCCATTTTCGAATACCAAAAGGAAGCTCAAAAGGCCTACCAAAAGATGCGGGATAAGATTAAGTTACAAGTGGTTAGAAACTTGACTAACTCAGAAGTGATTCCGCAATCAGACGGAACCGTTGACATTGAGTTCCCATAAGCGAAAGAAAGTGGTTATTACAAATGAAATTTTTACGGAAACATCTTTTACTAACCCGCGTGTTGTGGACATTAGCAATTTTGGTGATTTATCTGCTGGGACAAGCCATTATTATTCCTGGAATTGATCCGGCCGTCGCTAAAGCCATTTTACATCAACAAACCTATCTCCAGATGATGGGAATTACCATTGGAAGTCAATTTCAAGTGCCAACTCTATTCTCACTGGGACTCGGTCCTTATATGATTGGATTAATTGTCTGGCAGGCTATTACGGCATTAGATTTAGACTGGGTCAACCGATTAACAGTCAACCAAACGGGATACATTCAGAAGATTATTTCGTTATTCCTAGCAGTGCTGCAGGGTTTCCAAATGTTAGTATACATATCCCCCGCCTTGGTACCCGTATCGTTTATGAACATGACGATTCCGATGGAGTTTGTGCAAACTGGAATCCTTGTGATTTTGATTGCGGGAGCGATGTTGACCATCTTCATGGGAAACATGAATACCGAAAAAGGGCTTGGGGGGATTTCCATTTTGATTCTACCCGGCGTTTTACTGGGAATGCCTCGGATGTTACAAGCCGGTTGGCAAACTCTTAACTACAAGCTCACGGTGCCGCATTTAATTACAGCTGCAATTGTGTCGCTGGTAGTGATCATTCTGATTGTGATGTTGTTACAAATTGAACTACGGATTCCGTTACAGCGACCTTTGATGGAGGGAAGCGGGGCTGCTTCATATCTGCCATTTAAGCTATTACTGGCTGGTGCCATGCCGTTCATGTTTTCTTCGACGTTGTTCTTGGTTCCACGGGGTCTATTGTCTTCGAACGTAGCGTTACGGAATAACGGTTTTGCACAATTCGTCCAAGCAATTACGAACCAGCAAACGGTTGCCGGAATCATTAATTACGCTGTAATTATTATGCTGTTAACCTACGGATTCGGCTTTATTACGGTGCAACCGCTCCGGTTATCAAAGCAGATGAAAGAAAACAACGAATACATTTTAGATGTCTTTCCCGGACATGCGACAACTGAATACTTAATGAAGAGTTTCTGGTTAATGGCTACCATAGGTGGACTATGCCTAGTAGTCATTGCCACTGTTCCGTTGATTATCGGACTTAAGTGGCCGGGAATTGCCAACTACACTATTTACATTGGGAGTTTGGCCATTCTGATTACCTTGATTCAAGGTCTTTGGGAACAAATCCGAGCACTGTACAGTAAATCACACTATCGCGTTTTTGATTAAGGGGGGTTCAGGGTGGTTTTAATTATTCCAAATTTTGCTGATCGGCAAGGTCAACCACTGGAAGATTTACCGGAGGTAGTACTTGCGCAGATGTTATTACAAACTGAACAACCAGTCGAACTTGCCTTTTTGCAACCAACGTTGTCTTTAAGACGTGATTTGCAGGAACTTGGCATGCCGGACATTCCGTATTGGGATGCATTTGCGGATCTTCAAGAAGTCCACGACGTTGAAGGAATGCCAGTTACAATTCATGATCTAACCTTATCTGGCGACTTGATACCGTTTTTTAACGTTGGGGGGAATCGGATTCTTCTTTATCGTGAGCAAAAATTAGTTGCCGAAGTTCAGACGCGCAATCAAATAGAAGTTGAACGGATTACGCATTATTGTGACGATGGTGGTCAACAACTGGATGAGTATTCGGCCGACGGCTTCCTGAGTACTACAACCTGGCTTAATCTGTCCGGAGAAGTTGAAAAAAAGGCCTGGTTCACTCCATTTCATGAACCAGTTTTTACTATGGGTCCAACGGGAAACTTATCGATTGAAGCAGATTTTCAAAGTCACTTTAAGCAACCAACCTATGCTTGCTTAGAGGATTTGGTACAGGAACGTTACCAAAAGCACTTTCAGGTTCCAAAGCAGGTCATTGTGGCTTACCGAGCTGGTGCGACCCAAACGAATCAATTTCATTTATCATTACCAGCCGCCCAAACGGTGGGATTGCTAGAAACAGGTGTGGATTTTTCATCAATTGTCCAACTTAGTCAGACTTATCCGCAATTACAGTGGGTTTTTCCCAGTCAAAAGCTGGTGGATCAATTCCAACAAACGACCGGGGTTAAACTAGCTAATCCTGTGACGGCGATTGAACCCTACCCAACTACTTTTTCGCCTGGTGGTAGTAACGAATTAGAAGCGCAGTTGGTTTACTGGCAAATCCAGCAGCAAACCGCAGAGCAGCTTGCTCAAACCGTTCAGATCTTAATGCCAGAGTTGTTAGCAAACGATAAACTGGTCTTACTGGTGGGGGGAGATGAAGCTACGCAAAACTTTATTCGTGCTCAACAGGATGAATGGATGACCACTGAACTGGGTGTCGACGTCAATGGTAATGATTATCAAAGTTACATTGAACTGGGGCCCCCTAAGAATTTCCAAACTGAGGCCGAGTGGCTAGACTACATCGATGATCAGATTACGGATGACGATGCCGAGTTCAATGAGGCTGACTTGCATCACTTTTACCAGGCCAGTCTCTTTAACGAACAAGTTCAATATCTCAAACCTAAAGAACAAACGGCTGACTTGTTCCGACGAGTTCGATTGTTCCTGGACATGGGACCACAAGCTGATTTGAAGCGCCAGGTAGAAGCAATTTCTGCCGGGGTTCCAATGATTAGCACTGCACCTACCGACTTAATTAAGGAAGCAGAGAACGGGTTTGAAAACCAGAATCTTTTTGATTTAGCAAAACAAATGAACTATTTTCTTTCTAATTTGCAGCATTGGAACCAAGCGGTTGTGGCCAGCGTGGATTTAATGGAAGCTTATGAGCGCGATCAGCTTTTAGGTCGTTGGAAGGGAGTATTAGACCATGGCTAAGCCTAAATTTGTAACGCCCGTAATTCATGTGGGTCAGGATGACTACACGCAAGAAGCAGAGTACTTTACTCCCGACTACGAGTATTATCAGAGTGATGACGATGCTCTGGACCAAGAAATCCTGGAAGGTCAACCGTTATTTAAAGCCAACGGGAAGTTAAACGGTAAGTACCGAAACGCGGTCTTTATTTTAGACGCTGGCTTTCCGTGGTTTTTAAACGACCGAGTTATGGAGCAGTTACCTGCTAATCAAATTTTGATGCAGTCCAATCTGAACCTTTCAGAAACAACGCGTTCGTTGTTGAAGCTCAAGGGGGCCTTTGAGTTTAATCCTCACGACCCCCAACGCTTAATTGGTGATATCCAACGGTTTTTCTACTATGATCCGGATGGCTATCGGTTCTCACCGCAGGCCTGGCACTATAACTGGGATCAAATACAATCAGTTAGTCAACGAGGAAATGTTTACCATCAGATTAATTTAAAACCTACGGACGACTGGCAGTTAATTATGTCCCCGATGGACTCCTTTTATTTGCCACTCAAAATGGCAAACAAGGTGGCCTTGGAATACCACTTGGGGCCAGAAAACGAACTCGCTCTGAAATTAATTCAGATTGATGCTGATACAAAAGAAGTACTGCGTTCCAGTTTTATTAGTGGTAACGAATTACAAACGAGCATCGACGTAATCGGAACTGAGCGCCCAACTTTTTTTCAGGTCTTGCTGTATGCCCGTGGTAAAGGACAATTAGAAGTGGGAAATCTTCATGTTCGGCGGGCCCGTGGTCCATACGGAGAAATGATGCCCAACGACTGGGTTATTTCTGATCAAAAACAGCATGGAAGTACGGGAGTTTACTTTGACGCGGGTGACATGAAACCGCCACTAAATGTTTACTTTGCCGGATATCGAACCAAAGAAGGTTACGAAGGGCGGCGGATGATGCAAAACTTTGGGGCGCCGTTTCTTTTGATCTCTGACTGGCGACTTGAAGGGGGCGCCTTCTACATGGGCGATACCGAGTTTGAACAACAGATTGTGAACATTATTAAGCAAACGCTACAAAAGTTGAACTTTAAGGATTCCGATCTCATCTTGTCAGGAATGTCCATGGGTACCTTTGGGGCCATGTACTACGGATCCCGTTTAAATCCTGCGGGAATTGTGCTGGGGAAACCGTTGGCTGAACTCGGAACGATTGCTCAAAACGGGCGGGTTAAACGTCCCAACGATTTTCGCACCGGCGAGGACATGCAGTTGTACTACGAACCAGATTTGTCGGATCAGTCAAGTCATGACTTAGACCAACGATATTGGCATAATCTGGAACAGGGAGAGTTGAGTAACACGACCCTTGCGATTGCCTACATGTTACAAGATGACTATAACAAAGACGCTTATCAGGGGATTCGGGATCGGTTTATTGGACTGAACCCGAACGGAAAGTTACTAGCCAAGGGATTTGAAGGTCGACACAACGACCAAACTGGCCCTATCGTCGAGTGGTTTCAGCGACAATACTGGTACCTACTATCACAGTTTGGACGGAAGCAACCCCGTAAGCCCCAAACAACCAATTTGAAAAAGAAACAGCGAAGGGGGTCCTGAAAACGGTGGACATACTATATAGCTTAACCTGGGATGCTGCTGATCCGAATACGGATATGTATGGAGCGCAGATTAATTACAGTGCTGATGGTGTGGTTGAATATCAAAACGAATTGCAACCAGCTGGAAAGAAAATTCACTGGTGGAGTACTAAGTTGCCGGAGGATACCCCGCAGTCAATTGGATACGGGAGCAAGTTACTCCCACAGATTCCGCGGCATGAACGATACCATCTGATGTTAGACGCTGAGATTGAACCAGCTAAATCGGTTGGCCTTCTAGTAGCATCATACGATGCACAGGGTCAACTAGATAAAGAAAAAATGGAATTGGATCAGGAACTGGATTTTGAACTGGGTGAAAATGCTCATGACTATGAGATTGCCTTAGAAAAATTCAACAATGAAAAGGTTACGTTCCGTCGAATGTATGTCATTCCCACTTCGTTGTGGGACGAGATGACGATTGAACCTAGAGCTGATGTGCCTGCCGTTGACTTGTTACCGCGGCAGGACCGGGGAGATCCATCCGGGACCGGAAATTTGATGATTCGGACCGAAAAACGGGTGGTTGATTCCGCGCCGTTGGACGCAGAGCTACTTCATGATCCACTCCGGATTGTTCGGGTGCCGTCTAGATGGTCGGCACTACAACTGGCAGACGTGCTGCAAGAGTTTAAGGATCGTTACAATTTGAAAAACGTTAACTGTTGGGCTGACGATGACACGACACAAAAGTTGATGAGTGAGGCACAAGCTTTGATGTTGAAAAGAAAGAAGGGGATTTTATGAATTTTTTCATTAACCAAGCAATGGGATTGGGAAACTCAGGAGTAGAACATGCTGAGTTTTATCGCGCTGATCGGTTTCGACAGGCTGATTTACCGTTTCGTTTTTTATTTTTAAATTTGGTTCCTGAACTACATGAGGCCATGGATCGTTGGAGACTTAAGGATTCCGAGGTTTTAAACCTGTGGGAATATCTAGTTCTCGGCGGTGACTACCTTAAAACTGGTTTAGCCCAACGGGTTAAACCGCAGAAGTCTGTAATGATTGTGGATGATACCAACACGAACCGGAAACAAGAATTTGTGACTGATTCTGGAATGCGAGTAATTCAACACTTTTACAAGGGGCGCGATAAACAGCATCCTGATAACTCCGTTTTACAAGTGGGTGTTTCGCGGGTTGAATTGTTCAATGCTAAAAACAATGAACGTAAGGTAATGTACTCAATTGAAAACGACCAACACCGGGGTTCAAACGTGGTTAACATTCACCTCTTTGACGAGAAGGGTGAACACCTCTTCTTCCGTAATCTTTACAGTTTGCACCGCTACTTCTTTGAACAAGTAGATCAGACTTATGGTGGTAACAGTAATTTCATCATTGACCGTGGGGAATTTGCCGACGACGTGTTGATGCAAAATCGGATTCCCAATTCGAAGATCATCTACATCGTGCATGCTGACCAACTTTCGGATCGTGACGATCCCAAGTATCCACTGTGGAACGACCACTACGAATACATGTTGGAGCGGTTACACGCTGTCGATAAAGCTGTGACGGCCACGAAGTTACAACGGGATGACATGTTGATTGATGATCCGACTGCTAAAGACATTGTGGTAGCCATTCCGGTGGGGGGAATCCGTGACGGAGCTACGAAACAAAAACGCCGGCGTGCCCATTCACCATTCCGCTTGATTACCGCTTCGCGGTTAGCGGCAGAAAAACACATTGACATCGCAATTAAAGCAGTGGCTGCTTTACATGACCAAGGTGTGAAGATTAAATTTGATATCTACGGTCAAGGAGAAGAACACCAGAAGTTAGTGAAAACGATTGAAGACTGTCATGCCGAGGATTACATCACCATGAAGGGGTTATCCCACGACTTGGAACACATTTATCCGAAATACGATGCTTTTATTTCAACGTCCTTCTCCGAAGGTTTTGGATTAACCTACATTGAGGCTTTAAACGCCGGATTACCAGTAATTACCTTTGATGCTCGGTTTGGCGCTCAAGAGTTGGTTCAAGACGGTGTAAACGGATACCTGACGGAATTTAAACGGAATGATGACGACTTTAACGTGAAAAACATTGAAGCTGCTCTGGAAAAATTAATTAATGGAAAATATTCGAAGTTACAAGGTGCTACTGCTAAGTCGGTGGCAGAGTTCCAAGATCACATTACCGCGGAAAAATGGAGGGATTTAATCGATGGATTACGTACTAGTAAATAACATCGTTGCTGACGACCAATGGCAACAGATTAAGGCGGAAAGTCCAAGCAAACACCCTAACGTGATTTCGCTGGTGTCTGCACCTCTGATTGGTAAGTTTTTTGGTGAAGATGGTGTGAACGGGGTAAACGTTTTAGACCGGTTAACACATCGGAAGTACCATCTGGGTAGCTACCGTTTCTTTAACGACGTCCCAGTCCCTACCTGGTCCAAGATCTTTGTGAATCGGGACGGTAGTATTTCCATTTACGACCACGGTAGTGAAATTGGAAAGGAATTTTTATATTCGAATACCCGGCGGGCTGCTCAAGATGTACGTTATACTAATTTGGATGGAACGCTTGACTACATTGAAGAGTATGCATACGATGGTACGATTTTTAGTAACTTGTTTTATGCTGAAAATGAGATGCTGGAAATGGTCTTTT
This sequence comes from Fructilactobacillus carniphilus, assembly GCF_024029675.1. Lineage (NCBI taxonomy): Bacteria > Bacillati > Bacillota > Bacilli > Lactobacillales > Lactobacillaceae > Fructilactobacillus > Fructilactobacillus carniphilus. The sequence goes on along the minus strand of NZ_CP097121.1, from coordinate 758,416 downwards.
ATGATCAACAGAATCGTCCCGTTGTTCGTTATTACCTCTACCAGGGTGTCATTAACTTGATTACGGTGGAAGATCCGGTAACGCACAAGGTTAAACAGCGATATAATACCTTGAACGAATTTTACAATGCGCAAGTGCGCTCAATTGTGACCGAAAAAGACACCGTGATGGTTAACTATATGGGGGTTGAGTTGGCGGCGTTGAGTGGAACGAAGTCGCACAATGTATTACGGTTAGTGGAGAGCCCACTTGATGATGACCAAAACGTGCGGGGGAACTTGTTAGACATTCTAACCAATGCGATTGATACGATTCAGGAAGTCGAAGTTACTCAAGCTGACTATAATATTCTTAAACAACACAATGTTCCGTTGGATAAAGTTAAGATAATCAAAAAATGAGTTCAAAAGGTTCCTCTAGGTTAATTTAGAGGATCTTTTTTAGTTAGCGATTATTTCTGCTCCTCCCAAATGGGATCCTTATTTAAACAGTTTGTAATTAAATACCGTTAGTGCTTTTTAATTGCTAAAAACCAATCTAATATGGAATAATGTAACTTTGTAGAGATTTTTCAAGTGCTAAAGGATTATTTCGATTAATCGATTTATTTCAGAAACAATTAGTCGTTAATCAGCTGTACTTGATAGTTGTTTAATTAAGAAAGGCAGAGTAGGGAGAATGAAAAAATTTAACCAGCTCCGGTTTGAACAGCTTGTTGATACCAACAAAAAAACTCGGTATCGAATGTATAAATCCGGGAAACAATGGTTAGTGGCAGGAACGGCAACCGTGTCAGGGATGGTTGCTAGTATTCTGCTGGGGGGACCAGTGACAATGGCGGACCCAACCCAAACGTTAAAGCGGGAAGTTGATGGTAATGATCAATTATTAGTGAACCAACAATCTGCTACAGTTCCCGTCCACTCAGAATCATCGCAGTCTACGGACACGACTAGTGCTTCGTCTACGACTGAGAGTGTGCAGAGTGAGTCTGAAACTAGTTTGTCTACCAGTGAATCAACGACGGATACTGCAACAGCTAATGCAGTGATCCATGATAATTATTCACAACATACATATTCAACTTCTACTAGTAATGACACTCCACAGAGTATCAGTAAGGCAGACCAGTTAGATGCGACAACTAAGTTAACCACGGCTACCAGCACTTCACAAAATGTAACTGATGCTAAGTCAATTACGACGAATGATTCGGTAACGTCTACTTCAGTCAATAAGATTAGCACCACCACTAATTCCACCAAACTGGATCGTAGTACCATTTCTGATTCCAATAGTGGAACATCTTCTTCAGTAACCAACTCTGCTACGAGTTTATCTGATTCAACGGGAAGTATTTTTGCGTCTGAAAGTCAGGGGAGTGAACAACCAGGTTCAGTTTCCACTTCACAAAGTTATAGTCAAAGCCAACGGGACAGCGAATCCGACTTAGTTCAAGATCGGATGGACAAGTCTTTGGAAAAAGACCGTTCTTTAAGTGTGTCTACACAAGATTCTATTGTTACTTCGACGAGTGGAAGGCAATCACGTTTGAGTAGTGACCAGGTCGTTTTGGCTGCGACGGGACAACCGGGAACGAAGATTCCTAATCAACCAGCTGGTGAAGATGGTAATACGAATGTGTTTATTAATGGGATTAATAAAGCTATTGATGACATTAATTACGGTTTGAAAAAAATAGGAATGCAACCAATTCCTAATTTGAATGACTTAGGTCTTTCACCAAATGTGGATGGGGTGATTAGCGGTAACCATTTCATTTATGATGGGGCTTCTGGAACCATTAAAATTGAAACCAGTAAAGGATGGTTAACGCTCGGAAATGAGCAGCAAACCACTCTTTATATTTGGGATCCAGTTCTGGGTAAATGGGTTCAAGTTAACAAGAATCCTTATACTACCAATCGATCTAAGCAGAGTATCACGGTTGGTGTAAATCCACGAGATTATCACCTTCAGGTTGGAGACAATATGTACATCCAGGTGGGAGTTGAATCTAAGGATTTAATTAACCAGATTGCTAAATCATTGAAAGACTATGTCGGCCAACGTTTTTCTGGTAGCACTGGAGAAAGAATACTTGTTGCGGCATTTGATGGGGCAGTAGATATTGCCTTAGGTATTTATAATGGCGCCATTGGAACTACTAATGCCCAAACCTTCTCCAAGATTCAAGCGGTTCCCGTTATTGAGAACCTGCCATCAGAATCGGCCTCTGCTTCCATTAGTTTGGAACATTCGATGGTGAATACGTTATCAAATAGTATGTCCAATAGTTGGGGATCAACGAATGGATCTTATACTGATTCTGAATTAAGTTCTCTTAGTGCGTCTCAGAAAGATTCGATTTCTCTGAGTTTGAGTAATTATCATAGTACTTCTGATCAGACTAGTTTTAGCCTGGAACATACTTCCACTGACATTCAAAGCGTAGTTGATTCAGCCATTGCGGCCGGAAAATCTGGATTGAATGCTGATAGCAGCATGAGTGCCTCAACTTCACTGCAAAGTATGCTTAATTCGCAACTTAATTCTACGAGTACTTCGTTGAACTCTGCTGATAGTAATAGTTCTAAGCTTTATTCACAAAGTACATCTGGAAGTAAGTATGTAGCGCAATCGATTCAAGATTCCCAATCAACTTCTCAATCAATTATTGATAATAGTATTTCTTTAAGTGGATATAATTCTGTTTCCTTTAGCGTTTCTAAGTCATCAAGCCAAAATGATGAGCTACCTTCTTGGCTTAATCCTTTTGAAGCTTCAAAAAGAAAGTCGATGATTGCTTCATACTCGCTTTCTGATGCTAATTCTTTGACTGCTTCTGCCTCTAAATCAGCTTCCGAAGCACCTGCTTCTAAGAGTACTTCAACTTCAATCTCTGATTCGATTGCTGATTCGTTAAGCAAGAGTACTAGTATCTCAGCTTCTACCAGCCAATCTACCACGGAATCAACCAGTGCTTTAAGCGCTTCTACATCAAAATCAACCTCTGTGGTGCTTCAAACAATTTCTGAAAATGAATCGGAAATCTACAAGAATTCAATTGTTGATAGTTTGCAAAGTTATTACAGCTCTTTAAGTGCGCAAAATAGTGTTTCTAAATCTGAATCTGCCAGCATGGCATCAAAATCAGCATTAAACTCTGAATCTGTTTCAGCTGCCAAATCAACCTCTACCAGTGAATCTACTGGACACAGTCTGTCAGGTTCAATTTCTGCCTCGTTGTCAGGCAACTCAGACTATGATTCTGGTTCGGTGTCAACCAGTGCATTAAATTCAGCGATTGATAGTCAATCCGCTGAGAGGAGTCAATCAGATTCAGCCAGTGCATCACTTGCTGAACGGAACAGTAATAATTCAGCTAGTGCATCAGCTTCTAAATCTGTTGAACAGAGTGCTTCAACTTCAGCTTCGAAGAGTCAATCCACTGATGATATTATTTCAGCATCAGCTTCTAAATCTGCGTCATCAAACAGTGAATCTGATGATACGACGGATGACATTGGATCCCAATCTCGGAGTACATCTACTTCGATTCTACAATCCAACTCATTTTCAGCCTCAGCCAGTACTTCAACTAGTAAATCTGACTTTACTTCAACCAGCAAATCGAAGAATGACAGTATTTCCACATCCTTGAGCATTTCCAATGCAGAAGATAGTACGAGAGATTCACAATCGGCTTCAACTAGTCAAAGTAATTCGAACTCGGTTTCAAAGAGTAAGATTGATTCAGAATCTACTAGTGTCGTAACTTCTGTTTCTGCTTCAAAATCTCTGTCAGATAGTAAGTCTAAGAGTATTTCCGAATCCGATAGTGCTTCATTAAGTGCATCTAGTTCTAAGGTTGCTTCAACTTCACAATCGGATGTAAATAGTCAATCAACTTCGACTAGTAAAGTTGCAAGTATGGCAAAATCGATTTCAGAAAGTGAATCGTTGTCTGAATCGACATCGACAAGTGGTTCTGCTTCGAAATCAACGTCTGAAAGCGACTCTACGTCATCATCATTGAGTGGTTCAAAGTCTGAATCACTTAGTTTATCGGCTTCGAAGTCGTTTTCAGATAGCTTATCCACTTCAATTAGTTCATCTAGTTCGAAGTCAGCATCCGGAAGTACGTCGGCGAAATCATTGTCAGACAGTCTGTCTACGTCTACGAGTGATTCAGCATCGGTAAGCGGGTCAAGTTCGAAGTCTACTTCTGTAAGTGACTCTATATCCACATTAGCAAGTGAATCTGAATCAATTTCAACGAGTGACTCGTTATCATTGAGTGTTTCAGAATCGTTATCTACTTCTACCAGTGTTTCAACATCAGTAAGTGGATCAAGTTCGAAGTCGATTTCTACAAGTAATTCGACATCTGTATCCGAAAGTGAGTCTAAGTCAATTTCAACGAGCAACTCACTGTCATTGAGCAGTTCAGAATCGTTATCTACTTCTACTAGTGGTTCAACGTCAACAAGTACAACTCAATCGATTTCTACAAGTGATTCGTTATCTGTATCTGAAAGTGAGTTTAAGTCAGTTTCAGATAGCAGCTCGTTATCACAAAGTGTTTCAGAATCTCTGTCTACTTCTACTAGTGATTCAGTATCTACTAGTGGGTCTAGTTCGAAGTCCTTGTCATTAAGTGACTCATTGTCAGTTAGTGGTTCGAACTCGAAGTCATTATCAACTTCATTAAGCGATTCATTATCTGGTTCAGAACATGTTTCTAATAGTGATTCCACTTCAATGAGTGAATCTAGCTCGAAGAGTGGCTCATTATCTTTGAGTATTTCAGAATCATTATCTACATCGACCAGTGATTCAACTTCGACGAGCGGATCTAACTCAAAGTCTGCTTCCGTAAGTGACTCTACATCTGCATCAGCAAGTGGATCTAAGTCAATTTCAACGAGCGACTCGCTTTCTCAAAGTGCCTCTGAATCGAAATCTTTAAGCGATTCGTTATCAGGTTCAACGTCAGTATCTGATTCATTATCTACATCGACGATCGATTCAGCATCTACAAGTGGATCCAGTTCAAAATCAATTTCCATAAGTGATTCCGCATCTGCATCAGCAAGTAAATCTGATTCTATTTCAACAAGTGACTCACTTTCACAGAATGTTTCTGAATCAAAATCAGTATCAGAAAGTAACTCGTTATCGCAAAGTAGTTCAGGGTCATTATCAGCTAGTGGTTCGACATCTACTTCTCTAAGCGAATCATTATCAGGTTCAGAACATGTTTCTATCAGTGATTCTGATTCAATGAGTGCATCTGAATCGAAGAGTGGGTCGGCTTCTAAATCAGTTTCAGAAAGCAACTCGTTATCATTGAGTGGTTCAGAATCATTATCTACATCGACCAGTGATTCAACTTCGACGAGCGGATCTAATTTGCAATCTACTTCTGTAAGTAATTCGACATCTGTATCAGCAAGCGGATTTAAGTCAATTTCAACGAGTGACTCACTTTCTCAAAGCGTTTCTGCATCTAAATCATTGTCAGATAGTAGCTCGTTATCACAAAGTAGTTCAGAGTCACTGTCTACTTCGGCTAGTGATTCAGTATCTACTAGTGGTTCGACTTCTAAGTCGGCATCTACTTCATTAATAGAATCATTATCTGGATCAGAAAATGTTTCTACCAGTGATTCCTCTTCAATGAGTGCATCCGATTCAAAGAGCAGTTCAGAATCGCAATCCCTAAGTGAATCATTATCATTGAGCATTTCAGAGTCACTATCTACATTGACTAGTGATTCAACTTCAACGAGCGGATCTAATTCGCAATCTACTTCTGTAAGTGATTCCACATCTGCATCAGCAAGTAAATCCGAGTCCATTTCAATCAGCAACTCTATTTCACAGAGTGCTTCTGCATCTAAGTCAATGTCAGATAGCAGCTCGTTATCGCAAAGTAGTTTGGGGTCATTATCAGCTAGTGGTTCGACATCTACTTCTCTAAGCGAATCATTATCAGGTTCAGAACATGTTTCCATTAGTGATTCAGCTTCGATGAGTGAATCAATTTCTAAGAGTGGCTCATTATCTTTGAGTATTTCAGAATCCTTATCTACTTCTACTAGCAATTCAACATCAGTAAGTGGATCAAGTTCGAAGTCGATTTCGGTAAGTAATTTGACATCTGTATCAGCAAGCGGATTTAAGTCAATTTCAACGAGTGACTCACTTTCACAGAGTGATTCTGAATCGAAATCTTTAAGCCATTCGTTATCAGGTTCAACGTCAGTATCTGATTCCTTATCAGCTAGTGGTTCAACGTCTAAGTCGGCATCTACTTCATTAAGTGAATCATTGTCTGGATCAGAACATGTTTCAAACAGTGATTCCACTTCAACGAGTGTATCTGGTTCTAAGTCATTGTCATTAAGTGACTCAATGTCAGTTAGTGGATCGACGTCTAAGTCAGAATCAACTTCGACAAGTGACTCACTTTCTCAAAGTGTTTCTGCATCTAAGTCAGTATCAGAAAGCAGCTCGTTATCGAAAAGTGGTTCAGAGTCATTGTCTACTTCAGCGAGTGATTCAAATTCAACTAGCGCATCTAGTTCCATGAGCGATTCCTTATCTGGATCATCTTTCATATCAGAAAGCACTTCTACTAGTGATTCGTTATCAGTAAGTAAGTCTAGTTCTGAATTGAGTTCAACAATTGATTCATTAAGTATTTCTTCCTCGAAATTAGATTCAGAGGTAAATTCACACTCGATGTCTGTATCTGACTCATTGTCAATTAGCGGATCAGCGTCAATATTAGACAGTAAATCTAATTCATCATCATTAAGTGGATCAACGTCATCATCTGACTCAAGTTCAATTGTTGTATCGACATCGAAATCTGAATCAGAAAGTACTTCTACACAAACTTCTGTCAGTGAATCTAATTCCAAATCACTTTCAGAAAGCAAATCACAATCATTAAGTGATTCAGATTCGCTATCTACATCAACAAGCACAACTCAATCGATTTCAACGAGCGACTCACAATCAATGAGTGCATCTGGTTCTACATCAGTTTCGAAGTCTGAATCTACTTCATCAAGGGGATCATTATCTGATTCAGAACATGGTTCTACCAGCGATTCTGTTTCAATTAGTACTTCTACCTCAAAGAGTGAATCGGCTTCTAAATCATTGTCAGATAGTCTTTCCACTTCGACAAGTGAATCAACATCCGTCTCACTAATCGATTCGATTTCTACAAGTGGGTCATCCTCAAAGTCCTTATCATTAAGTAGTTCAGAGTCATTATCCACTTCAACTAGTAGTTCAGCTTCAACCATTTCATCAAGTTCTCAGAGTAATTTGGTATCAACATCATTAAGTGATTCTGTATCTGGATTAGCTTCTGCGTCAGGAAGCACCTCTATTAGTGATTCATTATCAGTAAGCAAGTCTAGCTCTGAATTAAGTTCAACAATTGACTCGGTATCAACATCGTTGGCAGATTCACTGAGCATTTCTGTATCAAAATTAGGTTCAGAAGTTAACTCACACTCGATGTCTGTATCTGACTCAAGTTCGGTTGTTGTATCGACATCGGCATCAGAAAGTACTTCGACAAAGACTTCTATCAGTGAATCAACTTCGAAATCACTTTCAGCAAGCAACTCGTTATCGCTGAGTGGATCTGAATCTACAGCTCTTTCATCGAGTGAATCTGGCTCTACATCAACTTCTAAGTCAATTTCTGATAGTAATTCAGTAAATAGTTCAGAATCCACTTCCAAATACGAAAGTGATTCGGCCTCGACTTCACTTAGTGAATCATTATCTGGTTCAGAATCTATTTCCACACACACATCTGCTATTGGTTCAGATTCTAGCTCTGTTTCAGCAAGCAATTCATTATCACTGAGCGGTTCAGAATCTAAATCAACTTATGAAAGCAACTCAACCAGCACTTCAAAGGGAAATTCAGAATCGACTTCGTTGAGTGAGTCTGATTCTAAGTCACTTAGTGAATCCAACTCAACGTCTACTTCAACGAGTGGCTCATCATCGCAGTCCTTATCAGTAAGCAATTCATTGTCGACTAGTCAATCTGATTCCGAATTGAGCTCTGCAATTGATTCTGCATCGCAGTCATTATCTGCTTCATTGATTGCATCTGAATCCAAATTAGTTTCAGAGGTAAACTCACACTCAACTTCTGTCTCCGATTCAATGTCAGTCAGTGGTTCCACGTCAATGTCTGACAGTAAATCCACTTCGATATCATTAAGTGGCTCAACATTAGCATCAGATTCAAGTTCAGTTGTTTCATCAACTTCTAAATTGGAATCAGAAAGTGCTTCGATGAAAGCATCTGCGAGTGAATCAGAATCAATGAGTGGGTCTGCTTCAGGTTCATTAAGCGAATCATTATCTGGGTCAGAACATGTTTCCGCTAGTGAATCTAATTCGGCAAGTACATCCGACTCTAAGAGTAATTCTGGAGCAACATCACTTTCAGTAAGCAACTCGCTATCCATGAGTGTTTCAAAATCTAAATCAACTTATGAAAGTAATTCAACGAGTGCCTCTACGAAGAATTCCAGATCTACTTCCTTAAGCAATTCAATTTCAACGAGTGGATCTACTTCCTTAAGCCTTTCCGACTCAAACTCAATAGTTGCTTCTGCATCGCAGTCGTTATCTGATTCATTAAGCGCATCCGAATCAATCTTGATTTCAGAAGTAGAATCACATTCAGTTTCCGTCCTTGACTCAATGTCAAACAGCGGTTCAACTTCGCAATCAGTATCAAATTCTGCGTCTACGCAAACTTCTGTTAGCGCTTCAACGTCAATTTCAGATAGTGCTTCGATTTCACTAAGTGCCTCTGAATCTAGTTCAATTTCTGCCAGTGATTCTCAATCCGAATCTCTGAGTGCCTCATTATCAGTAAATAAAGCTGATTCCGAAGAAAACTCAGCAATTGATTCGGCTTCAACCTCAGTAAACGATTCACAGAGTATTTCAGAATCGACAATTGAATCGCAAGTTAATTCACACTCGGCTTCTGTATCTAATTCAATGTCAGTTAGTGGATCCACTTCGAAGAGTGGATCAGTTTCAGACAGCGCTTCGGTTTCATTAAGTGAATTTGAATCATCATCAACTTCTGCCAGTGATTCAGCAAGCGCATCAACAAAGAACTCTGAATCTTCATCGTTGAGTGAATCAACGTCGAAGAGCACGTCTGTTTCGAAGTCGTTAAGTGAATCTGTATCAATATCAGTGTCTGAATCGACGCAGACTTCTGTTAGCAATTCTGTATTCCGGTCAACATCAGAGAGCAAATCTACTTCAACATCATTGAGTGGCTCTACTTCGGTTAGTGGATCAGTAGCAAAGTCTACTTCAATTTCAAATAGTTTATCTGCATTGCTGAGCACATCATTGTCAGATAGCACTTCTGTTTCTGAAGAAAATTCAGCAATTGATTCCGCTTCAACCTCAGTTAGTGGTTCATTGAGCGCATCCGAATCAACGTTAGAATCACAATTAGATTCGCACTCAACCTCAGTATCAGAAAGTACTTCTGTATCGATGTCATTAAGTAGTTCTGTTAGTGCTTCAGCATCAAAGCAGGGGTCTGCATCAGCTAGTGCTTTTGGTTCGCAATCCTTAAGTGCCTCACTTTCAACATCATTGAGCAGGTCTACATCTGTATCGGTGAGTTCATCGCTATCTACGTCAATTTCTATCTTTGGCTCAACTTCAGTCAGTGGCTCAATTTCTGTTAGCGATTCTGTTTCAATTTCATTGTCAGACAGTCAGTCTGATTCTGAATTGAACTCGGCAATTGATTCTGCATCGACATCAGTCAGCGGATCGTTGAGTACGTCAGCATCAACGTTAGAATCACAAATTAACTCACATTCTGTTTCTGGTAGTCAATCAGCATCAGTTTCAACTTCCAATTCGGTCAGTGAATCGCAGTTGATTGATTCTATTTTCAACTCGGTTTCTAAGTCCATCAATGACTTTGAGAGTGCCTCGTTGTCAGAACTTGAATCTGGAATTGCATCACATTCTGCTTCGTTGTCAACGAGTAAGGATGCTTCAGCTTCCGAGTCTGTATCAGTTCTCGGTAGTGAATTGAACTCGAAGTTAACCTCATTGAGAGATTCTGTTTCAACCTCAACCTCTGATAGTTCGGTTACCTCACAGTCTGCTTCAACTTCAAGCAGCACTTCGAACTCAGTAAGTACGTCCGGATCAAACAGCACATCTATTTCTGGATCATCCTCAGCTTCTATGAGCGTCTCAACGTCTGCAAGTGCATTGGTGGTTGATAGCATCTCAACCTCACTGTCAATCGATGCTAGTCAATCAACTTCGACGTCAGTAGCTGATTCAATCAGTGAATCTGAATCGAAGAATGCGTCTGCAAGTACGTCTGTTTCGGTCCATGGTAGTGAACTGAGTTCGAAGCTTACGTCTGTGATTACATCAATTTCAACATCTGGAAGTCAATCGGTTTCAACGTCACTGGTTGATTCGACCAGTACTTCAGACTCGCAGTCAGTATCAACGAGTGTCTCGGTATCGGACAGCGATTCTGAATCAATGTCCGTTTCTGATCGCAATTCGGGATTAACTTCAGCAAGTGAATCAACTTCTATTAGTGGTTCAACTAGCAAGTCGTTATCCGACTCCATTAGTGAATCAATGTCGAAGTTGATTTCTGAAGATGACTCAATGAGGAAAGCAGAATCGTTAAGTGCCTCAGTGTCTGTTAGCGACTCAATGAGCATCTCAGGTTCACAGTCGTCATCAACTAGTACATCGGTATCCGAAAGCACTTCAAAATTAGAATCTATCTTAGATAGCCAGTCCACATCGACGTCCATCAACGACTCGATGAGTATTTCCGACTCCGAAAGTACTTCAACTTCAGAAAGTAGTTCTACTTCAACGTCAATAGGGGATTCGATGAGCACTTCAATTTCGCAATCAGGCTCAGCCAGTTTGTCGACATCTGCATCATCTTCTAATAGTAAGTCCAGTTCGATGAGTGATAGTACTGCTGTTTCAATGAGTGATAGTACTGCTGTTTCAATGAGTGACTCCACAAGTAAGTCCTTATCAGCTTCTGCTAGCGAATCACTTTCGGAATTGGTTTCTGAAAGCAACTCCATTAGCGCTTCCAAATCAGCAAGTGCTTCTGCATCAGCTTCGACGTCAGAGGTTCAATCAATCTTTGAATCCATAAGTAATTCGATTTCGAATTTAACTTCACAGAGCATGTCAATCAGTGCCTCGGCAGCTGACAGTCTCTCTGGAGCAATGTCTAACGCTGTCAGTCAATCAACATCGACTTCGTTGAGTGGCTCCATGAGTTTTTCAACCTCGACAAGTGTCGTTGATTCGATGGTTGATGCTGAAAGTAGTTCGATGAGTGCGTCTACTTCAGTAAGTACTTCAAACAGTTCTTCTGAATCAGATAGTGCGGTTGCTTCGTTGAGTAATTCAATAAGTAAGTCAGTTTCTGAATCAACTTCGCTGAGCGCTTCGATTTCTCAATCGGATTCAGCAAGTGATTTAACATCTAGGGATGTATCACAATCAACTGCTGATCGTCATTCAAACTCTGGCAGTACTTCAGCTAGTCTTTCGACATCTATCAGTCAATCTTCCTCAGTGTTAATTTCAACGAGTGATAGTAAATCGATGGTTGACGTTGAAAGTAACTCGATGAGTTTGTCATCTTTGGAAAGTCGGTCTGCAAGTACCACTACAAGTCAATTAACTTCTAATTCAATGACTGAAACTAGTGCGGGTAGCTTAACTTCAGCTGTGAATTCCAACTCGGCTTCGATGAGTAATTCTAGTTCTGTAGCCAGTGCCACAAACTTTGTTACTCAGAGTGAGCACAAGGCTAAACAGCAGGTGTTACCACAAACAGGTGATACCACCAAGAGCCTGGTAGTTGCTGGATTTGCAATCATGGCTTTGGCCGGATTGGGGATTAAGCGTCGTAAACGTAGTAAGAAATAGGGTAGAACAGCAAGTTTAGATAATTTTATTTGTTACCATGTGACTTTCAATGCAAGTTAACATAATTGGGTAAAATTTATTTTGATGTTATGGTAAATAACCGTAGTTGGGATACGCCTCTTTACTATGAAAAGATCAAATAAGCCTCACTGACTTTAATTAGTCAGTAAGGCTTATTTTTTTATATATTTTAAGGATTATTGACTTTTCAATGCGTTTTATGTACCAAAATATTAAAGATTTTAATCTTCTGACATCCCTAACTTCATACCAATCACATACCCAACCATAAAATTGGCATGTTATATTTTATAACATTATATTCATGTGAAAAAGTGAAGCCTTTGTGTTGATAAAACATTTTTTTAGTGTGATAATCTGTACACAAATGGATTTTTAGAAGAGAATTAGATAGAAATTGTTATCCGATTTTTACGGTAATTATTTCTGTATTATGACTTTTTTTAGAGTCCATGGTATCCAATATTTTATAGGAAAGGCAGAGTAGGGAGAATGAAGAAATTTAACCAACGCCGTTTTGAATCACTTTTCGATACCAACAAAAGAACAAGGTATCGGATGTATAAAGCCGGTAAGCAATGGTTAGTTGCAGGAACTGCTACTGTTTCAGGGATGGTAGCTAGTATCTTGCTGGGTGCTCCAGTTACAATGGCAGACTCTACCCAACAGCTAAAGCGAGAGGTTGATAA